>NC_002678.2:1373750-2060625 GCF_000009625.1 Mesorhizobium japonicum MAFF 303099
CCGCCTATGGCCGCGGCAATCGTGGCGACGCCGGCGTGCAGGGTTACGCGCGGGCCACCGACAAGATGGCGCGGGACTATGAGGCGCAGTTACGGCAGTGCGGAAGCTGACACTCAGCCCCGTTAGTGCCGCCTTGTCGTATCTTTCGGCTTTGAGACACCGGTTTCGGAAGTCTCGTCGCGGACTTCGTGGCGACGGGCTCGCAAGACGGCGTCCGTGTCCTCGACAGCCTTTCCGGTCGCATCGGCCTCCGCATTGGCGTTTTTGCCGCTCGGGCGCGCCGGCGGCGAACCGGCAAAGCCTGGCCCCGTGCCATGTGGCGCATCGTCCGGCACGCCTTCATGCGCGGCATGTTCCTTGTCGAACTTGATCACCGGCTCCATCTTGGCCAGCACGTCGTCGGCCAACCAGCACAGGCTCATATGGCCGTCGCCCAGATGCTTGACCGGCGGCACCTTGGTCTCGCACAGATTGTCCGGCACCAGTTTCTTGTAGCCGCAGCGCGTCTGGAACGGGCAGCCGGTTGGCGGGTTCATCGCCGAGGGAATGTCGCCCTCCAGCACGATGTGCCGCTTGACCACGCTGGTATCGGCGATCGGGATCGCTGACAAAAGCGCCTCGGTATAGGGGTGGTAGGGCGGCGCGAAGATCTGATCGGTCGTGCCTTGCTCGACGATATAGCCGAGATACATGACGACGACGCGGTCGGCGATGTAGCGCACCACCGACAGATCGTGGCTGATGAACAGCATCGTCGTCTTGTTCTTGCGCTGGATGTCCATCAACAGTTCGGTCACCGCCGCCTGCACCGACACGTCGAGTGCCGAGACCGGCTCGTCCGCCACCACCACCTTGGCGTCGCCGGCAAAGGCGCGCGCCACGCCGATACGCTGCTTCTGGCCACCCGACAGCTGGCGCGGCTTGCGCGTCTCGAAGGCGCGCGGCAGCTTCACCAGGTCGAGCAGTTCCAGCATGCGCTTGCGCCGGTCGGCAACCGTCTTGCCGACATTGAATTTCTCCAGCGTGCGGATGATCTGCGAGCCGACCGAATGGCTGGGGTTTAGCGTATCGAACGGGTTCTGGAACACCATCTGGATCGACGACACGGTTTCGACACTGCGGCTCTCGATGCCGGTCGACTGGATCTGCTTGTTGCCCAGCGTCACCGTGCCGGCACTTGCAGTCTCCAGCCCGAGCAGCACCTTGGCCAGCGTCGACTTTCCGCAGCCGGATTCGCCGACGATGGCGACGGTTTCGGATTCGCGCGCCATGAAGGAGATCGTCTCGTTGGCCTTGACGACGCGGCCTTCGCTCGAGCCGAACACCTCGCTGCCGCCGACCTTATAGTATTTCCTGAGATCCTCGATCTTGAGCACCGGCGCGCCAGGCACGACGCGCTCATTGACCTTCTTGGCGCCGGGCGGCAGCGCCTCCCAGTCGATCTCGTTGAAGCGCACGCAGCGTGAGAAATGGCCTTCGTGGCCGGCGACCTCGACCATCGGGATTTCCGCGGCGTTGCAGACGCCCTCGACGAAATGGTGGCAGCGCGGGCCGAAATTGCAGCCCTTCGGCCGCTCATGCGGCAGCGGCAACTGCCCGGGGATGGAGATCAGCGGCCGTGAATTCTTGTCGGCGCCCGGCAGCGGGATCGAGCGGAACAGCCCTTGCGTATAGGGATGGCGCATCCGGTCGAACACGTCCTTGATCTTGCCGGTCTCCACCGCCTCGCCCGAATACATCACGGTGATGCGGTCACAGGTTTCGAGGATAAGGCCGAGATTGTGCGACACGAAGATCATCGACGTACCGAACTTCTCGCCCAGCCCCTTGACCAGTTCGACGATGCCGGCTTCCACCGTCACGTCGAGCGCCGTCGTCGGCTCGTCGAGCAGAAGCAGCGCCGGCTTCGACAGCAGCGCCATGGCAATGACGATGCGCTGCTGCTGGCCGCCGGAGAGCTGGTGCGGATAAGAGCGCATCATGCGCTCGGGATCGGGCAGCTTGACCGCGCGCACCATTTCGAGGGAGCGTTTGTAGGCCTCTTCCTTCGACACCTTGTCGTGGATCAGCGGCACTTCCATCAACTGCTGGCCGACCTTCATCGCCGGATTGAGGCTGGCCATCGGCTCCTGGTAGATCATCGCGATCTTGTTGCCGCGGATGGCGCGCAGCTCCTCCTCGGAGAGCTCGCCCATGTCCTTGCCCTGGAACTTGATCCTGCCGCCGACGATCTTGCCGATGTTGGAGAGGTCTCGCATGATGCCGAGCGACACGGTCGACTTGCCGCAGCCGGATTCGCCGACGATGCCCATCGCTTCGCCGGGCATGACCGTGCAGGAAAAATCCATGACCGCCGGTATTTCACCCTTGCGGGTGAAGAAGGAGATCGACAGGTTTTCGATCTCGATGATCGGCTCTGCGGGATTTCGAACTGCCTCGTTCATGGGTCGCTCCAATCCAAATTCTACCAGATGCGGGCCGGAGCCCGTCAATCAGTCTTTCATCGATTGCTCACGCAGCGAGTCGGCCAAGAGATTGAGCCCCAGCACGAACGACATCAGCGCGATCGTCGGCGGCAACGCCGGATGGATGAAGGAGCGCAGCAGCCGGCTGGCGTCCTTGATCGCCGTGCCCCAGTCGGGGCTTTCCGGTGCCAGGCCGAGGCCGAAATAGCCGAGCGTGCCGAGCAGGATCGTTGTGTAGCCGATGCGCAGGCAGGCATCGACGATCAGCGGTCCGCGTGCATTGGGCAGGATTTCCCACAGCATGATGTACCAGGGTGATTCACCGCGCGTCTGCGCCGCCGCCACATAGTCGCGCGTCTTGATGTCCATCACCAAGCCGCGCACGATGCGGAACACGCCCGGGCTGGAGGCAAACACCACGGCCACGAAGATGTTGAGCTGGTTGGGATCGATGTGGACGATGTGCAGCGGGTCCCTGTCGAAGACAAGGCCGAGATAGATCCAGCCGCCTATGATCAGCGTCAGGCCGAGCAGGATGTACAGCCGATCTGGCCGGTTTTTGTAGCGCGTCCAGAACAGCACGCTGAAGAAGATGATCGGAAACAGGAAGAACACGCCGGCCATGGCATAGGGGATCGGCGTGTCCATGATGCCCGGCGTCACCAAGAGGTAGAACAGCAGGATCACCGGGAAGGCCAGCACAAGGTTGGCCAGGAACGACAGCACGGTATCGATCTTGCCGCCGTAATAGCCGGCAGGCAGGCCTAGCGTGATGCCGACCATCAGCGCGAAGCCGGTCGCCGCCGGCGCGATGATCAGCACGATCTGGCTGCCATAGACCATGCGTGAAAACACGTCGCGTGCCAGCTTGTCGCCACCGAACAGATAGACAAGCCCTGATTGCGGCTCGATGGCGCCGGGCAGCATGTCCTTCATCACCGGGACCTGTGCCAGCGGATCGAAAGGCGAGATGGTCGATGCGAAGATCGCCGTGAACAGCCAGAACAGGCAGATGCCGACGCCGACGATGCCGACCCCGCTGTCGAACAGCTGCCCGTAGAGCGCCAGCTTCTTCTTGTAGGCGAAGCTCGCCCCCATGACGATGATGAGCGCGATCCAGACCGGCCAGAAGCGCGACAGCACTTCGAGAATGACGGTGAAGGCACTGATATATTGGACCTGCATCCGCTTCGCCCCCTACTGAACTCTGATACGCGGATTGAGAAACGCGTAGCCGACATCGGAAATGAGCTGTGTGATCAAGACGATGAACACCGAGACCAGCGAGCAGCCAAGCAAAAGGTCGATGTCGTTGTTGCCGGCGGCCTCGACCAGCGTGTAGCCGAAGCCCTGGTAGCGGAACATCACCTCGACGATGACGACGCCGGTGAGCAGCCAGGGAAATTGCAGCATGATGACGGTGAACGGTGCGATCAGCGCGTTGCGCAGCGCATGTTTCACCACCACGCCGCCGAAGGAGAGGCCCTTCAGCCGGGCGGTGCGGATATATTGCTGCGTCATCACCTCGACCATCGAGGCGCGTGTCATGCGGGCGATGTAGCCGATGCCGTAGATCGCCAACGTCATCACCGGCAGGGTGAAATTGTAGAAGGTGATGCCCTGGCTTGCCGACGCGGCCGAACCGTTCAGCCAGCCGAGCCATGAGGCGAAGATGACGGTGAAGATGACGCCCGACACATATTCGGGCGTCGCCGTCGAGGCGATCGAGGCGACCGAAAGCACCCGGTCGGTTCGCGACCCCTCGCGCATGCCGGCCAGGATGCCGATCAAGAGCGATACCGGCACCATCACCGCCAACACACAGAACATCAGGATGCCAGTGGCGCCAAGTGCGGGAAACAATTTCGAGGCGACCGTTGTCTTGAACTTGGTCGAGCAGCCGAAATCGCCTTCGACGACGCCGGCGAAGGTCGGCACGACCGGGTCATTGCAGAACGAGAAACGCTGCGCCGGCTTGCCGGTCGCCGGGTCGGTCACCGGCTGCTTTGGCATGACGCCCAGCCACTGCCCGTAGCGGACAAAGAAGTTCTGCCGGTAGCCATGATTGACCAGCCAGCTCTCGAGCTGCTCGGCCGACGTGTGCATTTCGGTCTGGCTGATCGCCAGCTTCTTCAGATTGGGTTCAAGGTTGATCAGGAAAAAGACGATCATAGTCAGGCACAGCATCGTCAGTGCCATGGTGCCAAGACGCCTGATAACGAAGGAAAGCATGGCGGCCCCCTGCCGGTCTGGTTGGGGTTGGAGCCCGTTGAAAAGTCACCTCAGCCGCGACGGCGGAACTGGCTGTCAAACAGGCCCTCGGATGCAATCAACCCAGTTTATTGCACGACCTTGCCAGAGGAGTCCGCAACTTTTGCTGCGCCGACTTCTGGTTTTGGAATCATGCAGAGAGGGAGAAAGGGGCGAACTGCCCCTTCCTCCTGCTTGGCCTGATCACGCCTGGTCGAGCCAGATCTTGCCGTAGTCGCGCTCGAAGGTCGGATGCATCTTGTAGTTTTGCACCGCCTTGACCGAGTGGCTGTAGAGCTTGCGCCAGTAAGGTTGGATGATGATGCCGGAATCCTGCAGGATCTGCTCGATGTCCTTCATCATTTCCTTGCGCTTGGCCGCGTCGGAAACCGCAAGCGCGGCGTTCAGCTTGGCATCCCAGTCTGGGTTCGACCAGGCACACTCGTTCCAGGCCTCACCGGTGCGGTAGGCCAGCGCCAGAACCTGAACGCCGAGCGGACGCATGTTCCAGTTCGTCATCGACAGCGGATACTTCAGCCAGTCGTTCCAGAACGTCGAGCCCGGCAGCACGGTGCGCTTCACCTTGATACCTGCGTCGCGCAGCTGGGCGGCGATCGCGTCGCCGGTGTTCTTGTGCCAGTCCTCGTCGACGGTGATCAGTTCATGCTCGAAATCGGCCTGACCGGCTTCCGCCATCAGCGCCTTCGCCTTGGCCGGATCGCGGGTAAGCTTGGGCAGCTCGTAATATTCCGGATGGATCGAGCAGACATGGTGGTTCTCGGCGACCGAGCCGGCATTGCCGTAGCCGAGCTGGAGCACGACATTGTTGTCGACGCCGAGTTGCAGCGCCTTGCGCACCTTCTCGTTGTCGTAAGGCTTGTGGGTGACGTTGGTGCGGCAGACGATAGTCGAGGCGGTGACGACTTCGGACTTGACCAGGTCCATCTTGTCGAGGATCGACACATAGTCGGCCGACGTTTCGAAATTGGTATGCACTTCGCCGGCCTCGAAAGCGCTGACCATGGCGGCCGGATCGGTGCCGTAGTCGATGAACTCGATGCCGTCGAGATAGACGTCGCCGTCCCACCACTTGTTGTCGGCGCGGCGCTTGTAGACCACTTTCTGGCCGACATCGTAGGAGACGAGCTCGAACGGACCGGTGCCGATCGGGCAGGCCTTGAAGTCGCCGCCCTTTTCGTCGAAGGACTTGTGGACGATGAGCGCCACATAGTCGCAAATCCCGGGAATGATCGAGATGTCGGGCTTGGTGAGCGACAGCTTGACGGTCATGTCGTCGACCTTGGTGACCGCGCCTTCACGCAGCTTGCCGGTCTTGTCGTCGAACAGCGTGCCAAGACGGCCGGGCATGGAATTGCCTTCAGCGGCCTTCTCGCCCCAGCGGTTGAAGTTGTGCACCACGTCGTCGGCAGTGAAAGCATCGCCATTGTGCCAGGTCACGCCCTTGCGCACATGCAGCACGTACTGGGTGGCATCGTCGTTGACGTCCCAAGACTCAAGCAGATAGGGGCGGAACGTGTATTCGGTGGTGTATTTGACCAACGGCTCGAGCGCCTGGCGCTCGGCATTGGCGATTTCCGACCAGTCGGACTTGCGCGGGTCCTTCGGATCCTTGATCCACTGGGCGACCTTCAGGATGCCGCCCTTCTTGGGGGCATCTTCGGCTCTTGCCTCGGTCGGCGCCGCAAGGCCGAGCAGGCCGTAAGCCATCGCCGTCGACGCGCCGAAGACGCTGGCGAGCGCCAGGAATTCGCGGCGATCGACCTTACCTGCCTTGGCTTCTTCGGCCATGGCCAGGATGTGATCCGGAACGCGATCGCCATTACTCTTGTAGATTGTCATGACTAACTCCCATTGTTGGCTTTCCGCCGATTAACATTCCGCATCCAGGCCGTGATGTCAAAGACGGCTTGGATTGGGAACATGTTGGCGAATGTGCAACTTTGAAAAGGGAGCGGTACGCGTGATAGCGACAGTCTTGACGCAAAATTGCTAGTGCGCCCAGATTTCGCCAAAATCTCCTCAGGGGGATTAAACTGAACCATTGGCACGGGTTACGACAGCGCCAGTCCCGGCCATGGTGAGGGCCAGGCCTCAATATTCCTTTTCGTAGAAGATACCGCCCTTGGCCTCGCCGGCGTCCGTCGCCTCGCCGCGCAACTTCACGCCACGCCCGACATTGAGGTCGATGGTCGCCTTGCCCGAACCAGGCTTGTCGCCCTTCTGGATGGTCACATAAGTGCGGTCGTTCAGGTACTTGCCGGCCGAGACCGCCGTGCCGCCCTTGTCGTCTGTGGTGACGTCGAGATCGTCGACGCCGATGGCGCTGCGCAGATTCTCAAGCAGCGACGTCGAGCCGCCGACACCGGCCAGTTGCCCGGCCGCTTCCGCCAGCTGCGCGATCTGCAGCGGCGACAGGTTCGACATGGACCGGCCGAAGATCAATTGCGCCAGCACCTCGTCCTCCGGCAGCGCCGGCACCGAGGAGAAGGTGAATTTCGGATTGGTCGCCTCGCCCGACACCACGATGGTGACGGTGGCGCTGGTCGTGGTCGTGGTCGCCGTCAGGTTGAGGTAGGGCACCAGCGAGCCGGAGAAACCGACCGTGCCCTCGGTGAAGGTCAGCCGCTTGCCCAGGATCGACAGCCGGCCGCGCTGCAGGGTGAAGGTGCCGACCGCCTGCGGCGACGAGGCCGGGCCGGTCAGCCTGAGCGAGCCGCCCAGTTCGGCATCGACGCCCCTGCCCTGGATGAAGATCTGGTTCGGCGCGTTGACGGTGACATCAAGCGCGAGCCCGCTGCCGCCGCTCTTGCCTGATGTCGTCGCCGGGCGCAGCGCCTTGTCCTGCGCCCTCACCGCTTCGGGCGCGTTCTTGTGCTTGACGTCGAGCGCCGAGAGCGAGGCCGGCAACTTATCCGGGACCGTGATGACGGTCTTGGCGAGATTGACGGTGCCGGCAATCACCGGTGCCGATACCAGCGGCCCCTTGATCGTCAGGTCGCCGCCGAGATTGGCGGTCACCACGCGTCCGTCCGTATAGCGCCCGTCAGTAAGCTTGATCGACAGGTCGGCCGGAAAACCTTGCGCCGGGTTGATGCCGACCGTGCCGCTGGCCGACAGGCTGCCGCGCGTCGACAATGTTCCGGTCAGCCGGTTGATCCTGGCGACGCCGCCGCCGATAGACACGTCGGCTGCGAGATCGTTGACGGCCAGGCCCGAGCGCGCGTCGACCAGCCGCGCGCCCGATGTGCTGACGCTGCCGCCGATGACAGGCGACGTCGCCGGGCCACGCACCTGGACATTGACATTGGCAGTTCCCGACAGCGACAAGCCCTGCGCCGCAAGCTTCTGGCTGAGCATGCCGAAGGGCACGGCGCCATTGAAGTCGAGCACCAGCGCCGGCGTGCCCGCCGTCGTCACCGTGCCGCCGCCCTTGAGGCCAAGGCCGGCGCCATCGCCGATGTTGGCGTTGAAGGTCAGCTTGTTGCCGGCAAAGGTACCGGAGGAGGACACGCTCACCGCGCCGACACCGGCGCCTCGGGTTTGCGACGTCTGCACGCCGGCCGCGTCTATGTTGAAGGCAACTGCAGGGCTCGCCGGCGCGCCGGTCACCTTCACCGTACCGGAAATCGAACCGGCGGCATCGAGACCCGGCGAGAACCCGTTGGCGAGCGACATTGGCACCTTCGCGAGCACCGCATTGATGTCGAGCGCCTGCCCGACCTTGCCGGTCACCGTCGCCGTGCCGCCGCCAAGGTTGAGCACCAGCCGGTCCAGCGTCGTCGTGCCGTTGGCGATGCTGACCGTCGAAGCCTGGGCGATGGCCGCCTTGATGCCCTGGACGGTCGCCTGGCCGGAAGCGAGTTCGATAGTGGTCGTGCCATTGGCCACCTTCACGCGGCCGGCGGCCTTGGCCGGAATGCCCTTGACCGTGGCGCCACCGGAAAAGCCGGTCCAGTCGCCGTCGCGCTTCAGATCGACATCGATGCCGCTGATCACGGTGCCGCCCGACGTGACGGTGTCGGCGCGGATCTTACCCGAGATCACCGGCGCGGCGAGATAATTGGCGATCAGCGCATCGATCGAAACCGTTTTCGCCTGGAGATCGCCGCGCGTGATCGACGCGGTGGCCGCCTTGATGGCGACCTGAGGTGCCGCGCCGTTCTTCGTGAAGGCGATCGTGCCGCGCACGTCGCCCTCCGCCTTTTCCAGAGCCAGCGCGGCGAGTGGGCCGATATCAGGCAGGTCGAGCGAGATGGTGCCTTCCGGCACGAACTTGTCGTCCAGCGCCAGATCGCCGGAAATCCGGTTCTTGCCCAGCGACAGCAGCAGGCCATTGATCGCGCTTTTGCCGTCCGCCGTCGCCAGCACCGCGCTGCCTTGCAAGGCCTGTCCCGCGACAGTGCCGGTCAGTTGCACGTTCGCCGCCGGGTTGGCGGCATCCGCCTTGCCGGTGGCGGTGAGCTTCAGCCCGGTGATCTCGCGCTCCGCCACCAGCAGCCGATCGCTGTTGACCGTCAGCGACAGATCAGGCGCGATGGCCGGTCCCTGTGCGTTCAGCGCAAAGGCAATGGCGCCCTTGGCGTCCTTCGACAGCGGCGAGACATCGGCAAGGGCGCCGGTGATATCGGCGGCCAGCTTGTTGTCGGCAAGGCTCGCCTGCCCCTGCGCGGTCAGTCCGCCCGAGACCAGCTTCAGCCCATCGACATTGATACCGCCATTGGGGTCGCGCTTCAGCGTGGCGCTGATCTGCGCGCGCTGGCCAAGCATGCCACGCGCCGCCGCCGGCAAGGCCGATGATGGGGCATCCGCACTGAGCTTGAGGTCGATGGCGCCATCGCGCAACGACACCTGGCCGGCGACCTGGCTGTTCAGCGCATCGCTCTTGAGCGAGCCGCTGTCGATGGCGACGCCGTCCGAGGTCAGCCGGGCGTTCAGCGCGGCCGTCACCTTGCCGGCGATCAGCGGCGCGATGGCGGCGTTGTCGAGACCGACCTTGTCCACCGACACCGTGCCGGAAACCGGTCCAGCGCGGTTCTTGAGATCGAACGCATCCGAGTGCAGTGCCAGGACAAGCCCGTCCACCTTGGCCGGGCTGGTGGTGATTGACGGCAGGATCGCGGAGACGTCCAGGCGGGCTCGCGTGCTCTCGCCCGCCACCTTCGCCGACAAGGACCGGATCTCGATCCTCACCGGGCTCGCGGCGCTTCCGACCGTCAGCGGCAGGCTCGGTCCCGAGGATGTAAGGTCGAGGGCAAAATCGCTGGCGCCGTTCGGATTGATGGTGCCGGAGGCCGTGCCGGAAATCTTGTCGCCAGACAGCGTCGCATGGTCTAGGGCGACGCCGCCGGCCAGGGTGTAGACACCGGCCGCATCGACCGCGAGCGGCCCGAGCTCGGCCTGGCGGGTCTGGCTGGTCTCGACGCCGGCAAGCTGCGCGTTGAACCGAACTTCGGGAGCGGATGGCGACCCGGTCACTTGCGCGGCGCCGCCGAGCGTGCCCACCGCATCGAGCCCGGGCGCAAAATCATTGGCCAGGGCCGCCGGCAGCGCGGAGAACTGTGCCGCGAGATCGAGCGTCTGGCCGGCGCTGCCCGACAGCGTCACCGAACCGCCGCCGACATCGAGCGCCAGCTTCTCGATGCTGGTCGTGCCATTGGCGATGGTCAGGGTCGAGGGTTCAGCGATTGCTGCCTTGATGCCGCGAACCGTGGCTTCGCCCGAGGCGATCTCGACGCTGGTGGTACCCTGGGCGATCTTGACCCGGCCGGCGGCGGTCGCCGGAATGCCCGCGATCGTGGCGCCACCGGTGAAATTGGTCCAGTCGCCGTCGCGCTTGAGGTCGACGCCGATGCCGCTGATTTCGGTGGCGCCCGAGGTGACGCTGTCGGCCTTGACGGTGCCCGAGATCGCCGGCGCCTTGAGATAGTTGGCGATCAGCGCGTTGACAGCGATCGCCTTGGCCGTCACCTCGCCACGTGCGATCGAGGTGCTTTTCGCATCGATGGTGACGGACGGCGCGTCGCCGTCCTTGGCAAAGAGGATCGTGCCGTTGATGTCGCCGGTCACCGCCTGGCCGGCGAGTGCGGCCAGCTGGTCGATTGCCGGTGCGGCAAGCGTCAGCGTGCCGAGCGGCATGAACTTGTCATCGAGCGCCAGGTCGCCGGAAACCTTGTTGTCGCCGAGCGAGACCAGAAAACCGTTGATCGAGCGCTTACCCTCGCTGGTCACCAGCGCCGCCTTGAGATCGAGCGGCTGGTCGTTGACCGACCCGGTCAGCGAAACATCGGCCGAGGGGCTGGCTATATCGGCCTTGCCGCTTGCCGTCAGCTTGATCGCCTTCACCGTGCGGCCCGAGGCGGTCAGGCTGTCGCTGTCGGCGGAGACGGTAAAATCCGGCGCCGTCCTGGCGCCGCTTGCCGACAGCGCGAAATTGACGCCGCCGGCGACCGGCACGCCTACCATCGGCGACAACACCGAGACATCGCCCAGCGTGCCCTTGATGTCGGCCTGGATGTCGCTGCCTTGCGCGCTGGCGGTGCCGCTGGCGCTGAGCGAGCCGGAGGTCAACGAGATCGAATTGGCGGCAAAGGCCCCTTGCGGATCACGCGTCGCGGCGGCCGAGAACTTCACCCGTTCGCCGAGCACCGAGCTGATCTGCGGCGGCAAGGCGGTCGACACCGCATCGGCATTCATCTTCAGCTTCATCGACAGGTCCGCGAGCGCCACCGTCATCGTCAGCGAGGCGTTCAGCGCATCGGAGCGCAGCGTGCCCTGGTCGATGGCGATGGCGTCCTTGCTCAGCGATCCCGCCAGGTCGACATCGACCTTGCCGGTGACCAGCGGCGCCAGCGTCGCAACGTCGGTCTTCAGCCCGCCCGCCGTCAGCTTGACGGCGACCGGGCCGGCGCGGTTCTGGATATCGAAGCCGTCGGAATGGATCTGTGCCGAAATATCGTTGAGCTGGGTACCGCCCGCCACCACCGAAGCCAGCGAGGCACCGATGTCGACGATCGGCGCCTTGCCGTCACCGAAGGCGCGGGCGGTGGCGTTCCTGATCGCAACGGTGATCGGTTGCGCCGCACTTCCCACAACGATCTGCACCGGCGCGCTTTTGGCGGCAATTTCGACAGACAGATCGCTGGCGCCGGCCGGATCGGCGATGCCGGTCGCGGTGCCATGGATTGCATCGCTTTCGATGCTGGCCCGGTCGATACTGATGCCGCCGGCGGATGTCGCGGTGCCAGCGACGTCGAAGCTGGTCTTGCCGGCAAACAGCGACCTCAGATTGTCCGGCAGGAAGGGCGCGAACTCGCCATCGCCCTTGGCCTCGACATGATTGCCCTTGTCGGTGAGTTGATGACGGCCGGTCAGCTGCGTGACGATCTTGCCGTCGACCACGAACGTGGCGATACCGTTCCAGTTGGCCAGCGGTCCGGTGCCCGAGACCGCTATGTCGACCGGCGGCGTATCGGGCAGCTTGAGCAGATTGGCGATGATGCCGCCCGCCGGCTCCGACGCCTTCAGGTCGAGGTCGAGTCTGTCGTCGGCCGGCGCAAAGTGGATCTTGGCGTCGACATTGCCTTGCTTGCCGTCATGGCGGGTGACGTTGAGCACCGTCTCGACCGCCAGCGGCGCCGCGTCGGCCTTGAGCATTCCCTTGGCGGCGAGTTCGGCGATGCCGCTGCCGGCCAGTTGCTGGCCCAGCGCGATTTCCGGCAGGTCGATCTCCCTGATGTCGATGGACACCGGCAGCGTCGTGGTGCCGCCCTGCGCCGGCGGCTGCGTGCCGACCACCGGCAGGCGTGCCAGTTCGATGCGTTCGGCGGCGATCCGGTCGGCACTGAAGCTCTTCGACAAAAGCGCCAAGGGCGACCAGTCGACGGCGACCTTGCGCGCCACCAGCCAGGCACCCTGGCGGTCTTCCAGCACGACATGGTCGACGCTGAGCGCGCCCGACCAGATGCCGTCAATGCCGCTGACCGTGACCTTGCGGTCGTCGCTGGAGGCCAGCCGCGAAATGATGCCGGCGAGATTGTCGCGTCCGCGCTCGGTCTTGGTCAGCACGACCAGCGCGCCAATCGCGCCTGCGACTACGATCAGCAACGTGTAGAGGACAATGCGAAGGATGCGCCACACCGTCTTCATGTCAGAACGCCTGCCCGATGCCGGCATAGATGCCAAAATGCGGATCGTTGGGATCGCGGTTGAGCGGAACGGCCGCATCGATGCGCAGCGGGCCGAACGGCGTGACGTAGCGCAGGCCGACGCCGGCGCCGACCTTGACGTCGGAGAAGTTGGGAACCGACTTCGTCGACACCGTACCGGCATCGACGAACGGCACGATACCGATCGTATCGGTGACGGCTATGCGCATTTCGACCGAGGTCTCGAAGAAGGACAGGCCGCCGATCGGCTGGCCGGTGAAGTCTTTCGGGCCGATGCCCTGATAGGCATAGCCACGCACCGAACCGCCACCGCCGGAGTAGAAACGCCGGTCGGCCGGAACGTTCTGCAGCCCGGTGCCGACGATCGATCCGATGGCGACACGCTCGGCCAGCACGAATTTCGAGGCCGTATCCAGCGACTGATAGGCCGATCCCTCGCCTTTCAGCTTGAGGAAGGCGGCGCCACTCATGATGTCGTAGCTCGGCTCGGCATAGGCCAGCACCCGGAAGCCCCTGGTCGGGTTCAGCCTGCTATCCCTGTTGTCGTAGACATATTGCAGGGGAACACTGGCGATAAGGTAGGTGTGCTTGCCGAAGGCATCCGTGATCCTGGAATAGTCGAGCGCCACTTCCGCCGACACGGTCTGCTGCTTGTCGAGTTCGTAGGACAGGCCGGTGCTGCCCTTGACCGAGAAATGGTCATACGCATCAGGATGCTCGAGCACCGTCTTGAAGCCGGCAAAGAACTTCGACGCCGGCCCGATCACGCCGGGTTTCTCGAACATGATGCCGGCATTGTAGTTCAGATCGGACAGGTTGTTGCTGCCGATGCCGCTAATGGCGCCATCAATGCGCAGCTTTTCGGCGTGGCCAAACAGGTTGCGGTGTCCCCAATAGCCTTCCAGGCCAAGCCCTTCCGTGTTCGAGAAGGTGCCGCCCAGGCCGAAATAGCGCGGCTTGCGCTCACTGACCTGGACGCCGATCGGAATGTTGCCGTCGGCGTCGAGCTTGTCGGCTTCCTTGAAGGTGACGCTGTTGAAGACTTCCAGCGCCAGCAGCCGGTCGCGCGCGTCGCTGATCTCCTGCGGCGAATACTGCTTGCCGCGCTTCAAGCCAGTCATGTATTCGGTGAAATCGCGATCGACCTTTTCGGTGCCCTCCACCGTGGTCGCGCCATAGCCGGCAACCGGCCCGGCCGCCACCGTCAGCGTCACGTCCAGCGTCGAGGTGGCGTGGTCGGCGACGATCCGCCGGTCGGTCACCTTGGCCAGCGGCCTGCCCTGCTCCTTCAGCGTCCGCACGATCAGCGCCTCGGCCTTGAGCACCGCCCCGGATCCAGCGTCGCCGCCTGATATCAAGCCGTAATCGGCGCTCATCAGCCCCGCCGCGTCGCCTTCGAGCCGGATAGTGCCGAGGGTGAATTTCGGGCCGACCGCGATATTGATCGTCACCGGAATGGGCTGCGGACCCTTGAATTCGGCGTCCGGCGGCAGTTCGTCGAGCGGCTTGCCGTCGATGGTGATGGTGACCACGCCTTCGTAGCGGGCATCGGCAAAAAGGGCGGCGACCAGTTGTTCACGGTCGCTGCGCGCCTTGGCCATCAGCCCGAGCGAACCCGAGACGGGCCGGTCCTCATCGCCCTTCAGCGCCGAGGCGTTTTCGAGCCTCTTCACCAGATCCTTGTCGGCATCGGGCGCGGTGATGGTCACGGCATAGCGCAGCGGATCGACGATATCGGCGTCCTCGTCGTTGGACGATCCCCACAGCTTGATGCCGAAAAGCTCGAAAGCGGCCGCGGGCCTTGATTCGGCAACCAGCGCGGTCGCGCACAACATGGCCAAAAGCAGGGCGCGCGGAAGCACGCGCCCTGGCGCGGCCCCCCCTGACATCTGCTCTTCATGCGCCGGCATTAAGACAACCTAGGTTACAAAACTAAAATTGGAATGAAGTTCTGAAGCGCTCGTAAAGGGGCCACAATCCAATTGTCTGAAATAGGACGGGCTTGGAATTCACACCTTTTGCGTCGCCGCAAGAATGCGTGATCCCCTGTCCTATGGAGGTACTACCGGTCATCGGCCGGAAAGGAAACCGTTGGCAGGCGGAACCCTGCCGCGTCCTGCGTTGACAAGCTTGACTGAAGCTTGAACATGCCTGGACGTCTGCAATTGTCTGGAGGGTGTTATGGCAATGCGCGCGGCTCGTGGTCTGTCGATCCTGATCCTTCTTTTCTTCGCCTTAGCCTGGAATGGTGTCGCGCAAGCGGCCGAGGCCCGGCGAATCGCAACGACGGACAATTCCGACTATTTCGGCTTTGATCTCAGATCCGACCAGAATGTCACCCTCGACCAGTGCAAGACGACATGCCTTGGCGATCCGGCCTGCCGCGCCTTCACCTACAACACCAAGGCCAAATGGTGCTTTCTCAAATCCGACTACAACCAGCTGAAACCGTTCAACGGCGCGGTCGCCGGCAAGGTCGTCAAGATTGACGGCGATCCCGATATCGGCGCGCCGCCGGAGCTGACCTTCTTCCCCAACTGGATGGCCGATCAAGCCCAGCAATACCGCAACAGGCTGCTTGGCCCGGCCTTCGACAAGCCGACCGAAGGCATGGCCGCCCTGATCAGTTCGGCCGAACAGGCCGTGCTGACCGGCGACCATCGCTCCGCCATGCATAAATACGAGGCCGCGGTTTCGGTGATGCCCGATGATGGCCAGCTCTGGCTCAATCTGGCGCGTGAAACGCTGGCCGTGCAGCCCGCCACCAACACCTCCGAAGCATCCACCTTGCCGATGAACGCCACTTCGGCCGCCTTCAACGCCTATAAGCTCTTGCGCACGACCAAGACCCGCGCCGACGTGCTGGCGCTGCTTGGCGCCGGTCTCGACAAGCGCGATCTCTACCGCCCGGCCCTGCAGGCCTATGAGGCGAGCCTTGCGCTCGTGACGTCGCCGGCCGTGCAGGCCGACTATGCCGATCTCAAGGCCCGCAAGGGCTTCCGTGTCGTCGACCACAGCGTCGATGCCGACACCAGCGCGCCGCGCATCTGCGCGCAATTCTCCGAAGAACTGGTCAAGACCGGCGTCGACTACGCGCAGTTCGTTACCGTCGACAACGCGCCGCCAAAGGGCGTCGAGGCCAAGGACAAGCAGATCTGCGTCGAAGGCCTCGAACACGGCCAGCATTACGACGTCACCTTCCGCGCCGGCCTGCCGGCAGCCATCGGCGAAGTGACCGCCGCTCCCGTGGTGCTGTCGATCTATGTGCAGGACCGCGCCCCGTCCGCCCGCTTCACCGGCGACAGCTTCGTACTGCCGGCCGGCGCGCGCCGCGGCATTCCGGTCGTCACCGTCAACATGAACGCCGCCGAAATGAAGCTCTATCGCATCGGCGACCGTTCGCTGGCGCAGCTTCTGTCGGGCTACCAGTTCCTGCACCAACTCGACAGCTATGACATCTCCAACATTTCCGAGCAGATGGGCGCGCCGGTCTGGCAGGGCAAGCTCGACATCGTCAACGACCTCAACAAGGAGGTCACCACCTCCTTCCCGGTCGACGAAGCACTGCCGCAGCGCAAGCCCGGCGTCTATGTGCTGACCGCACAGGCCGTCGACGGCAAGGGCGACGACTACAATTCGCTGGCCACGCAGTGGTTCGTCGTCTCCGACATCGGCCTGTCGACCTATACCGGCCAGGACGGGCTCAATGTCTTTGCCCGTTCGCTGGGCTCGGCCAAGCCGATCGCCGGCGCCGAACTGACGCTGGTTGCCCGCAACAACGAGGTGCTCGGCACCGCGACATCGGATGCCGACGGCCACGCCGTCTTCAATCCCGGCCTGACGCGCGGCGACGGCGGCATGGTGCCGGCCGTGCTGATGGCCAAGCAGGGCGACAATGATTTCGTCTTCCTCGACATGTCCAAGGCCGGCTTCGACCTGTCCGACCGCGGCGTCACGGGACGCGCGGCGCCCGGCGCCCTCGACGTCTATGCCTGGACCGAACGCGGCATCTACCGCGCCGGCGAGGATGTCCATGTCGCGGCCCTTGCCCGCGATGGCGCCGCCAAGGCGGTCGAGAACCTGCCGCTGACCTTCATCTTCTCGCGTCCCGATGGCGTCGAGGACCGCCGCATCGTCAGCGACGGCGCTTCGGCCGGCGGCCATGCCGTCGAGCTGCCGCTCGAACCCAACGCCATGCGCGGCACCTGGTCGGTGTCGATCCATACCGATCCGAAGCAGCCGGCTGTCGCCAGCCAGATGTTCCTGGTCGAGGATTTCGTGCCGGATCGCATCGAATTCGACATGAAGGCCGACAAGCAGGAAATCGAGCGCGGCGAAACCGCCAACATCAACATTGACGGCCGCTTCCTCTATGGCGCGCCGGCGGCTGGCCTGGCGCTGGAAGGCGAACTGACGCTGTCGACGGCGCGCGACTGGGACCGCTTCCCCAACTTCTCCTTCGGCCTCGCCGACGAGCAGTCGGCTGAGCCCACCGTCACGCCGCTGACCAACCTGCCGGTGGTTGGCGATGACGGCAAGGCGACCTTCCCTGTCACCGTCGACCAGTTGCCTTCGACGACCAAGCTGGTCAACGGCAAGGTGACGGTGCGCATGCGCGAAACCGGCGGCCGCGCCATCGAACGCTCGCTCAACATCGGCATCCGCCCGCAAGGCCATATGATCGGCATCCGTCCGGACTTCGCCGACGATGAGGTGCCGCAGGGCGGCACGGCCAAGTTCAGCCTGATCGCGGTGGCTCCCGACGGCAAGCGCGAGACGCTGAAAGGCGCGCAGTGGACGCTGGTCAAGGTCGAACGCAATTACCAATGGTACCGCTCCAACAATTCGTGGAGCTACGAACCGGTCACGTTTACCAAATCGATCGCCAATGGCCAGATCGACCTCGGCGCCGATGGCGACGCCACCGTCTCCGTGCCGGTAGATTGGGGCCAGTACCGGCTCGAGGTCGAAACCTCGGACCCCGAAGGGCCGGCCACCAGCTACGAATTCGACGCCGGCTGGTATGTGGCCTCGACCACGACCGAAACGCCTGACGGCCTGGAAATCGCTCTCGACAAGGACAATTATGCCGCGGGCGAAGTGGCCAAGCTGAAGGTCTCGCCGCATTTTGCCGGCGAACTTCTGATCAACATCGGATCCGACAAGCTGTTGAAGACCGTCACGGCCACCGTGCCGGCCGGGGGCAGCACCGTCGACATCCCGGTCGGCGACGATTGGGGCGCCGGCGCCTATGTCACGGCCACCCTGTTCCGGCCCGGCGATGCGCAGGAGACGCGCATGCCGGCCCGCGCCATCGGCGTGAAGTGGCTGAAGGTCGATCCGGGCGCAAAGAAGCTCGCCGTCACACTGACGCCGCCGGACAAGACCATGCCGCGCCAGCAGCTGTCGATCCCGGTTTCCGTGGCCGGCGTGCAGCCGGGCACCAACGCCTATGTCATGGTCGCCGCCGTCGATGTCGGCATCCTCAATCTGACCAACTACAAGGCGCCAGACCCGGAGAACTGGTTCTTCGGCCAGCGCATGCTGGGCATGGAGATCCGCGACATCTATGGCCGCCTGATCGACGGCTCGCTCGGCGCCACCGGCAAACTCAGGACCGGCGGTGACGGCGCCAACATGCAGACGCAAGGCAGCCCGCCCACCGAAAAGCTGGTCGCCTTCTTCTCCGGCCCGGTCCAGCTCGACGCCGACGGCAAAGCACGGATCGACTTCGACATCCCGCAGTTCAACGGCACCGTGCGCGTCATGTCTGTCGCCTGGACCAAGGAAGCGGTCGGCCATGCCACGTCGGATGTCATCGTGCGCGATCCGGTGGTCATCACCGCCGGCCTGCCGCGCTTCCTGGCGCCCGGCGACAACACGGTGATGCGGCTTGACGTGGCCGACACCGACGGCCCGGCCGGCGACTATGCCTTCTCGATCGACACGACAGGCGACCTGTCGACCGGCGACAAGCCCCTGCCCCAGAAGCTGACGCTCGCCCAGGGCAAGCGCCAGACGCTGACCGTGCCGCTGATCGCCAAGACGCCGGGCAATGCCTCGCTTACCATCAAGCTGGCGCACGCCGACGGCACGAAGGTCGAGCAGACGCTCTACGTGCCGGTGCGCCCGGCGCAATTGCCTCTCACCACGCGGCTTGTGGTCGACCTCAAGGGCAATGGCGGCGCGCTGCGCGTCGACAAGGAACTGCTGGCGGCAAGCCTGCTGGAAGGCGCTACCGTCAGCGTCGGCGTTTCGCAGACGGCTGCCTTCGACGTGCCCTCACTCCTGATGACGCTCGACCGCTACCCCTATGGTTGCGCCGAGCAGACCACCAGCCGCGCCATGCCGCTTCTCTATGTCAACGAGATGGCCTCAGGCATCGGCATGGAAAGCGACCCCAACCTGCATGGCCGTATCCAGGATGCCATCTACAAGGTCCTGAGCTACCAGTCCTCGAGCGGCAGCTTCGGCCTGTGGGGTCCAGGCTCCGGCGATCTGTGGCTCGACGCCTATGTCAGCGAGTTCCTGACCAGGGCACGCGAGCAGAAATACGACGTGCCGGCGCAGGCCATGAACCAGGCGCTGAGCAATCTGCAGAACTCGCTCGGCTACGACCAGAGCGTACAGGACCGCGGCAGCGAGATCGCCTATGCCCTCTACGTCCTGGCCCGCAACAAGAAGGCCTCGATCGGCGACCTGCGCTATTATGCCGACACCCAGCTCGAAGCCTTCTCGAGCCCGATGGCCGTTGCCCAGCTGGCGGCGAGCCTGGCGCTCTACGGCGACACCCAGCGCTCGGAGGCGACGTTCAAGACCGCGCTGGAGCTCGCCAAATCGAGCACCGACTACGACTGGTACCGCTCCGACTACGGCTCGGCGCTGCGTGACGGCGCGGCGATGCTGTCGCTGGCGGCGGAATCGAAGCCGGCGTCGTCGGTCGTGCCGGAGCTGATCAAGCTGGTGACCAGGCAACGGGCGGAAGTGCGCTGGACCAGCACCCAGGACGATTCCTGGATGCTGCTGGCGGCCCGCGCGCTGAAGGAAGGCAATGACTCGATTGCGCTGACCGTCAATGGCGCGCCGCATTCGGGCGGCTATTCCAACCAGGTCAACGGCAGCGAATTGGTCGACAGCCCGCTCGAAATCGCCAACACCGGCAAGACCCCGCTGCAGGCCGTCGTCACCACCGTGGCGTCGCCGATCCAGCCCCTGCCGGCCGGCGGTGACGGCTTCACCATCAGCCGCACCTACTACAAGCTCGACGGCACCGAAGCCAATGTGACGGAGGCCACCCAGAACGAACGTTATGTCGTCGTGCTCAAGGTCACCGAGCAGAACAGCTGGCCGTCGCGCCTGCTGGTCACCGACCTGTTGCCGGCCGGCTTCGAGATCGACAATCCCGGCCTGGTCTCCAGCGCGCAATTGACGAACTTCTCCTGGCTGGCGCAGACCGACGCCGCCCATCTCGAATTCCGCGACGACCGTTTCGTCGCGGCGTTCAACCCGGCCGACGGCGACCACGACCACAATCTGACGCTCGCCTATGTCGTGCGCGCCGTGACGCCGGGCACCTACGCCCATCCGGCGGCAACCGTGGAAGACATGTACCGGCCGCAGTATTCGGCTCGCACCGCCACCGGCATGATGGAGATCAAGGCGCCGTAAGGCGCCTGTGGTGGCGATCATGAACATGGCGATGGCGCTCATGACAGCTTCCTTCTCCCCGTCACTATACGGGGAGGTGAGCCGTGGTCCGCGCAGCGGGCGAAAAGCCAATTGCTTGGCTTTTCGAACGGTGAACGCCCGAAGGGCCGTGGCGCCGGCAGCCGGATGAGGGGCGCCGCCATGCTTTCAAGAAAGTCCCTTCGACGAGCGGCCATAACTCTAGCTTCCTGTGCGGCCATTCTCGCGGTCTCCGTCGCCACCCTGTGGGAGCTCGACCGCGCCTTCCCGCCCCCCTTGCCGGCGGAACTCACGGTCTCGACCGAAGTCCAGGACCGCGATGGCCAGCTGTTGCGCGCCTTCGCCACGCCGGACGGCTACTGGCGGCTCGAAACCCGGCTCGACCAGGTCGACAAGCAGTTCGTCGACATGCTGGTCACCTATGAGGACAAGCGCTTCTGGGACCATCAAGGCATCGACGTGCTGGCGCTTGGCCGCGCCGCCGGCCAGTTCGCCACCAGCGGCCACATCGTCTCCGGCGGCTCGACGCTTTCGATGCAGCTCGCCCGCCTGATCGAGCCGCGCGAAAGCCGAAGCCTCGGCTCCAAGATCAAGCAGATGCTGCGCGCCATCCAGATCGAGCGGCGGCTGTCCAAGCGCGAGATCCTCGAACGCTATCTGACGCTGGCGCCCTATGGCGGCAATCTGGAAGGCGTGCGCGCCGCTTCGCTTGCCTATTTCGGCAAGGAGCCGAAGCGGCTCACCGTCTCCGAAGCCGCCCTGCTCGTCGCCTTGCCCCAATTGCCGGAAAAGCGCCGGCCCGACCGCAATCTCGCAATCGCCCACGCCGCCCGTGACCGTGTGCTGACCCGCATGGTCTCGTCGGGCCTGATCGGCGAACGCGAGGCCGCGCGCGCCGCCCTTGACGATGTGTCGGGCCTGCGCCGAACGTTGCCGGCGCTCGCCCCGCACGCCGCCTATGCGATGCTGCCCAAGGCTGTTCCCGGCGAGCCGCTCAAACTGACAATTCGAAAAAGTGTCCAGGAAGGGCTTGAGCAGGTCGCGCGCGATGCCGCCACAAAGCTTGGCCCGCGCCTGTCCGTCGCCATGGTGCTGGCCGATTCCCGCACCGGCGACATTCTGGGCGAAGTCGGCTCGGCCAATTTCTTCGACGCCAGCCGCTCCGGCTGGATCGACATGACCAAGATCGTGCGCTCGCCCGGCTCGACGCTGAAGCCGTTCATCTATGGCCTTGCCTTCGAGCAGGGACTGGTGGCGCAGGAAACGCTGATCGAGGACAGCCCGGTCGATTTCGGCGGCTACCGGCCCAAGAATTTCGACATGGGCTACCAGGGCGATGTCAGCGTCCGCCAGGCGCTGCAATTGTCGCTCAACGTGCCGGCGATCCGCGTGCTCGACGCCGTCGGTCCAGCGCGGCTGACCGCGCGCTTCCGCCAGGCCGGCGTCAACCCGATCCTGCCGGTCAACGAGGCGCCGGGCCTGGCCATCGGCCTCGGCGGCGTTGGCGTCACGCTGCGCGACCTCGTCCAGCTCTATACGGGGCTCGCCAATGGCGGCAAGACGCACACGCTGCATGACGGCACCGAGCCGGCCAATGCCGAGCGCACCACCGCCACCATCCTCAACGACCAGGCGAACTGGCAGATCATCGACATCTTGTCGGGGGTCAAGCCGCCGGAGGGCGCCTTGCAGCGCGGCATCGCCTACAAGACCGGCACGTCCTACGGCTACCGCGACGCCTGGTCGGTCGGCTTCGACGGCCGCTATGTCTTGGGTGTCTGGGTCGGGCGTCCCGATGCCAGCGCCGTGCCGGGCCTTTCCGGCTATGTCTCGGCCGCCCCCATCCTGTTCGAGGGCTTTGTCCGCTCGGGCCTAGCCACCGTGCCGCTGCCGGGCAGGCCGCCCGGCGCCTTCACTCCCAAGCGCGAGGACCTGCCGGTGACGCTCGCCCGCTTCGGCGCCGGCGCGGATGGCCTGGTGCAGGCGACGCCGACCGAGCCCGCACCGACAATCATCTTCCCGCCGGACGGCGCCCGCGTCGACCTCGCCACGAATTCCGCCGACGCCACGCCGCTGGTGCTGAAACTGCAGGGCGGCCGTGCGCCGTTCCGCTGGCTGGCCAATGGCAAGCCGCTCACCGGCATCGATCGCCGCCGCACCGCGACGTGGTTGCCCGACGGCGCTGGTTATTCGACCCTGACCGTGATCGACGCGGCCGGGCGAGCGGCCAGCGTGAAAGTGTTCGTTGAATAGAGCGCGCCAGGCGATTCTGCGCGTTGGCTTTTACGCGCTGACGGTTGCCGTTGCCGTTCTGCCGGCACATGCCGACCCTCTCCCCGCCGGCTTCGTCCGCCTCGCCGATATCGCCCCGTCGATCCGCCAGGACATCCGCTACGCCGGTGCAGGCAATTTCCTGCACCGCAAGGTGACCGGCTACGACGCCCCCGTCTGCATTCTCACCTTGCAGGCGGCGCAAGCCCTTGCCGGCGTCCAGCAGGCAATCGCCGCTCGGGGCCTGACGCTGGTCGTCTTCGACTGCTATCGCCCCGCCCGTGCCGTCGCCGACATGGGCGAGTGGACGCGACAGGGCGGGCCGCCCGATCCGCAATGGTATCCCGGGGTCCGGCGTGGCGACCTCATCGCCAAGGGCTATGTCGGCGAACTGTCGACCCATTCGCGCGGTTCGACCGTCGATGTCGCGATTGCGCGGGCCGACGGTCCATCCGTCGCCAAACCCGCCTGCGGCGCCATCGATGCCGATACGCTCGACTTCGGCAGCGGTTTCGACTGTTTCGACCCGATGAGCGAGACGGCGCACCGCCCGCTCGGCAATGAAGCGACAGAAAACCGCAGGCTGCTCGTCGAGGCCATGCGCGCCGGCGGTTTCAAGAACTACGCGCGCGAATGGTGGCACTATACGCTCCGGCATGAGCCCTTTCCCACCCAGCGCTTCGATTTCCCGGTAGGCGCCGAGTGATTTGCCGGACCAGGCGACCTTGCCTCGGCACCGCGCATCCCTAGATAGGACCTCGAATCCGCCCCGAGCGCCGGCGAGGAAAATATTTCCCAACGCGACGGAAGATCGTCGAAGATTTTCTTCAGAAGGGCAAAAAAGGCAACATTCGATGCATCTAATTTCTATCAGTTCGCTAGATTTGGCGCGGGTTCAACGGAGGCAGAAATGACCAAACCTCATTTCAGGAAACTGCTCGGCGCACTGGTCGCCACATCTGTCCAGTTCGGCACGCTCGGTTTCGCGTTCGCCGACACCACCATCCTCAACGTGTCCTATGATCCGACGCGTGAGCTCTACAAGGCCTATGACGAGGCATTTGCCGCCCACTGGAAGGCCGAGACCGGCGAGACGGTGACCATCCAGCAGTCGCATGGCGGATCGGGCGCCCAAGCCCGCGCCGTGATCGACGGCCTCGACGCCGACGTGGTGACGCTGGCGCTCGAGGGCGACATCAACGCCATCGTCTCCAAGTCGAAGAAGATCAATCCCGACTGGCGCAAGAAATTCGAAAACAATTCAGCGCCTTACACCTCGACCATCATCTTCCTGGTCCGCAAGGGCAATCCCAAGGGCATCCACGACTGGAGCGACCTGGTCAAGGACGGCACCCAGGTGATCACGCCCAATCCCAAGACCTCAGGCGGTGCCCGCTGGAACTACCTGGCAGCCTGGGCCTACGCCAACGCCCATGATGGCGGCGACGAGGCCAAAACCAAGGAGTTCGTCGGCAAGCTCTACGCCAATGCCCCGGTTCTCGACACCGGCGCACGCGGCTCGACCGTCACCTTCGCACAAAAGGGCATCGGCGACGTGCTGATCGGCTGGGAAAACGACGCCTATCTGGCGCTCGACGAATTCGGCGCCGACAATTTCGAGATCGTCTATCCGCCGACATCGATCCTGGCCGAGCCGCCGGTGGCAGTCGTCGACGCCAACGTCGATGCCAAGGGCACGCGCAAGGTGGCCGAAGCCTATCTCGGCTGGCTCTATTCCAAGGAAGGCCAGACGATCATCGCCAAGAACCACTATCGCCCGGCCAAGCCCGAACTGGTGGCGGCCGTCGATCTGCCCAAGACCCCCGATATCAAGCTGATCTCCATCGACGATCCGCTTTTCGGCGGCTGGAAGAAGGCGCAGCCTTATCATTTCGGCGACGGTGGTATATTCGACCAGATCTACAAGCCGGCCCAGTGAGGTTCGGCAGTCGCGAAGAAGCCCGCGAATGGGCTTCTTCGGCAAAGTCTGGTTGAGTAAGAAGGGACGATCCAGAACTCCATGACCACAGCACCCGCGCATGCGGGGTGGCGATTCAGGCAGCCGAGTGTCATTCCGGGTTTCGGATTGACGCTCGGCTTCTCGCTTGCCTACCTCACCCTCATCATCCTCATTCCGCTGTCCGGGCTGATCTGGCGCTCGGCCGCGCTCGGCTGGGCTGACTTCTGGGCGATTGCCAGCGACCGCCGCACGCTCAATGCGCTGGAAATCAGCTTCGGCACCGCCTTCCTCGCGGCGGCCGTCAATGTCGTCTTCGGCACGCTGGTAGCCTGGGTGCTGGTGCGCTACCGCTTTCCCGGCCGCCGCATCGTCGATGCCATGGTCGACCTCCCCTTCGCCCTGCCGACGGCGGTGGCCGGCATTGCGCTCACCACGCTCTATGCGCCGAACGGCTGGATCGGCAAATTGCTGATGCCGCTCGGCATCAAAGTTGCCTACACGCCGCTCGGCATCGTCGTGGCATTGGTCTTCATCGGCCTTCCCTTCGTCGTGCGGACGGTGCAGCCCATCATGGAGGAGATCGACAAGGAGGTGGAGGAAGCCGCCGCCACGCTTGGCGCCAGCCGCTTTCAGATCATCACCCGCGTGCTGTTCCCGGGCCTGGCGCCGGCCATCATCACCGGCTTTTCGCTGGCCTTTGCGCGCGGCGTCGGCGAATACGGCTCGGTCATCTTCATCGCCGGCAACCTGCCCTACAAATCAGAGATCGCGCCGCTTTTGATCGTCATCCGGCTGGAGGAATACAACTACCCGGCGGCGACCGCGATCGCGGCGATCATGCTGGCCCTGTCGTTCGTCATGCTTCTGGTCGTCAATCTCGTTCAGACATGGAGCCGCAAGCGCTATGGCTGATCCCGAAATCAAATCCTACGAACCCTACCATGAGAGCCGCTCGGCGGCGGTGACCGAAAGCCGTCCCGCGCAAGCCGTCCTGATGGCGATCGCTTTTGTCTTCCTCGGCGTCTTCCTGCTTTTGCCACTGATCATCGTCTTCCACGAGGCGCTGGCGAAAGGCGTCAGCGCCTATACGCAGGCATTGGGCGAGCCGGACGCGCGCTCGGCCATCCGTCTGACACTGCTTGTCGCTGCGATCTCGGTGCCGCTCAACGTCGTCTTCGGCATCTCTGCCGCCTGGGCGATCGCCAAGTTCGAGTTCAAGGGTAAGGCGTTTCTCACCACGCTGATCGATTTGCCCTTCTCGGTCTCGCCAGTCATTTCCGGCCTGGTCTATGTGCTGCTGTTCGGCGCGCAAGGGCTGCTCGGCGGGTGGCTGAAGGCACATGGCATCCAGATCCTGTTCGCGGTGCCCGGTATTGTGCTTGCCACCGTCTTCGTCACCTTCCCCTTCGTCGCCCGCGAGCTGATCCCGCTGATGCAGGAACAGGGCAATGGCGACGAGGAGGCCGCGCTTTCGCTCGGCGCCAATGGCTGGCAGACCTTCTGGTATGTGACGCTGCCCAACGTCAAATGGGGCCTGCTCTACGGCGTGCTGCTTTGCAACGCGCGCGCCATGGGCGAATTCGGCGCGGTGTCGGTGGTGTCGGGCCATATACGCGGTCTGACCAACACCATGCCGCTGCATGTCGAAATCCTCTACAACGAGTACAATGCCGTCGGTGCCTTTGCCGTCGCTTCACTGCTTGCCGGGCTGGCGCTCGTCACGCTGGTCTTGAAAACACTGCTCGAGATGCGCTACGGCGCCGAACTCGCCGCGACGCGCGGGCATTAGAAGGTTTTGTAAATGGAAGTTCGCGTTGCCAACGTGCGCAAGGAGTTCGAGCGGTTTCCGGCGCTCCATGACGTTTCGCTCGACATCAAGTCGGGCGAACTGATCGCTTTGCTGGGGCCGTCAGGCTCCGGCAAGACGACGCTGCTCAGGCTGATCGCCGGGCTGGAACGGCCGACGCGCGGCAAGATCTTCTTCGGCGACGAGGATGCTTCGCAGAAGTCGATCCAGGAGCGCAATGTCGGCTTCGTCTTCCAGCACTATGCACTGTTCCGGCACATGACGGTGGCCGACAATATCGGCTTCGGCCTGAAAGTCCGGCATGGGTCCTCGCGGCCACCGGCGCAGGAAATCCGCCGCCGCGCTTCCGAGCTTCTCGATCTCGTCCAGCTTTCAGGATTGGAGAAGCGTTATCCGGCGCAGCTGTCCGGCGGCCAGCGCCAGCGCGTGGCCCTGGCGCGTGCCATGGCGATTGAACCCAAGGTGCTTTTGCTCGACGAGCCGTTCGGTGCGCTCGATGCGCAGGTGCGCCGCGAACTGCGCCGCTGGCTGCGCGAGATCCATGACCGCACCGGCCACACCACCGTTTTCGTCACCCACGACCAGGAAGAGGCGCTGGAGCTTGCCGACCGCGTCGTGGTGATGAGCCAGGGCCGCATCGAACAGGTCGGCACCGCCGACGACATCTACGACACGCCGAACTCGCCTTTCGTCTACGGCTTCATCGGCGAATCGAGCTCGCTTCCCGTCAAGGTCGAGAATGGCGAGATCTGGCTCGCTGATCGCCCGATCGGGCTGTCGGCGCCGCATGCGCCCGAGGGCGAGGCGACGCTCTATTTCCGCCCGCACGACGTCGAACTGCTCGACGGCTGCAGCGGCTGCATCGCCGGTACGGTGGCCGCCAGCCGCCGCGTCGCCGGAACACGGCGCGTCGAACTCGAGATCGGCGGCGAACGCCAGCGGGTCGAGATCGAACTGCCGGTCGGCCATCCAGCGGCGCAGAAGAGCCGGGTGGCGTTCCGTCCGGGGCGCTGGAAGCTGTTTCCAGCGGCCTGATCTCCAGGTCAGACCCTATTCCAGCCAGTTCTCGACCTTCAGCTTCCGTATCCGGGTGAACTCCCCGATGTTGGCCGTCACCAGCGTGGTGCCCAATACGCAGGCGTGAGCAGCAATAAAAAGGTCATTGTAGCCAATGGGTTGGCCAACAGCCTCCAGCTCGGCGCGAAGTGCGCCGTACTCGGCATCCACCGGCACGTCGAGCGGCAGGACGGGGATCTCGGCCAGCAGGTCCTCGACCTTCTTGAGCAGCTTGGTCGATCCCTTCCTGGCGCAGCCATATCGCAATTCAGAGGCAACGACGATGCTGGTGCATACAGCGGCGTCTCCCTCGCGCACCATTGCACCGGCTGCCTTGCCGGCCGGGTTCCGGATCATGTCGCTGATGATGTTGGTATCCAGCATGAACCGCATCAAAAAATGTCCTCGGCTTCGACAGGCGCATCATTGATCTCTGGAAAGTTGTCCTCAGGACCAAGCGGCGCCTCTTTCGCCCATTGGGCGAGCAGCGCGGCAAGCCCAGGTTTGCGGAGCGGCTCAATGACAAGGCGGTCGCCTTCGCGGCTGATCAGAACCTTGTCGCCGGGGAGTTCGAACTCGACAGGAATGCGCACCGCCTGGCTGCGGTTGTTTCGGAACAGTTTCGCCTCCTTCGGTGGTGGCGTTGTCGTGTGGCGATGCTGGGGCATGCTTGCCTCCATTTGTATATGCCATATGTATATGCCAAATGACAGTCCTGGGCAAGCAACAGAAAAAAGGCAGGCCGAAGTCTGGAACAGAATTCTAAGGAACCACTGTGTTGGCCATATCTTTTCTCGCGGCAAGGTGGCGGAGCCATTACCCATGCCTCGCCCCGCCCCCTGCGCCACGGCTAAGGTCGGGCCATAACGCATTGCCTCCGGAGCCCTTTTTCATGAAGCGATTTTTTCTCGGCATTGCCACTGTTGCCGGCCTGTTCCTCGCATCCTCCCAAGCCTGGTCGGCCGACAAGCTGCTCAACGCCTCCTATGACGTCGGCCGCGAACTGTTCGTACAGGTCAACAAGGCCTTCGTCGCCAAGCATCCGGGCGTGACCGTCGACCAGTCGCATGCCGGCACCTCGGCGCAGGCGCGCGCCATCGCCGAGGGGCTCGGCGCCGATGTCGTCACCTTCAACCAGGTCACCGATATCGATTTCCTGGTCAAGAAAGGGCTCGTCTCCGCCGACTGGCAGAAGGACTTTCCCGACAACGCCTCGCCCTTCTATTCGCTGCCTTCGTTCCTTGTCCGTGCCGGCAATCCCAAGCACATCAAGGACTGGAACGATCTGGTGCGCGACGACGTGCAGGTGATCTTCCCCAACCCGAAAACCTCGGGCAATGCGCGCTACACCTATCTGGCGGCCACCGCGTACGCCAAGGAAGCCTTCAAAGGCGACGACGCCAAGGTGAAGGAGTTCATCACCAAGCTGTTCAACAACGTGCCGATCTTCGACACGGGTGGCCGAGCCGCGACCACCACCTTCGTGCAGCGCGAGATCGGCGACGTGCTGATCACCTTCGAATCCGAGACGCGCGGCATCCGCAAGGAGTATGGCGACGACAAGTTCGAACAGGTCACCCCCTCGGTCAGCCTGCTCGCGGAATTCCCGGTGGCGATCGTCGACAAGGTCGCCGACCAGCACGGCACGCGCGAACTGGCCAAGACCTATCTCGATTTCCTCTACACGCCCGAAGGCCAGGACATCCTCGCGCAGAACGGCAACCGGGTGCGTGACGCTGCCGTCGCCGCCAAATACAAAGCCAATTTTCCGGAAGTGCGCCTGCTGACGGTGGATGACGTCTTCGGCGGCTGGGATAGGATCCAGAAAGAGCACTTTGCCGCCGGCGGCCTGCTCGACCAGGCCTATGGCAGCCGCTGACGGTTGCGGCATGGATTGAACAGATGAGGAAAGCCGGCCTTGAGCCGGCTTTCTTCGTTTCTGCCATCAGCCGGGACGAATACGGCGCCATCCCGGCAAACGTTACAAAGAATCAACGCGTTTGTGCCTAACGTGCCTTTTGGCGTCTTGTTTTCGCGAAATACCATCGCGCGGCGGAACCGTCATTATTTGCACACAAACAGCCGCCAGATGCGGGGTGGTTGGGGCTTCAACGGGTTGACTCGGGCATGCTGACAAAAAAAGGCAAATACGGCCTCAAGGCCCTCGTGCATCTTTCCAGCCTGCCGGTTGGCCAATTGGCCTTCGTCAACGACATAGCGGTCGCCAACAATATCCCGAAGAAATTCCTCGATGCCATCCTGGGCGAGTTGCGCAATGCCGGCTTCGTCCAGAGCCGCAAGGGCAAGGAAGGCGGCTATCGCCTCGCCCGCCCGGCCTCCGAGATCAAGATCGGCCATGTCGTACGCGTGCTGGACGGCCCGCTGGCGCCGATCCCCTGCGCCAGCCGCACGCAGTACCAGCGCTGCGAGGATTGCGACGAGGCGACCTGCCAGGTCCGGCATATGATGCTGGAGGTACGCCAGGCAATCGCCGAGGTGCTCGATAACAGAAGCCTCGCCGCCATGCGCGATGCCGACAACGACGACTTCCCGGTCGAGCTGTCCTCGCAGATTTAGATCGACGGCTGGGGAGCGGCGTTTGTCATCGTAAGATTCCCTGATCGCCCAGGGCGACGCCAATGACAGGCGGCGATACCGGCTCATGAATTGGCCAGCAGGCGCATCGCGTCGGCAACGGCATCGGCGACGGGACGCGTCGCGTCGATTGTCAGCGCCCGCTCATCGCTGCCCGGCGGCTCGAGAATGGCGAACTGGCTGTCGACCAGGCTTGCCGGCATGAAATGGCCCTTGCGGCTGGCGACCCGCCGCCTTGCGGTCGTCGGGTCGATCTCCAGATAGAGGAAGACGATATCGGGGCAAAAACCGCGCAGGCGTTCGCGATGGCTGCGCTTGAGCGCCGAGCAGGCCGCGACCACGCCCTGCCCTTCGCCGATCGACGTCGCGATGCGCTCGCCGATGGCGTCGAGCCAGCCTTCACGCAACTGGTCGGTGAGCGGCTCGCCGCTTGCCATGCGCGCCACATTCTCCGGCGGATGCAGCCTGTCGCCTTCGATGAAGACGGCATCCAGCGCGGCCGCCAGCGCGATGCCGACAGCCGACTTGCCGCAACCGGCGACGCCCATCACCACGATGGCCAGAGGCATCAAGCGGGGAGCGCCCGCCGGCGCCTGCGCTGCTTCTCCGTCCACGGCTAGAGCATGATGCCGAAAAGTGTGAAGCGGTTTTCGGACGACATCATGCTCTATCTCCTTGATTTAGAGGCGGATTCAGATTTCAGGTCGATCCGACCTGAAATCATTCGGCTCTAGCGGCTTGCCGGCGCGCGGCCGTAGAGCAGCAGCATGGCGACAATGACGACGCCATAGATGATCTGCCGCCCCGCCTCCGGCATCTGCATGACCGACAGGATGGACTGCAGAAGCGTGATCAGGATGACGCCGGCGACGGTGCCGAGATAGGACCCGCGCCCGCCGAGGATCGAGGTGCCGCCGAGCACCACCGCGGCGATCGACGGCAGCAAATACGCATCACCCATCGACTGCGCCGCCTTCGAGGCATAGCCGGCCAGCAGCACGCCGCCAAAGGCCGAGAGCCCGCCGGAGACGGCGAAGGCAATCATCACCACGCGCCTCGTGTCGATGCCGGAGAGATAGGCAGCACGCTCGCGGTTGCCGATGCCGTAGACGGTCCGGCCAAAGCCGGTGCGGGTCAGCACGAAGACCATCGCGGCCCCGATCAGCGCCCAGATGATGACGGCGTTGGGCACGCCCGGAATGGCAAAGCCGGTGGCGAGGAAGCGCATCGCGCCGGTCGCCGAATCCTGAGGCGAGAAGCCGCCGGTGTAGACCACCATCAGCCCCTGTGCGACGGCGTTGGTGGCAAGCGTGATGATCATCGAGGGAATGCGCAGATAGGCGACGCCGATGCCGTTGACGACGCCGATCAGCACGCCGCAGAAGATGCCGAACGGTATGGCCAGCGCCACCCCAAGCGGACCGTAGGCGGCCGCCGCGCAGGCCATCATCGCGCCCGCCGCCACCGACCACGGCACCGACAGGTCGATCTGGCCGAGCAGGATAACCAGCATCATGCCGGTGGCGATGACCCCGAGGAACGAGGCCACCTTCAATTGCTGCAACAGATATTCAGGCGACAGGAAGCTTCTGGAATAGAGGCTGCCGACGAACAGCAACAGCACGATGCAGGCGAATGCGGTCAGCACCGCCGGATCGGCGCGGCGGATGAATTTCGGCATGCGGCCGGCAATGCCGCCAAGCGTCGTTTCGCTCACAGGAACCACTCCAGCCGGTTGCGGACCCGAAACAGGGCGAAGGCGCCGAGGCTGACCGCGATCAGCAGGATAACCCCCTGGAACAGCGGCTGCCAGAGCGGATCGAAATCGAACACGAACAACAGATCGCCAATGGTGCGGAAGGCCAGCGCGCCGAAGATGGCGCCGATGGCGCTGCCCTTGCCGCCGAACAGCGAGACGCCGCCCAGCACCACGGCGGCGATCGAGAACAGCGTGTAGGCGTTGCCGCTGGCATAGGCAGCGTCACCCGTATAGGTGAAGAAGGTCAGGAACAGCCCGCCGATCGCCGCCAGCAGTCCGGCCAGCGTGTAGGCGGCGAACTTGCCGCGCCTGATCGGAACGCCCGACATATAGGCCGCCGTCTCCGACGATCCCGCCGCGTAGGCCGCGCGGCCAAGCACCGAGCGGCTGAACGGCACCCAGATCAACAGCACGATGGCGAACAGCACGACGAGGCTCGCCGGCACCAAGTCGAAGACGCGTCCGGTCATCGCATCGGCCAGATCCTCATTGACCGAACCGCCCGGGAAGGGCCGCAACAAAAGGCCGATGCCATAATAAACGGCCCCGGTGGCGATGGTGGCGACGATCGGCTGCAGCCGGCCGTAGATGACGATGGCGCCGTTGATGGCGCCGCACAGAAGACCGGCCGCCAGCACGGCGATGACGCCGAGCGCCGTCTGCATGGGTGTGCCCACCACCAGCCAGGAGGCCAGGCAGTTGGTCAGGAGAAAGATCATGCCGACGGACAGGTCGATGCCGGCGGTGATCACCACCAGCGTCTGCGCCATGGCGACGAAGGCGAGCAGCACGCCCTTGTTCGCCGCCGTCTGCACCACATTGGCGGTGAAGCCGGCCGGGTGGTTCGAGGTGTAGATGATGAACATGACGATGAAGATGCCGAGCGCCAGCAGCGTTCCGCGCTGCTCCGCCAGCCAGTAGCGCCAATCCTTCACGCACTTGCTCCCAGGCCCACCGGGCTCTCCTCGCCATGGATGTTGAGCGCGCTCGCTATCAGCGCCCGCTCGGTGATCTCGGAGCCGACCAGTTCGCGCTTGAGCGCGCCGTCATAGAGCACCAGCACGCGGTCGCAGCAGCCGATCAGCTCGTCATAGTCGGTCGAATAGAACAGGATCGCCGCCCCGGCGTCCGCCAGCTTGCGCATCAGCTGATAGAGCTCCTGCTTGGTGCCGACATCGATGCCCCGCGTCGGATCGTTGAGCAGGATGATGCGCGGCTGGCGCATCAGCCATTTGGCGATGACCACCTTCTGCTGGTTGCCGCCCGACAGCGCGCCGACCGGTATGTCGAGACCCGCCGTCTTGATCGCCAGCAGGCCGACCATGTCGTCGATCAGCCGCTGCTCGGCGGCGCGGTCGATAATGCCGCCTTTGGACAGGCGGTCGAGCGCGGCGAAGGACAGGTTCTCGCGCACCGTCATCGGCAGCATCAAGCCCTCGGTCTTGCGGTCCTCCGGGATCAGCGCCATGCCGATGCCGTCCTGCCGCGCCTTGGCGGGGCTGCCGATCGCGACCGGCTTGCCATCGATCAGCACCTCGCCGGAAAGGCCGCGCAGCACGCCGAAGAAGGCAAGCAGCAATTCGCGCTGGCCCTGGCCGTCGAGACCGCCGAGGCCGACCACCTCGCCTGCCCTGACGGTCAGCGAGATGTCATGCAACCGGTCGGTCCACGAGAGCTTGCGGGCTTCAAGCCTGGGTGCGGCCGTAGCTGGCACGGCCGCCGGCTTGGCCGGGAAGATGTGGCTGTATTCGCGGCCGATCATCAGCTCGACCACCTCATTGTCGCTCTTCGAGCCGGCCTTGTAGCTGGCGACATTACGGCCGTTGCGGAACACCGTGCACTGATCGGCAAGTTCGGCGATCTCGTTCATGCGGTGCGAGATGTAGAGCAGCGCCAGACCTTCCGAACGCAGCCGTTTCAGGACGCCAAAAATCTTCGAGACATCCGCCGCCGTCAGCGCGGATGTCGCCTCGTCGAGGATAAGGATGCGCGGCTTTCTGGCTAGCGCCTTGGCGATCTCGACCATCTGCCTTCTTGAAAGGGGAAGATCCTTGACCAGCGCCAGCGGATGGATGTCGGCCGCACCCGCGCGGGCAAGCGCTTCCTCCGCGACGCGTCGTTGCGCCTTGCGGTCGATCATGCCGAAGCGTTTGGGGGGATCGGAAATGACGATGTTGTCGGCGACGCTGAGATCTGGAACCAGCGACAGCTCCTGGAAGATGCAGACGATGCCTGCCTGGTTTGCGGCGGCCGGCGACAGGAAGGTCACCTCCCGGCCATCCAGCGTCATGCGGCCCTCATCGGGCGCCACGACACCGGCCATGACCTTGATCAGCGTCGACTTGCCGGCACCGTTTTCGCCAAGGATGGCGTGGATGCTGCCGGATGTGACGACAAGCTCCGCCTTTTCCAGAGCGCGCACGCCACCATAGCGCTTGGATATGCCTTCCATCTGGAAGAGCGGAACCGCACTGTCCATCGGCCCTCCCCGGGGCGCTTTGAGCGTATCAAATGACCGGCGCCGCGGGAGATGCCACGGCGCCGGGAGTGCAGCCTACTGGTCCGCCTTGGTCTGCCCCATGATTTCCTGTGCGGTGAAATTGATGCCGCAGGTCGGGAAGGAATTGCCGACGAAGAAATTGTCGGACTGGTCGGGGAAGAAATCCTGACCAGCCTTGAAGTTGGGATCCTCGACGATGGCGAGCGGCAGCTTGACCGACTGCGGGACGACATTGCCTTCAAGCGCAGCGATCGCCGTCTTGATGGCAACCGCCACCTGCGCCGGGCCGGTACCGGCCGACGAGCACTTCAACCCGTCGGCCGCGTGGGCCGCGCAGAATTTGCGGAAGCCGTTCTCGGTCTCGCCGCCGAACGGCACGAAGGGATGCTTGGCATCGATCATCGCCTGCACGATGCCGGTGTCGCCGCCCTGTCCGGTGACGCCGTCGAAGGGGCCGTTGGTGGCGATCGCATCGGCCGACGCCTTTTGCGCAACGCCGTCATCCCACTTGCCGACCACCTCGGTGACGGCCCATTTCTTGCCCGACGCATCGAGAACCTCGTGGATGCCATTGTGGCGGTCAGTGTCGACCGATGTGCCGGCAACACCGCGCACCTCGAGCACCTTGCCGCCATTCGGCACATGGGAGACCAGCCATTTGCCCCACAGCTCGCCAAGACCCTTCTGGTCGACATTGACGTTGATGGCGTCCTTGGTGTCGAGAATGTTGTCGAAGGCAACCAGCACGACGCCGGCTTCCTTGGCGCGCTTGATCACAGGCCCGAATGCGGTCGGGTTCTGCGCGTTGACGACGATCGCGTCATAGCCGGAATCGATGAAGTTGTTGATCGCCGAAATCTGCGCCGGCACGTCTTCGCCGGTCGAGACGACCTTGAATTCCTTCAGCTTGGCGGCGACGTCCTTCTGTGCCGCATAGGCCTTCGCGGTCTGCACCATCTGGATGCGCCACGTATTGGCGATATAGCCGTTGGCGAGCGCGATGCGGTACGGCCCGGCCTTCTTGGGGAACTTGAAGAATTGCGTGTCGGCCGCCCAGGGTGCGAAACAGTCAGGCTCGGCAGCCGGACCCTTGACGATTTCGGGACCCGCGGCAATCGCGGACGAGCTCAGCATAACGAATGCAGTGGCGGCAACGATGCCACCGACGAGTGACTTGATCATCGATAATCCTCCCGATTGCAGTTCTGATTTGTTGCTTCAGTTTCATGCAATTCCCGCGTTTCCGGCAGGCCCTCCCGCCTTGCCCAGTCACGCCTGCCCAGGTGCCAACGACCTTCGCGCCACCTCCCCTTGCCGTCCCCATCGACCGAAGAAAAACTATCATATTATACATAATAAACAAGCGTGAGCTGTTGCTTATGTATAATAAACAAGCGCAGCACTTCTGAGGCGAGGCTCGTTCGCTAAAATGGTAGCGCTACCATAGCGTTGTGTAAAGCGCCATTTGAGCGCGCTCTAAAAAGCGTGTTCAGCGGGCTGTGCTCTCGCGGCGCTTGAGTTCGAATCCGAGGTCGACGATCCGCTGTTCCGGCCTGTTACCGGCGATCGCCGACAATGCCATGGCCACCGCCCGCCTGCCGATTTCATAGCGATGCGTGCGGATGCTGGTGATCGAGGGAAACGCCACCTGCATCATGTCGAGGTCGTTGAAGCCGACAATGCCGATGGTCTTCGGCACATCGATCGCCGCGCGGTGGCACTCGAACAGCACGCCGAGCGCGATATCGTCATTGTTGCAGAACACGCCGTCGAGCGTCGGCATCTTGGCCAGGGCATCGCGAAACAGTTCTCGCCCGAGCGGCACGCTGGACAACAGCGGCGTGGTGGTGACAAGGCGCGGGTCGAACAGCCCGGGCTTCTCCATCGCCGCGCGATAGCCTGCGAGGCGCCGCTGCGAGCGCGGGTCCATGCGTGCGCCGATGAAGCCGATGCGGCGATACCCCGCCTCGATCAAGTGCTCGGTCGCCGTCCTGCCGCCGTCGAAATGCGAGAAGCCGACCATCATGTCGACGGGATCGGGCCCGGTCTCCATCACCTGCACCACCGGGCAGCCGGCATTTTCGAGCAGTTTCCGCGAGGTTGGCGTCTGGTCGATGCCGGCCACGATCAGCGCTGCCGGCCGCTGCGAGCCGAACAGCTGCAAGAGCCGCTCCTCCTCGAGGCCGGAATAATGGGTGTTGCCAAGCTGGATGCGGAACGGGCTGTCCGACAGGCTGTCATAGATGCCGCGCACCACTTCGGCAAAGACGTTGTTGGTCAGCGACGGCACCAGCACGCCGAACACTTCGGCGCGCGCCGAGGCCAGCGCCCGCGCATTGGGGTCCGGCACATAGCCGAGCTCGTCGACGGCGGCCTGGATCTGACGGCGCAATTCCTCCGAGACGCGCTCCGGCTCGCGCAGCGCCCGCGACACGGTGATGGCGCCAACGCCGGCCTTGCGCGCGACATCCGCTATGGTCGGGCGGCCGCCGCCCCGTCGCGAGCGCGGCTTGATCAACGCCATCGCCCGCGCATATGGCCGCCCAAGCGCGCCCGCAATACGATCATCTCAGCTGTCGCCATCTCACCGGCCTGTTGCCGCAACCCTTGGTCTCTGGGGTCGCGCAGCCCTTGCCTATTGTCAAGCCGAGGCGCGCCTCAGGCTACCATGACAGCCCTGGGCCTTGCCTTCCACATGAACAGCCCGATCGCCCCTATGTTCAGCAAATTCCAGGCGATGCCGTTGAGGAAGGCTACGGCGTAGGAACCGGTCAGGTCGTAGATCCAGCCGGACATCCAGCCGCCGATCGCCATGCCGAAAATCGTCGCCATCATGACGATGCCGATACGCTGGCCGGCCTCCTTGGCGGGCAGATATTCGCGCACGATGATCGCATAGCAAGGCACGATGCCGCCTTGCGACAGGCCGAACACCAGCGACACGACATAGAGCGAGGCGAGCCCGTCGAACGGTATGTAGAACAACAGCGACAGGCATTGCAGCACCGAACCGATAAGCAGCGTCTTCACGCCGCCGATGCGATCGGCGACAAAGCCCGAGGCAAGCCGGCTGACGACGCCCGCCGCCATCATGATCGACAGCATGTCAGCGCCATGTGCCATGCCGTAGCCGAGATCCATGCAATAGGCGACGATGTGCACCTGCGGCATCGACATCGCCACGCAGCAGCCGAGACCTGCGACGACGAGCAGCCCTTGCATCGCGGCCGGCGACATTGGAATCGGCTGCACCGATCGGCTTCCCGGCGAGCCGTCGGCAGTGGCCTCCGGAGCACCGCGCCGCAGCATCAGCACCAGCGGCACCATGGTAACCAGGCAGAAGATGCCGATCGCCGCATAGGTGAAGCGCCAGCCTTCCGCCTTGATCAGCGTCGGCATGATTGTTGGCCAGAGCGCGCCGGCGAGATAGTTGCCGGCGGCCGCCGCCGTGACAGCAACGCCGCGCCGGCGATTGAACCAGTGCGAGATATCGGCGATCAGCGGCCCGAAGATCACCGACGTGCCGACACCGATCAGCACACCTTGCGCAAGGGTGAATTGCAGGATCGAGGTCGAAAGTGCGGCAAGCAGCAGGCCGGCCGAGAGCGCCACGGAGGAAATCAGCGCCGGGATCCAATAGCCCATGCGATCGATGGCGCGGCCGACCAGCACATTGCCGGCGGCAAAGCCCACCATGGTCGCGGTGTAGGGCATGGATGCCGCGGCGCGGTCGACGCCGAACTCGCCCTGCACGGCGGGCAGCACCACGACGACGGCCCACATGCCGACCGCACCGATCGTCGCCAGCACCATCGAGATGGCCAGGCGCATCCAGGCGTAGGAGCTGTCGATGCCGGGGCTTGGCCGGCTGAAGTCGGTTCGGGTCAAAGGCGTTTCCTGCCGGCGGTCTCGAAAACCGGCCTCCGTTTGCGCCACTATCGGCGCATTCTCGAAGTGCAGCAGCGCCAGAACTGGCAAATCCGTGGCTCCAGAGCGGACAGGAAGCCGGGAACCGACGCCACACTCTGGAGTTTTCCGACCATCAAACCACAAAGGAGTCCCAGCCATGACCCCTGCAGGCAGAAATGGTCGGCCGAGGTGACGGAGCATAGCAATGCCATGGATCTCGAGGATCACATCTTCGAAGCCGACGATGCCAAGAAGATCGCCGCCTCGCTCAAACGGTCGGCCGTACACAGCCACCGCCGCAAGGCCGAACCTTTCCAATCCGCCATGTCGATGCTGAATTTCTACATCAACCGTGCCGGCAAGAACCTGCCCGCTGCGCGCAGGCGAGTTCTTGAGCACGCCAAGGATGAATTGCGCGTGGCCTTCGACCGCGAGAAGGAAGATTAGCGGTCTACCGCGACTTGATCACGTGGTCGGTGTTGGCGAGCAGCTTGCGCACCGCGGCGCGCGCCGCGTCCGGGCGTTGCAGTCGGATGTTTTTCTCGATCGCCTCGTGCAGCTTCTGCACGTGATTGAGATCGTCGACCGCCCGCGTGGTGAAGGTGAAGAGATGGTCGAACGCGGATTCGATCAGCACGCCGAGTGGAACCAAAAGGTCATTGCCGGAGGCCCGCAGGATGGCCAGGTGGAAGCGTGTGTCGGCGCGCGTGCGCTCCTGCAGGCTGGCCGCCTCCCCCATCTCGCGGCAGGCCTGGCTGATCTCGGCCATCTGCTCTTCGGTCCGCCGCATAGCGGCGAAGGCGGTGGCTTCCGGCTCGATGATGTGGCGGAATTCCTGCACCGTCTTGAGGAACACCTCGCGGTCGGGCGACGTCGCGTACCAGGCGAGCACGTCACGGTCCAGCAGGTTCCAGCGTTCCCTGGGCTCGACCCAGCTGCCGATCTTGGGGCGTGAAGCAAGCAAGCTCTTGGCCATCAGCATCTTGATCGCCTCACGCACCGCGGACCGGCTGACGCTAAAGGTTTCCGACCATTTCGCCTCGTTGGGCAGGATGGTGCCGGGCGGATAGTCGCCGCGCACGATCCGCAGCCCAATTTCGCTGGCCAGCGAGGTGTGCACGCTGGCGCCGGGAATGCGCGCCGCGTCGGGCCGGCGAACACCGGAGGGGCGTTCGGCGGATGCCGGCTTTTTCGGCGATTTTTCCTTGTTCGGCTTTGCGTCCCGCATGGACTTCAGAAAGGCCGGTTTGCGGAAGCTGTCAAGCGCGGCGGGGGCGTTGGGCCGCAAAGCCCGCTTCTATGCACAACCCAGCCGCGATTTTATCCCCGTTCGGCCTATTTGACGTATTTGCGCCAGCTATGCTCGGGACGGAAGCCCAGCATATCGCGCGCCTTGCGGTTCGACAGCAGCGTCTCGTACTCGCCGAGTGCGGCCTTGACCGGCACATTGGGATAGAATCGCTTCAGGAGTTCGGCCGTCGGCAGGTCGGACGATGTGTCGTCATTGGCAGCGTTGAACACCTGGTAGCCGAGCCCGTCCTTCTCGATGGCGCGCAGCGTGATCTGGCCGAGATCGCGCGCGTCGATATAGCTCCAGGCGATGCGCTTGCGGAAACCGGGATCGGCGAACCATTTCGGGAACAGCGAATACTCATGCGGTTCGATGACATTGCCGATGCGAAGCGCATAAATGTCGGTGCCGTTGCGCTGCGCGAAGGCACGCGCGGTCTTCTCGTTGACGACCTTGGATAGCGCATAGCTGTCCATCGGGTCGACGTCATACTCCTCGTCGAGCGGGAAATATTTGGGGTCGCGCGGCTCGTTGGCGAACACCAGGCCGTAAGTCGTCTCCGAGGAGGCGACGATCACCTTGCGGATGCCGAGCTTCACCGCTGCCTCGATGACATTGTAGGTGCCCATCGCATTGATACGGAACACTTCATTGTCGGGCGTGATCATGATGCGCGGGATGGCGGCGAAATGCACAACCGCATCCACCGGCTGCGGGCGCAGCGACGGATCGAATTCGTGCAGGCCCATATAGCTCGACAGCGCGTTGAACACCTGCCCGCTATCGGTGATGTCGGTGATCAGCGTGCGCACCTTGGGATTGTCGAGCGGCTTGGTGTCGATGTTGAGCACCTGGCAGCCCTGTTCGACAAGATATTGCACGACATGACGCCCAGCCTTGCCGCTGCCGCCGGTGAACATGATCCGCTTCGTCATTCTGGTCTCCATGACAGGCTCTGGAATTACCGTCTATTGTCAGACAATATTGCTTTCTGCAACCGCATATGGCTAAAACATCGGCGCAATTATCGATAATCCGGGATAGGACGACGACATGAACACCACCACCGCGCGCGAAAAGATCGGCTTCATCGGCCTTGGCCTGATGGGGCACGGCATTGCCAAGAACATCGTCGACAAGGGCTATCCCCTGACATTCCTTGGCCGCAAGAACCGCAAGCCGGCGGAGGACCTGCTTGGCCGCGGCGCCAGGGAAGCATCGACCTCGCGCGATGTGGCAGTGGCGTCCGATATCGTCTTCATCTGCGTCACCGGTTCGCGCGAAGTGGAAGCCATCATCCGTGGCCCCGGCGGCCTCAAGGAAGGCTTGAAGAAAGGCTCGGTCGTCGTCGATTGTTCGACCTCGGACCCGGTCTCGACCGTGGCGCTAGCGGCCGAACTCAAGGCGCTGGGCATCGACTATGTCGACGCGCCGCTGAGCCGCACGCCGAAGGAAGCCTGGGAAGGCACGCTCGACGCCATGGTCGGCGCCCCCGACGCCGTCTTTGCCAGGGTCAAGCCGGTGATCGAGACCTGGGCCGGCCGCATCGTCCATATCGGCGACACCGGCGACGGCCACCGCATGAAGCTGCTCAACAATTTCATCTCGCTGGGCTACGCCGCCATCTATTCCGAGGCGCTGGCCCTGGCCGAAAAGGTCGGCATCTCGCCGCCGCGTTTCGACAGCGTCATCCGCAACGGCCGCATGGATTGCGGCTTCTACCAGACCTTCATGCGCTGGACGCTGGAAGGCGACCGCGACGCCCACAAATTCACCATCGCCAACGCCTTCAAGGACCTGACCTATCTGGAATCGATGGCGGGAGCCGCCGGCATTGCCAACCCGCTCGGCAACGCCACCAAGAACGCCTTCGCCGGCGCCCATGCCACCGGCCCGGCCGAACAGTTCGTGCCGATGCTGGCGACGCATATCGGCAAGGTCAACGGCGTCGACCTGATGCCGACCAAGGATGGCAAGAAGCAGACGATCTAAGGCTCTAACTCTTTATTTTGACGCAATTCCCTCGGGAAAGCGCCACGCGCTTTCCCGGGAAAACCGTCTCACACTTTTCCTGGAATTGCTCTGACGGCCGGACGGCTACCGCCGCCGGCTTCCGATCCCCTCATCGGTGTCGGCGAGCAGCTTGTGCACGGCATTGCGCGCCGCCGCCGGCCGTTGCAGGCGGATGTTCTTCTCGATCGCCTCGTGCAGTTTCTGCGCCCGGTTCTGGTCGCCGACCTGCCGTGTCGTGAAGACGAAGAGGTGGTCGAGTGCGGACTCGATCAGCACGCCGAGCGGCACCAGAAGGTCGTTGCCCGAGGCCCGCAGGATGGCGAGGTGGAAGCGCGTGTCGGCACGGATGCGTTCCGGCAGGTTCGCCGCCTCCCCCATCTCACGGCAAGCCAGGCTGATCTCGGCCATCTGCTCGTCGCTGCGCCGCATGGCGGCAAAGGCGGATGCTTCCGGCTCGATGATGTGGCGGAACTCCTGCACGGTGCGCAGGAAGGCTTCACGGTCGGGTGCGGTCGCGTACCAGGCAAGCACGTCGCGGTCGAGCAGGTTCCAGCGCTCCTTCGGTTCGACCCAGCTGCCGATCTTGGGACGTGATGCCAAAAGGCTCTTGGCCATCAGCATCTTGATCGCCTCGCGCACCGCCGAGCGGCTGACGTTGAACGTCTCGGCCCATTTGGCCTCGTTGGGCAGGATGCTGCCGGGCGGATAGTCGCCGCGCACAATCCGCAGACCTATCTCGCTGGCGAGCGAGGCATGAACACTGGACCCGGGAAAGTGCGCCGCATCCGCCCTGCGCACGACCGCCGGATCGCGGCTGGCTTGCGCCTTGGCCCGGCTGGCTTGTTTCTTTGCCTTGTCCTGGGGCATCCACGTTCCAATAGGGTCGGCCGCCCGTCGCCCGGAGATGCTCCGAACCCTGTGTCGCGCCGATCCCGTCACCGAAAAATCCAAACCACGGACGCGTCAAGGCCGGAGCCTGTTGCCCCTTGCCACGGCGTCTCGCTCAGGAATTGACGGGGCGCCCGTTGCCGAGCGCCCCGGATCGAAAGACCTATTTCTGGATGCAGGTGTCGACCGTATCCTTGGTGCATTCGTCGAGGCCGGTGAAGACCGGATCGTCGACCTTCTTGCCCGTGATCAGGTCGATCATCACCGACGGCGCCTTATAGCCCATTTCAAACGGCCGCTGGCCGACCAGCGCGGTGACCAGGCCATCCTTGGCGATTGCCACTTCGTCGCCGATCGTGTCGGCGGCACCGATGACGAAGTCGTTCTTGGCCAGCCGGTCCTTCAGCGGTCCAACCAGGTCGCGATAAGGCTGCGGAGCGCCGAACAGCGGCCAGCCGCCCATGATGCCGAAAGCGTCGAGCTTGGGGTTGGCGGCGAGGATGTCGGTCATCGCCTGAACGCCCTTGGCGCCGTCGTCATTGGTGAACACCGGGCAGCCGGCGACTTCGGTCCATCCGCCTTCACCGGCAAGTGTCGCGAGACCTTCCTTGCCCGTCAGAGCGTCGCGCATGCCTTGTGCGCGGCGCAGGATGTTGTCGGCAGCCGGATTGCCTTCGATCGTGCAGATCGTGCCGCCCTTCGGCTTGGCCTTCTTGATGTACTCGCCGATCTTCTTGCCCATCAGATAGTTGTCGGTGCCGAGATAGGTCTTGCGAAGGGCTGCGTCTTCCTTTGCAAGGTCGGCGTCAACGGTCATGATCGGGATCGACGGATTGGCGCTCTTGATCGTCTGCGCGATCAGCGGCGCGTTGGACGGCGAAATCGCCATCGCCACCGTGTCGGGCTTGCTCAGCATATCCTGGACGATCTGCGCCTCGCCGGCCTCGTCGGAAGTCGACGCCGGACCGGTGTAGAAGCACGCATATTCCGAGCTCGCGTTCTCCTTGTTCCATTTCTCGCAGCCCTGATGGATGGCTTCGAAGAATGGATTGTCGAGACCCTTCACCACGATGACGAGCTGCTTCTTGGCCAAAGCCGGCCCGGCGCCCAGCGCCATGGCGGCGACGGCGGCGAGCAATACTGTTTTCCTCATGTCAGTCCTCCCTTGGAAACAGACGGACACGGCGTGCCCGCCATACAAATCGACCTGATGCGAGATGGCAGAGCCAACGCTCGTGCCGCCGGGCAAGGCCGATAAGCATTTTCAGATGCGACCGGACCGGCAACGTGCCGGAGCGGCCGATAACCTCCCGCGATCCCGCCGCAACGACGGCCTGGGACCAAGTATCTTTCTCCGACCGTCAGCTAATAACGGCGCGGCGTCAACGTCAATCGCTATTTGTCCTACAAAACGGATTTTTCAGAATCGTAGGTCGCTATTCGTCTGACAAATACCTGTTTCTTGTCGATCCGACAATTGACGCCCGCTCGGGCATTCGGGTAAATGCCGGTCAACGTTGCTTCCGGGAGGAATGGGGAGCACGATGTAAACGCTGCGACCTGGAACAGGCTGGCAGCAAGGCATTGGGAGGCTATAGGCTGGTGGCGGTTCTCGAACTCACCAATATCTCGAAGCATTTCGGCGCCATCCAGGCGGTCAACGACGTGTCACTGTCGATCGAACCCGGCCAGGTCGTCGGCCTGATGGGCGACAATGGCGCGGGCAAGTCGACGCTGGTCAAGATGATCGCCGGCAATTTCCACGCGAGCCATGGCACCATGCGCATGGACGGCAAGGAATTGATCCTGAACAAGCCGGCGGAAGCCCGCCAGCACGGCATCGAGATCGTCCACCAGGATCTTGCGCTCTGCAACAATCTGACGGCCGCAGCCAATGTCTATCTCGGCCGCGAGCTGCGGCGCGGCTTCGGCCCGTTCCGCATCCTCGACTATGCCGCCATGTACAAGCGCGCCGGCCAGCTCTTTGCCGAATTGAAGTCCGAGACCCGCCCCCGCGATCTCGTCAAGCAGATGTCGGGAGGCCAGCGCCAGGCGGTGGCGATCGCGCGCACCATGCTGTCGCAGGCCAAGATCGTGCTGATGGACGAACCGACGGCGGCGATCTCGGTCAGGCAGGTCGCCGAAGTGCTCAACCTGATCCGCCATCTGCGCGACCAGGGCATCGCGGTGGTGCTGATCAGCCACCGCATGCCCGACGTGTTCGACGTCGCCGACCGCGTCATCGTCATGCGGCGCGGACGCAAGGTCGCCGACAAGGCAATCGCATCGAGCTCGCCCGAGGAAGTCACCGGGCTCATCACCGGCGCCATCGAGCAGGTCTCGTAAGCGCGGCTAATTTCACCAGGCTGGCGCGGATCGCAGCCGGCAGGAAAGGTCGATAATGGCAGTCACCCTTGACCAGACGATCGCACAGAAGCAGCACAGTTTCTTCTCGCGGCTGTTCTCCACCCAGACCTTCTGGGTGGTGATCGCCGTCATCCTCGCCTGCATTTTCCTGTCGTTCGCCACCGACGCCTTCGCAACGTCGAAGAACCTTTACAACATCACCCGCAACATCACCTTTGTCGCCATCGTCGCGCTCGGCATGACCTTCGTCATCATCACCGGCGGCATCGACCTGTCGGTCGGCTCGGTGCTGTGCCTGTCGTCGATGGTGCTGGCCGTCACCATGCATGCCGGCTACTCGATCGAAATCGGCATCCTGGCCTCGATCGCCACCGCGCTCGCCATCGGCGCCTTCAACGGCATCCTGACCGCCTATCTCGGGTTTCCACCTTTCGTGGTGACGCTCGGCATGCTGTCGATTGCCCGCAGCCTGGCCATGGTCGCTTCCAACAACACCGTCGTCTTCCAGTTCGGCCCGGATCACGACAAGCTGCTGGCGCTCGGCGGCGGCGCCTGGGTGTTCGGCATCGCCAATCCGGTGCTCTACATGATCCTTTTGGCGCTGATCACCGGCTTCATCCTGCGCTGGACCAAGTTCGGCCGGCACATCTTCGCCATTGGCGGCAACGAGCACGCGGCGACGCTGACCGGCGTCCCGGTGAAGCAGATCAAGGTCGCCGTCTACATGATATCGGCGCTGTCGGCGGGCATTGCCGGCATCATCCAGACCGGATGGCTCGGCGCCGTCACCACCAATCTCGGCACCGGCATGGAGCTGCAGGTGATCGCCGCCACCGTCATCGGCGGCGCCAACCTGGCCGGCGGCGTCGGCACCGCCTTCGGCGCCATTGTCGGTGCGGCTCTCATCGAGGTCATCCGCAACAGCCTTGGCCTGCTCGGCATCAATGCCTTCTGGCAAGGCACATTCATCGGCGGCGCCATCCTGCTGGCGGTGCTGTTCGACCGCATCCGCAATTTCAGGCGCAGCGACTGATTCAAGCGCCTTTCCTTCTCCCCTGGGGGAGAAGGAAAGTGCCAGGCGTTATTCGTTTCACCTCCTATCGCTCAGTCTGAAAATCGGCCGAAGCGGCTCGCCTTGGTTATCGGCCAACAGCCGATGTCTTGACGGAAACCCGAAACCGGCCGCACAATCCTCGATGCAGGCGAAGGGAGGCCAGTCGTCTGCGGGAGGATATACCCATGACGGAAGCGATCAGGCTCTACTGGGGCCGGTTCGGACATGTTTCTGTCCTGAATGTCGCAAGCGACTTCGTCACCCATGCCCATGTCGAGGCGCATCTCATCATCTGGCTCGAAGGCACCGCCGGCGAGATGACCATCGGCCGCGAGACGGTGCGGCTCGGACCCCGCACCGCCGCCGGCATCAATTCCTTCCAGCCGCACAGCCATGTTCTTTCGCAAAACGGGACGCCCGGTCTGTTTCTCGCCTTCTACATCGATCCCGACTGGGCGCGCCGCCGCCGCGACCTGCCCTCTTCCGCGCCGCTGTTCGCCCAGGCCGCGATCACGCTGGAGCCCTGGCTGCACCAGGCCGCCGCCAGCCTGCTCGACCATCTGACCGACAATGAAAGCGTCGACGACGTCGCCAATTACGAGATCGAGCGCTTCATCGATTCGGTGCTCGATGCCGCCGATGCCTCGGCACCGCAGGAGGCGCGCACCCGCATCAACACCATGCAGGATTTCCGCGTCCGCAAGGCCATCCAGCTGATGAAGGCCAATGTCTGCGAGCGCATCTCCTTCGACGACGTGGCGCGCAGCGTCGGCCTGTCGCGGCCGCATTTCTTCGCCCTGTTCAAGGAACAGACCAATCTGACGCCAAATGTCTACTGGAACACGCTGCGCATGGAGGAAGCGGTGCGGCAGTTGCAGTGGTCGCAGGAGCCGCTGATTTCGGTCGCCTGCAATCTCGGCTTCACCACGCAAGGCAATTTCTCGCGTTTCTTCCGCGACCATGTCGGCGTGCCGCCGACGCTCTACCGCGAGGCCGCGCGGGCGAATGCCTGAGCCCGCCTGCCGGGCCTGAATTTTCAGACTCCTTGATACGCGCACAAGACGCATTGATAAGCGTCACTCGGGCCACCGCCCTACCCTTGCCCGACTGTCGCATTCGCAAGGGACGTCCTATGGCAAAAGTCACCATCTCCAGCGTCATCGACGCGCCGGTCGAAAAGGTCTGGGCGCGCATACGCGACTTCAACGGACTGCCATGCTGGCATCCGCGCATGGTCGAAAGCCATATCGAGGACGGCAAGAACGCCTCGACGATCGGCTGCGTGCGCAATTTCGAGCTGATCACCGGCGCGCGGCTGCGCGAAAAACTGCTCGACTTTTCTGATGAGAATTTTCTCGTCAGCTATTCCATCCTGGAAACGCCGCAGCCGCTGACCAACCACAAGGCGACGCTGCAATTGCGCCGCGTCACCGACGGCGACCGCACCTATGCCGAATGGACCGCCAGCTTCGACGCCGCCCCTGAAGAAGCCGACAAGATCGCCGCCGGCATGGGCGCCAATGTCTTCCAGGGCGGCTTCAACGCCCTGAAGAGCCATTTTTCTGGCCAGGACTGAGAACAGGAGCGTTCCATGGCGCTTGCCCTCCAGACTTTCCCGACCGTCAAGGATGCCAACGCGGCACTGAAGGCGGCCGGGACCCGCTATCTCGGCGGGGGCACACTCGTGGTCCGCGCGGCCAATGAAGGTGATGTTTCGGTCTTCGCCCTTGTCAGATCGACCGACCCGACGCTCAGGGGGATAGCGGTCGCCGACGGCAAGGCCCGCATCGGCGCATCGGTGACGATGGCGGCGATCGCCCGCCATCCGGAGCTTGGCGCGCTCGCCAAGGCCGCACGCGCCGTCGGCGGTCCGGCGATCCGCAACATGGCGACCATCGGCGGCAATCTGTTCGCGCCGGCGCCCTATGGCGACTTCGCCGTGGCCTTGCTGGCGCTCGACGCCACGGTCGGCACCGAGGATGGCGAATTGCCGATCGAGATCTTCCTGGCCAGGCGGGACGGCAGCCGCTCCATCGTCACGTCAGTCAGTTTCACACTGCCAAAGGCCGACGGCTTCCGTTTCCTGAAAGTGTCGCGGGTCAAGCCCAAAGGCGTTTCGGTGCTCAGCATCGCGGCCGTTCTGGAACGGGCTGCCGACGGCACCGTGTCCTCGGCACGGATCGCGCTTGGCTGCATGGCGGACCGGCCGGTGCGTGCCAAGGCGGCGGAAAAGGCGCTCGAGGGGAAGAAACTCGACCAGAATGGCATCGCGGCAGCACTGGCCGCTGCCACCGAGGGCATCGCGCCGATCACCGATCCGATCGCTAGCGCCTGGTACCGCGCTGAAGTCCTGCCGGTCCATCTCGGCCGGCTGCTGCTGACCTGAAATCACCGTTGGGGGGCGCGCGTCTGTCCGATCCGTCGGGCAGGCGCGCAAGGAGGAAACATGGCGAAGGTCCCGGTTCAATTCATACTCAACGGCTCCGAGAAAGCCGAATTCATCGACAGCGGCACGACGCTGCTCAACGCTTTGCGCGACAAGATCGGCGACACCTCGCCGAAAGGCGGCTGCCACCAGGGCACATGCGGCGCCTGTTCGGTCATCATCGACGGCGAACTCAGGCTCTCCTGCCTGACGCTGGCCGAAACCTGCGATGGCGCTGCCATCACCACGACATCCGGCCTTGCCGAAGGTGGCGTGCTGCATCCGCTGCAGCGCGCCTTCCTCGACACATTCGCCACGCAATGCGGCTTCTGCACGCCGGGCATGATCATGGCCGCCAAGGTGCTTCTCGACCAAACGCCCAATCCCAGCCGCGACGAGGTGGTGGAAGCGCTGTCGGGCAACATCTGCCGCTGCACCGGCTACGAGCCAATCATCCAGGCGGTGCTCACGGCGGCCCGCGCCAATTCGCAGAACGCAGCCTAGAGCCGGATGATTTCAGGTCTGTTCGACCTGAAATCTGAATCCGGCTCTAAATCAAAGAGATAGAGCATGATGTCGTCCGAAAACCGCTTCACACTTTTCGACATCATGCTCTGAGGGAAGCAATGATGGAACTGCGCAAGAACTACTTCGCCGATGTCCGCAAGGACGATCTGCACGAGATCGGCCAGCCCCGGCCCCGTTCGGATTCACCCGGCCACGTCACCGGCAAGACCGCCTTTTTCGCCGACCGCAGCTTTCCCGGCATGCTGCACCTGAAGATGGTGCGCAGCCCGCACCACCACGCCCGCATCCGCTCGATCGACACCTCGGAGGCCGAAAAGCACCCTGGCGTGGTCAAGGTGCTGACCGCCAAGGACGTGCCGCACAATGTCTACACCATCCTGATCCTGATCCAGATCGGCCCGGAGGACGAGACGGTGCTGGCCGACGGCAAGGTGCGCTGGAAAGGCGAGGCCGTGGTGGCGGTGCTGGCCGAGACCGAGCGCGCCGCGCAAGAGGCCGCCGCCAAGGTCAAGATCGACTACGAAGTGCTGCCGGCCGTCTTCGACATGGAGGAAGCGCTGAAGCCCGGCGCGCCGCTGGTCAACGAATATCACGGCCAGAACTATTACCTTTATGACAGCGGCGAGTGCCGCAAGGTGCGTTTCGGCGATGTCGAGGCGGGCTTCGCCGGCGCCGATCACATACTGGAGCAGAGCTACCAATCCTCGCCGATCGAGCATGCGCCGACCGAGACCACCGGCTGCGTGGTGGCGCCCGAGGGCAATGACCGCTTCACCTGCTACACCAACACGCAGGCGATGTTCTTCACCCTCGACAACACCTCGATCATCCTGCAGATGCCGGGCTCGAAGCTGCATTTCGTCGGCGGCACCGTCGGCGGCGGTTTTGGCGGCAAGGTCGACGTCATCGTCGAGCCCATCGCCATTCTCGGCGCCAAGCTAACAGGACGACCGGTCTGTTTTATCTACAGCCGCGAGGAGGAGATGCAGATCTCCTCGCCTCGCGCCGCCGAGAAGGTCGTCATCAAGGACGGCGTCATGAAGGACGGCCGCATCGTCGCGCGAAAGGTCACCGGCTACACCGATGCCGGCGCCTATTCGCGCCACTCGCCCTATGGCGCGCAGAAGGGTGCCGGGCACTATCCCGGCCCTTACACCATTCCCAATGTCTGGATCGACACTTATTGCGTCTACACCAACCGCACGCCGTCCTCGGCCATGCGCGGCTTCGGCGTCACCATCGGCGACTTCGCACTGGAGGTGCAGATGGACAAGCTGGCGCGGTTGATCGGCATGGACCCGCTCGAATTCCGCTTCATCAACGCCTATCGCGACGGCGACATGAAGGCGCACCGCCAGCCGACCGAGGGGGCGGCACTCATCGAGTGCATGCAGGAAGCCTCGCGCGCCGCCAACTGGCCGGTGGCGGAGAAATATATGGCGATGTCCTCCTACAGGAAGGGAGCCTGATATGGCGATCCGGCGCGGACGCGGCGTTGCCGCCATCAACTATCCCACCGGCATGAATCTCGGCGGCGACCCGACCCAGGCGCTGGTGCATTCGACGCCGACCGGCAATTTCATGGTGACGCTGTCATCGGTCGATCTCGGCCAGGGCATGAAGCAGATCATGGCGCAGATCTGCGCCGAGACCATCGGCGTGCCCACCGACCGCGTCGTCGTCGACACCGCCGACACCGACACCGGTCCGCATTGCATGGGCACCTTCGCCTCGCGCGGCACCCACCGCGCCGGCAATGCCGTCATCCAGGCGGCCAGGGAAGCGCGCCAGGTGATGCTGGAAGTGGCGGCCGAGGAATTGGAAGTGAATGCTTCCGATCTCGAGACCGACGGCCAGGGCAACATTCTGGTCAAGGGCGCACCGCAAAAGTCGATCTCGATCTTCGATGTCGCGCTGTCCGCCCATTTCAAGCGCGGCCGCTCGATATCGGGCCGCGGCATGTTCCTGATCCCGCGCTCCTATCCGGAGAAGGAAACCGGCGCGATGAAGCCCTCGACCTGTTACGCCCACGCCTGCACCGTGGCCGAGGTCGAGGTCGACGACGAGACCGGTGAGGTCACGGTTTTAACGGTCAAGAACGTCTTCGAGATCGGCCGCGCGCTGAATCCGAAAATGGTCGAGCAACAGCTGGTCGGCGGTTCTTGGATGGGCATCAGCCACGCGCTCTACGAAACCACCGAGCCCTATTATCCCAACCGCGACCATGGCGGCACCGACTTCAACCAGTATCTTATGCCGGGGCCTGGCGATCTCGCGCAGACCGAGATCATCGTCCTGGAACGACCCTCGGCCGATGGGCCTTACGGCGCCAAGGGACCGGGCGAAATGTGCGCCAACCCGCAGATCCCGGCGGTCGCCAACGCCGTCTTCGACGCCGTCGGCGTGCGCATCGACACGCTGCCGATCACGCCGGAGCGCATCCTGCGCGCGCTCAAGGCGCAAGCGGCGAACTGAGATGCCCGAGGTTAACGCCGAGACTGTCGCGACCTCGGCGGAGGCGGTGGCGCAGCACCTTGCCGCCTCGCGCTATCTGGCCGACGACAGCCTGGCCACCGCCATCTTCCTTGCGATACGCCTGGGCAAGCCGCTGCTGCTCGAAGGCGCGCCAGGCGTCGGCAAGACCGAAGCGGCCAAGGCGATCGCCGAGCTGCTCGGCCGCGATCTGGTGCGGCTGCAATGCTATGAAGGCATCGATGCCGCGCATGCGCTGTACGAATGGAACTACCAGCGCCAGCTGCTCGCCATCCGTCATGCCGGCGAGCATGAGATCGACATCTATGACGACCGTTTTTTGATCGCTCGCCCGCTCCTGCAGGTGCTGAAGGCGCCGCAGCAGCGCGTGCTGCTGGTCGATGAGATCGACCGATCCGATCACGAGTTCGAAGCGCTGCTCTTGGAATTCCTCTCCGATTTCCAGATCAGCATTCCCGAGCGCGGCACCATCCGCGCCGCCGCCCAGCCGATCGTCATCCTGACCTCGAACCGCACCCGCGAACTCGCCGAAGCGCTGCGCCGGCGCTGCGTCTACCACTGGATCGGCTACCCCGATGCCGAGCGCGAGGCCGCCATCATCATGCTGCGCGCCGGCGATGTCGCCGAGGCCACCGCACGCGCCGTGGCGGCAGCCGTGCAGACCATCCGTGCCCGGCCGCTGGCCAAGCCGCCCGGCATCGCCGAGGCGGTCGAGTGGGCCAATGCCGCGACCATCCTCGAAAAAGGCGGCAGCCCCTGGCCGGAAGCCTTCCGCCGCGCCATCGGCGTATTGATCAAGGACGAGGAGGACCTGTCCTACATCGCGCCTGAGCTCGGCCGGATTGTCGAGGAGGCGCTGGTGTGAGCCGCGAGGTCATTTCGCAACGCTGGCGGGACAGCGCCCCCCTCTGTCCTGCCGGACATCTCCCCCACAAGGGGGGAGATCAGATGCCACGTTGGCTTTCGCCAATCTTCAGCGCTGCAGAATTGAGCGGCGCGCCAAAGCTGCCAATCTCCCCTCTCGTGGGGGAGATGTCCGGCAGGACAGAGGGGGGCGCGAAGGAATGATGCGTGGGGAAAGCTTGCCCCGAGCCGCCGCGCCGTTCTTCGGCTTCGCGAGGCTGCTTCGCCATCACGCCTTCCCCATCGCCCCCGAGCAGGTCACCGGCTTCATGAAAGCCGTGACGCTTCTGGGCCCCCGCTCGATGAACGACATCCGCGAGGCGGCGCTTGCGACGCTAGCGCCCCCGCCCGACCGCCACGGCGAATTCGACGCGCATTTCCGCGCCTATTTCTACAACGGCACCAAGCCTTCGATCGAAGGCGAAAAGGACGACGAAACCCGCATCAAGGACGATCGCGGCACGCGCGAGGAAGAAGATCAGACTGTCCGCAAGGAGGAAGGTGGCGAGCTATCCTCCGCACTGGAACAGTTGAGCACACGCGACTTCCAGCGCGACGACGACAGGCTGGCCGCCTTTCGCCGAAAACTGTCCTCCGCTCTCCCCGCCCGCCGCTCTTTCCGCACCGTGCGCACCCCTTCGCGTGGCAAGCTCGACCTGCGCCGCTCGCTCAGGGAAATCGTCAGCGCCGACGGTGACGTGCCCTCGCCGCTGCTGCGCCGCCGCCAGACCGTGCCGCGCAAGCTGCTGCTCTTGATCGACGTCTCCGGCTCGATGAAGCTGCACACGGCGGACTATCTCAAGCTGGCGCATGCCGCCGTGCAAGGTGCTGACCGCGCCGAGATCTTTACCTTCGGCACGCGGCTCACCCGCATCACCTCGGCGCTGCGCATCCGCGACCGCAACCAGGCGCTGGCCCGCGCGGCGGCGCAGGTCGATGACTGGGACGGCGGCACGCGCATGGGGCCGACACTGCTTGCCTTCCTCTCCGTTCCGCGCTTCTCGTCCTTCGCGCGTGGAGCAGCGGTCGTCATCCTGTCCGACGCGCTGGAGCGCGGCGACCATGCCGAACTGGAGACAGCGATGCGCAGGCTGAGCGCCCGCGCCTTCCGGCTGTCGCTGGCCACGCCCTTGGCCGGCGACCCGCGCTTCCGGCCGGCAACGGCGGCGCTGCGCGCCATCCTGCCTGACCTCGACGACCTCATCGACGGCTCGTCGCTGACCAGCCTGACCGATTTCATCCTGTCGCTCGCCCGCCCTGCCCCCACGGCTTCGACAATCTGGAAAAGGGTATCGTGATGCAGAAAGCCATCGACGCGCATTTCCACATCTGGCGGCAGAAGGACCAGCCTTGGCTGGTGGGGCCAATGGTGCCGCGCATCTTCGGCCCCTACGAGCCGATCCGCCGCGACTATCCGATCGGCGAATTCCTCCAAGACCAGAAGGGATCAGGTGTCGAGAAAGCCGTCTATGTCCAGACCAACTGGGCGAAGGAGGATTTCGAGAAGGAAGTCGCCTTCCTGCAGCAGACCGCTGACGAGACCGGCTGGCCGCACGCCATCGTCGGCTATGCCGACATGACGGTCGACGATGTCAGGCCGCAGATCGACCGGCTGATGAAATACAGGCTGCTGCGCGGGGTGCGCATGCAGTTGCACTGGCACGAGACGCCGGCCTTCCGCTTCGCCGCCTCGGCGGATCAGGTCATCGACCCCAAGGTGCGGGCCAACGTCGCGCGATTGAAGGATTACGGCCTGTCCTTCGACCTGCAGCTCTTTCCCGCCCAGATGAAGGACGGAGTGACACTGGTCGGCGAGAACCCTGAGACCAACTTCATCCTCACCCATGCCGGCATGCTGACCGGCATGGAGCCGGAAGTCACCGAGACCTGGAAGGCTGGCCTGCGCACGCTGTCGGCGGCGCCGAATTTCTACGCCAAGCTCTCCGGTCTCGGCACCTTCGTCCACCGCAACGACCCGGCGCTGATCGCCTATATCGTCGACAACGCCATCGACATCCTGGGCGCGGATCATCTGATGTTCGGTTCGAACTTCCCGATCGAGAAGCTCTGGACCAGCCACGCCGAACTGATCAAGGCACACCGCGATGCGGTGGCGAGGCACGGCGCGGCGGCCGAGGCTGACATTTTCTGGAATACGGCCGAAAAGGTTTATCGGCCGGTTTAGCTGCGACCTACCTTCTCCCCTTGCGGGAGAAGGTGGCCTCGCGAAGCGAGGTCGGATGAGGGGTGCTCCAGGGAACGCCCACGTCTCACTCCGCTGGAACACCCCTTGTATCTGCACGGAGGAGACTTTGTGCGATGGAAGCGACTGAGCCTCGAACCGGACGGCCATCCGATTCGAGGCTTGGCGAAGTCGCCCGACACCCCTGCGGCTACAACCGTGGATGAGCCTGGGATCTTCGTCTTCGTCACGCACGACCGAATAGTCGCTTGGCTCCAATCGCACGCACAAGGCAGGTTACCGTGAACACGACCCTCTGTGGAATAGATATTTCGAAAGACTGGCTCGACGCCCATATCGAGCCGATGGGAGCGGCAAACCGCTTCGCCAACGATGCGGCAGGCATCGCCGATCTGGCCGCCTGGTGTCAGAACCATGATGTCGAACTCGTCATCATGGAGGCCAGTGGCGGCTACGAACGGCTGGCCTTCCTGCTCTTGTGGGAGATGGGCCAACCCTGCGGCATGGCCAACGCGAGGAGCGTTCGCTACTTCGCCGAGGCAATGGGTTTCCTGGAGAAGACCGACAGAATCGATGCCGCCGTGATTGCCCGTTATGGTGCCGTCAAGCGGCTCAAGCCGACGCCGCCGCCGAGCGCGGCCCAGCAGCGGCTCAAGGCGCTGGTTGCGCGGCTTTCCCAGGTGGGAGGAGATCTCACCATTCAAAAGCAGCGCAAGAGCACCGCCGACGCCGAAACTATCGCCAGCCTCGATGAAGTGATCGCGCTGCTTGCGCGCCAGAGCCGCAGGCTCGAAGGTGAGATCGCCACGCTCATCGATGACGATCCGCTGTGGGCATGCCTCGACCGAGCCTTCCGCTCGCTCAAGGGTGTTGCCTCTCGCACCGTGGCGCGGCTGATGGCGCAGTTGCCGGAGATCGGCATCCTCTCCAACAAGGCCATCGCCAAGTTGGCCGGCCTGGCGCCGATCGCCAATGACAGTGGCAAGCGCAGCGGTCGAAGACCAGTGCGCGGCGGTCGGGCAGGGCCGCGCGGCGTCCTCTTTCTCGTTGCCAGCATCGTTGCCAAATATGATCCGCATCTGGCAGCTTTCAAGCAACGGTTGCAGACTGCCGGAAAGGAGAAAATGGTCATCCGCATTGCGCTCGCCCGCAAGCTGCTCGTCATTCTCAATGCAAAAGCACGCGACGCGCGTAACGAATTCGCAAATGCAACTTGACACCTCAGATAGTCGCTCATCCGTCTCGGCGCTGCGCGCCGATCCACCTTCCCCCGCAAGGGGGGAAGGAAGAGCGTCGCCATAACCCCCTACTGCGTCGGCAGCATGCCTTCGACGTCGCCGGCCGCGTCATTGAGCGCGTCCTTGGGCGAGGCCGACTGGTCGACGATGCGCGACAGATTGTCGACGATCGTCTGCGTCACCTTGACCCCGTTGGTGCCCGGGAAAGCATACCACGGAACCATCCGCGGCATCTGGCTAAGCCCGGCCTGGAACAGCGGGTTCTTCTTGTAGAAATCGCCGAGATAGTCTGATGATTTCGCCGCCAGCTCGTTGTTGGGGACATAGCCTGTGCCGGGCACGACGACGGACGCGCCATAGGGGCCGGCGGCGAATTTCGCGAACTTCCAGGCTGCCTCCTGCTTGGCCGCGTCCTTGGTCAGGATGACCACGGCATTGCCGCCGGTCGGCAGATGGCCGTTCACGGGATCGATCAGCGGGATCTTGGCGGTGCGCAGCGTGAACTTGTCGCCGACATTCTTGATCGTGTTGACCAGCGCACCGGTGGTCTGGAATTCGAAGCCGACCTTGCCGGCCGCGAAGGCCTGCTCGCCCGCCGGCTTGGTGAAGACCGGCATGCCGCCCTCCTTCACCATCCGCTCGAGGATCTCCACCGCCTTCTCGCCTTCCGGCCCGTTGAAGGCGACCTTGCTTTCGTCCTCGTTCAGCATCTTGCCGCCGGCGCCGAACAGCAGCGCCGAGAACATCCAGTCATCGCCCTGCCAGCGGAAGTCGATGCCGTCGACGCCATTGCCGAGCGCCTTGATCTTGCCGCCGAGCGCGATGACCTCATCCCAGGTCTTGGGCGGATTGTCCGGATCGCCGCCGGCCGCCTTCACCAGATCGGCATTGTAATACATGATCGGGTTGGAGGTGGCGAAGGCGAGGCCCACCTGCTTGCCGTTGACCTGCGCCAGCTTCAGGATCGTGTCGGAGAAGCCGAGCTCCGCCATGTTGCCTTCCTTCTTGACCAGCGGGCCGAGATCGACGGCGACGTCGCGCTCGTTGAGCATGCGCAGGCGGTTGAGGCCGATGAAGGTGATGTCGGGCATCTCGTCGGTGCCGGCCTGGCGAAGAATGGTCTGGACGCCTTCTTCATAGGTCGCCGACGGGCTGGCGAACTGGATCTTGATGTCGGGATTCTCCTCCATGAACTTCTTCGAGATCGTGTCCATCACGTTCTTGAAGAAGCCGGGCATCGGGTAGTGAACCGTCAGCGTCGTCTCGGCATAAGCCGGAAGGGCTGCCGCCAGCGACACCGCCGCCGCGGCCAAAATCCTGGAAATATGCTTCATTGGTCGTACTCCTTGTTGGCCCGGTCAGCCTTTGAGACCGGTCATGGTGATGCCCTCGACGAAGCGCTTCTGCGCGAGCAGGAAGGCGGCGACGAGAGGAAGGGTGATGATCAGCGTGGCGGCCATCAGCGCGCCGTAGTCGTCGCCGGCCTCGGCGGCGCGGAAATACATCAGGCCGAGCGGCGGCGTGGCGTAGGCCTGCTTGCTGACGACGATCAGCGGCCAGTAGAGATCGTTCCAGTGCGCGACGACGGAAAAGATCGCAAAGGCGGTGACCGCCGGCCAGGCATTGGGGACGATGACGCGCGCGACGATGCCGAGTTCGGACATGCCGTCGAGCCGCGCCGCGTGCAGCAGGTCGTCGGGCATGGCGCGGAAGAACTGCAGGAACATGAAGATCGCGAACACCGATATGGTGAAGGGCGCGACCAGCGAGGTGTAGCTGTTCAAGAGCGACATTCTGTCGAAGGCGACGTAGAGCGGCAGCGCCGTCGCATGGATCGGCACCAGCAGGCCGAGCATGACCAGCACCATCATCAACCGCGCGGCGCGGAACTTCAGCTTGGCCATCGCATAGGCGCAAGGGATCGCCACCACGACCTGGAAGAAGAAGATCAGGCCGCAGACGAGAACGCCGTTCCACAGCAGTGCCGCCATCGGCACCTTGGCAAACGCCTTGGCGAAATTCTCGGCGAAGTAGAAATGCTGCGGGATGAGCGCCAGCGACGAGGTGAAGATGTCGCTCTGCGTCTTGCCCGCCGTCGAGATCATGAAGATGTAGGGCGCAAGGACCATCAGCGCGCCGAGCGAAAGCAGCGCGAAACGGATGATGCGGCCGGCCGGAATGCCCATCATGTGTAGTGCACCCGCCGGTCGATCACGCGGTATTGCACAAGCATCAGCACGACCAGGATCGCCAGGAAGACGACCGTCATCGCCGAGGCGTAGCCGACGCGCAGATAGACGAACCCCTCCTGGTAGATGGTGAAAAGCAGCACTTCGGAGGCCTTGTTGGGGCCGCCATCGGTCAGCATCTTCACCGTCTCGAAAACCTTCACTGCATTGGTGATGCTGATGGTGACGACGAACAGCGTCGTCGGCCCGAGCATCGGCCAGGTGACCAGGAAAAACCGGTCGAGCGCCGATTTGGCGCCGTCGACATGGGCGGCGGCATAGAGCTCGCGCGGGATCGCCGTCAGCCCCGCCAGGAACAGCACCATGTTGAAGCCGACCGACTGCCAGATGCCGATGATCGACAGGCTGTAGAGCACGGTGTTCGACGCGCCGAGCCAGTTCGGGCCGGGAATGCCGGCAAGCGAAAGCAAAGCGTTGAGCGGCCCGATCGTCGGATGGAAGATGTATTGCCAGACCGTCGCCATGGCGACGATCAGCGAGGCGACGGGCAGGAAATAGACGGTGCGGAAAAAGCCGCGCGCCCGCCCCTCGCCTTCGATCAGCAGCGCAACCCCCAGGCCAAGCACGATCGAGACCGGCGCAACGATCGCCGTATAGACCGAGGTGTTCCACAGCGACCGGCGGAAGGTGCGGTCGTTTAGAAGATGCGCGTAGTTCTCGAAGCCGACGAAGCGGAACTTGCCGTAGCCGAGCTCGAAATCGGTGAAGCCGAGAAAGATGACGGCGGCCACCGGCAACAGCACGAACAGCAGCAACAGCACGATGGCCGGCGCCGCCAGCAGCCAGGCGGTCCGGTCTTCGCTGCGCGCACGCCGTGCCGCGGCGCTCGCGACATTGCCCGCCAGCGCGACGCTAGACATAGGCCGGCTCCTGCCGGGCGCCCGCCGCGATGCGCAGCCGCTTTCCCTCCGGCCCGAAGACCATCGCCTGTTCGGGGGCCAGGACGACACCCACCTTCATTCCGGCAATCAGGTCCCTCGCCTCCTGTGGCGCCAGCTTGGCGACGACGCCGTCGCCGGAGGCGTCGAGACGGCAATGGGCAATGACTTCCGACCCGAGGAATTCGAGCCGTTCGATCCGCCCGGCAAGGCCGCTGCGCCCGCTGGGAGACAGTTTGACGAATTCCGGCCGAATGCCGAGGCTGACCGGGCCGTTCGCCACCTTCTCCAGTAAAGCCAGCCGGATGCCTTCGAAGCCGACATGGCCGTTCTCGGCTTGCGCCGGGATGATGTTGATCCTCGGCTGACCGACGAAACGCGCCACCTCGATATGGGCGGGATCGTTGTAGATCACATCGGGTGCTGCGAGCTGCAGCAGATTGCCGCCGATCATCACCGCCACCCGGTCGGCCATCGAAAGCGCCTCGGCCTGGTCGTGCGTCACATAGAGCGTCGGCACGCCGGCGCGGCGGTGCAGTTCGACGATCTCGCCGCGGGCGTGGACGCGCAGATTGGCATCAAGATTGGAGAGCGGCTCGTCCATCAGGAAGATGCTGGGATGGCGCACCATGGCACGCGCCAGCGCCACGCGCTGCCGCTGGCCGCCCGACATCTGCCCCGGCTTGCGGTCGAGCAGATGGTCGATCTTGAGCAAACCCGCCATCTCGCGGACATCGCGCGCGATGCCGGTGCGAATATCCTTTTGGCCGGGCAGCAGGGGGCCGACCAGCGGCAGGCGCTGCGACCGGCTCAGCCGCTTCATGGCGAGCGGCACGGCGATGTTCTGCCCAGCTGTCAGATGCGGGTAGAGCGCGTAGGACTGGAACACCATGGCGATGTTGCGCTCGGCCGCGGCGACCGGCGACATGTCCTTCCCGCCGACGAAGATTTCGCCGCTGTCGGCATGGTCGAGCCCCGCGAGGATGCGCAGCAAGGTGCTCTTGCCACATCCGGAGGGGCCGACGAGCGCGATGAATTCGCCGGCTTCGACATCGAGGCTGACGCCGTTCAGAATGGCATTGCCGCCAAAGGACTTCTTCAGACTGCGAAGCGATAGCGCGCTCATGACGCGACCCGCTTTCGAGCCTTGTGCGCCTCGTGCGGATAGACCTCGGCCACCACATCATCGAGGACGTAGGCCGTCATGCCGGGGATGGCGACGATCTCGCTGGTGACGGTATCGCTGAATTGGTGGATGACGGCGCCAAGCAGCCGCTCGCCTGGCATGTCGCGCTCCATGTCGCCGACGACGAAGGCGGCCGACGGACCCCAGACCAACGATGTGTTTTCGTATTTGCCTTGCCATGCCCGGTGCAGATGGCCGCTAGCGAACAGCGCGACATCGTGGGTGGCGATCAGGTCGTAGAGGCGTTGGCGCTGCGCCGGCCTGACGCTCCAGTAGCCGGTATCGCCCTCGCCGGGCGCATCGACGAACAGCGGCTTGTGGGCGAAGAGCGCGACGCGCCGGCCGCCGCGGCTTTCCAGCACGGTCCGCAGCCAGTCGAACTGCGCCTCTTCCTCGGCATCATCAAAGCCCATCAGCAGGCTGTCGAGCCCGATGAGGCGCCAGCTCCCGGCGTCTTCCATCCAGTAATCGGGTCCGACCAGCCGGCGCCAGCGCTCCAGGCGTCCGGCATTGACCGGCTGCAGCGAGCCGGGCAGATGGCCGACATCGTGATTGCCGGGCACCAGCAGCATCGGCGCGGAGATTTCCCGCATCAGATCCATGCAGAAGGCGATGTCGTCATCCCTGTCGGCACCGTCGACGCTGAGGTCGCCGGTGTGGATGACAAGGTCGGCGCCGCTTTGCTCGATCCAGGCGGCCAGCGGCGCCCAATTGCCGTTGAAATGCGCCTTGGTCGGGCTGAAATGGGTGTCTGTGATCTGAACGATTCTCATGCCGGCTCCACCATGCGAGCCGCGCCCCCAGGCAAACGTCATCGCATGGGGGCTTCCTTAGTGCCGTTCCATGTCACTTCCTTAACAGTGGCTGGGATAAACGATGCAATTGCAGGAAACGGTCGTCGAAGAGCGCTAGAGGCACGCGCTGCAACGCGGAAACCGAAAAGATTTCAGCTGCTTACCGTAGTTACGCGACACATTGGCCGCGCTCACAATCTTGTGACGGCGCGCGAAAAGCTCATTTCACCTCGAACTGCGGATCGACAGGGATCTGCATTGCCGTGACCAGATGGTTAGTCTGGCCTGCCAGCCCGATGATCGACACCAGCTCGCCATGCTGCGCGTCGGTCATGCCCTTGGCCCGCGCCGCGGCCGTATGCGAGTGGACGCAGTAGGAGCAGCCATTGGCGGTCGAGACGGCTATGTAGATCATTTCCTTGGTCAGCGGATCGATGGCGCTGTCCGCCAACATCACCGCCTTCAGCTGCTCCCACACCCGCTTCAGCGACACCGGATCATTGGCCAGCCCGCGCCAGAAATTGTTGACGAAATCCGATTTGCGCGTCGCCCTGATATCGTCGAACACGGCCTTCACCGCCGGGATTTTCTCGACCTCGGTATCGCTGAGGAGTCTTGTGGTGGCCATGGCGTTTTCCTTCGTTGTATCGATGGATCAGGTCGTTGAATCAGGTCTCGAGCAAAGGTGGCTAATCGGCTCTTCTGATTCAGTTTTCGTGCGTATCGGAGCAAAGCCTTGACGATTCGCCGAAGCATCTCGGCTTCGTCATCCTAGGATGGAGCAGGCGCGAAGCGCCGTCGCGGAGACCCCTGGATGACGAAGGGGTTGAGGTCTTCGCCAATTATCAACGTATACGCACCGGCCAGCACCCTAGTGAACCGCCGCGTACATGATCTTCTCCTCCGTCGCCTCCGCCGGCGAATACTCCTCGACGATGCGGCCCTGTCGGCAAACGAGTATCCGGTCCGACAGGTTCATAATCTCCGGCAAGTAGGACGAGATGACCACGACAGCGAGCCCCTCATCGGCCAGCCGGTTGATGATCTGGTGGATCTCGGCGATGGCGCCGACATCGACGCCGCGCGTCGGTTCGTCGAAGATGACGATGCGCGGCTGCTGCACCAGTCCCTTGCCGATCACCACCTTCTGCTGGTTGCCGCCCGACAGTTCGACGACGCGGGCATTGTCGTTGATCGCCTTGATGTTGAGCGTCTTGGTCCATTGCGCCGACAGCTGCCGCATCTCCTGCTGGTTGATCACCCAGGCCTTTTCGCGGCCCGCGGCGAGCAGCCCGCCGAACAGGTTTTCGGCAATGCCCATCGTCTCGAAAATGCCTTCGCTCTTGCGGTCCTCGGTGACGTAGACGATACCGTCGGCAACGGCTTCGCTTGGCACAAGATAGCGCACGGGCCTGTCGTCGAGCTCGATCGCACCGCCGCGCAGAAAATCGCGCTTGTAGATGCCCGAGACGATCTTGAAGGTCTCGGTTCTGCCCGAGCCGATCAGCCCGAATACGCCGGTAATCTGGCCTTCGAAGATCGAGAAGGAATTGTTGCGCACGACATTGCTCATCGAAATGTCCTGCACCGACAGCACTTTCTTGCCCGCTTTGCGCAGCCTGGCCTCGTCGCGCTGGCGGTAGATCTGGCCCGACAATGTGCGCCCGACCATGGCGGCGACGATCTTGTCGCGATCGAAGGCCGACGTGTCGTCGGTGATGACCAGTTCGCCATCGCGCAAAATGGTGATGCGGTCGGCAATGGCAAGCGCCTCTTCCAGCGCGTGGCTGATGAAGACGATGGAGACGCCGCTGGCCTTCAGCCGGCGGATCAGTGCGAAGAAGTGGCGTTTTTCCTCCGGCGTCAGCGTCGCCGTCGGCTCGTCGAAGATGATGATCTCGGCATTGTGGTGCACCGCGCGCGCGATCTCGACCATCTGCCGCTTGGCCGCACCCAGCGTCGCCACCATGGCGTTCGGATCGACCGGGAAATTCAGCGACTGCAGGAATTGCTGTGCTGCAATATACGTGCCGCGCAGCCGGTTGAGGAATTTTTCAGTGCCGAGGTAGAGGTTCTGCGCCACCGTCATCGACGGCACCAGGCTGGTTTCCTGGAACACCATGGCGATGCCGGCCTCAAGGGCCGCGTGCGGCGAGGCGTAGGCGATCTCGCGGCCCTTGTGGAACATCTTGCCCGACGTGGCGTCGACCACTCCGGCGATGATCTTGGTCAGCGTCGATTTGCCGGCGCCGTTCTCGCCAAGCAGCGCGTGGATTTCACCCTTGCGCAAGTCGAAGCTGACATTCTTGACCGCGGGCACACCACGATAGTTTTTGGTGACGTTTTCCAGGCGAACGATCGGTTCCATCAAAAACCTCCCGCGTCGAGCACGCAATCGCCGCCCTTGGAGGCGATGAACAGCCGGCCGGCCTTTTCCACGACGCTGCAGATGCCGTGGCGCGTGCCGTTGGCGCGGCTGTGCAGGCTGAATTGCGGCTGCATCCTTGCGTCGAGCCTGACGACCAGCCCATAGGAGCGGCTTGGCGACCACGGCTTGTGGATGCCCATCGTGCGGATGCCGCCGCATTGCAGCGGTTCGAGGAAGCTGCGGTTGGAGGCCAGCGCCGGCGCGATCCAGTAGGCCGGCGGCACCTGGTCGATCATGTCCTGGCGGTAGTGCGTTTCCTGCAGCACGAATTCGATCAGCCGGTTGCGCGGCGCAAACAGCGCCAGCCAGGCACCGCCATCTCCGGCCGACGCCAGCCGCGCGGGATAGCCGGGCAGATGCGTCAGCACCGTCGAACGGTTGCCGGTGGCGCCATCGAAGCGGATGAGCTGATGGCGCCAGCTCTCGCTGACCAGCACGTCCCCGCCGAGAGGAAGGAGCCCATAGGGAAAAGCGAGAGCGCCGGCCACCTTGCGGAACGCGCCCCCCGTCGCGTCGCGTTTCCAAAGCGAACCGGACGCACCCTTCTTCATCAGATCGGCCGCCCATTGCGAGGGCGCATGCTCGGCCGACCCATTGGCCAGCCACAACGTGCCGTCTTCGGCATAGGCAAGCGCAGTGATGCAGCTGAGATCAGCCGGCAGCGAAACCTCCTTGCCTGATGTCAGCAGCTTGCCGCTTTCGAGAGCCACCGTCAGGTCACCCGATGGCGCCAGCGCCTGCGCCGTGATGGGCGACGGAAAGGTCTCGATCACCTTGGGCTCGGCTCCGGCGGCAAGCGAATAGATTGCGTTGCCGCTGGTAGCGAGCAGCCGGCCACCATCGGCCAGCAGATTATCCGGCTCGGTTAGCTCGGCGAAGGTTGGCGCGTCATCCAGCCGCGTGTTGGGCCGGAAAGCGCCGTCGAGCGGCGGGATGGTCACCGCCTTGCCGCGAAACATATCCAGGATCGGATCGAGGATCATGGCTTTGCTCCCCAATAGGAAGCGGGGCTGGTCCAGTTCGGGTCGGCGCCTGATATCTTGTAGCGGCCGACGCGGTTGTTGAGGATGCCGCCGACGAAGAGATAGCCCTTGTGTTCGCGCATTGAGGTGACCATCGGATGCGCGCCGCCGGAGAGGTCGCCCATCGCCTCGACAATGCCGCCCTTCTCGTTGAATTTCACCACGCCGCCGGTGTTGATGTTGGGGAACAGCCACTCGTCCTGCGGCAGCCGGCGGGTCATGCGCTTGCGCATGTCGGGATGGCGCAGCGACAGATCAAAGCTCGGCGTGCGCATGCCGAGCCAGGCCATCCAGTAATTACCGTCCGAGGCGCGGTTGATGTTGTCGGGATAGCCCGGCATGTCGCGGATGACGCATTCGGCGGTGCCGGCCTTCGGCCCTTCCAGCCAGTAGCGATGCACCCGGCAGGCCCAGCTTTCGGCGAAGAACAGCGATTTGCCGTCATGCGCCATGCAGACGCCGTTGGTGTAGCGGTAGCCGTCGAGCAGCGTCTTCGTCGACCCGTCCTTCGGATCATAGACCAGCAGCCGCCCGGTGGCGCGGTTCTCGATCGAATCCAGCGCCCAATCGTGGGCGTCGTAGCGCTTCGTGGAATCCGTGAAATAGATGCGGCCGTCCGGCGCGATGTCGCAGTCATTGGGATCGCGCAGCCGGGCATCGTCGACGATCGAGGTCCAGGAGCGCGCGGTCTCGGCCGAGAGGCGCTTGACCTCCCGCTGCGGCGAAACCGAGTAGAGCCCCATGGCGCCAACGCAGCTGATCAGATTGCCTGACTTGTCGAAGGCGAGCCCCAGCGGAAAGCCGCCAATATGGGCGAACACCTCCGACTTCACATAGTCGGGCGCGAAGAAGCGGACGATCTCGCCATGGCGGGTGCCGCAATAGAGATGGTCGTCGCGGTCGAGGATGACGTCTTCCGGCCCCTCCAGTTCGCCAAGCCCGATATGGTCGGCCGCCGACAGACGGTTGTCGAGTTCGTAAGGCGTGCCGGAACCCGGTACCGCCGACTGCGTCTCGCCCATTTTGAGATAGACCGGCGCGACATAGACTTCGTTCAGCACCTTGTGGCGGTTCTTCAGCCAGCGGATGTCGATGGTCACCGCCACCGCCAGCATGATGCCGAGAACCATCTGGTTGGTGCCGGTGCCGTAACCCAGCCGGATCAGCCCATTGGTCATGGTGAGCACGATGATGGCGCCCATCAATCCCTTGATCACCGAGCCGCGCCCGCCTCCCAGGCTGACGCCGCCGACCACCGCCGCGGTCAGCGCCATGATCTCGAGGTTGAGGCCGGTGCCCGGCCCTGCCCCGCTCAACCGGCAAGCGATGAGAAAACCGCCGATCGAGGCGCAGAAGCCGGAGAAGACATAGGTCATGAACACGGTGCGACGCACGCGGATGCCGGCATTGTGTGCCGAACGCCGAGAGCCGCCGACCGCCAGCACATGCCAGCCGGGCCGCGAACGCGTCAACGCGATATGGGTGACGATGGCGAGGATGATGGCCAGCCAGACAGAGACGGAGAGCCCCCAAAAGGTGCTGTCGCCGATGAAGTCGAGCACATCGGATGTGGCGGTCGAAAGCTGCACGTCGGCGGCATAGGTGGTGACCAGTATGTCGAACAGCGCCCGGCCGAAGATGAAGGTAACCAGCGTGGTGAGAAAGGCGCGTAGCCTGAGGTACCCGACGAGATAGCCGTTGATGGCGCCGAAGATCAGGCCGGTGGCGAGCGAGGCGGCCAGCGCCAGCCAGATCGACTGTTCGAGGATGAAGAAGACATAGACGGCGGAGAAGCAGGACAGCGCGAAGATCGAGCCGACCGACAGATCGATGCCGCCGCCCAGCATCACCACCGTCATGCCGGTGACGACCATGGAGAACTCGCCGAGCTGGCGGGTCGATTCCTGCAGCGCGTTCAGCTTGAAGAAGCCCGGAATGATCGAGCCGAATGTCGCCAATGTCACCACCAGCGCCAGGAAGGGAATGGCGTTGTCGGTCCAGCGTTTTGTCAGGATCTCGCCGACCAGATGGTCGGGCACGAGATTGTAGCGCCAGGACTGCAGGCGTTCGCGAAAGGACATTGGCTGCCGTTGATCAAGAGAAAGAGGTGGCCGAACTGGATCCGGCCACCTCGTGGAGTCTATTCGACCGCGCGGCTTACTTCGCCGCCGCTTCGGCCTGCAGCGCCTTCAGATCCCAGCAGCTGTCGGGCTTGAGGTCGGCCTTGGTCGTCGCCTTCTCCAGCGTGTAGATGTAGGTGTGCGAGGTGCCGGCCGGCTGGCCGCTCTGCAGCAGGAACTTGATGATGGCGTTCATGTCGCCCGACTGGCGGGCAAGCTCGGTCATCACCACGGCCCCGTAGGTGCCGTCCTGAAGCTTGTCGCAATCGGCGGCTTTTTCACCGCCGCCTGTGGTGACCAGGAACACCTTGCCGTCGAGCTTGGCGTCGCGGATCGCGGCCGATGCGCCGGTGGCGTCACCGTCCCAGAAATCGATGATCGAGCAGATGTCCGGGTTCTGCTGCAGCATCGTCGTCGTCACATTGCGCGAGGTCGTCGCATCCCAGTTGGAGTCGGGCTTGGCGACCACCTTGAAGTCGGGATGCTTGTCCAGCACCTTCATGATGCCGGCATACTGGTAGAGGCTGGAGGAGTTCGCCTGGTCGCCCTGCACCAGCCCGATCTTCTTCGACGAGTTTTCACCGCAGCCCTTGATCGCCGCTTCGGCCTCGAGCTGGCCCAGCCGGTCCCAGTCGCTGCCGACAAAGGCGTCGGCCGGGAAGTTGGCGGGGTTGTCGACCAGAAGCACATAGGTGCCGGCGGCCTGCGCCTTCTTCATCAGCTTGGAATAGGAGTTGAGGTCCGGCGCGTGGATGATCAGCACGTCGGGCCTGGTGTCCGACGAGATGGCGTCGGTGATCGCCTGCGCGCCGGCATCGACCACCCAGTTCGGATCGCGCGTCTCGAACGTGCCGCCCCAGGCCTCGACCTCCTTCTTCAGATAGTGCGCCCAGCCCTGCGCCAGGTCGAAGCCCATCGCCAGCGGCACCAGCATGACGCGCTTGCCCTTGAGCGCCTGTGCGTAGGCCGCCGGGCCCGGATCGTCGGCGGCGAAAGTCGGCGCCACGAAGGCGGTAATGGCGAGCGCCGTTGCGGCGGCCATAAGTGTCTTGATCAGTCTCATGTCACGTCCTCTGGTTCGGTTTCATTGCCGGCCGATCGTCGCGATCACGCCGGGTACCCCAAGCAAGATGGGCTAGCCCATCCGCTCTAAATGTCGCCCTGTTGCGCGGTCTGTTCGTCGCGCGGATTGATGATGCCGTCGACGATGATGGCCCCGAGCAGGATCGCCGCCTTGATCAGGTTCTGGTAGAGCAGCGGGATGTCGATGATGGTCATGGCGTTGAGCAGGATGCCGATCAGCGCCGCGCCAACCAGCACATTGCGCACCCCGCCCCTGCCCCCCGACAGGCCGATGCCGCCGATCACCGCCACCAGCACGATGTCGTAGAGCAGTGTCGAATTGACGACACGCGTGTTGATCGAATGCAGGCTGGCCGCCGTCAGCAGGCCGGCGATCAGTGCGACGAAAGCGGAGAGCACGTAGCGCAGCACCAGCATCGGCCGCACCGGAATGCCGATGTTGCGCGCCGCCACTGGATTGTCGCCGGCGAAATAGATGTAGCGGCCCCATTTGGTGTAGCGAAGGAACAGGAAGAACAGGAAAGCCAGCCCGGCGAAGACGAACACCTCGATCGGGATATCGAGGAAGCGCAGGCCGCCGAGCAGTTCGACCCAATGGCCCTGCGGCACCGGTACCGCGTCCTGCGTGATCAGTTGCGAACGCACATAGCCGAAAACGAAGGAGCCGGTCGCCAACGTCACGAAGATCGCCGGCACGTCGGCATAGGCGACGAGAAAGCCGTTGAGCAGGCCGATGACAAGCACGCCTGATAGTACATAGGCGAAGGCCAGCCCGTCCGAAGTGCCCGTGTCGAGCAGTTGCAGATACCAGGCGACCGACATCGCCATGATCGCCACGGCCGACAGGTCGATGCCTCGGCCGATGATCACGACCGCCATGCCGAGCGCCAGGATGCCCAGAACCGACACGGACCTGACGATGGCGACAAGGTTGTTGGGGTCGATGAAGCCCGGCAGGCCTATGGCCGCGGCAACGAACAGCACCACCGCGATGGCAAAGACAATGCCTTCCTGATTCAGGCTCCTGAGATTTGGCCAGCCGATCGCATTCATGTCTGCATTTGCCCCGATGGCAGCGCTGCCATCCCGAAGGCAAAAGCTAATCGGCTCAACGCCGGTTCGTCAAATGAATCCGCGTTCAGAACGCGGCCTTATACCGATATTCGCCGAGTGGACGCATCGATTGCCAAAACTGGCGCAATGCCCGGAAACTCCTGCATTTTTGGCAATCGATTGCGCTATCGCAGCCATTTCGCGAAAGTGCTGCATCAAGGCGAAAGGATGAGGCGGAATTTATCTCCGCATCAGGCGAGAAAATCCAATTTTCAATTCCCCGGCACGTGACCGGAAACCTCGGCTCCCGCAGCTCGTGGCAGCACCAGAAAACGCAACGCCGCCACCAGCCCGATGGCGCCGATCACGAAAAAGGCGATTCGAAAATCGACGAGGTCGAGCGACGGTTGCGCCCTGGCGATCTGCGACAGATTGAGGATCGCCGCGGCCACGGCAACGCCGAACAGCATCGCCACCTGCTGCAGCATCGAGGACAACGTCGCCGCCGAGCTCCGCCGCGCGGCGTCGATGTCGGCGAAGGCCAGGGTGTTGAGCGCGGTGAACTGCATCGAGCGCGACAGGCCGGCGATCAGCATCAGCACCACCACCAGCGCCTGCGGCGTCTGCGGCGAGATCACCCCGCAAGCCATGATCGAGGCCGAGGCGATGATGCCGTTGACCACCATCACCGAACGGAACCCGAAACGCCGCAGCGTCGGCGTCGTCACCGTCTTCATGCCGAGATTGCCGACGAAATAGGCCAGGATCATCAGGCCGGCATCGACGGGCGACAGGCCGAAGCCGAGCTGGAACAAAAGCGGCAACAGGAACGGCGTGGCGTTGATCGCCACCCGGAAGATGGTGCCGGCTGCAAGCGTCGAGATGGCGAAGGTCAGCACCTTGAACGAGGAGAGGTCGAGCAGCGGATGTGGCGCGCGCCGCAGATGCCGCACCGCCAGCCAGCCGATGACGATGCCCGCCGCGATCAGCAGCACCGTCGGCAGCATGCCATCCTCGGGATGCGCGATGCGCTCGAGGCCGTAGAGCAGGCAGGCGAGCCCGAGCGACGTCAGGAAAAACCCTGGCCAGTCGAGCGGCTTGGGATTGGCCACGCGATCGCCCGGGATGAAGCGGGCAACCAGCGCCAGCCCGATCAGCCCAAGCGGGATGTTGATGAAGAAATTCCAGTGCCAGGACAGAGTGGTGGTGATGAAGCCGCCAAGCACCGGACCGACCACCGGCGCGAACAGCGCCGGCCAGGTGATCAGCGCGGTGGCGTTGAGCAGCTCGGATTTCGATGCATTGCGCAGGACGAGGATGCGGCCGACCGGCGTCATCAGCGCACTGCCCAGCCCCTGCACGGCGCGAGCGGCAACGAATTGGGTCAGATTTTGCGAGAAGCCGCAGGCGAGCGAGGCCAGCGTGAACAGCGCGATAGCCACGAGGAAAATGTTGCGCGCGCCGAAGCGGTCGGCGAGCCAGCCCGACAGCGGCACGAACACCGCCATGGTCAGCATGTAGACGGTGATGCCGACGCTCATCGCCACCGCCGGCACGCCGTAGGACTGGCCCATCTGCGGCAGCGAGGTCGAGATGATCGTCGAATCCAGCAGCTGCATGAAGAAGGCGATGGCGACGATCAGCGCCACGCGCCGCGCATTGGTGGCCGTTTCGGGTAAGGCTTCAGTCTCGGGAATGGCAGTCATGTCGGTACGGGTTTGAACAGCATCTGGCCGGCTGCGTCCATAGCCAGCGCAACAAACTTTCGTGTCGCGTCGCGGCCTGCTATGGGATGGACGGGGCGAGAGGAAAGTGCGCGCGCAAAATGAAGCCCATCTATATCGACTATCTCAATGCCTTCGACATCGAAGCGCTTGCCATGACCGATGGCGAAATCATCGCTGCGGTCGAGGCTGGCCTCGTCGCCCAGGGCAAGGGCCAGACGGTGATCGAGCCGCGCGTCCATCTCGAACCGGATCCATCCTTCCACGGCCATTTCAATGTGCTGCGCGGCTACGTCGCGCCACTCGACACGGCAGGCGTGAAGATAGTCGGCGACTATGTCGACAACTATCTGCACGGCCTGCCCTCGGAATCCGGCATCCTCAATCTGTTCGATCCGCGCACCGGCACGCCGCGCGCCATCCTCGACGCCACCGTCATCACCGACATGCGCACCGGCGCCGTCACCGCCATCGGCGCCAGGCATCTGGCGCGCAAGGACTCGAAGGTGCTCGCCCATATCGGCGCGCGCGGCACCGCCTATTGGAATGTGCGGCTGCTCGACCATCTCTTCGATTTCGACGAGATCCGCGTCCATTCACGCCGCCCGGAAAGCCGCGACGGCTTTGCCGCCAAGCTCGCCGCCGACCTCGGCAAGAAGGTCACGGCCGTAGCCGACTGGAAAAGCTGCGTGGAGGGCGCCGACATCGTCGTCGAGGCTTCGCGTCTGCCGGAGCCGCAGCCGCTGCTCAAGACCGAATGGATCAAGCCCGGTGCGCTGGTCGTGCCCTATGGCACGATGAGCGCGGTGGAGCTGTCGCTGACCGACATCATGCAGAAGATGGTCGTCGACGACTGGGGCCAGTGCAAAAGCGGCAAGTTCGGCTCACTGCGCGCCCATGTCGAGACCGGCCGGCTGAGCGAAAAGACGTTGCATGCCGAGCTCGGCCAGATCGCCGCCGGCCTCAAGCCGGGCAGGCAGAGCGATGACGAGACCATCCTGTTCTGGCATCGCGGCCTGTCGCTCTCCGACATTGCGCTGGGCAAGGCGATGCTGGCCAAGGCAGGGGAAAAAGGCATCGGCCAGAGGCTGCGTTTCGCATGAGCGCGCTCATCCTCACCGGAGCCGGCGTCGGTGTCGGCGATGTCGCCACCGTCGCCCGCCAGGGGCGCAAGGTGGAGATCGGACCCGAAATCATCGGCAGGCTCGACAAGGCGCGAAAAGTGCTCGACCAGGCCGCCGCCTCCGGCCAGCAGATCTACGGCCTGAACACCGGGCTCGGCGCCAATCTCGGCACAACAGTCGACGGCGATGCCAGCGCCTTCCAGCGCCAGTTGCTGGAAGGCCGCAGCGGCGCGGTCGGCGAAACTCTGCCGATCGAGACCGTGCGCGCCACCATGGTCGCCCGCGCCTCGATGCTGTCGGCCGGCGGCTCCGGCCTTTCGCCCACCGTGTTCGTTGCGCTGGTCGATGCGCTCAATGCCGGTGTCCATCCGGTGATGCCGTCGCTCGGCTCGATCGGCGCCGGCGACCTCGTGCTGATGACCGCGCTTGCCCGCCTGCTGATCGGCGAAGGCGAAGCCGATTACCAAGGCCGCCGCATGCCGGCGGCCAAGGCGCTGATGATGGCCCGCCTCGCGCCGATCAGCCTGGCGCCGAAAGACGGGCTGTCGCTGATCAACGCCTCGGCGGTCTCCGCCGGCAGCGGCGCCCTCGCGATCACGGATGCGCTGGCGGCGCTGGCCCAGCAGCAGCAGGCCGGCGCGCTGACCATGGAAGGTTTTGGTGCCAACCGCACCATCCTCGATCCACGCCTGCAGATGGCGCGGCCGGCTGCCGGACAGCAGGAGGCGGCGAAGGCCTTGCATGACCTTCTCGCCCGCGACGAGATGCCGGCGCCCACGACGATTCAGGATCCCCTGTCGATCCGCTGTATGCCGTCGATCCACGGCGCGCTGATCGAGGCTATCGGCCAGGCAAAACGCGCCGTCGAGATCGAACTCAACGCCGCCGCCGACAACCCGCTGGTGATCGGCGACGACGAACTGGTGCTGTCGACCGGCAATTTCCACACGGCCTCACTCTCGCTTGCTTTCGAGACGCTCGGCCTGGCCATCGCGCAATGCGCCGCCGCGAGCGTCGCGCGCTTCATCCAGCTCACCGGCTCGGGCCGCAACGGCCTGACCAAATATCTGTCGCCGATCGGCGGCGCCTCGGCCGGTTTCGTGCCGTTGCAGAAGACGGCGACGTCGATCCTGGCTGCCATCCGCCACAAGGCCAATCCGGTGATGCTCGACTTCCTGCCCGTTTCGGAAGGCGTCGAGGACCATGCGACCCAGTCGCCCCTCGCCGTTTCGAAATGCGCCGGAATGATCGCGCTGTGGCGGCGGCTGATCGCCTTCGAATTGATGGCTGCCGCCCAGGCCGTCGATTTGCGTGAAGGATTGACGCTGGCGCCGCGCACCGGCGCGATCTATGCGGCGGTACGCGCGCATGTGTCGATGCTGAAAGACGACCGGCCGCTTGGGAACGACGCCGAGGTGCTCCACGCCATGCTCGCCGATGGAGCGTGGCGAGGCGCAGCGATGATCAGCAAAGAATCCGAATAATCAGCTCTTTGCGTCTACCCTTTTCATGAACAGGCTGAGCTCGGCCGGGTCCATGTGCACGACGTGCCTGTCCTCGGGATAGGCGCCGCTGTTGACGTCGGCGACATATTCGGAGAACGCCGCCACCCGCTCGGCCTGCAGCCTGTCATACTCGGCGGCGAAGTTGCGGTAGACCTTGGAGTGGCGCGGCATGTGACCCCGGTTCTGGCCGAGAATGTCGTCGGCGAACAGATATTGCGCGTCGCAGCCGGTGCCCGCCCCCATCGACAGCATGATCAGCGAGGTGCGCTCCGAGATCGCCTTGGCGACCTCGACCGGCACCACTTCGATCTCGGCGCCGACAGCACCGGCGGCCTCCAGCTGCTTCACCGCTTCGAAAACCTGGATGGCTGTGTCGGCGGTCTTGCCGACCGCCTTGAAGCCGCCGGTCCAGGTGGCGCGTGACGGAATGAGGCCGACATGGCCGATGACGGGAATGGCATCGTCCGCCATCCGTTTGATCGTGGCATAGCCGGCGCTGCAATAGACCGCGTCGGCGCTTGCCTTGTAGAGCCGGAAGGCCCAGCGCACGAAATCATCCGCAGTGCCGATCTCGAAGAAATTCTCGCCCGGCATGGTGAACAGGCTGGGCGCGGCATCGCGATACTGCGGGTTGAGCACCAGTTCGGGCGGCACCGAGACGATGTCGACCCCAGCCCGCTCGGCGGCCTGCGCCTCGTCCAGGTTGAGCACGCGCAGCATGGTCAGCTGGCGCTTGCCCTTCATCGCGCGCAGATCGGCGACGGTCGGTCTCTTTCGGCTCATTAAAACGTCCCCTTTGTGATGCTGGATCGGTTGCCGCGCGTCAAATCTGGATCATCACCTTACCGGCCTCGATCTTTACCGGATAGGTCACGAGATTGACGCAGACCGGCGCGCCCTTGGCGGCACCTGTCTTGTAGTTGAAGCGGCCATTGTGCTTCGGGCATTCGATAATGTCGTCCATCACCAGCCCGTCGGCCAGATGCGCCTTCTCATGCGTGCAATAGCCGTCGGTGGCGAAGAACTCGTCATCGGGCGAGCGGTAGATCGCGAAGGTGCGGCCGCCATGGTCGAAGCGGATGACATCCTCTTCTTCGACATCATCCACCGCGCACGCTTCAACCCAATCGGCCATCTCGGTCTCCTGCAAAAAATTCGCGATCGCTATTCGGCCGCCGACATATCGACCTCGTGAAACTCGCCGCGATAGGGCCTGGCCGTCGGCGGCAGTTCGCGCTTGAGATAAAAATCCTCGTATTTCAGCTGCCGCAGCAGGACCGGCCAGACCTCGCGATAGGCGTGCCACATCGACGGGTTTGGCTCCGGCAGATCATGCTTGATCAATTCATGCAGCTTGGGCAACGCGTGATACGGCACCATCGGGAAAATGTGATGTTCGACATGGTAGTTCATGTTCCAGTAGATGAAGCGGCTGATCGGGTTCATGTAGACGGTGCGGGTGTTGAGCCGGTGGTCGACGACATTGTCGGCCAACCCGATATGCTGCAGCAGGCCGGTCATCACCATGTGCCAGGTGCCGTAGAGACGCGGCAGGCCGACCAGTACCAGCGGCTGCCATGATTCCAGCGCGATCGCGAAAGCGATCGTCGCAACGTACACGGCCATGTGCCAGCGGGCGGCGACCACCGCCTTGTGCTGTTCCATCTCGGGGATGTAGCTCTTCTCCTCCTCCGACAGCGTGCCGAAGGCCTGGCGCACCAGCGTCGGCAGCGAATAGCGGAAATCGAGAATGCCGGTGAAGGCCAGTGCCGCCTTCAGCAGGTCCGGCGGGCGCATGACCGCGATCTCGGCGTCGCGGCCGACGATGATGGTGTCGGTGTGGTGGCGGGCATGGCTCCAGCGCCACTGCACGGGATTGCGCATCAGCATGAAGGAGGCGATGTGGTAGACGACATCGTTCATCCAGCGCGTGCGGAAGGCCGTGCCGTGGCCGCATTCGTGCCAGCGCGAGTCGCTCGACGAGCCGTAGAGCACGCCATAGACGAACAGGAACGGGACCACCCACCACGAGCCCCAGAACCAGACGATGCCGGCGGCCGAACCCAGGATCGCGGCGATCCAGATGATGGTGTCGCGGATCGCCGGACCGTCGGAGCGCTGCATAAGCTCCTTCATCGCCTTGCGCGGCACGTCGGTGTGGTACCATTCGGCCGAGGCCAGGCCGGTCTCGATCGCGGCCCGGGTGCTTTCGCCGACCAGGCTGTAATCGCGCTTCGTCTTGGCCGCCGTCGTCATCGTCGCCTCCCGCGGCCCCTATAGGCCGTTGGCGCGGAATTTTCCGTCGAGGAATGTTTTCGCGCGCGGCACGTCGTCCTCGGTCAAATGCTCGATGATGACGGGGATGTTCGGGTGCTTTTCGCTGAGCCGCTTCAGGTAAAGGTCATAGTTGAGCGAGCCGAGGCCAGGCGCCGGCAATTCGATCTCGCCGACGCCGCGGAACGTCAGTCCCTCATGCGCGTCCTGGTCGCCGATGTCGGCGTGCTTTTCCGACTTGTCGCTGCCTGAGCGCTTCACATCCTTGGCATGCGCGATCCGGATCTTGTCGGTCAGCGTGTCGAACACCTGGTTCAGCACCTGGTCCATGCGGTCGATGTTGTGCGCCTCGAAGTAATTGGTCGGGTCCATCAGCAGGCCAAGGCCGGGATGGTCGACCTGCGCGAACATCCTCACCGTCTCCTCGACCGAGCCGACGACATTGTTGACATAGGTTTCGAGCAGGAAGACCGCGCCATGGTCATAGGCGGTCTGGGCAAGGTCCGAAATCACCTTGCGGCATTCCTCGAAACCTTCCTCGGTCTTGTTCCTGGGGTGATGCACCCAATCGGACTCGGTGTTGTAGGTCCCGGTCTCCGAGATCACGTAGGGCGAACCGAATTCGCGCGCGTTGCGGATGATTTCCTTGAGATAGCCGACGCGTTTCTCGCGCTCGGCTTTGTCGGGATGGATGATGTTGGTGTAGCCGGAGATGCAGCAGACCGGCAGATTGTGATCGCGGAACGTGTCGCGCACTGTCCTCGCCTTGTCCCGGGTGATCTGCCCGGCCGTGAGATCGATATCCCGGAAATGCAGGTCGAGCTGCACGGTGTTGAAGCCGAGCGCGCGGATGCGCCTGGCGGCCTCATCGAGTTCGTAGGGAAAGTAGCCGGTGAAGACCCCTGCCTGCATCATGATGTGAACTCCTGCCGGTAAACGATTCAGCCGCCACGCTTATTGCGCGGTGGCGTACTTTCAGTTGGTCGAGATTTCAGAAAGCCTGACGGTGCGGCCTTCCGCCATCGAGCGATAGCCGGCCTCGACCAGCGCCATGGTCTTGACGTTGTCGGCAACGGAGAGGGCCGGTGGCGTGCCGGTCTTCACCGCATATTGCAGCTGCTCCATCACGCCGATGAAGGCATGCGGAAACCACATCGTGTCCCAACTCGGCGTCACCCATTCGCCGCCTGTCGTCTGCGTCGAGGCATAGGTCAGCGTCGAAGCGACGCCCGTCGGCCAGCCGATCGTGCCCTTGGCGACACCCTTGGTGCCGTCGACACGCCAGTTGATGTGCTGGTCGTCGCGATAGCCCTGCTCGCGCGGACCGGACCAGACATCTTCCAGCGAAACGGCGAGCACCCCGGAGGGGAAGCGCAATGTCGACACGGTGATGCCGTCCGAATGGTCGAAAGTCGTGCGCGGATCCTTGCGCGTCAGCGTCGTGATTTCGTGGGGATCGCCGAACAGGAAGCGCAGCACATCGAGATGATGCACGCTCATATTGGCAAGCGTCAGCCGATCGTAATCGGCAAGGAAAGCCTGCCAGTGCGGGATCGCATGCATATCGATCTGCGCGAAGACGATGTCGCCCAGCGCACCGCTGTCGATGATCTGCTTCAGGACGCGCATCGACTGGTCGTAGCGCATGTTCTGGTTGACCGAGAGGATCTTGCCTGACTTGGCGGCCTCGTCGCGCAGCTTGATCGCCTCCTCCACCGTCAGCGCCAGCGGCTTCTGCGCCAGGATCGCCTTGATGTGCGGCTGTTTCAGCGCGTGACGGATGAGAGCGGGCTGCTGGTCGGGCGGAAAGGCAAGGTCGACGATTTCGACCTTGGAATCCTCGATCAATTGCTCGGGCGTATCGTGAACGATCGGAATATCCCAGCGCCTGGCCACCTTCTCGGCGCTGGCCTTCGTCCGCGAGGCGATCGCCACCACCGGGAAGCCTGCTTGCGCATAGGCGGCCAGATGGCATTCGGCCATGATCATGCCCGCACCGACGCAACCGATCCGGTATTCCCTGCTGCGAACCTTCACATCCGGTTCGAAATCCGTCCCTGCCATCCATTCCTCCCTGGAGGACAGCATATAGCGCCACGGCTTGCCGGTCAGCCAAGGCCGGCACCATCATTTCCCATCACCGCCGTCATCGGCGACACCAATCACTGGGGGCAGCGTTTGTTAGGCTTTATGGATGACCGCCTCGCCCTGCTCACCGACACGGATGGCGATCCGGTCGCCGGAAGCAATCCCTGCAATGTCGCAGACCACCAGCGGCATATGGATGTCGTAGAGAAACTCGGCGACGATGGCGCCCACCGCCAGGATCGGGTCCGGCCGCTCCAAAAGAATGCCGGCCGGCGCGGTACCCCGGCGGATCGCTTCGGCCAGGACGGACGACGACGAGGACGACCCTCGCCCGCTCGGCATGACCAGGATCCTGCCGGCGACATTCTGGCCCAGCCCAGGATGCGAATGGTCGATGATGTCACCCGTCTCGGCGTCGATGCCGCCCCAGAAACTGAGCGGCTGCGAGAACACCAAGGCCAGGCCGTCCGCCTCACCGGCAAGTTGGAAAGTGCCCAGCCGTTCGACGGCGTCCTTTGCAATCGGCTGCGTCACGAGGCACCCCGCACGACATGTCCGGCCGCCGCGGAGCGGATGCAATCCGCCATCTCGGCGAAGGCGACGGTCACACCGATATTGCCCGGCGCGTAATGCGCCCATTTGCCGGAATTGGTCATCACAACGCCGTCGAGGCGCTCGAGGATGGAGGTGACATAGGTGCAGGTGTCGGCGACCGGGATCAGACCGAACGCCTCCATGCCAGCCAGAGCCCCTTCCTCTTGCAGCCGCGTCAGCGTCGCGCGTCCGGTGTTGACATAGATCGGGATGCCCCTGCCCGGTGCTGCCTCGCGCAGCATGGGCAACAGGCGCATCCACTCCTCATGCGAGAAATGCGGCGTGCCCAATGACACGGCGGCCAGCGGCGCCCCGTCGGCCACGCCGGACAATCTGGACAGCGCATGATCGATGTCTGCCTGGGTGATGCGGATCGTCTCTTCCGGCGCGTGGCCGTGGAACGCCTGGTCGAGAGTGTTGGCCTCCGGCGTGATGCCGACCGCATGGAACAATGCCACGGCACCGGTCGTCGCGGCCGCCGCGCCCAGCGCCTTCATCTGATCCTCGTCGCGCGGCGGCAGCAGGCCGGCAATGACCGGAATGCGATCGCCACTGGCTTGCCCAACGATCAGCCCGACGCCGACGAACAGGCTGTCGCTCGGTTCGGCCTCGGCGATGTCCAGTTCGAACAGGATGCGGCCGCGCCGGTTTTCGCTGAGATGCAGGCCCCAGGCCGGCGCGCGCCCGGTCATGGCGCAGCACAAATCGATGAAGTCGCCATAACGATTGGTGCGCGCGCCGATCACCGAATTGGCAAAGACGATGGCGTTGGATTCGCCCCAGGCGATCTGCTGGCCGAAACTTGGCCGGAACCGCGTCTGGTAGGGCGCGCAGGTGAAGGTCGCCTGGCAGCCTAGCTCCAGATGCGCCTTCATCAGCCGCCGCGCCGGCACCTCTTCCGCCGCCGGCATTTTCACCATGCCGGGATGGATGAGGTCGAACGAGCCGACATTGAGCGTCGTCGGCACCTGCACGCGGCCGGCGCCCTCGACCAACCGTTCGACGAAATCGAGCCCGGCCTTGCCGTGGTAGAGGCAGCCATCGATATGGGCGCCTGAGATGTCGAGCAGGCCGCGCGCGCCCACCGCGTTGGAAAAGGCGACGAGGATTTTCATGGCGGCGGCTGCCGATGGGCCTTGCTCGCCGTCGAGCATGGATTGGTCCTGTGCGGTCAGTTCCAGCGTCATCGGAATGCTCCGGGCTTATGCCCGGCTATGCTGTTCCCTATTGTCGCTTGTCTGGCAAGAGCCAGACCAAGGATCAGCTCGCAGCAATCAACACCGTGCTCTCCGGCGACCAGCGCAGCACGACATCCTGTCCTTCCGCCAGCCTGTCGGCGCCGGTGTTCTGCACGATGACCTTCAGCGTCTGGCCGTCACGCTCGACGAAATAGGTGCTGTTGTTGCCGGCGAAGATGCGCTTGGAAACCTGACCCTTCAGCGTGTTGGCATCGCCATCCGAAGCTCCGGCATCGGTGGCAATCCGAATGCGCTCGGGCCGTACGGCGCAGCTCGCCTTGGCGCCGGCGGCAAGCGTCGCGCCCGCACCTGCGGCAATCGCCGTGCCGTCCGGCAGGCGGATGCCGTTGCCGGTCGTATCGCCGCGAAAGATGTTGGCGTCGCCGAGGAAGGTGGCGGCGAATTCGCTTTTCGGCCGGTCGTAGATTTCCTCCGGCGGCCCTTCCTGCACAAGCCTGCCGTCGCGCAGGATGCCGATGCGGTCGCTCATCGTCAGCGCTTCTTCCTGGTCATGGGTGACGAAGATGGTCGTGATGCCGATCTCGCGCTGGATGCGCTTCAACTCGATCTGCATGTCGACGCGCAGCGCCTTGTCGAGCGCGCCGAGCGGCTCGTCGAGCAACAGCACGCGCGGCTTGGTGACGATGGCGCGCGCCAGCGCCACGCGCTGCCGCTGGCCGCCGGAGAGCTGGTGCGGACGCCGGCCGCCGAGCTTGCCCAATTGCACCAGGTCGAGCGCGCGCTGCACTTCCGCTGCAATCACCGCCTTGGCCTCGCCGCGCACCGAAAGGCCGAAGGCGACATTGTCGGCGACGCTCATATTGGGAAACAGCGCATAGTTCTGGAACACCATGCCGATGCGCCTTTTCTCGACCGGCACACGCTCGACACTCTCGCCGCCGATGGAAATGCGACCACTGTCCGGAAAATCGAAGCCCGCGATCTGCCTGAGCAAAGTGGTCTTGCCGCTGCCCGACGGTCCGAGCAGCGCATAGAAGCCGCCATCGGCGAAATCGATGGAGACATCGTCCAGCGCCTTGTGCGCGCCAAAGCTGCGCGAGACGTTCGCTACCTGCACGCCGGCCATTATTTCTCTCCGCCGAATTTGAAGAAGCGCGCCGTCAGCAGCATCAGCGCCATCGACACGACAATGATGATGGTCGACACCGCATTGATCTCGGGCGTGAACCCCTTGCGGATCGCGGCATAGATCTCGACCGGCAGCGTCGTCTGGCCGGGCGTCGACAGGAAGTAGGAGACGACGAACTGGTCGAACGACACGGCAAACGCAAACAGCCCGCCGGCGATGACGCCCGGCATGATCCACGGCAGCGTCACGCGCATTGTGACCTGCCACTGATTGGCGCCGAGCGATCGCGCCGCCTCCTCCAGCTCCGGCGCGAAGGTCTGCAGCCGCGCCGAGACGACGACGATGACATAGGGCAGCGCCAATGCGACATGGCCGAGCAGGATGGCAAACAGGCCGCGCCCGATGCCGACGCCGAAGAAGAAGATCAGCATCGCCGTGCCGGTGATCAGCCACGGAATGGCGATCGGCGGAAAGAGCAGCGCCTGCAGCACCTTCTTGCCGCGAAATTCGTAGCGGTAGAGCGCCAGCGACGCCGCCGAGCCGAGCGCCACGCTGATGATCGTGGTGATGATTGCGATCTCGAGGCTGTTCCAGGTGGCCGCGATCAGCTGGTCGTTCTGCCACAGCGAGGCGTACCACTCGGTCGTCCATTCGAACGGCAATTGGTAGAAGGGCGAGACGTTGAACGACATCAGCGCCATGATGATGATGGGCAGATAGAGAAAGGCGAGCAGCAGCAAGATATAGAGGCGGCCGAGCCCTTCGAGGATGCGGGTGGTCGCCATCACGCGGCCCTCCGCAACACCGGCGAGGCAATCGCCAGGATGACCAGCACGACGGCGAGCAGGATGAAGGAGAGCGCCGCTCCCAGCGGCCAGTTGAAGACGGCGACGAACTGGTCCTCGATCACAGTGCCGTAGAAGGTGCCGGTGCGGCCGCCGAGGATGCGCGGTTCCATGAACGAGCCGACAACCGGCACGAAGATCAGTGCCGCGCCTGCCACCAGTCCCGGCATGGACAGCGGGATGATCACCCGTTTCAGCACCTGCAGCCGCGAGGCGCCAAGCGAACGCCCGGCCTCGATCAGCGAATCGTCGATCGCCTGCAAGGTGAGATAACAGGTCAGCACCATGTAGGGCACGTAGGAGTGCACCAGCCCGATGATGACGGCCGGATAGGAATACATCAGATCGATGTTGATCTTGAACGGCAGCACGGCGTTCAGCGCCGTATCGAGTATGCCGCCTTCGCGCAAAACCATCGCCCAGGAGAAGATGCGCACCAGCCCGTTCGACCAGAACGGCAGGATGACCAGCAGGAAGATCGCTTCGCGGCTGCGGCCCTTCAGCACCTTGGCTAGCACGTAAGCGGCGGGATAGCCGATGACGACGCACCACAGCGTCACTTCGAGCCCAAGCCGCAGCGAGGCGAGCAGCAGCGTGAGATAAAGGCTCTGCGAGAAGAAGGCGGCGTAGTTGCCAAGGGTGAAAGCCCAGGGCTTTCCCGACAACGGCAGGTCGGTCATGAAGGAGAAAAAGACCATGGCCGACAGCGGCAGGAAGATCGCCACCGTCAGCCAGAGATAGGCCGGCGCCAGCAGCGGCAGAGCCGATCTCAACCCGCTGCGCGATGCGGTCGCGCTTTGTGCTGCCATGCCACCCTCCTCCCCAGGATTGAAAGCACCAGCCGGCGCGAACCGCCGGCTGGTCCGGACGTGGGTTTTATTTCACGTCGACCTTGAGCTGCTGCCAGAGCGCCAGGTAGGCCTCGCGCTGGGCATCGGTGATCGGCGCCTGGAACTGGATGCGCTTGGCGACCTCGGGATCGCCCATCACCTTGCGGTTGAAGGCATCCTGCGGCAGCGCCTCCACCGCCTTGGTGTTTGCCGAGACAGGCGCGCCGACCTTGGTGACCCATTCGACGTAGAATTTCGGGTCGATCATCCAGTTGATGAAGGCCTGCGCGCCTTCGACATTCTTGGAGCCGACCGGAATGGAGAAGGCATCCAGCCAGGCGACGGCGCCTTCCTGCGGAATGACCAGCGAAACCGGCAGCTTGAAATGCGTCTTGGCACGGTCGGCCGAGCCGCTCCAATAGGTGCCGATGTCGATCTGGTTGGAGGCGACCATCTGGTTCCAGTCGTTCTCCGAGCTCCAGAAGGTCTTGATCTGCGGCATCAGCGAGGTGAGCTTCGTCTTGACCGCATCCATATCCTTGATGTCGTTGATGTTCTGGCCGGTGGCGATAGCGCCGAACTGCACCGCCTCGACGGCGTCGTCGCGAATGACGACGCGGCCCTTGTGCTTGGGATCCCACATTTCGGCGATCGACGTCGGCGGCTTGTCGAAGGATTTTTCATTGATGGCGAGCGCCGTCAGGCCCCACACCCATGGCACGCCATAGACCTTGCCGTCATGGTCGAGCATCGGCGAACCGGCTTTGTCCTTGCTGATGTCGGCATAGTTCGGCAGCTTCGAGGTATCGATCGGCTGGATCAGTTTTTCCGCCATCGCCTGGTCATTGAAGGCGGCGTTGATCATGACCACGTCGTAAAGCCCCGGATTGGTCCGGATCTTGGTCAGCATTTCCTGTTCGGAATTGAAGAAGTCGTTGACGACCTTGTTGCCGGTCGCCTTCTCGAAGGCGGCGACCGCCCAGGGCTCGTCGGCGCCGTAGCCTTTCCAGTTGAGCACATGCACTTCGGCGGCACTGGCGGCCAGCGTGAGTGCGGTGGTGAAGACGGCGGTCGCCGTCAAGAGAGCAGTCAGTCTTGGCATGCGCATGTCGGTTCCTCTCTTTGTTTGCCCGCTTGGCGGGGCTTGTCAGGCTGTCTGATGGGCCTTCTGGTTCTGGCCCGGCGTGCCGGTCGCGGCGGCCTGGCTCAGGAAAGTCTGGATTTCCGCATCGGTCGGCGCCGATGAGCCGCCATGGCGGGTGACCGAAATGGCCGCCGCCGCATTGGCGTAACGCCCCGCCTCGAAGGGATGCACGCCGCGCGCCAGCGCACTGACGAAAGCGCCGATATGGGTGTCGCCGGCGCCATTGGTGTCGACTGCCGAGACCTTGAAGCCGGGAATGGTCTGTGCCGTGCCGTCGGCCAGCCTGACATGGCAGCCCTTGGCCGCCGAGCGGATGACGACACCGGTTGCCTGCGGACAATGGTCGTCAAGAAGCCGCGCCGCCAAAGCCTCGACATCACCTGGGCCGGCAATCTCGGCCGCTTCCGTCGCGTTGCAGCTGAGCCATGTGGCGCGGGCAAGCACCCGCGACAGGATCGGGCGCGGAATGTCTGAAATAATCGGCGTCGGGTCAAAGACGAACGGCGTTTGCGCAGGCAGCGCCTCGATCCAGTCTGCGAGCGCGTCGCGGCTGCCCGCATAGCTCAGCGTATAGCCCGAGGTGAACACCCAATCATCGGGCGCTACCGATAGCGCCGCCATCATGTCGAGGGTGAGAATGCTCTCCGCACCCGGCCACGAGACGAAAGTGCGTTCGGCATCGCTCGAGATCATGGCAACGCAATTGCCGCTGTCCATCGCGGGCGATGGCGGCGTCAGCGTCTCGATGCCCTCCGCGGCGAAGGCGGCGCGCAGGAAATCGCCGTTCGGCCCGCTGCCGAGCTGGCCGCCGAACACCACCGTCATGCCGGTGCGGCTGGCCGCGACCATCATGTTGAAGCCGCCGCCGGCGACCTGGGCAAAGCTCGATGCCGTCTTCTCGGTACCCGGCGCCGGCAAGGCGTCGATGCGGTAGACGTAGTCCACCACCGCGCTGCCGATATGGACGAGGCGCGCGCTCATGCCGCCGCATCCTTGCCGGAACCGGTCTTCTTCACCCTTGCCGCCACGAGATCGGCAGCAAGCGCGCGCACCTTTGACATGTCGATGCCGACAAGCCGGGCAATATGCTGCTGTGGCAACAGTGAAAAGCCGGTGCAGGCGCCGGCCATGCCGGCGGCTATGGCGCCGATCGTGTCGGTGTCGCCGCCGAGATTGGCGCTGATGACAGCCGCTTGCCAGGGATCGCCGCCGGCGACTTCCAGCACCGCGAAGGCCGCCGGAACCGATTCCTGGCTGGCAACGCCGGTGCCGACCAGGTCGGTGATCAGCCGGATCGCATCCCCCGTCACCTTGCCGCGCACCAGATCCTGCGCCCAGACGATACGCGCGGCGATGTCGCCGCCGGTCACCCAATGGCCAAGCGTTGCCCCTCGCCTCGCCGCCGCAACGGCACTGTCGGAGGCGGCACGCCAGTCGCCGCCGGCAACGCCGCGACTGACGGCCGCCGCAACCGCTGCGGCCGAGGCTATCGCGATCGAGGTGTTGTGCGTGGCCCGGCAGGTCTCCGCCACCTTGGCGACGAACGCATCGAGCGGCTCCGGCGGCATCATGATGCCGACCGGCGCAATGCGCATGGCAGCCCCATTGGTGTCACCGCTGCGCCCCGCTTCCTCGGCCGGCACGCCATTGTTGATGGCATCGATGGCACGTTTGGTCGATGGCCCCAGCAGATCATAGCTGCCGCGCGCCTTGACCTCGCGCTCCCAGTCGAGCAGCGCGTTGACCCAGCGTGCATGATCGAAACGGTGGCCTGACTCGACGAGAATGCGGCCGAGCAGAAGCGCCTGTTCCGTATCGTCGGTGATGGTGCCGGCCAACAATCCCTTCGACACCGGATGGTCGGCGAAGGGCGCGACGAAATCGTCGACATGGCCGTAGAGCTCTGCGATGCGGGCCGGCGACAGGAGCTGCGTCGGCATGCCGAGCGCGTCTCCCAGCGCCCCGCCGACAAGCGCGCCCATGGCACGATCGAGAATGGTATTATCCGCCATCGCTCAAAACCTCATATGCAGCGCGAAATGCGCGGGATTGAGCAGGCTGGTGACATATTCGATCGGCCGGTCGTCGGCCGCGCGCGTCAGCCGCCGCCCGCGCAGGAAGGGCGTGCCTTGCGGGCAACCCAGGATCGCCGCGTCCTCGGCATTGAGCATCTCGATGCCGACCCATTCTTCGCCATGGTCGGGGATGAGGCCGGCGGCGCGCAGCGTCTGATGGAGCGATCCTTCGCGCAGGCCGCGCAGCGGCACATCCTCAAGCTCCGGCGACAGCGGCAGGCGGCTGCGCTCGATGGAGATCGCGTGGCCGTCGCTGGCATTGGTTCGCACACGGTCGACGGCGATGAAGAAGGGGCTTTCGATCTCCAGCAAGGCGGCGAGATCGGCGTCCTCGATGACCTCCAGCCGCAGCGTCCTCGTCTCGGCATTGGCGCCCGCATTGGCCAGCGCCCGCGACCAGCCGATGGCGTCGTCGACCGGCTTGCCGTCGAAGGTGACGAAGGAGCCGATGCCGACCTTGGTGGTGATCAGACCGCGGCTGGACAGTTCCTTGAGGCCCTTGCGGACCGTGTTACGGCTGACGGAGAAGCGCTGGACGAGTTCGTTCTCACTTTGCAGGCGGTCGCCGAAGCCGAGCACGCCGGAGCGGATTTCATGCTCCAGAACGGTCGCGATCCGCTCGGGCTTGCCCGTGCCGGGAGACAGTTGAACCGTGCGCCGCTTCATATGCATACCTGTTCAGTGAACCTGTATAGTCCTGTTCAATACATGCCCATATACGTCCTGTCAATATGATGCCACCACAGGTCAAACAGGCCGCCCTTGTTCCCGGTAGTGTGGTAGGTTCCGCGTCGAAGGAGCAACATGTCCCAATCAACGCAGCATAAGAATCCCAAACTGATCGTCGTGGTCGCGTTCGACCGCGGCGAGGACGGTGAATTGTTTCCCGCCTTCGGCCCCGCCGACCAGCAGAGCGAAGACCGCGCCATACGCACCGCCCGAGCTCTGGCGGCAAAACACGTCGGCGTCATCGCCTGGAGTCGTGATGCCGACCCGACACTTGGCGACTATGGCCCGCCGACCACGCTGTTTGTTAGCGGCGACGTGCCCGACATGGAGTAGCGGCGACGCCCTCTGTAGGCTCGGTAAAATAAAATCTGGTTTTAATATTTACCGATGGAGAGGAACCGTTTTCTCTCGATTCCGTTTATCTACAGGTCGTTTATTCCAATGGCCTCGATAGAGAGGAATTTCCAGATGAACTTCAAGATGCTGAGCATGGGCGCGATGGCGCTTGCAATGATGACCGGCTCGGCGCTCGCCGCCACCCACACCTCCGCGCTGGACGATCCGGCAAAGATGGCGCCCTTCTACACAGACTCCGGCATGAAAACCATGAAGTCCGAGAAGGAATTCAAGGCAGCCTGGATGGCTATGAAGGACGAAGACCGCGCCTCGATGACGAAGGATTGCGGCGACAATGTCATCGGCAAGTCGCATGACAATTTCTGCAAGATGACCAAGCAGCTCGGCGGCGCGAACTGACGCTCCGCGATTTGGGCCAAGGCCCGATTGACCATTTGGACAAGGCGGGCCCGGTGCCCGTCTTTTCCTTTCGGCCATAAGCCGGCGACGCCGCCGCTGGCGGATTCAATTCGCGACAACGGTTCAGCAAAAGTGTAGCGTCAATCCTTGGAGCGGCAGAACGCCGCTCGTCTGGCTTTTGCCCATGTTCCAACCCATTGCGAATATCGAGGATGCGCAGACGCTGGCGCAGGCGATCGTCAACACGATCACCGAGCCGTTCCTGGTGCTCGACGAAAAATTTCGCGTGCTGGCCGCCAGCCGCTCCTTCTACAAGACATTCGAGGTTGACCCCGCGCAGACCCAGGGCACGCTGCTCTATGCGCTCGGCGACGGTCAGTGGGACATTCCCGCACTTCGCCTGCTGCTGGAGACGATCATTCCCGAGAAGACCGCCATGGACGGTTTCGAGGTCGAGCATGATTTCCCGCGGATCGGCCGCCGCACCATGCTGCTCAATGCCCGCAAGGTGCTTTACGACCACAGTTCAGCGATCACCATCCTTCTCGCCTTCAACGACATCACCGCCCGACGGGTGATCGAGAGAGAGAAAGAGGAGCTGCTCAAGCGCACCGAAGATCTGCTCAACCAGAAAGACGTGCTGCTGCGCGAAATGGAGCACCGGGTCGCCAACAGCCTGCAGATCATCGCCAGCATCCTGCTGCTGAAGGCGCGCTCGGTCACCTCGGAAGAGACGCGCCAGCATCTCAAGGACGCCCATCAACGCGTCCTGTCCGTGGCCGAGGTGCAGCGCCATCTCCACACCTCGGTCGGCATCGACGAGATCGATGTCGGCTCCTACCTTTCGAAACTGTGCGGCAGCCTCGCCACTTCGATGGTTGGCGAGGCCCAGCCGATCGAAGTCACCGTTACGACCGAAGGCGGCAGGATGGATTCGCAAAAGGCAGTCAGCCTCGGACTGATCGTCACCGAACTGTTGCTCAACGCCATCAAATATGCCTTCCCCGAGGAAAAGGACGGTGCTCGGATCCAGGTGAGCTACGAGACCGCCGGCAGCGACTGGAAACTGACGGTTTCGGACAATGGCGTCGGCAAGGTCATCAACGACGTGCCGGCCACCGGCCTTGGAACAGCCATCGTGGAGGCGCTGGTGAAACAGCTCGAGGCCAAAGTGGAAGTCATCGGCGACAACGACGGCACCAGCATCTCGGTCACCCGGGCAACGTTCACCTCGCGGGTGCCGCGCGCGGCGTAAGAACCGCTACCACGAGGCCTGCCTTCCCGACAGCGCCTCGCCCTGGATGGTCTCGATATGGCCGCGATCCGCCACCATCCGCCGCAGGGCGTGAAGATCATCGCGAATTTCGCAGAGTGTCGTTCGGAGTGTCGCGGGCATTGGCCAGCCTTCCGCAAACTCAACTGCCTCGGTGCAAGCCTGTTCCCTAATGCAAAAGCCCGCTCCGGGATACCGGGGCGGGCCTTGGGGGAGGATGAAGGGGTGGGACCCTCTCCTCTTGTTTCCACGGGGGGTGTGGACCGAAATCACCATACTCGATTCCTTCGGAATTTCGCATCACAAGCCGGCTTGCTTGCATCACAATCCGGTGCGCCTCGGCCTCGGTGCGGTCACGAAATCGCGATAGCCCCGACGATTTGCAGGCAGCTAGAGGCGCCCCAGCACGACAAGGATGATGATGATAAGCAAGACAAGCCCGAGCCCGCCGCCGCCATAGTATCCCGTTCCATAGAACGGCCCGCCGCCAAGCCCGCTAAAGCCGCCAAGCAGCGCAATGACAAGAATGATGATGAGTATCGTGCCTAAGCTCATTTTTCCCGCTCCCTTGGGCGCCGATGCGCCGGCCTCGAACACCGTCGCTTGCGGTGTTTCGAAGATGAGAACGTTCGAGCCGCCTTACCGTTCCGCCCGACTGTTCGCCGGCGAACAATCCCGATGGATACAGGGCGGGAATTGAAAGCGCCGACACGCGGGAAAGCCCGCCCGAGTGGCGGGCTTCCGACCGGCCTGAGGCCAGACCGTCGAAGCCTCACGGCTCCATCCCTGGCAGGCTTCAGCGACGGGCGATCAACAGGCAGAGCTGACGCAGGTCGCGATCATAGCTGCCCTCGCTGCTGAGCACGTCGACACAGCGCTTCTTCATGCGCGCCACCTGGCTGCTGGACATCTGGGCCACGACACCCGGCAGGCTCGGATTGCTGGAGGTCGAGAGATTGCTTGGGTTGGACGGATTGCTGGGATTGGTTCCGACGCCAATGCCCACGCCGATGCCGCCCGTGCCACCGACATTGGCGCCGAGTCCGGCGGTGGCACCACCAATACCGCCAACATTGGCGCCCACGCCGGTGCCGTTGCTGCCACCGATGGAAGCGCCGAGCCCGGCGCTAGTGCTGTTGGAGCCCCCGACATTGACACCGGCTCCGGTATTGATGCCCCCGCTGCCACCGACAGAGGCGCCGAGCCCGGCGCTGGCGCTGTTGGAGCCGCCGACATTGGCACCGGCCCCGGCGTTGCTGCCCCCGCCGCCACCGATAGAGGCGCCGAGCCCAGCGCTGGCGCTGTTGGAGCCGCCGACATTGGCACCGGCCCCGGCGTTGCTGCCGCCCACCGAAGCGCCGACGCCGAGCCCGGCTGCGCTTGCCGGCATGGAAAGAACGAGGACCATTGCACTACCCGCCAACACACTGGCGACTGTCTTGATGGTGAAAGCCATAACACTCTCCTGTAGTCGTTGCCCTATGACAGCCGGCGCACAGCCGATTGCAAATTCAGTTACGCTCCAGGTGAGATTCGGTTTCAATCGGCGCACACTTACGCAGCTGATGGTATTTATTGATGAAATGCACAGATTATAAGAGTGATAAAACTATAATACATATGTAAAAAATATTCTCAGATCGAGAGCGATAATCGTCGATATACCTTATCGCGCGGAAAGAAACTCGATTCCATAGAGCACCAGCCACTCCCATATTGCTGACGGACATCTCCGTCTAGCGCATGTCGTGACGATTGGACATCGGCCACGATGGCTGTGCTCGCAGAACCCAGCGGGCGGTGTTGGAAAACCAGGCCGTCAACAGGCTTGAGGCAGTTCCAGGAAATGTGGAACCGGTTTTCCCGGGAAAAGCGCGCGGCACTTTCCCTTGGGAACTTCGCCAAAACAACGAGATGGGCAGGTTGGCGCTTCTGTGAAACGGCGAACAGCTGTAAAATACGCGGTTGGCCACAAGCCAAACAAAACCGGCCACTCCAGCCTTTTCGATCGATAGTCTGGCCTCAGAATAAGCGGTAGAACAGCCTGTAGCGCACACGCTCCATGTAAGCGCGATACTCCGGCTCGGCGGCCAGAAGGGCTTCCTCGCGCAGGATACGATACAGCTGCATATAGGTGATGACCGCATAGACCGCGAGGTTGTGGAAGGAAAAGGCCGACAGCAGATAGAGCACATGGCCGGCAAGGTAGCCGGCATAGATCGGGTGCCGCACAATCCGGTAGGCGCCGCCGGTCATCACGCCGCGATTGCCGGGCAGGATGGCGAAGGAACGGCCCAGCGATATCTTGCCCCAGATGACAAACAACAGCGCGACGAACTGCAGCGGCGCGGCGAAATAGACCGGAACAAGCGCAATGCCAGGCTGGAGGCTGATCAACGCAACCCCGAAACTGGCGGTCACGGAGACGACGACCGTAAGCGGATTCCAGTCACGCGTCACCGGACGCCGCGACAGAAGCAGCCAGGTGAAAGTGAGTATCTCGGAAATCGCCACCAGCGCGGCGTTGAGCCGGGTCGGGTCCTCCATGACCTGGGACACGCCGCGATAGACGAACAGCCCCGCGCAGGCCAGGGCACAGAGACGAAAGAAGCCCTCGCGCAGGTCGACCAGTATGTCACGCCTTCGCGCGGCGGAGAAAAATCCGCCCTCATTACTATGCGAAAACGCTTCACTTTTTGACGTGAGCAACGCAAACACCCCAATGATCCCTCAAAGGGACCATTGCACGCAACCATTGCCGTGCGGTTAACCCGGAACATCGGATCGGCGCGAAATCACGCCCGCGTCCGGCGCGAGATCAGGTTTGGACACTGTCGGAAGCGGGCCTACAATTTATGCTTGCATTTTTGGAACGAATAGGGAACAATACGCGGATTAACCGCTAAGCTGACCAAGGTTTTTCGGGGGAGGACCAGCAATATGGCGAGCTGGAAAGGTGCGGGATTGCCCGCCGCCGCGATAGGATTGCGCGTAGAACGCGCGAAGCGCCGAGGCCGACCGCGAGAAGGCGCTGAGCCTCGGGCGAAATAGAGACAAGGTTCGGGAGGGCTGGCGGATGACGCGTTGGAAAGGTGTGGGCGTGGCGGCGATAGCCGCATTGTCGTTCGTTGCGCTGAAGGTGTTGCCCTGGGCGCTCGGCTTTGCCGGCGGCAAATATCTCTATCAGACTGTGGCGGGCTCGCCCGATCCGCAAATGCTGACCACGGCTCAGGTGAGCGAACAGATTGAGAGCCAGGGGAGCCAGATATTCAAAGCAATCAAGCAGGAATTCCCAGAAGACTACGACGCCGTCGTGGAAAAGATCACGGCCGTGGCCAGACTGGGAAATGTCGACCAGGTGCGAAACACCAGCAGGGTGGCGGTGGCCGATCTCAGGCAACGATACGCATCCCTTCTGTCCTCGGCTCCGGACAGCAAGGCTGCGGAAGCCCTGCGCGCGCAATTGGACATGCTCAACCATGTCATGGCGCGGGAAACAGCTGCCACCTGTGACAACTACCTTCGCCAGGGGCCGGGCGCGCTCAGCACGCCGGACCAGGATTTTCTGGGTGACATGGACAAGATAGGCGCCACCCTGTTCCACGCTTTCGGCGCGGCGAAAAAGGGCGGTCTGCCGGCCGCTTCGGCCAGCGACGAAGACTGGTCGCTGCTGGCCGACGCTTTCATCAAGGCTGGCGGCACTCCCGTCGAGATGAATGCCATTGCCAATGTCAGCCTGGAATTCGAAGGTCTCTGCCCGGCCGTCGCGAAACTTTATACGTCTGCTCTGTCGCTGCAGGGTGAGCCCGGGCGGCATATCAAAACCACTTTGCTCTATGAGATCGCCCGGAACTAGTCGGGTCTGCGGATCCGCGCGGTGATCAGGATCTGTCATGCCTGGCGAGCCTCTTTGGCTCGCCAGGCATACCCGGCTTCGAGAGGCCGACTGGCCGCCCCGGTTCACCGTTTCACGGACACGGCAACCACTCTAGCCCAAAGTTGAATTGCTGAAATACTTCGTGAAATCAGGTCTTTGCGTCAGAATCTTACCATCCGCATCGCGCAAAATGCCCGCTTTGAAGAGAAAGTCGCCGATCGCTTCCATCTTGGCCGGATCCATCGTGCCGATGGCGCCGTTCTCCGCGCGCAGATAGTGTCCGTCGATCAGCGCCTTCAGCGATGCTTCGATCAATGCCGGATTGGTCAACGCATCCTTGTTGGCGGCGATCAGCAGCGCGGCGGCTTCGGCCGGATGATCCACAGTGAACTGATAGCCGCGCCGCGTTGCCTGGATAAAGGCCGACGCCAGTGCCGGGTTTGCTTGGAGATACGCCTCGCTCGACGAGATCAGCGTTGTATGCTCGTCGGGCACGCCGTAGTCGGCATAGACGAAGCTGCGCTGCTTGATGCCTTTGAGTTCGGCCTCGACGCCCTCCCAGGTCGAGACCTCGAGCGTGAAGTCGACCGAGCCGTTGGCCAGCGCTTCATAGGCGGAGGTGCCGAGTGTCACAGTTTCGAAATTGCCCTTGCCGCCGTCGTGGCGGATGATGGTCGAGATCAGTGCGTTTTCCCAGGCGCTGCCGAAACCGCCATAGGTCAGGCCATCAAGGTCCTTCGGACTTTTGATCTCGCCGCGCTCCGCATTGAAGACCACCCGGCCGGTTTCGGACTGCACCACGGCATAGACGGCCTTCAGATCGGCCCCGGCGGTCTTCTGGGTGAACAGGCTGATGGTGCCATTGATGCCGAAATCGGCGACGCGGTTGGCGACCAGCGTGCCGGCGCCGGTATCGCTATAGGGCAGAATGTCGACCTCGAGGCCGGCCTCGCGGTAAAACCCCTTGTCGCGCGCGACGAACAGCCCGATGTGGTTGGTGTTGACCGTCCAGTCCAACGCGACGGTGACTTTTGGCGTCGCGGCGAAGACGCGGCTTGATCCGGCGATCAGCGGAAGACCGCTGGCAAGGGTGAGCAGCAAAGCCTGCCGGCGTGTCAGATCAGTCATGGTCATATCCTTTGGATGGTTGAGGGTTGAGCAGAATGTCGAGTATCTCGGCTTCGAGTGCGCCGGCCTGTTGCGCGGCGGCGCCGGCCGGATCGCGCGGACGCGGCAGCGGCACCCTGATTTCACGCAGCACACGGGCCGGTCGCGCCGACAGCACATAGATGCGGTCGGACAGGTACACGGCCTCGCGCACATCGTGGGTGATCAGCAGCGCCGTCCAGCGATGGTGGCGCCACATCTGCTCGAGCCAGCGCTGCATGGCCGCGCGGGTCAGCGCGTCGAGCGCGCCGAACGGCTCGTCGAGCAAAAGCATGTCGCGCGCCTGCACCACCGTGCGCAGCAATGCCGCGCGCTGGCGCATGCCGCCCGAAAGCTGTGCCGGAAAATGCCGCTCGAAGCCGGCAAGGCCGAACTCGGCAAACAGCGGGGCGACACGCGCCCGCGCCGCCTTGCGCCTGATGCCTTGCACCTCGAGCCCGAGCGTCGTGTTGTCGAGGATGCGCCGCCATGGCATCAGCGCGTCGCGCTGCGGCATGAATGCGAAATGCCGGCCATGGTCGTCGAGCGGCATGCCGTCGAACAACATCTCCCCTTCGCCATGCTCGGCACCCGTCAGAAGCTGGAACAGCGTCGACTTGCCGGCGCCCGAAGGCCCAAGGATCGAGACGAATTCACCGGCACCGACGCTGAGCGAAATGTCGGCAAGCACGTCGAGCCCGCCAAACGCCTTGCGCACATGCCGCAATTCGAGCCGGCTCATCGCCATGGCCCCTTTCCTGCAGATTGCGGGTCGGCCCGCTCCCAAGGCATGGCGAGGCGTTGCAAGAGCACCGTCAGCCCGAACAGGATCAGCGTGAGCGCGACACTGACACCGACCGCGGCCAGCACCAGATCGGGGCGGAAATTGTTCTTGGCGTTGAGCATGTAGATGCCAAGCCCCTTCGCCGCCCCGGCATATTCGGCGAAGATGGCGCCGACCACGGCATAGGTGATGGAGATCCGCAGGCCGGCGAAGAAATAGGGCAGTGCCGAAGGCAGCCGCGCCAGCACGAAGACGCGCCAGCGCCCTGCCCCCATGGCGCGCAGCATCTGGCCGATCTCCACCTCGGTCGCCTCGTAGCCCTGCACCAGAGCTACCAGCATCGGGAAGAAGGTGACCAGCGCCACCAGCATGATCTTCGGCGTCAAACCGAAGCCGAACCACAAAACCACCAGCGGCGCGATGGCCACCAGCGGCAAGGTCTGGCTGACGATGAAGACGGGAAACAGCGCGCGCCGCAGCGGCTGGAAGAAGTCGACCAGCATGGACAGTGTGAAAGCGGCACCGAGCGAACAGGCAAAGCCGATCAGCGTGGCGCGGATGGTGGGGATGGCGTTGTCGATCAGCGCATCACGATTGAGCATCGCCTGTTCGAAGACGCGTGAGGGCGCCGGCAGGATCGTCGGCTTGATGCCGGAATAGGTAGCGTAGAGCTCCCACGCCATGAGGAGCAACCCAACGGAGATGACGGCGGGGGCTGCCTTGGCAAGGGAAGCCGCGAGCGGGCGCGGCGCGACTGAAGATGAAACCACGGGCATAACCTTTGACGGGGACGCGCGGAAGCGCGGCCGGCCTAGACAGCCGACGGGCTGTTGGCGGAAACCGTGACGTCGAGGGTTACGTGGCCGGCGCCCGGCCCGAAGCGGCAGAAGGCTTCGTTCAGCGCCGAAAAGATTGCGCCGGTATCACCGCGCAGTTTGGTGCAAAAATTCTTGGAGCGATCGTAGACGCCGGACTGCTTGAGGAAATCGATGCAGCCGTAGATCTCGTCCATGTGGTCGCCGATGCCCATCACATAGAGCGAGAATTGCGCCGCCGCCGGCTGACCGGTGGCAGCAGCATTACGCACGGCGGTGATGGCGGCTTGCTTTCGTGGGCCGAGCGGTCCGACAGGACCGCCAAACGCATCGGAGCGGCAGATCGGATCGTCCGGCTCGCCCGGGCAGCCCCGCGAAATGGCGGCCGACAGCACGCAATGCTTGCCGCTCTGCGCCGCCGCTACGAACAGGTCGCGCAGCGCCGGGAACAACACTTCGGGCGGCCCGACCAGCAAGGTCGAGATGTCATCGGTCTCGATCCGGAGCCTGTCCCGGTAGGGATCGAGCGCGCTGAGCGCGCCCAGGATGACGCCGACGAAATCGTCGGCCATGGGATATAGGGAAATCTGTGCGCCTGAAAACATCGCCCGCCTCGCTCCGCTGGTATTACCCAGATCAGCTTCTAGGGTCTGTGGGCTTGCCGCCCCCGTCTCAGCCCCGACCGTACGGAGCACCCCTGTGGATGGGCGCGTTAAAGCACCATTCGAATGGAAGGGGAAGCCGTTTTTTAAGCGCACCGGGCCAAAAGCATTGCACCAGGGGTCGCAAACCGATGCCAACGGCGACGCCACGGCGCCCACCGCGAACAGCAACAACTGCGAGTGATTGCCCAAAAAAGAAAAGCCGCCGGACACCCGGCGGCTTTCGATATCATTCCCAACGATGCTTTATGCCAACCGTTAGGATACGGCCTTCTCGCGTACCGGCAGCTTCCAGCCCGGCCTGACGAAATGGCAGGTATAGCCGTTCGGATATTTCTCCAGATAATCCTGGTGCTCGGGCTCGGCTTCCCAGAAGGCGCCGGCCGGCGCGACTTCCGTGACGACCTTGCCGGGCCACAGGCCGGAAGCATCGACATCGGCAATGGTGTCTTCGGCGACGCGCTTTTGCTCATCGCTTGTGTAGTAGATCGCCGAACGGTAGCTCATGCCGACATCGTTGCCCTGGCGGTTGCGCGTCGTCGGATCGTGGATCTGGAAAAAGCGCTCCAGCAGCGTGCGATAGCTGATCACGGCCGGATCGAAATTGATCTCGATGGCTTCGGCATGGGTACCGTGGTTGCGATAGGTGGCGTTGGCTACATCGCCGCCACTATAGCCGACACGCGTGGAGATGACGCCGGGATAGCGCCGTATCAAATCCTGCATGCCCCAGAAACAGCCACCGGCAAGCACTGCGCGTTCGGTCGAAGTCGCCATGTCACGTCTCCTCAAAAAGGCAATTCCACCTCATGTAGCGGTTTCCCGCCCGGAATTGCGCAGACAAAATTGGATTTCCCAATAGATGGGCATTGTCGTCCGCTTCGTCCAGTCGCGCGGAAACAACGCGGCCATGAGCGAACGATATCACGACGCGGTCGGGGATCGAACCGCTTCAGTTGCCCGGATGCAGGGTCTGGCTGTCGACGGCAAGCGGCGGATACAACGTGCCGGGCGGAATGGCGGCAAAGCTGATTGCCACAGGCGGCGCCGTGCGCGACCAATTGAAAAGAACGGTCTTGACCGGGAAGTTGCCCAGCCATGTCCGCAACTGCGGCGGCACGTCATGCCCCGGCCAAACCATCAGCATGCCGTGGTCGCGCAAGCGCTGGCTGGTGATCCAGGGCGCGAACCGGGTATCGAGATCGGTGAAGATCGACGGCTTGTCATAGGCATTGAGGCCCGCCAGCATGGCCACCTGGGTATCGCCGCCGACAATGTCGAGCCTGCCTGGCGCCGCGGCGTGCCAGACGGCCTCGGCCTCGTCCGCGATCGGCTGTGCCGGCCAGCAGACGGCGTCCAGGCGCCCCCGCACATTGCAGCCCGTCCAACGGAGCGCCGCATAGGCGCTCGACATGGTGAGGATGCAGAGGAACGCGCAGATCGCCAGCCTTCGCATCTCGATGGCGCCGAGCCGGTGGCCGAGAAAGGCGAGCACCGTGACACCGACGAGATTGTACATCGGCGCGCCCCAGGACTCGCCTGTGCCGGTGAACAACGAGGCCACCATGATCAGGGTCGCCGGGCCAAGCCCCATCCACACGAGATAGACCAGAATGCCGCGCTCGACCGGCACTTCCGGGGCGGGCGAGCGCCGCAGCAGCCCGGATATCGTCAGCACCAGAAGAAAGCCGGAGAGCCCGGCCATCTGGACACCGATGTAGTAGAGGCGCACCCGGTTTTCGGTCACCCATTGGTCGCGGGCTGCGAAATAGGTCAGTGGCAGGAAATCGATACGGTAGAGCGCGATGGCCAGCGGCGCGGCAACGGCGAGAAAAACGGCAAGGCCGAGCCATGGCCAGGGCGTCGCCAGCCGGATGCGCGCGCGTGCGTCATACAACAGCCAGAGCGCGCCGAAGGCAAGCAGCAGGCCGGTGGAGAACTTGGCATAGAGCCCGACGCCCGACACCAGTCCAAGCGCCAGCCACCAGCCCGGCCCGCCGCCACGGCCGGCGCGCCAGAGCAGCCAGCAGATGGCCGCCCAGAACGGCATCTGCGCGTAGTCATGATTGAATTGCGGGGTCGGCCAGCCGAAGAAATAGACCGACGGCATCAAAAGCACGGCGGCCAGCGCGCGGCTTTGCCCGAGCATGTCGCGGGCCAGCAGATAGACCAGGATGAAGGTCGACGAGATCGTCAGCTGGGCAAGCATGTATTGCGGCCAGCGGAAAGATCCGGTCAGAAGATGGCTGGTTTCGAGCAGCCAGCCCGGAAGCTGCGGGTGCTTGTAGGTCAACAGCACCCATTCGCGGCCCCACATGAAACCTTCCACCACATCGCCGGGCGGGGCGGGATCGATCAGTGCCGGCACCACCGTCCAGCACAGGATCTGCACCAGGCACAAAAGCGCCAGCAAATACCAGGGATGGCGGAGCAGACCTGGCCATACCGATGACGGTTCGAGGCCGGCGGCAGTCAGCCCCGCCGGCGCCCAACCATCCATGGAGTCGTCTATTCCCACCATGCGGCGCTTAAACCACATCGTCCGGTTTGCCGAACAGCCCCAACGTCAAAGCTTACGAAAAAGTATACTTGCAGGCCATTGCAAGACCAAGATTGGGCGGGAATTTCGGCGCTCCGTTGCCCTCCCCCGGCAGAACAGCCGCCCATTTGATCCTGCCTGAACATCCCGGATATTCGATGCGTCACCAGCATGCCGTCATCCATCATCGCGCGTTCGACTTCTGGCTGGCACGCGCGGCGGTTCTCGTCATCATCTGTCTGCAACTCCTGGTGATCAACGATCTCTCGTTCGGCCCGCGCTGGCTGGCGCCGGCGCTGGAGGCCGCCCTGCTCGTGCCCCTGTCCGTTGCCACCGCCTGGACACAGGTCGCCAGCCAGAAAGCGGTCGAGGAGGAGCACTGGTATCTGGTTGGCCGGTTTCGCGTTGTCATCCGCAGGACGGCGCTGGCGATGACCGGTGTCGTCAGCGTTATGAATTGCGGTTCGCTGGTGTTCCTGGTGCGCGCCTTGCTGGCGGGCCATGCCGGGTCCAGCGGCCAGACACTATTGATCGACGCGCTCAACATCTGGGTCACCAATGTCATCGTCTTTGCCTTGTGGTTCTGGAGCACGGACCGCGGCGGGCCGCCGACCTGCGGCCTGGTCAACCGCGCCCATTCGGACTTCCTGTTCCCGCAAATGACCCTGAACGACCGCGAGATCCGCGACTGGCTGCCGGGCTTCGTCGATTATTTCTTCCTCGCCTTCACCAATGCGACGGCGTTTTCGCCGACCGACACCTTGCCGCTCTCCCAGCGCGCCAAGCTGTTGATGATGGCCGAGGCGATGATCTCGCTGCTGACGATCGCACTGGTCGCGGCCCGCGCCGTCAACATCCTTGCCTAGGCCCAGAAACAAAAAATAGCCCGCCCGGCGAACCGGAGCGGGCTATTGGATGGTATCCGAGGCTGCGGCCCAGGGTGGACGATCCTCGCCCTCAATCCGCGCCGAGGTCGCGTTCGAAGACCACCTGATCGCGCAGCGGGATGCCGTTCACAGCCGAGCCTTCTGGGTAGCCGGTCGATGGCCCAAACGCATCCTGCACGATGCGCCACATCCGAAAACCCTGTCTCTGGTAAAATCGCAGATTGCCTATATCGGCCGCCGCGGTCGACACGATCAGGCGCCGACCGTGACGCTCGCGGCAGCGGGTGATTGCCGCCGCGACAAGGGCACGCCCCAGCCCCTCGCTCTGCCTTGCCGGACGAACCGCCAGGCTCTTGAGCTCGAAGACACCGCCCTCGCCTGTCTCGATGAGCTGCACATGGCCGATGATCCTGTTGCCATCGCGCGCGACCAGCACCTCGCCCTCATCGATATAGCTGGAAACCTGCGTGGGAGAATCGTCGGCAAGCGCAAACAGCGGCAGCAATATTTCACGGTCGCCGTCATATCGTTCAATCTGCATCCGTAACTCCGGGCCGGATCAACGCCGCCGCGAGTTCGGCAACCTTGCATCGGATATAGCAATGGCAGGTCTGAAGTCGCAACGCAAAATGCCCGCCCCGGCTTGAGCCGAGGCGGGCATTGGCTCGATCGAGCCGTCAGGCGCGAATTCTCGGACGCAGGGCAAGGCCTGGAGCTATTCCCCGATCACGCCCCGCCGCGTGCAATCCGTCACTCAAACCAGCCAAACGTAACCCTAACCACCAAGACCGCGACCAGGATTGAGAGCGGCACCGCCATGAACAGCCCAGCTTCTAATAATCGGGTTTCCTTGTCACTGAACATTAGGCCTGCCTCATCAAGCTTCGCTCAGATAGAAGCTGCGAAGCCTGTTTCAGTTCCGAATGCCGGCGACGTGCGATCCACGACCGATTTGGCTTAACGTGGTTGCCTGGAGAGCGAAATCAGTTCGGTTTCCCCAATGAAGCCGGCCATCTATTTTGCAATGACACGGGAGGTCGGCGCATCATTCGATTGGCGCTCCATTCCGCCCCGACAAGACGCGGGGGCTTCCGAAGCAATTTAGCCCGCCCAAATGCTGGTATTCCTGGAGACGCTAGAAGGCAGACTGAGGGCGAAAGTGCCCCAAACAAAAAGCCCGCCGGCCGCAGCCAGCGCGCCTTGCCCTTCCTTCGTTCGCATGTTTCGCCGATATGAGTAGGGGTGCATACATATTCGCCAGTCGGCGCTGCCATCCTCAAGGCCCTGCCGGTCAGGCCCAGTGGCCTTCCGCTGCCAGTCCCCTCTAGCAACCAAGCCGCTGGGCCGCAGGGGCGCGATTTGCGCCAAATATGCAGCGCGAAGGCGCTGAACAGAAGGTGTTGCTCGATGCTCCGGACAGACAATGGCGCGGCGCTGAGGCTTTCAGATTTTGCCGACCCTAACGATGCAGTAATTGCCGCAATCGAGCTCTATGGGCCGGAAGCGCAGACCGCGGCGGCCTACTGTGCCATGGAAGCACACTTCGCCGGGCGACTGGCCGATTTCCGCCTCTGGTGCGAAGTCTTTCGCGTCTTCAAAACCAGATTCCATTGAGAGGCACATATATCGGGGCCTAATGCCGCCACGGCCATCAGCGCGTTCGCGCCGCGCAGCCCGCCGGGGAGATAACGAAGCAACCATCAGAAATACGGAAGCCCGCTTCTGCGGCCTTTCAGTCTTCCGTCGCCGGCTTGAACTTCCGCACGATCACCTCGAACAAAATATCCGAGAGGCGGCAACGATCGCCGCGCGTTCTTCGGGCGAATAATGCGCGGCATCGTCGATGGTCATGAAGGTGACGTGACGGGTCATGAGGCGGCCTGAATCAATTGGCGAGATGTCAATCGTATCACTTTGTTAAGGCGAGATTTTCGGGCGACACGCGGCGGCTCTTTCCTTCTCCCCTTGTGGGAGAAGGTGGATCGGCGTGCAGCGCCGAGACGGATGGGGTGCGTGACGGAGCGCGGCGGCGCCAAGCTGGAACACCCCTCATCCGACCGAGCTTCGCTCTGCCACCTTCTCCCGCAAGGGGAGAAGGGAAGGCCTGCGCGCACCGCATCTCACCCGTTCCCCATCCTCTCCACCTCCCCCGCCGACAGGAACAACAGCACCACGTCGCTCATGCCAAGCAGCGGCGTGAAAGTGACGATGGTGATCCCGCTGGTCGCGTTGGTGCGGGTCAGGCCTTCGGAATAGATGTCGAGCGGCGGTTCCTCGTCGAACCAGACGCCATGCAGCGTCTCGCCCTGCCATTTCTCGCGGCCCTTCTCAAAACTCTTGAACGACAGCACGCTCTCGCCGGTCTGCACATCGCCGCCGCCGCCATGGCGCACGACGACGCTGTCGAGCGCGCCGCGATTAAGGACACGAATAAGCCGGTTGAGTGGGGCGGAAAAGCAGCTTCAATCGGACTAGAAGTCGCAAAGAAACTTATAAATAGGCGGATAGAATTCGGTCATTGCGAGGGCGACGTAGCGCGTGGGGATATCCACAATTCTGGCAACATCCGCGAGCGGAATTTTGCCCTCCTTGAACGGCCCGTACAATTCGTCACGAGCAGCCAACGGGAAGAGTACTGCCAGCGCCTGTGTTATGGCGATCCGATCAGTCAGGACCTTCATCCCATCTTCCTTGAAATCTTGCATTTCGGTAGGCAATGAGAGGCGTTCGATCAATTTTGCAAAATCTGCCTCGGATTTGACCTGTGAGCCGACCGGGTCCAGCAGGTGGATCAATTCCTTACAGGCAACGAAGCGCCTCCAATCGTCGGGAAGCGCCTTAGCCACCGTGATTTCAGCTACGTTGATTTCTGGGCCGCCGGGCGAGGTCGGATAAGACCAGTGCACCACAGAGCCTCGCAGGACGGTCGGATCGACGTCGGCATAGAACCAATAGATCTCGCCGTCGAAGCCAAGCTTCCTGACAGCAGGAATAACGTCATCGATGATATCGATCGGGACTTCGGTCCTTTTTGAAAAGGCCTGAATCAATTTCGCGGCTGACATCAAATTCCCCAAAAAATAAGGGCCTTGGAATAATCCAAAGCCCTTATCTCTGTCTATAGTGTTTAGTTGTCAAAGAGTCTTGACGAATTCCCGCACGTCCATCTTCGGTCGCGCCGTCTTCGGTGCACCATCCAAGGTATCACCATCCATCTTGCGCTGGAGAGACGCAGAGTGCGCCTGATCGCACAGCTCATTGGGCTCAATCAAATCTTTGTCGCCACGGAAGAACTTCACATTGACGAGATTCATATCCGGCTGCCGAGCGTAGAGGCAGCCCATGATATGATCGGTAGTAGCTTCAGACATATCAACCTCCTTGTCGGTTGAGTTGGCACCACGCCAACCTTCATGTTGACATCAATAGCTCATATATGAGCAGGCGCATCACCTTTTAAGGCGTGCGCCTACAACATTTGTAGCCAAAGTCAAGATGACCGGTTCCCATTAACATCATCCTAACACGTCCTTAACGAGTTGGAAGTGGGTCTAGGCCGGTTTTCTCGTTTGCCATGCCGTTTATAGCGCAGACAATGTCCACATTGCGACAAACAGCAGAAATGTTATCGACGCAGTTAACGACGTTTGTTCACTGCAATCAATGTCCTGAAAACCAATCTGTTCCATGTCAAACATCAAATTGCTGAAAGCCGAGCACGGCCGTGATTCCATAGGCGGACTCGGACAATCGTGGAATGTGACCTATAAATAGCTGGTTTTCAGGATTATCCAAGTCAGGCGCAAAGCCATGGCATCTGCTGGAACTGGTAGAGGGAACCGAGCCTGCGTTCAGCTTGGAAAGCTGACGATCTGAACAGCCTCCCAGGACAGTGGCCTCACCCCTTCCCCATCCTCTCCACGTCGCCTGCCGACAGGAACAACAGCACCACGTCGCTCATGCCAAGCAGCGGCGTGAAAGTGACGATGGTGATCCCGCTGGTCGCGTTGGTGCGGGTCAGGCCTTCGGAATAGATGTCGAGCGGCGGTTCCTCGTCGAACCAGACGCCATGCAGCGTCTCGCCCTGCCATTTCTCGCGGCCCTTCTCAAAACTCTTGAACGACAGCACGCTCTCGCCGGCCTGCACATCGCCGCCGCCGCCATGGCGCACGACGACGCTGTCAATTGCCCCAGGAACGTTGCGGCCCATGATGGTCTGACGAATAGCGTCCGCCGGGATCATGCCGGTGCCCCAGGCCGCCTGCTGCTGCGGCGGGCCGACCAGCACGCGCTGCGGGTTGTCGCGCGTGCCCTCGCCGGTCACGCCGGCGGCCCACAGCCGCACGGGCGTGTCGAAAACCTTGCCTTGCCACCACGCGGGATAACGGCCGGTGAGGTGCATCGCCCATTCCGCGCCGCCAGCCCGGGTCTTGCCGAGCTGGTTGCCGGCCATGAACAGCCTTTCGCGGTTGAGCGCTCCTGCCGCGTGAAATTCGGCCTGGCGCCGATACGGTTTGTATGCCGCCAGCAGGTTGCGGCGTCTGCGGCGGTCAAGCTCCGCCAGAAGCGCCAGATATTCCGTCTTCGCTGATATCGGCGGGGTCTTCGAGGAACGGCCTGAGGACGGTTTCGAGGCCACGGATACGGCTGCGGATCTCTTCATCACTCAAGGCGTCCAGATGGTTGATGGCGACATCGAAATCCCTGGGCAGCACCGAAAGCACGATCTTCAGATACTGGTCGGGCTTGTCGGCCCGCACTTCGGCGATGACGCCGGCGCCATGCGCGCGGAAATCGGCGCGCACGGCGGCCAGAAAATCATCGCCCAGCGTCTTTTTCGTCTGCTTCGCGCGGGGCTTCGGCGCGACCGCCGCGCGGGCCGGCTTGCGCCTTGCCGGCCTGGCCTTGCGGCGTGCCGGCCTGGCGATGGCTTCGTCAGCCATCGGCCTGGTCCATCGTCTTTGCGGCGGTATCGCTGGCCGCCTTGCTTGCCTTCGGCATCGATCCAGTCGGCTTCCTCGAGCGGGTTCTTTTCTTCGCCCGCTTGGCTCGTTTCGGCTTTGCCACCGCGGCAGGTTTTGCGGCACCGGCGCGTTTTGCCACGCTGGCCTGCGCTTTGAGCCGCGCCAATATGAGACCCATGGCGTGGCCGCCGATGCCGGCTTGGGGAAAACCAAAGCCACCAGCCGGGTCCCGCACCATGCCGATCAGCACGCCGGATGCCACCGGCTCGACGCGCCCCAACCGCACCTGCGGCGGCGCGCCCTCGAATTCGCCGATGGCGCTGACGATTTCGCGGCCGTCATCGTCGGTGATGATCGTGGCGTAGCGTTGGGTCATTGGATTTCTCGCAAAGGTCGCGCCCTACGGCGCCCCCCTCTGTCCTGCCGGACATCTCCCCCACAAGGGGGGAGATTAGCAGCTCAAGCGCCCCGCCTTCCTTGCGACGTTGTGATTGGCGAAGCCGCCGGAAAATAGCCGATCTCCCCCCTCGTGGGGGAGATGTCCGGCAGGACAGAGGGGGGCGCTGGCCCGCCAGCCTACAAAGTTGGCGGCCGGGCGGATCGGCTGGCAAGGCGCCCAAAACACAAAACCCGCCTCGGCGGGCGGGTCGTTGGCGCAAATCAGCACCATGGACGAAAATGTAGCATGGCTGCCCTCACCCGGTCAAGGAAAAAATTCCTAGATCATTAAAGCCCCTCAAGCCTCCTCCTTGATCAGGCTCTACGCAGCCGCCGAAACCCGCATCCCCTAGCCGGCTTTTCATCAGCCGGCAGCTGTGGGACCATCAGAAGAAGCTCATGGAATGATTCGCGTCGTACGGCCTTTTAGGAGAGGACGATGGACAGGCCAGCCATGGCATCCGTCTTCAGGATGCGGCATGCTCCAGCCACGGTTTCCGGTGTGCGCAGCACCGGTCAGGGCCAGGCTGATCCGATCATCCGCGTGAACTCGCTTGGCGACGCGATCCGCTTTGTCGCCAACGCCTACCCCAACTACGACATCAGCGCCGCCGCCATCACCTGCGGCGATCCGTCGATCCCGCGCCTCGGCAGCCTCGAGGTCAAGGCGGTGTGGCGCGAATATGGCGAGCGCCTGACGAAGGAATAGGCCGGTAGCCGGGCCAGCGCCTGCCCGGCACCCGCGGCCGAAACAAGCCCGCGCCTGGCTTCGGATCGGAAACGGCGCTGGCGCGTTTCTCCTTTGGTCAATGGAGGGAACCCTATGAACGTCGCCAATCTGCAACTCGAAGGCCTGCTGATGGCCGTCGCCTCGATCAACCACGTGCTGGTTCGCAAAGGGGTGCTGACATCGGAGGAAATCGACATCGCGCTACGCAAGGCCGAGGCCAGCGAAACCGGCGAGGAGCGGTCCAACGGCATGTCGGCGTCGAGCCGCGACGCTGTCAATTTTCCGATCCGGCTGCTGGAGCTCGCCAACCAGTGCCAGCCGGAGGCCGACATGCCGTCCTTCTCGAAACTGGCCCGCATGGTCGGCCAGATGAAGGAACCGTATAACGATCAGCTGTGAGGCCCGGGCAGTTCACCGTTTCGCGGAAACGGCGAACGCCTCCAATTTTGTTGCTCGCCTCACGCCCTGCCCGGCCAGCCCAGGTTCAGCGCCAGTACCCTGCCCGGGCCATGCACGGCGGCAAACAGCAGTCCGGCCATGAACGAAAAATGGTCGACGAAGAAGCCGAACTCGGCCTGGTTGCCGGCCCAGTGGCTGGGCCCGTGGAAGGCGAAGCCGAGGAACAGCACATAGGCGGCGGCTATCAGCGCTGCCTGCGTGAAGAAGGCGCCGCTCAGGAAGCACAGCACCAGCGCCACCTCCAGGATCGCCGCGCACCATGCCAGGAACAGCGGAAACGGAAAGCCGGCGGCTGCGATGAAGCCTGCGGTGGCACCCATGCCCATGAATTTGAAGGTCACGGCCATCAGGAAGACGGCGGCGAAGATCAGGCGGGCAATGAGAAGGGCCGCGGTCTGCCACGGCGATTGGGTGAAGTCCGACATGCTGTCTCTCCAGGGTTGCAATGGATATCGACCCAAGGACGAGCAATGCCGCGCAGTTCCGACACCGGCCTGGAATTTTTTCCGCAAGCGCTGCCGGCGCCGGCCTGACGCTCACGGATAGGACGCCGTCGCCAGGCTCCAGCCTTGCCGCGACCCGCCCCAAAAGCTACCCTCGCCAAGGGGGCGTGATCCGTTTGCGAGGAGAGCCAGCAATGGCGACGGTCCGGTATCTCGTCAGCGATGTCGAGTTGGCGATAGAATTCTACACCAGGCATCTGGGGTTCGCGCTGCGGCAGCAGTTCGGTCCGGCGATGGCCATCCTGAAGCGCGACGACCTGACGTTCTGGCTCGCCGGCCCGATGGCGTCGGCGGCGAGACCGATGCCGGATGGCCGCACGCCGCAGCCGGGCGGCTGGAACCGCGTCGTCATCGAGGTGCAGGACCTGCCGGCGCTCGCCGCCCGCATGCGCGAGGCCGGCCTGCCGTTCCGCAACGAGATTGTCGACGGCCCCGGCGGCCGCCAGATCCTTTGCGAGGACCCGTCCGGCAACGTGGTCGAGCTCTTTGAACCAAAGGCATGATACCCGGGGCGCGTGGCCCTTGGCGCCAGCGTTCCCCAACAATTAGCGATGCCGAAACTTGTCCGTAACCGGCAACGTGGTATCGTTAGCCGGGGCTAATGCACAGGCATGTCCGGTGCATCTATTGGGGGGGTGAGTTTTGGGCATGAGCGTCAGGTTCAGGACGAAGTCCTATCTGGTCCGGTCACCGGTCCTTGAGTGTAACGGCTGTGGCGGCACCGGGCAGGTTTTCCAATGCCCGCGCTGGACAAGCTCCAACGGGCTTTGCTGTCCCGCCGGCACGCACCGGCGCGGCTGTCCCGGCGCCAGCGCGCCTTGCGCCGAATGCCGCGAGGCCGATCGCCATGCCGCTGGCCCCGCCTCTGCATCGGCCTGACGGCCCGCGATCCGCGTCGGGCTTCTATCGTCCGCCTGCCATGGAACCAGCAGCCCCGGTCGCTGTTATGTCTGATCCCGGCATCCTATATACTGATGCCCCGCGACCGTGCGGCTGACAGAAAGCGAGGCACGCAATGCCCGACGACAAAACGAAGATCAAGCAAGACCGCAAGCTGGTTTCGAGCGAGGAGACCTACGAGGTCGCCGCCTTCGCGCGCAAATACGGCATCCCGCAGAGCGAAGCCCAGACCATCATCAAGCGCTACGGCCCGTCGCGCAAGAAGCTCGACAATCACATGGCCGCGCGCGGATAGGACGGCCGCAAGCCGCAACCATTTCGCCGGCATTGCGTTGAAAGATGCTGCGGGCCGCATCAACCGGGTTGGTAGCTACCAACCCGGTTGGCTGGTACGATAAACGGGATTTTTTCCCGGTTTCCGGCCAACGAAATGGCGAGCATCTGTTCCGCCCGGCCCCTGGCGTGCCAGACTGACGAAAGCCAGACCGAGGGAGGCCGCGATCATGTCCGACACCACACGCAGAACCGGCAGTTGCCTGTGCGGCGGTGTGCATTTCGTCGTCACCGGCCAGCCGACACGCGTCGGCCTTTGTCACTGCAAGGACTGCCGCAAGGCCAGCGGCTCGGCCTATTCGGCCTTTGCGATCTGGCCACGCGACGCCTTTGAGACATCGGGCGAAGTCGCCTCTTACGGCACGCGCAGCTTTTGCCCGACCTGCGGCAGCCGCGTCGCCTGGGTCGGCGACACCGAGGTCGAGGTGATGCTCGGCAGCCTCGACGTCGCGCCGACCGACCTGGAGCCGCAATACGAATTGTGGATCAGCCGCCGCGAAACCTGGCTGCATGCCTTGCCCGGCACCGAACAGTTCGATCACGACCGGCCCGATGACGGGCCAGCGCCGGAAGACGTCGCTCCGCCGGCGCCGCGACCTCTGTCGGACGCCGTCATGCACGATTGAAAATTGATCTTTCGGGCCCGGAACCCTCCTTTGTCGGCGGCGTTATCCGGCGCCCGTCATGAGTGCCGTTGTTGCAGAGCCGCGGTCACTGTCGGGCGACATGCCACGGAGATTTCAGTTGAACGACAAGATGTTCCCCCGACCGATCCGCCTGAAATTCGCCGCCGAGCGTGAACGCGTGGTGCGCAGTGCCTGGGAGGGGCTGGAATGCCTCGGCGACTGGCCCGCCAGCCGAGGCCGGCGCTACCAGGCGGCGCTGCGCTGTTGCCGCGACGCGCTGGACGGCTGGACGCCGCCGGAAAAGGCGATGCGGGCGATGATCGACGCCGCGCGCGAAGCCAGCATCCTCCAATAGCGGGAAAACCAAAGGCGGGAAGAGCAATGGCCGATGTGATGCTGTCGACACCGGTGCGGATCAAGCCGCATGGCTCGGACACGATCCGTGAGGTGGCAACCCTTCAGGACGCCAGTGAAATCCTGATCGACTGGCCGCATGCCAGCCGCGGTCCCTTCTACCAGGCCGCGCGCGAAAAGATCGAGGCGGCGCTGGAAGACAAGGACGCCACGGCACAGGCGCAGGAAGCCTTCACGGCGCTGTGCGATCATGCCGGCGTGCTGGTTCGCTGACCCAACAAAAAAGCAGGCAATGCCCTCGCCCGCTTTTTGTAGATGCCGATCCCTATTTTTGCGCCGGTAGATCGCCATCGACGATCGGGTAAGAGGTCTCGAACCCGAAACTCTTCGGAGCCATCAGCATCAAGGCGATCAGGATAGCGATAAAGGCAATAAACGTGGCTGTGCTGGCAATATCTCTCAAGGCGCCGTCCTTCCAAAATTGAATTCTTGAAAGAAACGTTTTCCAGGATACGAGGTTCCGTCTTGGGCAATAATGCCGCCAGCCCCGCTTTCTACTGAGCCGGAGGCTGAGCTGGCACTTCGCCCGGCTTGATCACCGGGGTCTTGCCTACGTCGGGCGCCGGCGTGGCCATGCCCTGGTCACCGGTGGCCGGCGGCTTCAGCACCCCGCCGCAATCATTGAGCTTTTCGCTCAGATTGCCGCCACCTGGCTGCTGCTTGCCTTGATCGGGTTGCACCCTGCATTTGTCGGCCTGCGGCCCCAGGTCGGTGCCCTGCTGCTGATCCGTCTGTGCCGCCGCCGGCATGGCCAGGGCCAGCATCAGCGACGCGATGGCCAGAGGTTTCATCTGTGCCTCCTTTTGCTTTGACGGCCGCCCGCGGCAGCCTTCCTCGCAGGAACAACGCCCAACGGCCCGAAAGGTTGGCGAACAAGGGTGGGCGCTCCCGCGCGTCCGCCCGCAACCAAATCCAGCCTCCGGCCGTTGCCGGCAAGGAGGCATCACCATGTTCCGTGATTTTCAGACGATGGAGGTCGATACCGGCGAGGCCGGCATATTTGTCCGCCGTGCGGGCAGCGGTCCGCCGCTGCTGCTCTTGCACGGTTTTCCGCAGACCCATCTGATGTGGCGCGATGTGGCACCTGAATTGGCCAAGCGGTTTACCGTCATCTGCGCCGACCTGCGCGGCTACGGCGCCAGCTCGTGCCCGCCGTCGGACAGCGCGCACGCCCCTTATGCCAAACGGGCCATGGCCGCCGACATGGCGGCCCTGATGGCCAAGCTCGGCTTCGGCAGCTTCATGGTCGCCGGCCATGATCGCGGTGGGCGGGTCGCCTACCGCATGGCGCTCGATCATCCCGGCCGCATTGAAAAGCTTGCGGTGCTGGACATCGTCGCAACGGCCGACGCCTGGGATCGGGCCGACGCCAGACTGGCGCAGGGCTATTGGCCCTGGTCACTGCTGGCGCAGCCCGAGCCCTTGCCGGAGTTGATGCTGCGGGGATCCGCCGGGGCGGTCGTCGACAACGCGCTCGGCGGCTGGGGGTCATTGCCGTCAACGTTTCCGCCCGAGATGCGCCAGGCCTATGTTGATGCCTTGCGCGATCCCGCCCACATCCACGCCATCTGCGAGGAATACCGCGCGGCGGCGACGCTCGACCGTGAGCACGACCATGCCGACAAGGCCGCTGGCCGGCGCATCCGCTGCCCGGTGCTGGCGCTGTGGAGCGGGCAAGGCGCGCTTGCCGATTGGTATGCGGGCGAAGGCGGGCCGTTGGCTCTTTGGCGGGGCTGGGCCGATGATGTCCGCGGCCGGGCCATGCCCGGCGGCCATTTCTTCCCCGAGGAGGCGCCGGTACAAACCGCGCGGGAATTGGCGGATTTCTTCGGCCAACCAGATCGCGCCTAGAGGTCGACCTTGCCAGCGCCGCCTAAGGGACCGGGAAGCGAGGTTTCGCTGCATCGTCCGATGGGGCGGCAGGCGGATCGGTCCTTTGCGGGCACTCCTCATAGCGGTGGTCGCGGCCGCCGCAGAAGGAACAGCACATGGCTTCGCGGCCCTCGTTTCCGGGCCACCATTGCGGCGTTTCGTAAGGCTTCCTGCCACCCATGCCCAGCAATGCGCGACGCCTGGTTTGGTTGCGCGGACGGCCTCGCGCCGCGTCTTGCCCCGCGCAAGGCGCGGCCCGTCGCGGAACCGGCGGACAGACGATGGGTTTTATGGGACAATGCACGCAGCCCCGAACCAAAGAGAAGCCGCCATGTCCGCTCGCCTTCCTGTCCTGTTGATGACCTTGGGCACCATGCTCGCGGCGACCGCTGCAGCCGAGGCGCGACCCGACAGCCGCGGCATGAGCTGCACCGAGATCCGGGCCATGATCCAGAGCCGCCGCGCCGTGGTGCTGACCACGGGACCGAACACCTATGACCGCTATGTCAGGCAGTTCGGCAATGAATGCGACTGGCCGCAAGTGCCGATGTCGGCCTATATCCCGGCGCGCGACGGGCACTGCCCGGTCTATCGCTGCGAAGAGCCGGTCGACAACTTCCCGAATTGACGCCTCGCCGTCCTGACGGCATAACCATCCGAGCTTCTCCCGCTTCGTCTAATGGTAGGACAGCGCCCTTTGAAGGCGTGAATCGTGGTTCGAGCCCATGAGCGGGAACCAATTCAATGACTTAGGTGGTGGCCGTCTTGTTCGTCATCTCTCCCCTGGGCACTCAAAGATGGCGCCTCTGCCTTAACGCTTATTCAATTCTCCCTATATTAGAATACGCTAATGCGATTCTCTATTCTCCTTTTTTGCCTGGGAGCCTTCTTCTGTTGGGATTTCGCCGCCAACAATGGCGACTTCACCACTAGGCTTGGCATGCGAGTTGCCAACCTGATGCAGAAGTCAGGGATTTGACGCCGGCCAGGCACGCGATCTAACCGCTAGGCCGAACCGCCTCCAAACCAGCGGATGAACTCGACTTCCTTCCCGGTCACTTCCCGCACGGTCTTCAACAGCGCCTCGTGCAGGATCCGCATAGAGCGGTAGTGATCGCATGTAGGCGATATGAGCGGCTTCACGATGCTCTTGTGCAGCGCTTCCGCTGCCGCCAGGAAGCACTCGATTTCAGCCTGCGATAACTGCTTGGAAGGTTTGGTTCTAGCCATTGGCGATCTCCGTTTTGAGGGGTTCGCCGCAACGAGGAATATATTCCTCCACATGGGCGCCTCTCGCAAGCGGAACAAACAGGGGATTCACACATTCGGGGTTTGGATCTAGAATCTGCCCATGGACACGATCTTCGATGACCTATCCAAGGCCCTCAGAGCGCGCCGTGTGGACGCTTGGAGTCCTGTTCGCGCCATTGCCCTCGACTTTGCTGGCAAGCTGCTCATGGGCCTTGCCATCGGCTTGGGAGTCGGCCTTGGAACGGCAATCGCGGGCTAGCATTCGGCGCTGCCGGCTCAGAGCCTTGGCTTCTTTCCGCTGCTTGGTGGCGTTCATTTGTTCGCCGCGGTGGTGATTGCAATGCCAGCATGCGGCGACCAAGTTTTTGAGATCGTCCGTCCCGCCCTTCATCTTTGCCTTCCGATGCTCGATTGTCAGTGCTAGCTCGCCGGTCTTCTTGGTGGTGAGGTCGCGATGACAGTAGAAGCATTTGCCGTCCTGACGCCTATAAAGCTTGCGTCGCGCAAAGGCTCGATATTGCGGATTTCTTAGTGTCGGCATGCATATCCCCCAAACAAAAGGGATCATGTCCGCGTAAGAACGTCAATCCTTGCATTAGAGGATGCTTGACTAAGCCGCCGGCCACGGCAAAGTGATCCCTGTGGACAGGACAAGGCATTTTGGACATTCAGCACATCATTGCTTTTGCGAGGGGCAACGTGACGACCATCGTCCTAGCTGTTGTCGCAGCGGGGGGTGGCCGCATGCTTGATTGCGACTGTTGCAGGCCGCAAATCCAATCGCCCCAGAAAAACTCTCATCTAATGAACTTCGCTTTCGAAACGTCTTCGCCATGATGTCGGAGGAGCGCCGGCAATCGCTGATCTCGTACTATGCGCGGAAACATGAATGCAGCCGCGAGGAAGCCATGCTGCGAGCCGTAGAGGATAGATCCCGAGACGAAGGGCGCTGGTAGGGGGCGCCGGAGAGACTCGACATTCGAATGATGCCAATCTGATAGTCTGGGGTGTATGTTTGCGGTCGGCGTATGGTCCCAAATGTCCGCCAGTGAGGCGGCTCCGGTGACGCTGAGCCGTTGCTATGTCGTCGCTGACCTCGGATGTACAGGCAGCGACGGCAGCAAGGGGAAATAAACTCCTAGAGCGGCCACCACGCTCAAGCCTGCCCCTTCGGTTTTGCCTTGGCGCGATCTGCCGCTCGCCCGTCTGAACGGTTTGGAGAGATCAAAGGCGCCCTTTGAAGGCGTGAATCGTGGTTCGAGCCCATGAGCGGGAACCAGCACAATTAGCCTGCCCCAAGCCTGCCTTCCGTGATCACACCATAGGCCAAAGCGGCCACGTGGTTCACAGTGCAATCACAAGCGGTCGATTCCTTCGGGATGTAGCCACTGCGAAAGCCCGCTGCAGGTCGCTCCTGTGGCGGGCTTTTCCCATGGGGACCAAGGTCCCATGGCCCTCACGCAAAGGTCTGACGTAACCGCTTTGGTTCCGGTATCGTCCATTGGACGTTCCGTTACTTTATCCAATCGCGATATACACCTCCTTCATTTGAATGCTTCAGCTGTATCAGCCTTGCCGCATATATAGCCAGCCGGCAGCCGCCCCACGCCGGTAAGGCCCGGCACATGACTTTCCCCCAACCAGGTGTGCCGGGCCGCCGCCGTTCTGTCGGCTCGAAAAAGCCCGCGCTCTCGGCTAGAGGCGCGCGGGCCGATCGGAGAGCCGATCTTCAGCAGGGATGCCCCCATCCTGCCGACAATAGAAACCATTAGAAACGACTAATGTTCCATCAGCCGTGATTCACCTTCGATCGAATACCGGTTCCGCTGCTGCAAAATCGCCATTCAATTAGCGCTAACTTAATTAGCTATCTGCAATTTTAACGAATCGTTGACCGCGCTGTCCTATTTTGGAACAGCGCGGTCAAACCCCAACCGGACCGCGTGGGCGGCTCCGGCAACCCAGCCCCCGTTGCACTGTCGGAGCCGCCACCACACCCATATAAAATACCAGCAATGGTTGAATCAACAGTTACCACGCGTGCTTTCCAGTGCGCTAACGACGCCATTTTTCCAGGCAGTGCCGCGGATCGGGGAATGCGTTTCGCTTTCGATCGAGGAAGCCCGCAGGACCTTCAGGTCTCGCGCTCCGTGCATATCCCCGAGCCAACATTCGAAGATGTCGCCATCATGGTCGAGGTGACCAAGGACATCCTCTAGCTAGCGCTACTGGCGCGGCCAGGGACGATGCGTTCTACGCCGACGCCCAGCCTCACGCGACAGTGATTGGAGCCGGTGAAACTTTGCGCCGACATGCGCGTTTTTCGCCAGCAACTTTGTCGAGGTTGCGATGCAAACTGCGTGGTTCTCCAAGCCGGTGGTGGTTTCGGTCGGTGTGGCCGGCGCCACCCGCAACCTGTCCAATACACAGCAGGCCATCGAATTGTTGACGACACATTGGCGCGACGCCGGCAGCCCGAAACATCAGTCCGCGCTGCGCGCCTGCCAGCGAGCGACAAGCGGCGACGTGCCTCCCGATATCGCCAGGGAGGCTTTCATCGATGCCGCGCGCGAGGCGCATATACTGGTCGAGTAAGCCGCGCCGCATTCACGGATCGCAACGACAATTCACAATTTCGTGATCAAGGGAACCGTTTGAAACGGCAAGCGTTTTTTTGCGGACGTCTTTTTGTCAGGCAACATCAGGAGGCGTTTATGCGCATCATGAATCTCGTCACGCTTGCCCTCATCATCCTTGGCGGTCTCAACTGGCTGTCCATGGGTGTGGTCGGCTATGACGTCATCGGCACGGTCCTTGGGGGCGCCATGCTGGCCCGCCTGGCCTATCTGATCATAGGCCTTGCAGCCATATGGCAGCTCATGCCGGGCTTCCAGAGCTTCACCATTGGGGAAGTCGATGCCGAAGGGCATCTCCCTCATCACCGGTGACCGGCAAGCCGGGGCGGCGGAGGACCCGCCGCCCCGGTTGGACATGACGCCAATCCCTTTTTACGGGCCATACGGGACGTTCAGATGCCGAAGCCCAGCGCTGCGCTATCATCGGCCTCGACGCCGGCTTGCGGCACGATGATCGATGCCAGCGGCGCACTGAGGCGCCAGCTGAGACGGCCGGGCGAGCGCTCCAGTTGAGCCGAGCCGCCCAGCGACTGCGGCGCCACCCGCTGCAGGACAACTGTGCCGAACCCCTTGCGCGCGTTCTCCTCGCGACTGTCGTCCGAACGGGGCGTGGAAGTCTCGGTCCAAAGCAGCTGGAAGTCGCGTCCGCCCGACGCACCGACACTCTTGGTGCCCAAGTCTTTGGCACCCAAGTCTTTGGTACCCAAGTCCTGGGCGCTTGAGCCGATTGTCCAGGTGATCTCGACCTGGCCGTCTTCGCTGCCAAGCGCGCCATATTTGGAGGAATTCGTGCCGAGCTCGTGGAAGGCCATGCCGAGATTCTGCACCGCATTCGACTGCAGCGTCAGGACCGGGCCGGAGAGCAGGATCTGCTCCTCGCGGCCGAAAGGCTTCAGATGTTCCTGGATCAGGTCGAACAGGCTGGCGCCGGCCCACTCCGAGGTGACGAGCAGATCATGCGAGCGCGACAGCGCCATGATGCGGGCGCGGATCAGTTCCTCGAACTCCTGCGGGTCGCTCGAGCGCTTGCTCGTCTCCCTGACCATCGACAGGATGACCGCGAACTGGTTCTTGACGCGATGATTGACCTCCCGCATCAAGAGCCTGATGCGGCGCTCGCTCTCCTTGGCGGCGGAAATGTCGCGGGCGATTTTCGAGGCGCCGACGATCTCGCCCAGGGCGTTCTTGATCGGCGAAACCGTCAGCGAGACGGAGATAAGCGTGCCGTCCTTGCGCCTTCGCGTCGTCTCATAACTCGCCACGCGGTGGCCACTGCGAACCCTGCTGATGATCTCGGTCTCCTCGCTCTTGAGGTGATCGGGGATGAGCATGAGGATCGACTGGCCGATGGCTTCCTCGGCGGTGTAGCCGAACATGCGTTCGGCCGCCAGGTTCCAGCTCGTGATGATGCTGGTCAAATCCTTGCTGATGATGGCATCGAAAGATGAATCGACGATGGCCGCGAGGCGTGCGTCGGCGGTCGCGCTCTGTTTTTCGTTGTTTGTTGCGATGTCCGCCGTTGCCGCCACGATTTCGCTCATAGGCATGAGGTAGCGCGCAAGCGGATCAAGGCAATCTCCCCGGGCGCAATTCGCATACGGCGCGCCACGGGCGAAACCGGCTTCACTTCGAAGGCCGGTCGCTCGTCTTGCCGTCGCCGTCGGGCAGCACGCCGAACTCCTGCGATTTGACGCCCTGCTCGGCCGTCAGGAATCCGTCCGAGGAAAGACCGCGCCGCAGCAGTTCCCGGACCGCTGCCGACCGGCTTGGCATGCGCTTTTCGAAGCGCCAGTTTTCCAGCGCCGCCAATTCGTCCGTGGTGAGCATGATCTGCAGGCGTTCCGGGCGTTCCAGTTCAGCCATGTGCGCGCTCCTCGCTCAGGACTAAAAATACGGTGAGTTAGTATCTAACTCATTCAACTTATAATTATGGTAGCCCTCATGACGCGTCAAGACCGGCCAGTGAGCCCTCCGCACATCAAACGCATGATGCTCATCGAACGCCTGATGCCCTTTCCTGTAATTACACTAACTTACTGATTTTATTTGGATATTCCGAAAATTTCACTTGCCACCCCGGCATCCCGGGCGCATGCTTCAATCCAGACAGAAAACCGTTCCCCATGGGAGGTTTCGATGCGGTATGATTATTCCATGCGTCTGCGCGACGACGTCAATTCGGCGGTCGAGAAGGCATTCAAGACGGCCGGCATCGTCAACATCACGATGACGGCCGAGCAGGTCAGGATCATGAATCTGGCCGAGAATGTCGCCCTCGAGGACATTGAATATCTGGTTTTGCAGGCTGCCCAACTGCTTGGCGCGGCAATCGAATTCGACACATTGAGCAGCGGGTTGGCGCTCTCCGGAAACGGGATTGTCGAGGGTGAGGAACCAGCGATCAGCCCCCTCATCCTTTCGCAGCCGGCCTCGATCCAGTGATGTCGCTCTGACGCAGATCCCCCTCCGGTGGCGGCGTCGCTTCCAACATGTGGATAAACGTATGGCGCGGGCCTGAGCCTGCCCGGGCGCCCCATGATCACAGTCCGTTGAGGCGGCGCTGGACACCTATGGCAACCGAGCGCACGCCCTATATGGTGCTGCAAACCCCAAGCGGAGCAGCGCAGCCATGACCCTCGCGACACGAAAACTCGGCAGCCAGGGATTGACAGTCTCGGCCATCGGCCTCGGCTGCATGGGCATGAGCCAGTCTTACGGCCCGGCCGACGAGGCCGAGTCCATCGCCACGCTGCATCGCGCCATCGAACTTGGCTGCACCTTCCTGGATACCGCCGAGGTCTATGGCCCGCACACCAACGAGGCATTGCTCGGCCGGGCACTGAAGGGCAAACGCGATCAGGTGACGATCGCCACCAAATTCGGCTTCCGCATCGAAAACGGCAAGCAGCTCAGCGGGGTCGATAGCCGGCCCGAGCATATCCGCGAGGTTGTCGAAGCCTCGCTCGGCCGGCTCGCCACCGACCATATCGACCTGCTCTACCAGCACCGTGTCGACCCTGATGTGCCGATGGAGGATGTCGCCGGCGCGGTCGGCAAGCTTGTGGCCGAGGGCAAGGTGCGCTTTTTCGGCCTGTCGGAGGCCGGTAGCGCCAACATCCGCCGGGCGCATGCCGTCTTCCCCGTCTCGGCGCTGCAGAGCGAATATTCGCTGTGGGAGCGCAATCTGGAGCCGGAGATCATCCCGCTGCTCAAGGAACTCGGCATCGGCCTGGTGCCCTTCTCGCCGCTCGGCCGCGGCTTTCTCACCGGCGATGTCAAGCGCGCCGAGGATTACCCCGAAGGCGACTACCGCCGCAACGACCCGCGCTACCAGGGCGAGAATTACGACGCCAATGTCGAGGCCGCCGGCACGGTGCGCGCCATCGCAGCTGCCCGGGGCGTCAAGCCAGGGCAGATCGCGCTGGCATGGCTGCTCGGCAAGGGCATTGGCTTCGGCATGGATATCGTGCCGATCCCCGGCACCAAGCGCAGAAAATATCTGGAGGAGAATGTCGCCGCCGCCTCGCTGAAACTCGACGCCGCCGAAATGGCCGCGCTGGACGAGGCGCTGGCGCCGGAAAAGATCTCCGGCCCGCGCTACGGCGAACGGGGGATGGCGATGGTGGATCGGTAGCGCTTGGAGCCGCGATCAGGGCGCGTGCTGTCGATCGTCAAACTCAATTGCGAATACCGAAACATGTTCGGCCGACATCAGCGCCGGCTCGTTTTTGCCGCCTGATCTGAAGCCCTCGCTGTACATGAGGTTCTGACGCCGACGATGCGCAGCGCCTGCGGCCGTTGGAATTTTGCCGTTGCTTGGGTTATGATCAGCCGGATGCTTCCCTCTGGAAAATGGCGGTGAAGGCATGTTGCGAAGGAGCTTTTCCAGCTATTTGAGGCAAGGCCTCCTGCTCGCGTTCCTGGCGGCGTTCAGCGCACTTTGGCTCGCCCAGGCCCACGCCGAGCGGCGCGCTGCCATTGTCGTCGGCAACAGCGAATATCCGTTTGCCCCGCTGACCAATCCCCGCAACGACGCCAAGCTCATCGCCAATACCTTGACCGAGCTCAAATTCGACGTCCTGCTCTTTTACGATGTCAAGAAATCGGCGGAGAAAGACCTGAACGACGCGATACGCGCGCATCTCATAGGCGCCGACATGGCGGTCTTCTATTACGCCGGCCATGCCCTGCAGTATAACGGCCAGAACCTGCTGCTCCCCGTGGATACGCGGATCTCGTCGGCCAAGGAGGTCGCGGCCGACGCCATGAGGCTCAACGACCTGATCGATATCGTGAAGAACGATCCGGTCGGCGTGAAAGTCTTCATCCTCGATGCCTGCCGCAACAATCCGGTGGCCAAGGAGAAGGGGTTGCAGCAAGGCCTCGCCTACACAGAGGCCGGCAGCGGCCAGGTGCTGGTCGCCTTTGCCACCAGCGCCGGTGAGGTCGCCTATGACGGGACGGGCATCAACAGCCCCTATTCGTCGGCGCTCGCCAACGCCCTGCTCATGCCGAATCTCGATGTGTACGACACGTTCCGCACGGTGCGGGGCGACGTTCGCCAGGCGACAGGCGGCTCCCAAATTCCCTGGATCACCGGCTCGATCGAAACGAAATTCGTCTTCCGGCAGGGTGACGCCGGCAAGCAGGTTGCGCAAGCCGAGCACGCCGCCGAGGCGGACGGCGGCCTGACCATCGATGAGGTGTTATGGTCCTTCATCAGCGACAGCCAGAATCCGGAGGACTTCGAGCGCTTCGTGAAGGTCTTTCCGAACAGCCGCTACGCGGCCGAGGCGACGGAGAAGAGCCGCTTCAAGGTGGCTGCGTTGACCAAGCGCGGACTCTATGTCAACGGCAATTTGGTCTCCAGCTCGATCGCGGCCACGGCGCCGATCGGGGCGAGTGACAAGGCGTTGAGCGAGGAGTTCGTGTTCCAGCAGGCCGGCGAGCGCGCCGTCAGCGAGACCTTTCGTATTTGGCCGAGCAACTTGCCCGACACACAGCGCGGCATGCGGACGATGGTCACGGATTGCGATCTCTACGCCGCCGATCCCAACGATCCACAGCGCGCGGTGCCTGGTGTCACCAACGGGCTCGTCAACGTTCGGGACGCGTTGCGCGCTTGCGCTTTTGCACTGGCGGCCGACATCAACAACCCGCGCCTGCAGTTCCAGTTCGGCCGTGTTCTGGAAATTGCCAGGCGCTATAGCTGGGCCGAGCATTTCTACGAATTGGCCGGCAATCAGCAATACAGCGCCGCGCTCATCAACATGGGCTACATGGCGCGCGTCGGCATGGGGCGCGAGATCGACTACGGCCGCGCGTTCGACCCTTACGTTCGGGCCGCCGCGCTTGGCAATCTCAGAGCCAGGACCGACATCGGCTCCGCCTATATTGCTGGCCAAGGCGTACCAAAGCTGCCGGAGGAAGGCGTTCTTTGGTATCGCCTGGCCGCATCAAGCGGCTGGGCGAATGCGATCACCGCCCTCGGCGACGCGTACCGCCTCGGCACTGGCGTCAAGCAAGACTACGTCCAGGCAGCCTCCTTGTATTCAGCAGCAGCCGATACCGGCCAGATCGATGCGATGGCAAATCTGGGACAGGCTTACCTCGCGGGCGAAGGCGTGAAAAAGGACGTACCCCGAGGACTCGAACTGCTGCAGCGCGCAAACGACATGGGCAACAGGTATGCACCCTATTTTATGGCACAGCTATATCTGAAAGGCGACCGCAAGCTGCCTGCCGATCCTCGCCGCGCCCTGGCCCTCCTTGAGCTTTCCGCGAACCGGGGAAATGAGTACGCCTACGTCCGTCTCGCCTGGGGGCATCGCGACGGTGTATTCACCGGCGGCAAGCCTGACCTGCGACGAGCTTACTTCGACGCCTCGCTCGCCGCGAGGCTTCGGGCCGATCAGGGAGAACAGGCGAAGGCAGAGATAGCCAAGAAAATAGACCCCGCAACCCGAAAAGAAATAGACGGAGAAGTTGAACTATACATCAAACAAAATGGTCCGTAACGCGTGATAGGCGTTGCGCGATATTCGAAACGATTACCGCTCCGCTAATTGGTGCCGAACAGGGCGATGGATCAATAGTGAGAATCGCCGTGCTTCGGGCTCGATTTGTCGCGTCGAGGCGTGCTTACCTTGGTGACATTGGTGACCTTGGTTACCTTGGCGCATCGTCCATCCTTCAGCGAAAAGCCGAAATCGCAGATGATGGGCCGTCCTGCAATCGTCCAGCATCCGCTCAGCATGACTGACGTCGAAACCAAGGCGGCGGCCGAAGCCATCTTTGCCAGCAGCAATCTTGCCATTTGCGTCGCTCCAGCCTTGGCCGAAAAACGGCCGCGGCATCGCACCAGGACTTTCAACGTCACGCAGTAATAAGAAAATACGCCTACTGCCCCGCAGTCAAGGGGAATGCGAGCGAGTGTACCAGCCTTGCTCACTGACGGACTGCCAACCGAGTTTGACGAAGGCATGTAACCGGAGTGTGCCGCCGTTGCGGAGCTTTCTCGCCACAGTTGCGTAGGCTGCAGCTCGACGACAAATGTGCCGACATCACACGGCGCGCGGCGCATCGACCTGAACGTTTGACACCTACAAATCGCCGTTGGTAGATTCCTGCATCCCTCATGTGAGCGCCATCCAGATGAGAAAGCTCAAGGAGCTCTTCCTTCGAAAGGATAAGCAGGATCCAGGAGATGAAGATCCAGGAAATATTTATGTATACAAATCAGAAGAAGAAATTTCGACAATTATTGTTACAACCTTGGGTGTAAATCATGATTTCCTCGAAGAAATCATCGTTACGACCAAGCGCAAGCTTCCAGGAAAGAGCGACCGGCTCATCTATCTGACCGACAATTCGGACTTCACGATATTCCGCCGTTACCGTGTGATTTTCGAGTATCTGCCTCCATTGGTTGAGCAGCGGCTGCACGCAGCCGACATGCCCTGGCAGGCTTATTTGCGGGAGCGCTGGGGGCTCCTTCTTGCAAAATGGCGCCCTCGCCGTGTCCTGGCTTACGGCACGACTATCGACAGTTTCCTGGCGGCGGCACCCACGGCATCCCGTCCGCAAGGCACCGGACATGCCCAAATCATGAGGCTGGACATCCTGTTTGTCGCTGATGTCCGCTTCGAAGGCGGCACCTCCACGGCGCTGGCCGTGGAAATCCGAGCTGCCGCCCGCACGGGTGTCAAGACCGGCTTGCTGGCCGTGAAGGGACCTTTGCTGCGTCACCCCTACCCGATGCATCCGGACTTGCGGGCACTGCTTGATGGCGGCGCGACAGAACGGATCGACCCGGACACGAAGGTCGATGCCGACCTCGTCCTGGTGCACCATCCGGCGATAATGTCCAACCGCTTCACCAGGCGGACCGGCATCCGGACCGAACGTCTGGTCATGGTTCTCCATCATCCCATGGTCGACCGGCGGGGCAAGCTGCAGTACGACCTCGCGCGCATCGTTAGCAATTGCCATTGGGCGTTTGGCGTCAAGGTTTGGCTCGCCCCCGTCAGCGCCGTCGTTCGCGATGCCTTGCCCCGTCATTTGCCTGCGGGCGCGGAACTCCTGCCTGAAAACTGGACCAATCTGATCGATCTCGACGACTGGCCTCGCAGGCCGGACGGCCCGCCGCACAATCCGGCCGTCATCGGCCGCCATGCCCGCCCGGATAAATTGAAATGGCCGAGCAGGGCCGCCGACGCGCTGCGTATCTATCCTGCCGACGCAGCCCGCTACAGCATCAGGATCCTGGGCGGCGGTCCCTTCCTTAGCGAACTCTATGGTCCGCTGCCGGCCAACTGGGAAATACTGCCCTTTGCATGGGCAGGTATTCCCGGGTTTCTCCAAGGGCTCGATTTCTACGTCTACTACCATAACGATTCCTGGTCGGAGGCTTTTGGCCGCACGATCCTCGAAGCGCTCGCAGTAGGTCTCGTCACGATTCTCCCCGCGCACTTCCAGCCATTGTTCGGTGACGCAGCGGTCTATGCGGCGCCGAGAGATGTTGAGCGCGTCATCGGCAAGTTCATCGCCGACGCAGAGGCCTACGCGCGGCAATCGGCCTTGGCCAGGGAGTTCGTTGCCCGGCACCATTCTGCCGAGCTCTTCCCGCAACGCCTTGAGAGGCTGTTCAACATTTCCAAACCACGGGATGCGGGGGCCGTGCGGGCGTCGATGATCCAGCCTTTGCCGATACGTCAGGTGCTGTTTGCATCGTCCAACGGCATCGGAATGGGGCATCTCGCGCAGCAGATGGCAGTGGCCCAGCGACTGCCGCGAGGGCTGAAGCCCGTTTTTGCGACAATGTCCTACGCCATGAAAATTGCAACCGACGAGGGGTATCACGCTCACTTCCTGACCCACCACCGCGGCATCGATGCCGCGCCTGAGGATTGGAACGACGTGCTTGCCGAAGAACTGTTCGACCTGATCAGTCATCTGCGTCCCGCGGTATTTGCCTATGACGCCACAGCTGTCTTCGACGGTGTCGTCGCAGCCCTGGCAATGGACCCCAACCTGTTCTCGATCTGGGTACGGCGACCGATGTGGCGGGAATCGCACCGCCTGTTCCTCGAGATGGCGGACGCTTTCGACGCTGTAATAGAGCCTGGCGAACTGGCCGGCGAATTCGATCACGGCCCGACGTCGGAAGTACGCGATAAGGCTCTGCTGGTTCCGCCGGTGTTGTTGCTGGAGCCAAGTCAGCGCCTGGACAGAGCCGCCGCGCGCAACTTCCTCGAAATACCCGATGGCATGACCGTCGTCGCCCTGCAACTCGGCTCCGGCAGCAATTTCGACATGCGCGGCGTCCGCAACGGCGTTCTCAAGGCCCTCCTTGACCGTCCCGATACGCTGGTGCTGGACATCCGCTCGCCGATCCGCGCCGATTTCGAGTCAGACGAGCCGGTCGGTCGGAGGCATCGGATCGTCGAGCTGTTCCCGAGTTTCCGCTACAGCCGGGCATTCGACGCCGCGGTCGTCGCGCCTGGCTACAATACGTTTCATGAGAACATCCTTGGCGCGGTGCCGACCTTGTTCGTGCCCAACGAGAGCGACGAGATGGACCTGCAGCTCAACCGCGCCCGCTGGGCAGAGCTTGGCGGTCTTGGCCTACTGATGCGGCGCGACCATGACCTTCCCCATGTTGACCGCTTCATCGAACAGCTGCTCGACCCCTCCGAGCGCGAAGGAATGGCGGCGCGCTGCGACGCGATCCCCTGGACCAACGGCGCCGATGTCATCGCGAACTATATCGAAGACCATGCCAGGATTGTCCGAACTGACTGGGACATCACCAAAGATAGCTGATGTATAGCGGCCAGAGCGGCCAGCAAAAAGCTCGAACGTCGCAAAAATCCTTTGCGACAGGGGGATTGCATCTATCTTCTACGCACGCCGTCCAACGGGGTTGGTGCGACGGTAATGCCAGACAAGACCCATGGCCTGCTGGAATGCCCAGGCAGCACCGCGCTATAAGAGGTTCTCGACCTGAAGGCCGCGCCAAAAGATCGCCCATGGAGATTTAGCCATCAGGACGTCAAATCTGGATTTCAGCGCCTGCCTGTTCATCGAACAAGACTGAGCAGCCTCGTGCAAGCGCCACCGTGGAAAGGGCGTTCGCCACCACATCGTCCGGCGACACGAAATCGCCGGTCAGCACCCGCAACTCTTCCACGCCTTCAGCCATCGAGACAAAATTTCCGACCACTCGATCGTGCCTGCAGGCCTCGACCACGCAGAGCAGATCGATCAGTTCGAAGCTGCGCATGTTCAGCCTCCAATAAAAATGTCCCTTGCCGGATCGTGAAACGCATTGGCGGAGCGTAATGTTCCGACAGACCCCGAGTTACCCCCAACCAGGGTTCAGATGTCAGGATCGGCGAGAATGCGAGACAGCGTGCTGCGCCCCAGCGCACTCATGGCGCGGTTGGTGCGACGGTAATACCAGACCAGCCCCATGGCCTGCTGGAATGCCCAGGCAGCACCGCGCTTCCATAAGAGATCCTCGACTTGAAGGCCGCTCCGAAAGGCCGCCCTTCGCTCGCGGTCGAGAAGATGCCACCCCACCACCAGATCCAGCGACGGATCGGCTGGCCCGAAACTGCCGCCATCGAGCACGCCGACGAGACGCTCGCCCTGCACGAGAAGGTTTGCTGGGATAAGGTCCTTGTGGCTCATCACGACGGACCCGGCGCAGGGCAACTCCCGCAACCGGGCCCACAGATCGCGCAGCCGAGCCACATCAAGAAGGCCCTCGCTGTTTTCAAGGCAGACAGCCATCCAATCGTCATGATCGGGGAGATGTCCGCCACGTCCTTGCCCGTCGAAGCGCCGGCCCCGCGTGTCCGCCTGGCGCAACGATGCCACGAGGCGTGCAAGGTCAAGTGCGAACATCGTCGATCCACTTAGCCCGTGCGGCGTGGCGACCTCGCCTTCGATCCATGTCTGCAATGCCCATGGCATTGGATATCGAGGACCGGGCTCGCCGATCCCAATCGGTTGCGGCGTCGGAAACAGGCAATGCTTTCCGATCTCGACCATCGCAGCGGCCTCCGACCGAAGCATATCGGCGCATTCGGTCGGATTCATCGCCCGCAACGGGAACCGCGCAGCGCTCTTTGAGCCAATGCGGAAGATGGCGTTGACGGTTCCCGACGATCCAACCGAGGTGATGTCCTCATGGCGATACTGGGGAAACTGATCGCGGATCATCTTGCGGGCGATATCGATGTCGATGTTCACCTGATCGTCATGCATCATGAGTTCTCGTCCTGCCGGGCATGATCCGCTGGCGCCGACAACCGGGATACGGTGCAAAGCCGTTATAAGCGCCTTTACCGGCAGGTCGAACCAGCGCTCGCAATGATCGGCATCCGCTCCTATCCCGCCGCCGCGGCCGGCACCTTCCTTGGCGCAGCGCGCGGCCGGCGCATGCGCCGTTTGGCGACGAGCTTCAGCGCCACCGGCGGCTCGTGCGACAGCGCGTCTGTCACGGCGTCGACCATGCCGTGGGCGACGAAATCCGCGTTGATGTCCTGGGCGAGCTTGGCCGCCGCTTCCTTGTCCCCGTTGCCGGTTTCCGACCAGAACACGATGCCCACCCGCAATGCCGCCTTCGCCCGCTTCAGCCGCCGAACCAGGAAGCGGGCGTGCTTGACGGAATCGCGGTTCAGGAAGCCGACCACCACGGTGTCGATGGTCTCGAGCTCGAGGCGGCGGATGCTCGCCGGTTCCATCTCGGCAAAACCCGCCTTCGACGCGGTCGCCCCCTGGACCTCCAGCACCTGTGCCAGCATCGCCGCGGCGGCATCGTCGAGGTCGCCGCGCCCGCCGGCGCACAGCACCGACAGGCCGGTGCCGTCGGGCAGTTCGGTCGCCTCCTCTTCAACGGCGTCGCCGGGTTCGCCCTCCGCCTCGGCGACATGCGGCGCATCGTCCCCGTCCGCCTCCTCCTTCGCGTCGTCTTCGAGATTGGCCACCAGCGCAAGCGCACTGGCCGCCACTTGCCGTCTCTGCTGGTCGCCCATGACGCCGCGCGCACGGTCGCGCTCGCCCAGCAAAAGGGCCGGGATGGCCACCTTGTCGTAGAATTCGACCAGATATTTCTCCTCGAGCATTTCCTCGGCATGGTCGGTGGCTTCGTCCGGATCGCCGGCCAGGAGCCGCTGGTAGAGCCGCGCATGCGGTTCGAGCACCGGCTCGTTGCCGAACAGCACGTCGAGGAATTCAAACTGCGGCACGTGCCTGCCAAGCACCACCAGGCAGACAGTGAGCGGCGTCGACAGGACGAGCCCGAGCGGCCCCCACAGCCACGTCCAGAAGATCGCCGCGACGATGATCGCCAGCGGCGACAGTCCGGTTCGCGAGCCGTACAGCCAGGGCTCCACGACGTTGCCGGTGACCAGTTCCATCACCACGAACAGGGCCGCCGTCCACAGCACGAGCGACCAGCCGGGCGCCACGGCCAGCGCCAGGAACAGCGGCAAAAGCATGCCGATGGCCGGACCGATATAGGGAACGAAACGCAGCGCCAGCGCCAGCAGCCCCCACAGCAGCGCATTGGGAATGCCGAGGATCCACAGCCCGATCGCAATCGGTATGGCGTAGACGATGTTGACCACCAATTGCATGAGCAGGTAGCGGCCCACGCGCTTGGCTGCATCTTGAAGCGCCTCGGTGGTGCGATGAAGGTCGCCATAGCCGACAAGCCGGATGAAGCGGTCGCGCAAATCCTCCCGCTCGAGCAGCATGAAGATGACGACGACGATGATCAGTCCGGCCGATCCCAGCGGGCTGATCAGCGGACCGACGATGTTCTGCAGGACTTCGAGCGGCCTTTCGCGCGCCACGATCTCGACCGGCACCGGCTCGCGCGGCTGCTTGTCGGGCGTGGCGGCCGGCAGCGTGGCGTCCTGCCGGTCGATCTCCTGGCCGACACGCTCGACCACGTTGCTCAATTTGGCGATGATCCCGCCCCCGACGCCGGTTTCCTTGAGCGACCGGATCTTGGCCAGGATGTTGGTCTGATAGACCGGAATGTTCTGCGCCAGTTCGCTGACCTGCGTGGCGACGACGAAGCTGAACAGGGCAAGGGCCGCGAATGCGCTCAGCACACTGACGATGACGGCGGCGATGCGGGGAATGCCGACCCGTTTGAGCGCCGAAACCAAAGGCGCCAGCGCGAAGGTCAAAAGCAGCGCGATCGCGATCGGCAGGAACACCTCGCGGCCGAAATACAGCGCAGCCACCGTCGTCACGGTGGTCGCCACATTGGGCAATGCGGTTCGCGGACGGGGCGCGGCGGCGGAAAGAATATCGTCCAACCCATGCGCCTCGGACGCCGTCTCGTTTCGACGATTGGCCGCCACTTGCTGTCTCTCCCCCTGCCAGCGGCCATGGTCCGATATATTGAGCCGGCGTGCAACATTTGCCGGCAGACCGCTGGTTACCCTTCAATTCCGGGAGGGTCAGTATGTTCCCTGCGGCCGGAGGCAATGGAGAGAAGTGATGTTGTCCGCCCGTCGGGGTTCACGTTCCAGGGCGGGCGGCAAGCTTGGCGTGACGCTGCACAGGTCGGATCAGCGCGCCCGGTGCCTTGCCAGCGCGTGCTCGATCAGCACGTCGATCACCTTGCTATAGCCGATGCCGGCCGCCGCCAGCGCCTTGGCGTACATCGAGATGTCGGTGAAGCCGGGCAGCGTGTTGACTTCGTTGACCAGCAGCGAACCGTCGGCGCGCAGGAAGAAGTCGACGCGCGCCATGGCCTCGCAGCCGAGCGCCCGGAAAGCCCGCGCGGCCATCTCGCTCGTCCTGGCAACAACATCCGCCGGGACATCGGCGGGCACCTTCACCACCGCGCCTTCGGCGTCGAAATACTTCGCTTCGTAGGTGTAGAACCCATGCTTGTCGGCCGGAATGATCTCGCCTGGCGGCGAAACCGTCAGCGAACCGTCGGCCCGCTCCAGCACCGAGCACTCGATCTCGCGGCCGTCGACGAACTCCTCGATCAGCGCCTTGCTGTCATAGCGCAAAGCCGTTTCGACGGCCTGCTCGAAACCATCCCTGTCATGCACCTTGCTCACCCCGAAGGACGAGCCCTGGCGCGCCGGCTTGGCGAAGAAGGGCAGCCCGAGCGCCCCGGCAATTTCCTGGAACGAACCGACGTCGCCTTTCAGCACGGTGACCGAGCGGGCCACGGCAAGCCCCGCCTCGCGCAGCAGCCGCTTGGCCACATCCTTGTCCATGGCAGCCGCCGAAGCCAGGATGCCGCAGCCGACATAGGCGACGTCGGCAACCTCGGCATAGCCTTGCACCGAACCGTCCTCGCCGAACGGCCCATGCAGCACGGGAAAGACGACATCGACAGGGTCGGGCTGCTCGCCATTCTTGGTGAGAGCCACCAGCCGGCCCTTGCCGCCGGGCAGCAGCGCGACCTCCACGCCATCCTCCGGCACCTGAGCCCCTGCCCCGTCGGCGCCAGCCTCGGACGAAGGCTGCAGCCGCCATCTGCCGTCCCTGGAAATGGCGATCGGCACCACCTCGTAGCGCGTCCGGTCGATCGCCTTCAGCACATTGGCGGCCGACAGCCGCGACACGTCATGCTCGGCCGAACGCCCGCCATAGAGGATGGCGACCCTTGTTTTTTCCTTCATTGAAATCCCCAAAAAAATCAAATGGTGATGGCAATGCCGCGATTGGCAAAGAAACGATCGAAATCAGCTGGCGCCAACACTGCGTTTGCCTGTGTGACGCTGGTATGGCCGGATGGGTTGTGAAAGCGAAAACCGTCATCCGACGCCGCGGTGACCAGCACCAGATGGCCGCCCTTCGACGGCGGCTCGCCCTCGGGCCAGCGGATCGAACTGCTGACGGAGGCGATGAAGAAACGTGACTGCCTGAGGATCGCCGGAATGTCGGATGTCGCGACATTGGTCATCACTTGCGCCTCGAGGCTGAATTCCGCCTGCACGAAGCTGACGAAGGGCGCGTAGATCAGGCCCTTGATCGAGCCTTCGTTGACGACATAGCCGCCATATCGGGTGCAGCGTCTGGCCAGTTCGATCGTCGGCACGATCTCGCCGCGCGTCGCCAGGATCATTTTCAGGCACGCCATGCCGCAGATGTTGGCGGCCCAGACCGCATATTCGTCGAGGCTTTCCGCGCCCGATCCCTGCCACAGCAGATCGCGCCTGAGCGCCACTTCCGCGCCATCGGCGAGCACGGCCAGCGTCATGTCTGGCGTTTCCCATTGGCTGAAAAACGGCACGGCTTCAGGCAATGGGCTCATACGGGTTCTCGGGCGGTTGGCACCATCTCGTATACGAGGATACGAGATGGTTGGAAAGCCGCTTCCTTGCCTGGACCGTGATTCCCGCCGCCTTTGCCCGGTTAGCATTGGGGCCAGCGACCTGGCAACGACAGGAACGCAGTCGATCCCCGTTGGGTCAGGAAGCGCGCAAAATGCCGCCGGACGGCGGTCGCAGACTGAATTCCTTGAAAGTCCCTAGAAGGTGATCTTCACCGAAGCGACGCTGCGCGTGTGCGCACCGTGATGGACGGCCTCGATGTTGTTGCCGTCGGGGTCGAGCAGGAAGGCGGCGTAATAGCCGGGATGATAGGGCCGCTCGCCCGGCGCGCCATTGTCCGTGCCGCCGGCCGCCAGCCCGGCCTCGTAGAAGGCATCGACCATCGCGTGGTCCCTGGCCTGGAAGGCCAGATGGTGACGCCCGGTGAGTTTTCCCAGCGCTGCCCGGCTGTCGGCGCTGGAGATGAACAGCTCATCGGACCAGAAATAATCCTCGCCGGTCCCGCCGATCGGCACGCCGAGCACCTGGAAGACCGCCTCGTAGAAACGCCGGCTGGCGGCGAGATCCCTTACCACCAGTTGGATGTGGTCGATGAGCCGGCCGCGATGCAGTTCCTGGGTTTCCACGAAAATTCCTCCTCGCAATGTTCCGACTTTAAATTCGCTTCGGGCGTCGTCAATGCGGGCGGGCGCAGGCTACTGACAGGCGCTGCCTTCCGGCGTCGTCGCCGAAAATCCCGTCCGTCGGTCCTTTGCAAATGAAAAGCCCGCCGGAGAGGGGGAAACCGGCGGGCTTTGGAAAGCCTCGTTGAAAAGGCCTTCAGACGTCTGCGGGGGGTCAGACACCTAGGAACACCTGTCAGCTGAAGAAGTTCCACGCCGATCTCTTTTCAGGAGAAAATTCTCCTGACGGGAACTTTCCGATCAAACCGGAGTTTCGTGGCGCGGCGGGAGGAACATCGATTGGATTGTTTTCAGAGACTGGAAGCGCTTATCGACAGCGCCGGGGCCGGCGACGTCGAGGAGGCAAACGCCTTGCTGCGACGCTTCAAGGGCAAGTCGCAAGCGGTCGACACGGCAATGGACGAGTTCATGCTCGACTTCATGACATTGGTCTTCGTCGTCGAGACCGGCGAGGAAGGCTTTGAAAAACCGCTCCGCAGACTGGCGCGCACCAGGCTTGCGATACTCAAGCATCTGGTCACCGTGACGGCATAGAAATGCCGCCCTGCATGACCGGCCTACCCTTTCAGCAGCGCCGCCAGCCGTGGAATGCCCTCGGTCACCGCGCGGCGGTCGGCCAGCGTGAAGGACAGCCGCAGCGTGTTGCGCCCGGTGCCGTCGGCGTAAAAAGCGTTGCCGGGCACGAAGGCGACGCGCGCCTCCTTCACCGACCGCGCCAAAAGCTCGGTGGCGTCGGACCCTTCCGGCAGCGTCGCCCAGACGAACATGCCACCTTCCGGGCGGCTCCAGGTCACGCCCTCCGGCATGTGGGCTTCCAGTGCGCCCAGCAGGCCGTCGCGGCGCTCGCGATAGGCGCCGATCAGTTTGTCGACCTGGCCGTCGAACACGGATTCGGCGACGCGGTGCATGACCAACTGGTTGATCGACGGGCTGTGCAGGTCGGACGCCTGCTTCATCAGCACCAGTTTTTCCACCACATGGCGCGGCGCGCACACCCAGCCGACGCGCATGCCCGGCGACAGGATTTTCGAGAACGAGCCGCAATAGAGCGTGCGCGCCTTGTCGATACCGCCCGACCTCGCGCAATCGAGCGCCAGGATCGGCGGCACGCCCTCGCCGTCATAGCGCAGCGCGCGATAGGCGGCGTCCTCGATGACGGCGATGTCGAGTTCGCCGGCAAGATCGAGCACCGCTTCGCGCTGCTTCCGGTCCAGCGTGTTGCCGGTCGGGTTGGCGAAGTCGGGCACCAGATAGGCGAACTTGACCTTGCCGCCCCCCCTTGAAGAACTGGTGGGGGCGGCCGCCGCCGCGCGATAGGCGTCCGGCGTCATGTTGCCGCCTTCCGGCCGCAGCCGGTCATAGCGCGGCTCATAGGCGTTGAACGCCTGCAGCGCGCCGAGATAGGTCGGCCATGTCACCAGCGCGGTGTCGCCCGGCGACAGGAACAGTTTGCCGAGATAATCCAGCGCCTGCTGCGAGCCGGAGGTGATGAAGATGTTGGCCTCGTCGCAGGCGACACCGAGCTTGCCCATCTGCCCGGCGATCCAGCGCCTCAACGGCAGATAACCTTCCGACACCTGGTACTGCAGTGCCGCACCGGCCTCCGCACCGCCCAGCACCTCGGCATAGGCATCGCGGATGGCGTCGGCCGGAAACAGCGCCGGATCGGGAATGCCGCCGGCGAAGGAGATGATGTCGGGCTGGTCGAGCAGCTTCAACAGTTCGCGGATTTCGGAGGCCTTCATGCGCGACGAGCGCGAAGCCAGCAGGTTCAAAAGGGTCAAGTCACGCCTCCCCAGACGATTTTCATATAGGTCAATGTAGCTGACCTATATCCGCTTTGTCAGGCAATTTGAATAGTGCCTGAAAGCCTTCCGCTATACGCCAGTCGTCGCCGGGGCGGAACGGCGTTGCATCTAAAGGCTCTTCTTGAAGCCAATATGGCTGCCGGTGAAGCCAAGGTTTTCATAGAAGCGGTGCGCATCCGCCCGCCCCTTGTCGGTGGTCAGCTGCACAAGACTGCAGCCGCGCGCCCGGCATTGCTCGATCGCCCATTCGAACATCAGCCGGCCGATGCCGCCCGAGCGCCGATGGCCGGCGACCCGTACCGCCTCGATCTGCCCGCGCCAGGCGCCCTTGCGCGACAGCCCGGCCAGGAAAGTGATCTGCAACGTGCCGATCACCTCGCCGCCATCCACCGCCACCGCCAGCAACTGGTTGGGATCGGCATCGATGGCATTGAAGGCATCGAGATAGCCCCGTGCCAGTGGCAAGGATGTATCCTCACGGGCGGCGCCCAGCGGATCGTCGGCGAGCATGGCGACGATTGCCGGCAGGTCGGAAGCTTGCGCCTTGCGGAAGGTGATCATGGTGCCGGGATAGCGCGGGGCCGCGGTGCAAGCAACGGTGCGCCTTCCTTCCCCCCTTGTGGGGGAAGGAAGAGGTGCTAACTAATCTCGCCCTCATACGCCGCCTGCGCCTCCATCAACGCCGCGTCCAGCCTTTCGCCCTCGGCATAACCAGCCAGATTCCCCGGCCGCTCGATACCGGGCATCTGCCTCGGGCATGGCTCGGCCGCTCCGATCACCATGCGCACCGGGATGACGCCGGCCCACACCGGATGGCCATAGTCCTCCTCGTCGTCGGCGACGCCCTTGGCGCGCACCTTGGCTGATGCTTCTTCGATGCGCATGCCGATCACCATGGTCGCCTTGGCTTCCTGGGCCGAGATCGGCCGCAAGGTTTCTGATCGGCCGGGATAGAAGCGGTCGACGACGCCGGCCAGCGCCTTCATCTTCTCCTCCGGTCCATCAACGATCCGCGCGGTGCCAAAGCACATCGCCGAGCGGTAGTTGGCCGAATGGTTGAAGCCGGTGCGCGCCAGCACCAGCCCGTCGAGATGCGACACGGTGAGACAGGCCGGCGTGCCGCCGCGCAATTGGCGCAGCATGCGACTGGCCGACGAGCCGTGCCAGTACAGCATGTCGCCCTCGCGCCAGTGGATGGTCGGCGTGCAATAGGGCTGGCCTTCGAACGTGTAGGCGACGTGGCACAGCAGCCCGGCATCCAGCACCGCGAAGACGGCCGCATGGTCGTAGCTGCCGCGCTCATGCAGGCGCTTGACCCGGTTGCGGCTGGTGGTCGGAAAGCTGGCGGAAACGTCGTTCACGGCTTGCGTCCTCGGCTGTTGTCTGCCAACCATGCGCCATGGCATTGGTCGAGAAAAGAACCAATCACAGCGATAAAATTCAGACCAATCCGCCGGATTGGTCGGCGCTGATCCCGGTCCTGCCGGGCGACGGACCGCGCAGCCGCGAGCTTTACGCGGCGCTGCGGCGGCTGATCGAGACCGGCGCGCTGGCCGCCGGCGCCAAGCTGCCGACCACCCGCGACCTTGCCCGGCGCTTCGGCCTGTCGCGTTCGGCGGCGGTCGCCTGTTTCGAAATGCTGATCTCGGAGGGCTTTGCCGTGGCCAAGGTCGGCGCCGGCACCTTCGTCGCGCCCGATGTGCCATATCTGCCGACAACGCTGGTCAAGCCGCGCCCGCCGGAGATCGACGCCGCTATCTCGCTGCCTTGCGGCCTTGGCGTGGCGGTGTCCGACCCGCGCACGCTCAACCTGTTCCGCATCCTGCTGTCGCGCCACCTCGCCCGCCCCGGCCCCGAGCATTTCCGCTACGGCGATCCGCGCGGCGGCCTGCCGCTGCGCACCGCGATTGCCACGTATCTACGAACCGCGCGCGGCGTGCGCTGCGACGCCGGCCAGATCCTGCTGACCTCGGGCACGCAGCAGGGGCTCGACCTGCTGGCGCGCGCGGCACTTCGCCCCGGCGACGCCGTCTGGCTGGAAAACCCCTGCTATCCCATGGCGCACGCCGTGCTGGCCGGCAGCGGCGCCAGGATTGTCGCCGTGACGGTCGACGCCGAGGGGCTCGATCCCGAGATCGGCGAACGTCTCTGCCCAAAGGCACGCGCGGCCTATGTCACGCCCTCGCACCAATATCCGCTCGGCGTGACCATGACGATGCGCCGGCGGCTTGCCCTGCTCGACTGGGCGCGGCGCAACGAGGCCTGGATCATCGAGGACGATTACGACAGCGAGTTCCGCTATGCCGGCCCGCCGTTGACCTCGCTGCAAGGCATGGATGGCGCGGGCCGCGTCGCCTATCTCGGCACCTTCTCCAAGGTGCTCTTCCCCGGCCTGCGCATCGGCTATGTCGTGGTGCCGGAACCCTTGCTCGATGCCGTCATGGCGATCAGGGCGCGCTCCGACCGTTACCCCTCGACGCTGGCCGAAGGCGCGCTGACCGACCTGTTGAACGAGGGCCATTTCGCCGCGCATCTCCGGCGCGTGCGTCGCCGTGTGCAAGCCGCGCGCGACGTGCTGGTGGCGGGCCTCCAGGCGCATTGCGGCGACAGGCTCGATGTGACGGTGCCCGAACAGGGGTTGCATCTGATGGCGATGTTAAGGGGCAACGGACCGGACACGGCGATCGTCGAGGCGGCGAAGGCCGTGGGTGTCGGCGTGCGGGCGCTGTCCGCGATGTTCATCGACGGCGCGCCGAGACATGGCCTGGTGCTGGGCTTTTCCGGGTTTTCGGATGAGGAGTTGAGGGGAGCGACGGTAAGGTTAGGCGGGGTGATGCGGTAACCGCTTAATCCGCATCAGCGGCAGGCTTCGCCTTCCCGCACTGCGCCAGCACCTTGCCGATGGCCCCCTTCGAACCCTTCAGCGGAAAACTGCTCGAACCGTATTTGGCCGAACTGACCGTCACATCCCCCTTCCCCCGCAACAGCTCCAGCAGCGGATCGGCCTTGGCCAGATCCGCCACGAAATAATTGTACATTTCCTCCAGCTGCAGCGTCCTGGTCACCGTCTTTCCGTCGGCCTTGAAGTCGAACGCGACGCTGATGCCAGGCTCCAGTTGCTGGCCGCTGGTACCGAGGTCATAGCTCAGCACCGGCTTGTCGAAACAGGCCAGCATCAGATACGCGTCGCCCTTCGGGCCGCCGCAGACCGAGGCGGTCAGCACGCTGCCGCCCTCGTCTTCCTCCATCTTCGCACTCCAGCCGCCGCACGACGCGGCAAACGCCGGCTGCGCGGCCTGCAATGCGGCCACGGCACCGGCGACGACGAGATATCCAGCTCTCATGACTTCCCCCTGACAATTGCGGCACCCGCAACCAGCATATAGGAAAAGCGATCCCGTGACATTGCCCGTTGCGGCAAGGTCGTGTGGTCCGGGTTTGGAGAGCGTTGTGTCGAGAGTTCGTCTGTGTCTTCTGCTGGCCGCCCTGGTGGCCTTGCCTGTCACCGCCCATGCGCAGTGGAAGCCGGTCGAGAAGGTGGTAACCTATGCCATTTCGGGCCAGTCCGGGCTGGAGCTCTACCGGTCGATCGGCGAGAACGGACCGAATGTCGGTATTGCCCGCGCCATCGCCTACACCAACTTCAAGCTGACCTGGGGAGTCAGGGACTACAAGCCCAGGGGCAAGGATTGCGTGCTGACGGCGGCGAAGCCGAAACTGATCATCATCTACACCTTGCCAAGCCCTTCCGCGCCGCTGCCGCCCGCCGTCCAGAAGAACTGGGAGGTGTTCATCGCCGGCGTCAGCGCCCATGAGAAGGTGCATGGCGCCAGCATGATAAAAATGGTGCATGACATCGAAGCCGCGACAGACGGACTGACCGTCGCCGATGATCCCAAATGCAGCAAGACCAGGGCCGAGGTGGTCCGTCGGCTCGACGCGATCTCGAAGGCGAGGATACAGGCAAGCCGGGATTTCGACCGCGTCGAGTTCGGCAAGGGCGGCAATCTGCAGAAGCTTGTCCTCGCTTTGGTGAATGGCGGCTGAGCGCCTTCAAGCCTCGGACACCAGCCCCTCGAGCAGCGCCAAACCTTCCGGCCAGTCGCCCAGGCCGCTTTCTGCATTGATATGGCCGAACGGCCCGATGACGGCCAGGCGGCTGCCCCATTGCGTCGCCCGCGCCTCGGCATACTCCGCCGAGCCATAGGGATCGTCGGTACTGATCACCACAAGCGAGGCAAAGCGCAGCTTGCCCTGCGGAATCCCGGCGAAGGTCATGCCATATCTGGGAAAGACCGCCGACGCCGGATCGGGAACGCCGACCAGCAAGGCCGCCTTGACGGGCCTTTGCGAAATCTTCTGCCAATGCGCGATCAGCAGGCAGGACAGGCTGTGCGCGACCAGCACCGGCGGCTCGGGCGCCGCGATCACCGCAGCCTCCAGCGCCGCCAGCCAGTCGGCGAAATCCGGCAGGTCCCAGCTTGAGGGCTGGAAGCGCCGCATTGCCGGATTGGCGTCTTCCCAGCGCGATTGCCAATGCGCCGGGCCGGAACCGCCGCTGCCCGGCAGGATGATGAAATGCGTCATGTCGCCTTGCTCCTATCGATCACAGGTGCATGGTGGCGTCTTGAATTGCCGTCGGGAATGGGAAATCATCGGAGAAATCACGTCCTTACCGATGGATTCAAGGTGACCATGAAGACCAGCGATGAGCGCGCGCCGCTCGACCCGACCGACATCGCCATCATAGAGGCCATGCAGGAAAACGGCCGCATCGGCATATCGGAGCTTGGCCGCCGGGTCGGACTGTCGCAGCCGGCCACCTCCGAGCGGGTCAAGCGGCTGGAGGAGCGCGGCATCATTGCCGGCTACACCGCGGTGATCGACCCGGCCGCCCTTGGCCTCGGCATGATGGCGATCATCCGGGTGCGCACCACGCATGAGCACATCCGCCCCTGCCTGAAGCAGTTCGCCGAAATGCCCGAGATTACCGAAGTGCACCGGCTGACCGGCGAGGACTGCTTCATCCTGAAAGTGCTCGTCCCCTCGCCCGCCCACCTTGAAACGATCGTCGACGCCGTGGCGCGCCGTGGCGCGGTCACCACCGCACTGGTGCTGCGCAGCGAGACGCCAAAGCCCATCGGCCGCGAGCTGATCCGCGCGAACACGGTTTCGTGAGGGCCGAACCGGTCATCAATCCGTTGCAGTGCGGACCTAACTGCTGAGCGAACTGGACCTGGAATTCATGACGACAGGACGAGGCAAACGCCTGATGATCGCGGCCGCCGCCGCATCGTTGTTCGGCCTTGCCTTTACTTTGCCGGCAACTCTTGTCCGCGCCGGAACAGGCAGTGTCCAACCCGGCCCGCTATCGCGCGCCGACGCCTTTGCCCGGGCGCAGGCGCTGACCGCCCTTGGCCGGAAAATGTTCTTCGACCCTGCGCTCTCGGCTTCGGGCAAGCAGGCCTGCTCGTCCTGTCATGACCCGCGCCACGCCTTCGGTCCGGCCTCGGCGGCACCCGTCGAGATGGGCGGGCCAACGCTCGACCGGCCCGGCGTGCGCGCCGTGCCGTCGCTGCGCTATCTCCAGGCGGCGCCCGCCTTCACCGAGCATTTCTACGATTCCGAGGACGAAGGCGACGAGAGCGTCGACAATGGCCCGACCGGCGGCCTGACCTGGGACGGCCGCGCCGACCATGGCAAGGATCAGGCGAAAATCCCCCTGCTCTCGCCCTTCGAGATGGCCAACAAGGATGAGGCCGCCGTCACCGCCGCCTTGCGCAAGGCCGCCTATGCCGGCGAGTTCAAGGCGGCCTTCGGCGACGACGTGTTCGACCACGCGAGCGATACCTTCGACGCCGCCGCCGAGGCACTCGGCACCTTCGAGCAGAGCGCTGCCGACTTCTATCCCTATTCCAGCCGCTACGACGCCTTCCTCGCCGGCAAGGCGAAGCTGACGCCGCAGGAGATGCGCGGCCGCGCGTTGTTCGAGGACGAGACCAAGGGCAATTGCGCCAGCTGCCACTTGAGCGAACCGGCCAATGACGGCGAGCCGCCGCAATTCACCGATTTCGGCCTGATCGCCATCGCCGTGCCGCGCAATGCGGCAATCCCCGCCAATGCCGACCCCGCCTATGTCGATCTTGGCCTCTGCGGCCCGCTGCGCACCGACTTCAAGGGCCGGGCCGAATATTGCGGTCTGTTCAAGACGCCGACGCTGCGCAATGTCGCGCTGCGCAAGAGCTTCTTCCACAATGGCGCCTTGCACACGCTGCGCGACGCGGTCGCTTTTTACGCCAGCCGCGACAGCGATCCCGGCCATTGGTATCCCAGAAATGCCGATGGCACGATCAGGAAATATGACGATCTGCCAAAGGCTTACTGGGGAAACTTGAATAGGATCCACCCTTCGATGGCAAAAAGCCCGGCGACAGACCGGCGCTCAACGACGCCGAGATCGACGACATCGTCGCCTTCCTGGGCACGCTTACCGACGCCGACCAGCGGGAGGCGCCAGCGAACTGAACCACCTTGCCCGGTTTGGCCTGTCCGCCGGTGAAAAGAAGGTGCCTCGATCTTGCCGGATTAGATGCGCCGCACGCTTGGGGCCGGTAAAGAAAGACATATCCCATTAGCGCTTCCTAAACCGCCTTGCGTTATTCCTCGTCACTCGATGGTGGGACGCAGATGAACGCATTCAGGCGAGCGGCCGGATTTGTTGTGATCCTGTTGACCGGCGTGGCGACGCTGGCGGCGTTGCATATCGATGCCCAGCGAAACTTCGCGCTGGCCAAGGAGCGCTATGTCGAGAACTCCCAGGCGGCTTCCAGAGCGACGGCCAAGACCGTCGAAGACGCCTTGCGGGCCGTCTACGAGAATGTGCGCACCCTGAGCTATCTGCCGAGCGTGCGGAACCTCGACCGGCATGGCACGAACCTTGGCGATGAGGGCCGCGCGACGATCCAGCAGATCTACAACAACCTCGCCAACAATGTCTCGATTTCCGAGGTCTACTTCCTGCCGCTGGATTTCGATCCGGACCGCTTCGATGCCGCGACCGGCAAGCTGGAGGAGCCGATCCTCCAGTTCGACCAGTTGATCGTGAATGCCAAGGCGAGATCCGATGCCGCCGGCGGCGCCAAACAGGCGAAGCTGGACGAGAATGCACTGACCCGCCCGCCGGAAGAGGTCGAGACCTATGAATACCACGAGCTGGCCAAACAGCTCGCCTGGCTGAAGACGAACTATCCGAATTCGAGCGCCATCGACGGGTTGAATGTGCCGATCATCGGCACGAAGGAGCTCATCACCTGCGACAACACCGATTTCATCCATTCCGGCAATGACGCCGATCGCTCAGGCTTCATCCTTTCGGTCCCGGTCTTCGGCCAGGATGGCAGCCTGCGCGGCTCCGTCTCGGCGATCATGCTTACCTCGGCGCTGCGGAAACTGTTGCCGGGCAGCGACTATGTCATCGTCAATTCAGGCTACGGCTTTGAATCCGACCAGCACAAGATGTCGACGGCCCTGGCGGCGGACTCCCGTGCCTTCACGGCGGCCGACCCCAATCTGATCTATTCCGAAGTCATTCCGCTCTCGCTCAACGATCCCAGAAGCGCATGGCGTCTGTGGGCCGGTTTCCCCAACAGCCGGTTCGACAACAACATGGACGTCCAGTCCGTGCGTCAATTCGAACTGGCCGGTTATGCGGCGGTGGCGGTGGTTACGCTGCTGGCGCTGGCATGCTGGTACGCTATCGGGCGCACGATGACGATGCAGGTCGAGGCCGCAGAGACCCTTGAGCGTCGGGTCGAGCAACGCACCGCCCAGATCCAGCACCTCGCCACGCATGATATTCTCACCGGCCTGCCCAACCGAGGCCTGCTGGCCGACACGATGGACGAGGCATTGCGAAGCCTCAGGGACGACGAGAAGCTGGCCGTCCATTGCGTCGATCTCGACCGTTTCAAGCCGGTCAACGACACGCTCGGCCATCCCATAGGCGATCAGCTTCTCGGCGCGGTGGCGAAGCGGTTGAAACACCATGCCGGCGAAACCGCCATGGTCGCCAGAATTGGCGGGGATGAGTTCGTCATCCTTCAACTCCTGCTCGACGGCAACGACGAGGCCGGTGTGCTGGCAAGCCGTGTCATTCATGCCCTGTCCGACGAATTCTCCATCCAGGGCCACAAGATCAACATCGGCGGCAGCATCGGCATCGCCGTCTTCCCCGACGACGGGCAAAATTCGGAAACCCTTATCCGAAATGCCGACCTTGCCTTGTACAAGGCCAAGATGGAGGGCCGCGGCACGTGCAGGTCGTTCGAGCCGGGAATGGATGCAAGGCTGCAGGAGCGGCGCCAACTCGAATCCGAACTGGCGCTCGGCGTGAAAAAAGAACAATTCGTGCTGCATTATCAGCCGCTGCATGACGCAAAGACCTCGCAGCTCACTGGCTTCGAAGCGCTGGTGCGATGGAACCATCCGCGCCTCGGCCTGCTGGCGCCGTCGGAGTTCATCCAATTGGCCGAGGAGACAGGCGCCATCGACGCGCTTGGCGAGTGGATCATGCGGCGTGCCTGCGCCGACGCCGCGAAATGGCCCCAGCCCGTCAAGGTCGCGGTCAATCTTTCGCCGGCCCAGTTCAAACAGCAGGGGCTGTCGCTTCAGGTTGCCGCGGCGCTCGCGGCTTCAGGCCTGCTGCCGTCACGGCTCGAACTGGAGATCACCGAGTCGGTGCTGTTGGCGAACAACGAAAACACGCTGAACACGCTGTACAGTCTGCGCGACCTCGGCATCTCCATAGCCATGGACGATTTCGGCACCGGCTACTCCTCGCTGAGCTATCTCAGGTCGTTCCCGTTCAACCGCATCAAGATCGACCGCAGCTTCGTCAGCCTGATGTGCGAGAGCAGCGAAAGCCGGGCGATCGTCAAGGCCGTCGCTGAACTCGGCACCACGCTCGGCATGACAACGACCGCCGAAGGCGTCGAGACCGAGGACCAGTACAGGCTGGTCAAGGAGAATGGCTGCACGGATGTCCAGGGCTGGTATTTTGGCCGCCCGATGCCGGCCTCCGAGCTTCATACGCTTTTCGAACAGCCGGAAGCCCTGACCGCGTAATCTGCCAGACGGCACGATGGCACCGGACGCCACAGCGCTGGTGGCCGCGCAGGATGCTTTTTGGCAAGATCGATAGTGGCAGCCAGACCAGTTCACCGTTTCACGGGACCGGCGAACCGCTCTAACTCCTTGTTTTGACGCAATTCCGGACGGAAAAACCGGATGTAGGCACGTAAAAAACATGCTAGGAATTACATCCTACCAGCCCCTCCGATACGGAGGGTGCGCTAATGCGTAGGTTGGCGCTAGCGGTGGCGGTGATTCTAGGTGGATTATGTGGCGAAGCCAACGCCATAGTGCGTGTACCTCTCCACGTCTGTCAGGGGTTCCAGCAGACGGTTGGCGGAGACGCGGATCGACCTGATACTAAATATAACCTCGCCTGCGGTTGTCAGAATTTTGTCGATGCCGTTTGCTCTATAGCAAACACAATAAATGACCCTGACGAAAGTGGCGTCAACAACAACACCAGACGATTGGTCGGCGTCTGGCACAACACCACGATTATTCGGAATTTCATCCCTGAGATATTCCCAAAAACCTCTTTGTTTGCCGGGGAAAATCACTTTGTGGTTGTTTTCCCACGAGGACGTAACAACGCTGGATTCGGCGAACTTGCGCACGGCAGTTATGTTGCTGGTACCAACCCGTCTAGAGAACTTAATCGTGCTCTTCAGTTCGGCCGCGAATGCGGGAGTGTTCCCGGTATTTTCTGCGTCGATGGAGAAATACAAGCTGACCTCGCCGTCATCCAAGCTGGCACTAATTTTCGGACGCTTGAGCGCCAGCCACGGCCTTTGCCCGAAAGCAAATTGCTCTCTAGCAACCTTGTTAGCCTCTACGGAGGCATTGGTGGCCACTACCGACAGAGCGGTGACCTTTCTGGCCTCATGCAAGTTCAAAAAGACAAGCCATATTCCGCCAGCAGTGAAGAGCACGGATAAAGCGGACAGGATAACCGCCCCAAGGGACCACTTAGCTACCTTTTGCTGTGCCGCCAGATCAGCCTCGCCGCGCTTAGTGTCGCGATCGGCTTCAAGTTCATCACGAAGGCATTTTATGAGGTCGAGGCCGGTCGCGAGTCCGCAGGATTGCGCTATTTCCTGGTCGGTGTGGGATGCAAATTCTGCGGCGTAATGGTCTGCCTGCTTATCGTACTGGACACTCTCGGATGATAAGTACCAACCCATCATTGCCGCAAGGACCACACAGACGAAGGCGGCCGCGATGCCAACTGTTAGGGTATGGTTGCGATCACCTTTCAACGAAGTCCCCTCCTGCCTGCGCACATAGTGCTTGCGCTGTAACCACTACACAAGCGCTCGAAATACGGGCAGTGTGGATGGCATGGGTGGAGCAGAAAATCAGATGGGCCTACGCGCCTTCTACTGGCGCGTCATACGTATTGCTTTCGCTGGCAAACTTGGTGTTGCTCAGGCAGCATCGGGAGCGGTTGCCACCTTCTCCGGTGCAGCCATTTGGTACTCAGGCAAGTGGGAATCCGCAGTGAACGTGATTCCTTTTGCTGTCTTTGCGGCTGTTTTTATTGCTGCGGTCGTCGTGGGATTGATTGTCGCTCCACACCGGATTTATCTGACGGAATATGCTAAGAATTTGGATCTGAAAAGGATTCCGGACTCTGTCCGTAGGTTCGTCTCTACACACGACAAGTTCACGCTGGAGGAGGCCGCGTGCCTTTTGGCTGAAACAGACATGCGCCAAGATAACATTGTTGGCCCCGCTTCTGGATTTCTTCACACCCTTCAAGAGAGGGCGATTGAGGGAAAATTGAAGATACTCAACGACCCACACAAAACGATACAAACATACGGTTTTATGCGCCGTTTGCCAGCTACAAATGGTCAGCAATTTCAATTGAATAATGGACTTGAAATCACAAAGAGTGACCTAGAAAACTTAGCAACTGAGTTTAGCGCGAGCATTCCCGGACTAACATCATGACCGATAATCCCAATCACCGCTTCGAAGCCGGCGCAGGCAGATATCTTGGCGCGCAGCCATGCGGTCGAGCAGCATCGCCCCTTTTGTCGAGGCGCAAATCTCCGAAACGGCCCAGCGATGGTTGCTCAACAAGCATGCGACACCTCGAAACAAAGCAAAGAGCCTGACACAGAATCACGCCGAAAGCCCAGACCGCCAGCCCTCCTCAAGCCGAGAGTCAATCCGCCGCACTGCACTGCCAGATGTGTGCATTCCGTAGCCGCTTGCGGGGGACTGGCGCGACCGTGGCCTGAGCTTTCTGAGCAATGTCTTTGCTTTACGAAGGCCCCCTCTCCGGCCGCTTCGCGGCCACCTCTCCCCCACTTCCGTGGGGGCGAGGAACCCAAGCCTGTCAAGGCCTCACAGCGCCCTTATAACCCCCCCATCCACGCGGATGTTCTGGCCGGTGATATAGCCCGCCCCCTCCGAAGCCAGGAACGCAATCGTCGCGGCGACCTCCTCTGATGTGCCGTAGCGCTGCATCGGCACGTTGTCGCGGCGCTCTTCGACGGTCGGCAGGCTGTCGATCCAGCCGGGCAGCACATTGTTCATGCGCACATTGTCGGCGGCGTAAGTGTTGGAGAAGATCTTGGTGTAGGCGGTCACTCCGGCGCGGAACACGGCCGAGGTCGGGAACATCACGTTCGGCTCGGCGACCCAGGCCGTCGAGATGTTGATGATGGCGCCGCCCTTCTGCTTGACCATTTGCGGCGCCACGATGCGCACCGGCCGGATGACGTTCATCAGATAGACGTCCATGCCGGTGCGCCACTGCTCGTCCGTGATCTCCAGGATCGGCGCGCGCGGCCCGTGGCCGCCGCTGTTGACCAGCACGTCGATGCGGCCAAAACGCTCCAGCGTCAGGTCGGCGAGGCGCTGCAAATCGTCGCTCGACTGGTTGGAGCCGGTGACGCCGAGCCCGCCCAGCTCCTTGGCCAGCGCCTCGCCCTTGCCCGAGGAAGAGAGAATGGCGACCTTGAACCCATCCGCCGCCAGGCGCTTGGCCGCCGCCGCCCCCATGCCGCTGCCACCGGCCACGACAACAGCCACTTTTTCTACACTCATTGGGTCTTCCTCTCAGGGTTGGCGGGCACCGCAAGCGGTGTTTTCGGGATTTGAACGGTGATATAGCTGGTTCTGCCGCGCGGTTCGAACCAGAATGCCTGAAATCAACCAGTAGAAAAACTCCTGCATGCCCGAAGCCTTCCTCAGCCTGCCGCCGCTGAATGCACTGCGCGCCTTCGAGGCCTCGGCGCGCCATCTCAACTTCCGCATCGCCGCCGAGGAGTTGAATGTGACCCAAGGCGCGGTGGCCCAGCACATTCGCGGCCTGGAGACCCATCTCGGCACGAAACTGTTCGAGCGGCTGCCCCGCGGCCTGGCGCTGACCGATCAGGGCCGCGCCTATGTGCCCAACATCCGCCGCGCCTTCGACCTGATCTCGGAGGCAACCTTGCTGCTGCGTCCCGAGCCGGCACGGCTGACGATCAGCGTGACGCCGAGCTTCGCCACCAAATGGCTGATCCCCCGGCTGCAGGATTTCATGGCCGACAATCCGCTGGTCGACTTGCGCGTGCTGGCGAGCGAAAGCCTGTCGAGCTTCCAGGCCGATGGCGTCGACATAGCGGTGCGGCAAGGTCGCCCGCCCTTCGGCGCCGGCCTGGTCGTCGACCTGCTGTTTCCCCAGCAGATCATCGCAATCTGCAGCCCGGCCTTGCTGCCGGCCGGCGCCACCGAAATCCCGGCGGCCGAAATCCAGCATCACGTGCTGCTGCACGACGCGCACAATCTGTGGCCGGAATTCATGGAAAAGGTGGTCGGCCTGAAGATGACGGCAGAGCTGAAACGCATGCGCTTCAACCAGACCAGCCTCGCCATCGACGCGGCCATCGCCGGCCAGGGCATAGCGCTGGCCAGCCGCTTCCTCGTCGCCGCCGACCTCGCCGCCGGCCGGCTCGTCCAGCCGGTCAGCGGCGAAATGCGTGGCACGCAGGATTTCCATGTCGTGATGCCGAGAAAGCAGCGCCATCCCGAGCCGACGCAGGCCGTGCGGCAATGGCTGCTGGACGCGGGGGAACGGGCGTTGTTGTGAGGCCGACACGGCCATTCCCACGACGGTGCGAAGGCCAATCGGATCGACCAATGCATCCTGGCCGATATCACATACTGTCGGCACATAGCCGATTGCAGTCGGCGGTTTTGATTTCCTGCATAAAGACCTTGAGCGATTCTTGAGCAGTAGGAGGAAGCTTTGCCGCCAACGGAACAAACATATCAACCAAGGCTTGGCGACGATCCGTAGAGACGCTCTGTGCCAGATAAGGGCCACCGGATCTTAGCGACTCAACGAGAGTTATCTCGTTCTCATCCGTCAGTGTCGGATCAGCCAGAAAAATAGAGGCGCCGCGAAACATCTTTTCTATGCCTCGTCGAGCTTTGGCGCCATTGGCGCGCAGCATTTCCGCAACGTTTGGTTGGTGCGCAAGGAAATCATCGAAAGCTGGCTGAGAAGCACCCGCCACCCGAATCGCAAGCGCCATTGACTGTGTGGCTTCGTTGACCAGTGGTGATTGGGTAGCTTGACCGTAAAGTCTCACCAACGATCCACTTTTGTCCATCACCAGAGCCAGCGTGTCCAGGTCACTCATATCGTACGGTGGCGAGCCTATGAGAGCGTCACCGTTCCAGATTTTCTGGAGTGTTTCCCGGTCCCTAGGGTCATCAAGCCTTGGCAACCTGCCTTCAATCTGTCGCTGCCTCAAAAGTTCATCGAATCTGGAGAACAAATCCTTCGCGTAAGCCGGGGCGGTTGGTGGAACGTGAGCAAGCGCTGATGTCACGAAAAGCGCGGCAAAGATCGAATACAGTAGACGCTTCATACCGTTCCTTACTTGATAACTTTCAAGGGCCGCCGACGCTGCGCAATCAAGGCCAGGCGGTAGTCTATGTTGTCGACCGGAGCGCCGCGCTCCTTTGCTTCAAGCAGGCGTTTCCGAGCGTCCCCGAATCTGAGCATGCGCTTTTCATACAAGACTGCCAACGCCAACCTGTGGGACCATTCGGCTGGCTCCATGTCGATCGCATGCAGCAGAGCTTTCTCCGATTCATCATATCGGTCCGTCATTTCGCGGAGAAAGATGCCGTACTGATTATAGGCAAAAGCCGAAATGCCGCTCAGCTCGAATAGCTTGTCAAAAGTCTCTTGAGTCTCCGCTGGCGTATCTGTTTCGAAGGCCATCAGCGCCACAAGATTCTCCCAAACCTTGACATAGTCCGGCTTGAGTTCGATTGCCCGTGAATACGCCGCCTTGGCATCGCCAAAGCGGTTCAGATGATGATGATGAAGAAAACCGAGATTGAACCACGACCAGGCATCGTCAGGATCGATCTCAACGCATCGTTGCGCAAGGCTTTCGGCCTCGTGGTAGCGGCCGAAACGACGACGCAGCAATCCTGACAACTTCCCTATGGGCCAGCTATAGCGTGGATCAATTTCCATCGCCTGGCGATAGGCTTCCTCGGCCGAGAAATAGTTGCCAACCGTATCGAGCATCCAGCCGAAGGATGCCCAGGCGACATCGGCTTTTTCCGTGACTCCGTCGAGGCGGCATTGCTTGAACGACTGATAGCTCGCTTCCGCCAGTTCGCGCGCCGATTTCCCGAGGCGATGTGTGTCGGCGAGGCAATCCCATATCGTTGCGTCGCGCGGGTGAGCGACTATCCCACGCTGCAACACGGCCAGGGCTCGCGGTGCTTCCCCATTTTCGCGCATATACTCCGCAAGCCAGACGCAGTCCTGTGCAGTGTGCACTTCGCGCTCCGCGCGCGAGATGCATTCGTTGCTGAACTCCAGAAGATCGAACTCCTTAAATTGCTTCGCGAAGAAAATGCTTGTTGAAGCGCTTTGATGCGTATCAATTTTCCATCGCTCGTACAAAACGATGATCGGCTCCCGTCCAATTCCATAGACCCACGAAAATTCATCGACCATTTGCCAAAGCCGGTCCCTGTCGGACACCGCATCAACTGCTCGCAGAAGGGCAGAAACGGCAGTGTCTACATTGCCTTCCCAAGCCTCCAGATTGATCAACTCTTCCCAGGCGTCATAGCTGGACGGGTCGCTATCAATGCTTTCGGTTAACGCCTCGCGGGATCTGAATTGAAGTCCGATAGGTTCGTCGGTCGTCATTGGCTGCTGCTGAAGTGTTACCGAAAACAACGATGTCGGACTAAAGCTGGACACTAGACAGTATATCTACAATCGCCAACCCATATGAGCAACGCACAGCATCTCGGCCTAGCCCGACAGGTAGGCATGGCCCATGCTGGAATCACCAAGGTTCGGTTACTCCGACATTGTCAGCTCCATGGCGCGGCGATACGACTGCTGGATGCAGTCGAATCCTCCCCAAAAAATCGTCGTCATCGGTGGTGGCATTGCCGGCCTGTCGCTTGCGGCAGCGGTGCGGGATTGGGCTGAAGTCACCGTCCTCGAGCGCGAGCCGCATCTTGGCTATCACGCCAGCGGCCGCTCCGCCGCCTTGTTCACCGAGACCTACGGCAACCGGCTGGTGCGGGCGCTGACGCTGGCCAGCCGGCAGCAAATAGTCGAGGGCGGCTTTGTCGCCCATCGGCGCGGCGCGCTGCATGTCGGCTGGACCGGCGATGGCGCGGCAATAGACCGGCTGGCCGATGAATTGCAGGCGCTGGTGCCCAGCGTGCGCCGCCTGTCGGCGGCCGAGCTCCACGCGCTGGTTCCCGCCATTGCCATTGAAGCCACTTGCGGCGGCGCCTACGAGCCGGACGCGGTGGATATCGACACCGGCAAGATGCTGGCGGCCAACGCCTCGGCGCTGAAGGCCGGCGGCGGCTTGATCCGCGCCGGCGAGGAGGTGCGCGCCATCTCTCAAGACGGCGGCGGCCTGCGGGTGGAAACGAGTGGCGGTGTCTATCCAGCCGACATCGTCGTCAACGCCGCCGGCGCCTGGGTCGATGTCGTCGCCGGCCTGGCCGGGCTCTCCGGCCTCGGCTTCCAGCCCAAACGCCGTACCGCCTTCCTGTTCGACCCGCCTGCCGGCACCGACATCGCCAGCTGGCCGCTGGTGGTCGACCTGCACGAACAATTCTACTTCAAGCCCGACGCCGGCAGGCTGATCGGCTCTCTCGCCGACGAGACCGACTCCGAGCCTTGCGACGCCTGGCCGGAGGACATCGACGTCGCCATCGCCGTCGACCGCATCGAGCAGGCGACGACGATGCGCATCGGCCGTCCGTCGACGCCATGGGCGGGCCTGCGCACCTTCGCGCCCGACCGCACGCCGGTCGCCGGCTTCGACCCCCGCCTGCCCGGTTTCTTCTGGCTCGGCGGCCAGGGCGGCTATGGTTTTCAGGTGTCGCTGACCTTGGCCCGGCTGAGCGCGGCGCTGATGCGCGGCGAGCCCTTGCCGGAAGATGTCGCCGCCCTCGGCGTCACCGCCGCGGCGCTGGCGCCTGACCGCTTTCTGGTCCCGGCGACGACACTATGAAACCCACACTGCCGTTGCTGCTCAGCCTCAATGGCGGCTATGTCGACACGGCCGGCTTCCTGGCGCTGCAAGGCCTGTTCACCGCGCATGTCACCGGGAATTTCGTCACCCTCGGCGCCTCGCTGGTGCTCGGCATTTCGGGCGTGCTGGCAAAGCTGCTGGCGCTGCCGGTGTTCTGCATCGTCGTCATCCTGACCCGGCTGGCCGGCGAGCATTTGCGCCGGCGCGGACATCAGGCGCTCGGCGTGCTGCTCTCGATCAAACTGGCGCTGCTCGTCATCGGCGCGGCGCTGGCGATCCGCTTCGGCCCTTTCGCCAGCGGCGATAGCGCTGCCGCGATCGTCACCGGCATGGTGCTGGTCGCCGCCATGGCGATCCAGAACGCAGTGCACCGGGTTCATCTGGCGGCGGCCCGCCCTCGACGCTGATGACCGGCACCACCACCCAGATCATGATCGACCTCGCCGATCTCATCGGCGGCCCGGCACTGGAGGCCCGCCCGGCGCTCATTGCCCGCCTGCGGCGCATGGCGGCGGCGGTCGCCGTCTTCGCCGCCGGCTGCGCGGCTGCCGCCCTCGGCTATGCCTACGCCAATGTCTGGTGTTTTATCGTTCCGCCGGTGATCGCACTCGCCGCGCTGCTGCTGCGGCTTTCCGCGCCGGAGGCGGAAGCCAAATAGGTAGCCTCACCCTTCATCCGTCCAGATCAGGCGCAGCAGGCGCAGCAGCGTCGCCCGCTCCTTCTTGGTCAACCTTTGCAGAAACCTGTCCTCGTGCCGGCGAACCTGTCGCCGCCAGCCCGGCATCGCCTGTCTGGCCGCCGGCGTCAGGGTCAGCATCCGCACGCGCTTGTCCTCGGCGTGGTCGTCGCGCTCGACCAATCCGCGCTCTTCCAGTTCGGCAAGCAGCGGCGCCATGTTGGCGCTCTTCATGCCGAGCAGGCGGCACAGTTCCGCGGCGCGGATGCCTGGCCGCTCATCGATCAGAGCCAGCATGCCATAGGTGACCGGGCGCAGGCCCGCTTCGGTCAGCTCGACCGCGAAATCATTGAGCGCGAAGGCCGAGGCGCGCTTGAGATTGTAGCCGATCTGCGCATCGAGCGCGTCGTCGGACATCATTTCTGGCCCGATGTGAGGCTGGGTTTCGTCCATGCCAACCGATCGCCGCGATGCCGGCTCTTGTCAAGCGAAAAAGACTATGCGACATAGCAATCGAGATAGCTATGCTCCATAGCAATTTCCATGACTGCGATCATGACTGCGATGGAGCGGGAGGAGACCGACCATGACCGATGAGACCGTTGCCTTCGATGTCGATGACGGCATCGCCTGGGTGCGCTTCAACCGCCCGGACAAGCGCAATTGCATGAACCCGGCGCTCAACCGGCGCATGATGGAGGTCCTCGATGAACTCGAGTATCGCGCCGATGTCGGCGTTCTGGTGCTGTCGGGCGAAGGCAGCGCCTGGTCGGCGGGCATGGACCTCAAGGAGTATTTCCGCGAGACCGAAGCCAAGGGGCTCGGCGCCGTCCGCAAGGCGCAAGCGGAAGCCTATGGCTGGTGGCGGCGCCTGCGCTGGTACGGCAAGCCGACCATCGCCATGGTCAATGGCTGGTGTTTCGGCGGCGGCTATGGCCCGCTCTTCGCCTGCGACCTCGCCTTCGCCGCCGACGAGGCGCAGTTCGCTCTGTCCGAGATCAACTGGGGCATCCTGCCCGGCGGCGGCGCCACCAAGGTGGTGGTCGACCTCCTGTCGATGCGTGACGCCATGTACCACGCCCTGACCGGCGAACTCATCGACGGCAGGAAAGCCGCCGCTTGGAAATTGGTCAATGAAAGCCTGCCGCTGGCGGAGCTGAAGGCGCGGGTCACCGAGGTAGCCAACATCCTCTTGAAGAAGAACCCGATCGCACTGAAGGCGACCAAGGACGCCATCCGCCGCGTCGGCGAAATGACCTATGACAATGCCGAGGACTATCTGGTGCGGGCGCAGGAGGCGGCCAACTCGCACGACAATGAGGGCCGCAAGGAAGGCATTCGCCAGTTCATCGACGAAAAGAGCTACAAGCCAGGTCTCGGCGCTTACGACAAGGCCAGATGACGCGATAAGCCATCGACGCAATCTGGGAGGAGATGCGCATGCCGGCCTTGACGACTTTAGACCCGGTGGCCCTGCATGCCGGCGCGCAGCCGGACCGCGTCGCCTGCGTCGACCTGGCCTCCGGCCGGCGCTGGACCTATGCCGCGCTTGACGAGGCCATCCAGCGCACTGTGCGCGTCCTCGAAACCGGCTACGGCATCAAGCCCGGCCAACGGATCGCCACGCTGGCCCGAAACAGCGCCGATCTCCTGATCCTGCAGCAGGCCGCAATGCGGCTCGGCGCCATCTTCGTGCCGGTCAACTGGCGGCTTGCCAGTGCGGAACAGCAGGCGATCCTTGCCGATTGCGATCCGGCGCTGCTGTTGCATGACGCGGCCCCGCAGGCGGCATTGCCCGGGCGCTGCATCCCTGTCGATGTCGCCGCCTTCACGGCGGCGGTCGAGGCAGAGACGCTGGCGCCGCGCCGTCCCCTGCCCGCTGACGATGCGCCCTCGATAATCCTCTACACATCGGGCACGTCGGGCCGGCCAAAGGGCGTCATCGTCACCGAGCGCAATGCCTTCGCCACGGCGGTCAATTTCAGCGTGCTGGGCCGGGTCGGCAATGCCAGCATCTTCCTCTGCGACGCGCCGATGTTCCATGTCATCGGCCTCATCACCAGCCTGCGCCCGACGCTGCTTCAGGGCGGCACCGTGCTGATCTCGCCCGGCTTCGATGCCGGTGCCACCAATCGCCGCCTCGCCGATCCTGCCCTCGGCGTCACTCATTATTTCTGCGTGCCGCAGATGGCCAGGATGCTGCGTGACCACCCCGACTTCGCGCCGTCGCGCTGGACCTCGCTCACCGCCATCTTCACCGGCGGCGCGCCAAATCCGGCCACGGATATCCGCTGGTGGCTGGCCCAGGGCGTGCGCATGGCCGACGGCTTCGGCATGACCGAGGCGGGCACGGTGCTTGGCATGCCGGTCGAGGCCGGCCGCATCGCCGGCAAGGCAGGTTCGGCCGGCCTGCCGGCGCCGACGATCGGCCTGCGCCTCGTCGACGACGATGGCCGCGACGTCGCGGCCGGCGAGCCCGGCGAGATATGGCTGTCCGGCCCCTCGATCACGCCAGGCTATTGGAACCGGCCGGAAGAAACGCAGCGCGCTTTCACCGCCGATGGCTGGTTCCGCACCGGCGATATAGCGCGGCGCGACGGGGAAGGCTTCGTCACCCTCGTCGACCGCCGCAAGGACATGTTCATTTCCGGCGGCGAGAACGTCTATCCCGTCGAAATCGAAACCGTGCTGCTCGACCATCCCGGCATCGCCGAAGCCGCCGTGATCGGCATCGCCGATGCGCGCTGGGGCGAAGTCGGGCGCGCCTTCGTCGTGGTGAAACCCGGATGCGCCGTCGATCCGGCCGATCTGGCAAGCCATTGCGGCGCCCGCATCGCCCGCTTCAAGGTGCCGAAAGAGTTCCTGCTCACCGATGCACTGCCGCGCACCGCATCCGGCAAGATCCAGAAACACATTTTGCGCAGCTGGACAGCACCTGTCCGCAAGCACAGCTGAGGCAGACCGCCATTCAGCCGGCGGACGCGGAGCGGAAAACCGCCGCCGCAGCCGCGACGATCTCCGCATTGTCCTTCGCCACCGTTCCATCCGCCAGCGTCCTGCCGTCTTCCAGCCCGACGCGCGTCGACCAGCGCTTTTGGCGGGCTAGCTCGACGAACGGCCAGACGGTGGCGTCCACGCCGTGCAGCAGGATCGGCCGCCGCACTTCGGTGCGCTTGAGCACGGCGGCGATGCCGGTTGCCTCGTCAAGTGCTGCGGCGAGGTCCGGTATGTCGATCTCGATCAGGATGCGCAGCACCCGGTCGTGGCCGGTGAGCGCCACGAACCGCTCGGCGTCTTCTGTCGTGGCGAGCCCGGCCTCGATGCCGACGCCGCGCTGGCGCAGCAGCTCCATCAAGGCGGGCGCATCGGCCTCGGAGAGGTTGACCGAGGCATAGTCGGGCAACTCGCGCCAGCCGGAGGTCGCCGCGCGGGTGCGCGCGACATCGTTCTCGATCCAGGCGCCGGTCGACACGCCGACCAGCGTGCCCGGGCAGGCCCGGCGCACGGCCAGCACCGTCGCATCGACGGCGGCCAGGCTTTCACGCCCATCGGCGCCGCGCGGATGGATGTGCAGTTCGCCAGCACCGGCCGCGACGCAGGCAACCGCATCGCTGGCCATGGCCTGCGCCGTCAGCGGCAGCTTCGGGTGAAAATCGCGCGCGCGCGCTCCATTGATGCAGGCCTGGACGATCATGGATGCCACCTTGGACAAGGGAGACGGCAGTCTAGCCGCGCGACAAGGCAGGGCAAAGAGTAGCGCGGCGTCTCTCCTGACAGTGCGGCCCCGCCCCCATTCCGCAGCATTTGAATAAAACCCGCCTGTGGATATTTACCCCGCATTCCGCCGGGCCAGCCAAGATAAATTAGGGCGGGATCATGGAGGGAACCATTGACCAGCGATTTTTCAGCCGCCCGCATCCATCTCGAACGCGCCTATCACTATCTGCGCGGCAATGACGAGACGAGCCGCGCGGCATGCGAGGCTCTCGACCTGCTGATCGAAATGGTGGCGGAGGCACAATACAGGCGGCCCGAGGCCGGTGTGCTGGAATTTCCACAAGCGGCGACGGCGCGGCACCCCGTCTGATTGAAGCGCGTCGACGCGCTTCAAGTCTTTGCCTTGTGCATGTCGTGTAACCGCTACACACTTTTGGGCGACATGCGTTCTGCTTGATGTATGTCCTTATCCCAAAACCGCTGCGCACTTTTGGGGGACATGCGTTCTGCTTGATGCATGTCCTTATCCCAAAACCGCTGCGCACTTTTGGGGGACATGCGTTCTGCTTGATGCATGTCCTTATCCCAAAACCGCTGCGCACTTTTGGGGGACATGCATCAGGACGCCTTGCGGGCCGGTGCTGCGCGTGCCGGCCCGGCCGCCCGAGCGACGATCTGCTCCAGCGGCTCGGGCCGGTGCAGCAGGAAACCCTGGCCGAAATCGACGCCCATCGTCTGCAGGATGCCAAGCGTCTCGGCTTGCTCTATCTTCTCGGCCACGACGGTGCAGCCGACGCTGCGGGCAATGCCCGATATGGCCGAGACGATCTCGCGGTCGAAGCGGCTTTCGGCCATGTGCTCGATGAAGGAACCGTCGATCTTGATGGCATCGACGGGAAAGCGTCTGAGATATTCGAACGAGCTCATGCCGGCGCCGAAATCGTCGAGGCTGACCTTGCAGCGCCGCTCGCGCGCCTTGCGCACGAACGTCTCGGCGGCATCGAAATTGGTGACGGCGGCGGTTTCGGTGATCTCGAAGCCGATGCCGGAATGCGGCGCCCCGGTCTCCTCGATGATACTGTCGACGAAGTCCCACAGTCCGGGATCGCTCAGCGTCTGCGCCGACAGGTTGAAGCCGAGCGTGATCGCGCCGGACTTCATCGCCGCGCCATGCCGCGAGAGCGCGGTTCGGATGATCCAGCGATCGAGCCTGGCGGCGATGCCGAAGCGTTCCGCCGCCGGGATGAATTCGCTGGGCGGGATCAGCTTGCCGCCGCGACCGACAAGCCGCGCCAGCACTTCGACATGGCGGTTTTCCTGCCACGGCCGGCCCAGCCGGTGGATCTCCTGGCCGAACAGTTTCAGCCTTCCGTCCTCCATGGCGTCGACCGTGTCGGCGGCGAGCCGCGCCGCGTTGAGGCCGCCGGTGGCGGCTTCAGCCGAAAACACCGCGAAGCGATCGCGCCCGGCGGCCTTGGCCGCGTAGCAGGCGTCGTCGGCGCAGGCCAGCGCATCGGCCACCGTGGTGGCCCGGTCGTTGACGATGGCGATGCCGATGCTTGCCGCGAGCCGCCGCGCGGTCGCGGCAAGGCCGAGATCGGCGCTGCGCACGGCCGCCAGTATGGCCGCGGCCAGCCGCTCGGCTTGCGCGGCGTCGCAGTGGGGCACCAGCAAAGCGAATTCGTCGCCGCCGAGCCGCGCCGCATGCGCCGACGGCGGCAGGCAGCGGCCAATGCCCGCCGCCACGCTCTTCAGCGCCAGGTCGCCGGCGGCGTGGCCGGCGAAGTCGTTGAGCGCCTTGAAGTAGTCGAGATCGACATAGAACACCGCCAGCGGCACGCCCTTGGCGATGTGGTCGGCAAGCAGCCTGTCGAAGGCGGCGCGGTTCCACAGGCCGGTCAGCGCGTCGTGGCGGGCGGCGAACGCAAGCTCCTGTTCGCGCAACTTGTCCTCGGTGATGTCGCGAACCGTGCCGAGGATCTGGCCGGCAGCGCCCGCGGCGGCGACGTAACGCACGAGCGATTCGATGTGGCGGATCTCGCCGTCGCGCTTGACGATGCGGTATTGCGAGGCGGTTACACCGTTCGAGCCAGGGGACGGCCAATGCGCCCGCTCGGTAGCTTCCTTGTCGTCGGGATGCAGAAAACTGTGCCAGAGGTCGGCCGCCACCTCGTCGGCATCGGCGACGACGCCGAACATCTCCCTGGTGCGCGCATCCCAATAGCTTTTGTGGGTGGCGATGTCGTAGTGCCAGATTCCGGTGCCGCTGGCGGCGAGCGCCAGGCGGAAGCGCATCGTGACCTGCTCGAGCGCGGCCTCGGCCGCCTTCTGCTTTGAAATGTCGGTCTGTACGCCCATCAGCCGCAGCGGACGCCCGTCGGCGCCGCTTTCGACGATGCCGCCGCGGTCGAGCACCCACACCCAGTGGCCCAGCTTGTGCTTCAGCCGCAGTTCTGTCTCGATGGCATCGGTCAGCCCGGCAATGTGGCGGTCGCCGCTGGCCAGCGCCCGCTCGCGGTCGTCGGGATGGGTGAGCTGCAGCCACAGATCACTGGTGTTAGCGAGTTCATCTTCTTCATAGCCCAGCATTCGCGCCCAGGTTGCAGAATAGAAGCAGTCGCCGCTGCGAAGATCCCAGTCCCAGACGCCAAGATGGGCGCGCTCCAGGGCCTTGGCCCAGAACGCTCCATTGCGACTTTTCTTGCCTAGACGCGCCATAGTCCGTTTTTCGCCTGTCCCATCCGCGGGCAATCTGCATCAGAACCAGAGAAGAAACAGTTACCGGGACGCGGCAGGCATGCCTTCTCGCCTGCAATATTTCGTGGCGCTCCGTCTTTCGATTGGCCGGCAAGAACCGGAGTTTTGCGCTCTCCCGATGGTCCTAGGGATGGCTCAGGTCATCGGCGACATCGATGCGCCGAGACCCAGCCAAACACGAAAGGACGCTCCCAATGACCAAACAGGAAGACAACAAGGCCGTCGTCGTCAGATGGTTCACCGACTTCTGGGGTGAAACCTGCGATCTGTCCGTCGTCGACGATATTGCCGCGCCCGACATGCTGCTCAAATATTCGCTGCATGAACCGCGCCGGGGCCGCGACGACATCAGGGCCTTCATGACCGATTTCCGCGCCGCTTTCCCGGATCTCAACTTCTGGGCCACCACCGATCTCATCGCCGAGGGCGACTATGTCGTCGGCCAATGGGAGGGCGGCGGCAGGCATACCGGCCCGGCCTTCGGCGATTTCCTCGCCGGTTCGCTGCCCGCCACCACCGGCCGCGCCATGCGCTTCACCGGCACCACGGTGCTGAAGGTGATCGACGGCAGGATCGTCGAGGAGATCGGCCTCGACGACGGCGTCGCGGCGCTGACCCAGCTCGGCCTGATCAAGGCTGCCTGATGCGCAGGGCCATCGTCGACCAGGCGATGGCCCGCTTCGACTGCGGCCGAAGCCCGGCAACCTTCGGGTTTGGAACGGCTCCGGCGCGGTCACTACGTCTGCATTCAACGACGACATCGTCGTCAACGAATCCTTGACAGAAAAGGAAGAATTATAGGCACCTAATATTTATGATGTTCATCCATCCAAAAGTGTAACTGAATAGTAATACTTCAACAGCGAAATACCTCCTGTTAATGCTTGGGCAGCGGGTGGGTTTTCCTCGATGGGTGCGCACACAGCGCAGCGGAACGGCGAGCGCCGGCCGCTTGGCGTTTTTGACCTGGACATCGCCGCGACCAGGAGCGGCTGGATGCTGACCGCCCTGTGCCTGGCCTATGCCTTGGCCGCGCTTAGCCTGCAGCCGGGCCGCTATCTGCACCTGGCGCAATCCTACACAAAGCCATTCGTCTTCTTCCTGCCTACGCTTCTTGCCGCCGGCCTCGGCGTGATGGCGCTGACATTTGCCAGGCATAGCCCGACGCGGTTCATGCTTGACATGCTCAAGCAGCGCTGGCTGGGCGCCGCACCGGTGATCCTCCTGTCCTTTCTCGGCATTACCGCCTTCACCACCTTCAAGATCGCCATCCCGGAGATCGTGCCATTCTATGCCGACCGCATGTTGGCGGAGCTTGATCTTGGGCTGCATGGCGCCGATCCCTGGACATGGGCGCACCGCGTCGTTCCCGAACGCATTTCGGCTGTCATCTTCATCGGCTACGGATATGGCTGGCACGTGCAATGGTTCGGCACCTTGCTGTTCGTCGCCTTCTGGAACAACCCGGCAGCGCGTTTGCGTTATCTGTGGGCGCTCGCGCTGACCACGATCCTGTGCGGCACCGTTCTGGCCATGGCGCTGTCTTCCGCCGGTCCGATATTTCACGACCAGTTCTACGGCGGCGACCGGTTTGCCGCCTTGCAGACCGCGCTCGCGCAGAACGACTACGCCGCGTCGGTCCATGTCTATGCCCACTATCTGCTCATGGCCTACACAAGCGGCCACCCCGAACTGGGCAGCGGCATCTCCGCCATGCCAAGCATGCATGTCGCCTTCGTCACGCTCAACGCCTTTTTCCTGAGCGGTTTCGGGCGCCGCTGGGCCGTGGCCGGCTGGTCCTTCGCGGCGCTCATCCTGTTCGGCTCGGTCTACACCGGCTGGCACTATGCCGTGGACGGCTACCTTTCGATCCTTGTCGTGTCCGTGATCTGGTACCTGACCGGCCGTTTCGTTCTGCCGCGGACGAGCCGCGACACCGCCGGGATGCGCCTGCCTCTGCCCGAACCGGCGTCGCAATGACCGGGATTGCCTGAGGCCCGCCGAACCACCCCACCGCATTTCGAAAGAGGCCAGGCGGCGTGAACGCCGCCTGGCCTATTTGCTTACTGGCTCGGCGCCATCGTGTGCTCGCACGACACTTTCGGGTTCATGTCGGCGAAAGTGCCGGTCGGGTTGCCCTTCCAGGCCCAGACATGCAGCTCGTAGAATTCCCCCAGGCCGTAGCGGTTGGGGGCGCTGTTGAAGTTGAACAGCTGTCCATCCAGCGACGCCGGTCCCTTCGAGGTGATATATTCGACCGCCACCAGCTTAAGCCGGCCGTCGGCCATCGGCTCGTACATCACGGCCTCGGGACGGGCGATGTCGATCTTGTCGTCCTTCAGGTACTGGCCGCTGACGTAGTGGATGCCCATGGCGCCACCGTTGATGCCGCTGGCGCAGGGAATGGGCGCATAGCCCTCGGCTGTCGCCGCCTTGACGTCGAGAAACCGGCTGTTGGCCGCCCGCACCTTCTCGGCCAGCGGATTCGAACCCGTCTCGGTGGTGGCCGCTTCCTGATGCGCCTGCGCGAAGGAGGCGCAGACGGCCAGCATGGCCCCCGCCATGACGAGCCTGTTGCGAAGATTTGATATCATGTCCATTCCATTCTTCTTGAAAAAGCACAGCTGGCCGGCCGCCGGAAATACGGCGGCGCGAAAGGCAAGCGCTGTGACTGTTGTTGCTTGGAGATCCCGAAATCGATGTGACGACTGCCGGGAAGGATCATCCCTTCGGCAGATACGGGATCGTTCCGGCCAAATCGGTATCGTCGATCAGCTGGAAGCGGCTGTCGCTGCCGCCCTGACGCGCCGAAACGAAAGGCGCATAGGCCGGATCATTGGTGAAGGCGCGCGCCGCCGCTTCCGACGGGAACGCCATCAGGGCGATCAGCGTGGTGTCGAGCGGCTTGCCTTCAAGCGTCTTCACATTGCCGCTGCGCGACAGGTATTTGCCGCCATGCTTGTGGACGATGTCGTGCACCGAGGCCGCGTAGGCAGGCACCCATTTCGGATCCTTCATCTTGATATCAGCGATGACGTAAGCAGTCATGGTCGTCTCCTGGTTGCGGCGCACAGGGTTATCCCGTGCGACCGGCCAAAGGGCTCGCATGGCAGGACCGTCGCCAACCAGTCCGCGATCTGTACTGGGGTGGTACAGTTTCCGTACTGGCCGCTTCATTCATGAAGGCCTAATGTTCGGCCCAGCTTCGAGGGAGGAGCACCGATCATGAGCCAGCACGGATACAAGCAGTTCTGCCCGCTATCGATGGCCGCCGAGGTGCTGTGCACCCGCTGGACGATGGTGCTGATGCGCGAATTGGTGGCGGGTTCGACCCGCTTCAACGACCTGCGCCGCGGCGTCCCCAAAATGTCGCCGACCCTTCTGTCGCAACGGTTGAAGGAGCTCGAACTGGCAGGGATCGTCGAGCGCAAGGAGGTGCCGGGCGAGAAAGGCATCTTCGACTACCGGCTGACCGAGGCCGGCCGCGATTTGCGCCCCGTCGTCGAGGCGATGGGCTTTTGGGGGCAGAAATGGGTCGAGTCCCGGCTGTCGCTCAAGAACCTCGATCCGTCGCTGCTGATGTGGGACATGCGGCGCAATCTGAACCCCTCGCCACTCCCCGAAGGGCGCACGGTGATACAATTTCTGTATCAGGATCTGCCGGCATCCAAACGCTCGTGGTGGCTGATCGTCGAAAAGCACGGCGAAGTCGACCTGTGCTGGTACGATCCGGGCTTCGATGTCGACCTCTACGTCTCCACCGACCTGCACACGATGACAGCAATCTGGATGGGGTTGCTGACCGTCGAGAAGGCCGGCGGAAAGGTTGCCCTGACCGGCGACCAGGCTATCGGCAAGAAGATGCAGACCTGGCTCGGGCTCAGCCCGTTCGCGGTGGAGCCCAAACGCGCGGCGTAAATGATACCGCAATGAGTATTTGCCGCTGCCTTGTCGGTCTGGCGCCGGCTCAGGCGCGCTTGCGCTCCCTATCATTCGCAAGGTGATAGGGTTGCACGAGGACTTCGGCAGGAATGTTCCATTCCTTGTTCAGCTTGAAGACCATATCCAGTGTCAGAGCCCGCTTTCTGTTCAGCACCTCGGTTGCCCGAGGCGATGACCCGATCACCTCAGCCAGAGCCTTTCGCGACAGGTTGAACAGTTGCATGTGCGACTGAATAGCTTCAACGGGATCGGGCGCTTCGATCGGGTAGTGCTTATCCTCATAAGCCTCGATCAGCGTTGCCAGAACATCGAAGCGGTCACCATCGAGAGAGCCGACCTCTGGCTCATTCTCGAAATATTTGGTGATTTCGGCGATCGCCCAATCATAATCGGCTTCGGTCTTAATGGGTCGAATATTCTCCATCACACCTTCTCCGGATCAACCTTGTCATACTCTTTATGCGTCCCGACGAATTTGATCAGAACGCGGTGAAACTTGTAGGCGACGTGGACAATCAAACGGTATTTATTGCCGCCAATGTCGAAAATGACGCGATTGTCGCCCACGAAATCGACTGTCGCTCCAAACGCATCCTTGATGTCGGCCGGGGTCTTCCAATCAGCATTGCTGACAGCCACATACCAAGCCGTCAAAGGAGCTTCGGCGTGATTGTGTTTGGCCCAAAAAACCTTCAGCGCTTTCTTGGCGATGATCTGCACGGCTTGATATAGCAACTTCCCAAATTGGGAACAAGTGAAAATTCCCAATCTGGGAAGAACCCGTGCGAGGCATCCTGACAGTTGTCAGGAAACGGGTGGCGAGGCCGGCTTCCGGCGGCTTCAATGCGGCCATGTTCATCACCCTGGCCAAGAATCTGAAATCCACCCCACTGCCGGTCACCGACAATCCGCGGTGGGCGCGCATTGTCGCGCGCGACAAGTCGGCGGACGGCGAGTTCTGGTATTCGGTGGCGACGACCGGCGTCTACTGCCGGCCCTCCTGCCCGTCGCGGCGCGCCAACCCCGCCAATGTCCAGCTGCACGACACGCTGGCTCAGGCGAAGGCGACCGGCTTTCGCGCCTGCCGGCGCTGTAACCCGGATGGTCCCTCGCTGGAGGCTGGCAATGCCGCGATGGTCGCCGACGCCTGCCGCAGGATCGAACAGAGCGAGGAAGAGCCATCGCTCGGCGAACTGGCTGATGCCGCCGGCCGCAGCGCCGGCTATTTCCACCGCGTCTTCAAGGCAATCACCGGGCTGACGCCGAAGGACTATGCTGCCGCACACCGCGCCGCCCGGGTCCGCCAGGGTCTCGAAGACGGCGCCAGCGTCACAGTGGCGATCTACGATGCCGGCTTCAACTCAAGCGGACGCTTCTACGAGAAATCCACCGGCATGCTCGGCATGACGCCGACGCGCTACCGTGCGGGCGGCGCCAATGAGGATATACGCTTCGCCGTCGGCCAGACCTCGCTCGGCGCCATACTGGTCGCGTCGAGCCGCAAGGGCGTCGCCTCGATCCTGCTCGGTGACGATCCGGACGCGCTGGTGCGCGACCTGCAGGACCGTTTCCCCAGGGCGCGGCTGATCGGCGGCGACCGCGACTACGAAGCGCTTGTCGCCCGCGTCGTCGGTTTCGTCGAGTCCCCACAGCTCGGCCTCGACCTGCCGCTCGACGTGCGCGGCACCGCATTCCAGCAGCGCGTCTGGCAGGCCTTGCAGGACATCCCGGTCGGCGGCACGGTGTCCTATGCCGAGATCGCCGAGCGCATCGGCTCACCCAGAGCAACCCGCGCCATCGCAGCCGCCTGCGCCGCCAATGCGCACGCGGTCGCCATTCCCTGCCACCGCGTGATCCGCAAGGACGGCGCGCTGTCCGGCTACGCCTGGGGCGCCGAGCGCAAGCACGCGCTGATTGAACGCGAGGCCGGCGGATCGGCGCGGGCCCACCGGTCCTCGCGGGCCTGACGAGGACCGGCGATGCGCACGATGGCAAGGTCATCCGCCGCCGGTGCGAACAGCCAGATCGCCAACGGTGCTGCCATCGACGCGAAGTCACAGGTCTTGGCCGCCATCGGCGAACTGGTCGATGCCGGCAAGGCCGAGTGGAGCCGTACTGCGAGTGGCGAGATCGAACTGCGGCTGTTGTCGGGTGAGGTTTTCCTGCTGGGTGAGGTGTCCGTCACGCGTGTCGCATGAACATCTTCAAAATCAGCTCTCGTAGGGTGCTTACCTTGGCATCGCTAGCCCCTCAAACCCTGAGATTTGAATTTGAAAGCAAGCATCGGAGTGAGGGACGCAAGGCACGCGGCTAGGGTTCAAGCACAAACACAGGAGCGAAGACAATGAACCCGATACAAACCCACATGCCGACGACAGCCCGCAACACCGCCACCCTCGACACCGTCGCCTACGCCGTCGGCCAATCGGCGATCGGCAAGATCCTGGCGGCGCGCAGCGCGATCGGGGTCTGCGCCATCCTGATCGGCTCCGACGCCGAGGCGCTGGAGCAGGACCTCGCCGACCGTTTCCCCGGCAAGGTGCTGGTCGAAGACGAGGCCGCCCTGCGCGGCGATCTCGCGGCGATTGCCCGCTTCATCGAAACGCCCGGCGCCGGCCTTGGCCTGCCGCTCGACATGCGCAACGGCACGCCGTTCCAGCAAAGAGTGTGGGAGGTGTTGCGCGCCATCCCCTGTGGCGCCACCATCACCTACACCGCGCTTGCCCGGCGCCTTGGCCGGCCGAACGGCGCGCGTGCCGTGGCGACCGCCTGTGCCGCCAACGCCATCGCGCTCGGCATTCCCTGCCACCGCGTTGTCCGTGCCGACGGCACGCTGTCGGGCTACCGCTGGGGCATCGAACGCAAGCGCGCTTTGCTCGATAAGGAGGCCGCGATATGAACGCCCACGCCAAGGTTGCCGCACCCGTTGTGGAAGCCGCCGAAACACGCGTCGCCACTTACGACTGGCCGGCGCTGGCCGCCGAACTCGACGGCTTCGGCTGCGCGGTGATGGAAAAGCTGCTCACGCCCGAAGAGTGCCGGCAGATCGCCGGCCTCTACATCAAGGAACAACATTTCCGCAGCCACATCCACATGGCCAGGCACGGTTTCGGTAAGGGCGAGTATCGCTACTTCCGCTATCCCTTGCCGGATCTGCTCGGCGGGTTGCGCAGCGCGCTCTATCCCAGGCTGGGCGAGGTCGCCAACCGCTGGAACGAGCGCATGGCGATCCCGCTGCGCTACCCCGCCACGCATGCCGATTTTCTCGACCAGTGCCACGCCGCCGGCCAGGTCAGGCCGACGCCGCTTCTGCTGCAATATGTCCCCGGCGACTTCAACTGCCTGCACCAGGACCTCTATGGCGACCTCGCCTTTCCCCTGCAGGTGGCGATCCTGCTCTCCGAGCCGGGCAAGGATTTCACCGGCGGCGAGTTCGCGCTGACCGAGCAGCGGCCGCGCATGCAGAGCCGGGTCGAGGTGGTGCCCTTGCGCCAGGGCGACGCCGTGGCCTTCGCCGTCCACAACCGGCCGGTGCAGGGAACGAAAGGCAACTACCGCGTCAACCTGCGCCACGGCGTCAGCCGCCTGCGCTCAGGCATGCGCCACACGGTCGGCATCATCTTCCACGACGCGAGGTGAAGTGCCGGCTCACGTCTCCCAATAGGGCGGATCGCCAAAGGCATCGCGTAGCCATGCGGTGAGCGCTCGCAGTTTGGCGGATCCGCGCCTGTCCTCGGGACAGGCGATATAGATGGTGGCCCCTTCAGGCTCGGCGCCGACATCGATGACCGTCAATCGCTTGTCGGCGATCTCGGTCCGGATGAAATAGGCGGGGAGCAGCGCCAGGCCGAGGCCGGCAAGCGCGGCGTCGCGCATCAAGATCCCATTGTTGACGCGCAACGCGGTTACCGGGCGGATCGTCACCAGCCGCCGCGAAATCTTGAACCGCCAATCGGCGGCACCGCGGATGGAATAGATGATGCCCTTGTGGCGTTTCAGGTCGTCGGTGGTCGCCGGCAATCCGAACCGCTCGACATAGTCCGGCGAGGCCACCAGGAAGCGACGGCTGGAAGCCAGCTTCTTGACGATGACAGGTCCGCCATCGACGACCGGCCCGTGACGCACAATGGCATCGTAGCCATCGGCCACCATGCTGACGAAACGATCGTCGACATCAAGCGTCAGTTCGATCCCCGGGTGCCTGGCCAGGAAGCCGTACAGCGCCGGGCCGAGATGGAGGATGCCGAAACTGGTCGGCGCGGATATCCTGAGCGGTCCGGCGAGTTCGCCGCGATCCTCGGCGATTTCGGCTTTCGCATCGGCCACCTCCTGCATGATGCGCTTGGCGCGCTCGTAAAAACCGCGCCCCGCTTCGGTGATGAAGAGTTTGCGGGTGGTGCGGTCCAGCAATCTCGTGCCAAGGCTGCGCTCGAGTTCCGACAGCCGCTCGCTGATGACAGATTTGGACAGGCCCATGCGCCTGGCCGCCTCGCTGATCGAGCCGGATTCCGTGACGGCGACAAACGCGGCGGCGGCTTCAAGCTTTAGCATTGTTCGGCTTTCCCGAATTCACAATCAGGCGACCGACGCCTAACGAAACCAAGGGCACGGTGCCATAGTTGAAAGGACCGCGATACACGCGGCGGTGACAAAATCTTGGGGTAATTCATGATGTTTCGTCCTTTGGTTATCGTGCTTGGTCTGCTGTCGCTCGCCGCGCCGGCCTCGGCGCGCGTGATCCCGTTTCCGACGGGCTTCAAGGCGCAGTCGATCGCGACCAACGGCACCAGCCTCTATGTGCGCGTCGGCGGCAAGGGTCCCGCCGTCATCCTGCTGCACGGCTTCGCCGACACCGGCGACATGTGGGCGCCGGTCGCGATAAAGCTGATGAAGGATCACATGGTGATCGTGCCGGACCTGCGCGGCATGGGCCTTTCGGCGCATCCGGACGGCGGCTACACCAAGAAGAACCAGGCGCTCGACATCGCCGGCGTGATGGACGCGCTGAAGATCGACAAGGCCGAGCTGGTGACGCACGACATCGGCAACATGGTCGGCTATGCACTGGCCGCGCAGTATCCCAAGCGCATCACCAAATGGGTTGTCATCGACGCGCCGCTGCCGGGCATAGGTGACTGGGACAAGATCAAGCAAAGCCCGCTGCTCTGGCACTTCAACTTCCGGGGCCCCGACATGGAGCGTCTGGTCGCGGGCCGCGAGCGCATCTACCTCGACCGCTTCTACAACGAACTGTCGGCCGACCCGAAGAAGATCGACGAGGCGACGCGCGTCCACTATGCAAAACTCTATGCACGGCCGCATGCCATGCATGACGCGTTCGAACAGTTCAAGGCATTCGACCAGGACGCCATCGACAACCAGGCGATGCTTGCCACCGGCGGCAAATTGCCCATGCCGGTGCTGGCGGCCGGCGCGGAGAAATCGGCGGGCACGACACAGGCCGACACCCTGCGTTTCGTCGCGTCGGACGTGACGGGGGCCATCGTGCCGGCATCCGGCCATTGGATCATGGAAGAAAACCCGGATGCCACGGTCAAGCTCATCACCGATTTCCTCTCCAGGTAACAACAGCAAGGCGATCGGCGCTGACGTGACCGAGCTTGCGACCAGCCACGTTCCCATGCTCTCCAAACCGCGCGAAGTCGCAGATGTCATTCTGGCGGCCGCGGACTCGGTGAAATAAGCGGGAAAGCCGATCCCAGCGACAGGGCACTGCCGACAAATCCATCAGCCGTCGGCAGCCACCATCTCCAGGATCCAGGGGCAGGCATAATAATCGGCAATGCGGTTGATGATGCCTCCGTCGGCATGGATGCGCACGAAATATGCTGGCCGCCAGACCTCGCCATGCAGCCTGTCGACGACCAGCACGGCCTCCCCTTCGATCGTGTCCGGCCGCATGCGCCAGGGCTCGCCGCGGTCGTACTCGACGAAATAGGGCGAGTCGGAGAGCAGGCCATTGTAGCAGTCCGAAACCCGCAGCCGGGCGTCGGCGCTGGTCAGCGCCCGCACCCCGTCCCAGTCCCTGGCATTGAAGAGCTCGACATAGCGGCCGAGCAGCCGCTCCAGTTCAGGGTCGTGCGCGGGTGCCGCGACCGGTTGCGCCGGCAAGGCGGCGAGCTTGGCCCGGCCGCGATTGAGCGCCGACTTGACGCCGCCCGATGTCGAGCCGACCAGGCCGGCGATCTCCTCAAGCGAATGGTCGAAGACATCCTTGAGCAGCACGCAGGCGCGCTCCTTCGGCGGCAGGTGCACAACCAGCCTTTCGATGGCGCGGCCGGCGCCCGGGCCGGCGGGCTCGACAGGCAGCACGATCTCATCGCTGGCATAGCCTGCTTCGGCCTTGAGCCGCGTGCGGCGGGTGCGGATGAAGTCGATGCACCTGTTATGGGCGATGCGGAACAGCCACGGCCGCAGCGCCTGTGTATCGTCGAGCAGCCCGATCTTGCGATAGGCCTCGAACAGCGCCTCCTGCATGATGTCCTCTCCGTCGAGGGCCGAGCCGGTCATGCGCGCGCAATAGCGGTGGAGACGGACGCGCAAATGCGAGACCGTCTCCAGGAACGCCCTGTAGCGCATGTCGAAAAGGCCTTCGGGATCGAGGCGCGGCTCGATGCGCCTCATCTCAGGGGAATTGCGGATCTGCTGGTTCATCGCGGCGCGTCGCTCAGCCTTGCCGCAGCATCGCGCAAGCGCCGCGCATCCACAAGCACCAAGTGCGACCCGAGCCCATGCCTACGCCGCCCTGCCGGCAACCTTGTCGCTGACGGCGTTATCACCGGCATCCGGCAGCCCAAGCCTCGGCCGCACCCAGGCGGCCAAGCGGCCGATCGCGTCATCGGCTTCCGGCGCCCGGCCGGCCATCATCTGGAAGGAGTGCAGCATGTCGTCGAAGATGTCGAGGCGCGTCTCGACGCCAGCCTGCCGCGCGCGCTCGGCGAACATGCGGCTTTCGTCGACCAGCGTCTCATCGGCGCCGGCCTGCAGGAAGACTGGCGGAAAGCCACTCAAATCGGCATAGAGCGGGCTGACCTCCGGATCCAGCCGATCGTAGTCGCCGATGAAGCTGGTCACCAGCCAGTCGACGCCGCCCTTGGCGAAGAAAGGATCCTTTTCGCGGTTGGTTTCATAGCTGGCAGCGGTCAGCGCCATGTCGAACCAGCCGGAGATGATCAGCGTGGCGGCGGGCAGCGGACGCTCCTGCGCCCGCAGCCGCTGCAGCACGCCATAGGTCAGCACCGCGCCGCAGGAATCTGCGGCAAGCGCGATCCGCCTGGTGTCGAAGTCCTGGTCGATGAGCCAGTCCCAGGCTGCCATCGCCGCCTCGAGCTGGGCCGGATACTTGGCCTGGCTGGCCAGCGGATAGCCATACAGCAAGGCCCGGCAGCCGACGGCCTTGGCCAGATGACCGACCAGCTTGCGGTGGGTGTAGATCGAGCCGCCGAGGAAGCCGCCGCCATGCGCATAAAACAGCACGCGCCGCTCGTCGGCGCCCTTCGGCACGACCCATAGCCCAGGCACGCCGCCGGCATCCACCTCGATATAGTCGACGCCGCCGGGTTCGCCGGTCAGCGCCGTCCAACTGCTATCGTTGAACTCAACGAACGCCTGCGGGCTCAGTTTGCCGGCATTGGCGCCGATCGCCGCGTAGTGGTTCCTGTTTGCCTCGCTCTCGATGCTCGCCATGATGCTCTCCTGGTTATGGATCGCGGACCGCGCGACCTTTCGAGAAGCAAAGACGGACGGGCTGACAAAAAGGATACGTCGCCGCGGACGATTTTTCCGCCCCGGCTAACCCTCGCCCCGAAACATCGCGGCGTGGCGTTGGGCGAATTCAACGAATGGCGTCGGCCGCACGCCGAACATGTCGTGCGTCGCCAGATGCACCCGCGATTTCGGCCGGCGCAACCGCTCGGCCAGTTGTTCGTCCAGCGCGTCGGCGAAGCCGGCTGGAACGCCGCTGGCCAGCAGGTTGCGCCGCCGCTCTGCCGGGCTGACATCGACATAGCGAACCGGCTTGCCGATCGCCTTGGATATAAGCGCCGCGATATCGCTCATCGTCAGCGCCTGCGGCCCGGTCATATCGAGGCTCTCGCCTGCATGGCCGCCATCGCGCAGCAGCCGGAAAGCCACCTTGGCGATATCCTCGACATCGACCGGCGACAGTTCGGTCTCGCCGAGCGCGAGATAGAAGGCGCCCTCGGCGGCAATGGTCGGCGCGTCGCGCAGGTAGACCTGCATGAACTGGCTGGGGCGCAGATGCGTCCATGCCATGCCGGCCGCTTCCAGATAGCGTTCGACCTCCTCATGCATGCGGGTGAAGCGGAACTTCGTCGCGTCGTAGCCGATGTTGGATTCGGCGCCGGAGAACTTCACCACATGCGCGACGCCGGCCTGCCTGCAGGCATCGACGAAGCGGCACTGCGTTTCCGTCATGTCGTCGGCGGCGGTCGAAATCATCAGCACGCGATCGATGCCGTCGAGTGCCGCGCCAAGCGTGTCCGCCTGGCGCATGTCGCCCGTGACCAGTTCGACGCCGGCAAGTCCGCCGAGCCCTGCCACCGACGCCCGGTCGGGATCGCGCACCAGCGCCCTCACCTCATGCTTGTGCCGCGCGAACTCGCGCATGACCGCCTTGCCGTTCAGCCCCGTGGCGCCCGTCACCAGGATCATCGTCATCTCCGTCTGGGATTGAGGCGGCCGCCACGCCGGCGACCGCACCTTGAAGACGAAGAGACGAGGGCAAAGGATTCTGCCCAAACAGTTTTTTGACAGGAACCTTCGCCGTGCCCCTCACTGCGCCGGGGCGTAGCGGTTCACCACCATGCCGCAGGCATAGGCTTTCGAGCCGAGAAGCCGGAGGTTTCGGAAACCGCCCTGGTCGAAGATGCGGCGGCCGGCGCCCAGCACGGCCGGATTGACGAACAGCTGGAACTCGTCGACCAGCCCGGCCGCAATCAGCGACGAGGCGAAGCCGGCGCCGCCGAAGACGATGATGTCGCCGCCCTCGCCCGCCTTCAGCGCGTTGACCTCACGAGGCAGGTCACCGCTCACCACCGTGCTGCGCTCCCATCGCGAGGTTTTCAGCCTGTCGCTCGGCACCACCTTCCGGACCTCCACGATGCGCTGGGCGAAGGCGTAGAACGGATCGGCCGGAAATTTCTTCGCCGCATTGCCCCAATGGGTCAGATACCCCTCCTCGGCCATCTTGCGGCTGAGCAGGATGGTGTCGATGCCGGCGAAGACGGCGTTGAAGTCCTGCTTCAGCTCCTCGTCCCAGCCGATGTCGTGGCCCCATTCCCAGAGCTGCCAGCGATGGTCGTCATTGGCGCCGACAAAACCGTCGACCGACATCTGCATCTGCAAGATGAGCTTCTTCATCGTCGTCTCCTCGTTTGCTCAGCTCAAGGGGATTGCTTTACTTTTGGAACCATTGACGCAGGTCAAAAATGATGTCAATAGTAAAGTGATTTAAAAATGGAACCATAGACATGTCGACGCGCGAAAGATCCGGCTGCCCGATCAGCCTGTCGCTGGAACTGCTCGGCGACCGCTGGACGCTGCTCATCATCCGCGATCTGGTCTTCGCCGGGAAAAAGCATTTTCGCGAGTTCCTGCAGTCGGATGAAGGCATCTCCTCGCGCACGCTGGCGGAGCGGCTGCAGACCCTGCAGGACGAAGGCATCCTCACCCGCAGCGACGATCCGAGCCACGGGCTGAAGGCGATCTACCGGCTGACAGAAGCCGGCATCGACCTGTTGCCGGTGCTGGCCACGCTCGGCGCCTGGGGCAGCAAGCACCGCAAGGCCGACGACCATCTGGCGCAGGTCGCCGATGAACTGACGGCCGGCGGCGAACCGGCGCTGGAACGGATGAAGGCGGCGCTGCGGGCCGAACATCTGGCGAAAACATGATCGCCGAAGCTCCTGAAGGATGGCCCGCCGGGGCGTTGCGCAACCGCACGGCGATATCGGATCGTCAGCGATCATCGTACTGATCGTGAAGGCGGACCCAATCGCCCAGCGTATGCGACGGCCCGTTTTCATTGCGGCCGATGGGAGTGAGGTCGAGATAGCTATAGGTCCCGATCAGGTTCTCGCCGCCCCGGCCCCGCACCTGGAAAGTGCAATAGATCTGGCCATCGTCATCCCTGTAGAAAACGGTCGTGCCACCGCGATCCCTGCCTGTCATCGCGACCTCTTCGAAATTGAACAGCACCTGGCCCGAGCTGATCTGGTCCTCGGTGAACGATACCTGGAAGTCGAAATTGAAATCGCTGCCGAATGACGAAACCCAATCGAACTGCCAATTCATCCGCGCCTTGAAATCCATGAGCTCGGCCAGAGGCGCGCGCGCGCAGACGACCAGGGAGACGTCGTGATGCCTGAGATGCTGGTTGGCGGCGTCGATGTGGTCGCAAAGGAACGAACAACCGGTGCAGCGATAGTCCGCGTTGGGCGGAAACATGAAGTGATAGATGATCAACTGGCTGCGGCCCTCGAAAAGATCGGCTAGCGATTTCCTTCCCTGGGTCGTATCGAACGCGTAGGGCTTGTCGATGCGCAGCCACGGCAGCGCGCGCCGCTCCGCCGCGAGTTGTTGACGCTGGCGCGTCAACGCCTTCTCTTTTACGAGATGCGATTTATGCGCTTCAAACCAGTCCGAGTAAGGCGCGATGATGTGGTCGGTCATGTCGTGCTCCTTCCGCACTCTGGCATATGCTGACAGCCTCGTTGCCCGTCTTGAAGACGTCGTTGAAAAGCGCGATCCGACAATGGCTGCACAATTTTCGCGACAAGAGCACAGGTGATCCAGCCCGACGCGGACACGCCGCTTGACAAATGTACATGTTATGTTCTCTATTCGTTCCTATCCATCAGCAACCATGGATATGCAGCCGGATGGAAACGACAGCCACCATCCTGCATGCCGATCTCGACGCCTTCTATGCCTCGGTCGAGCAGCTGCTTGACCCGTCGCTGCGCGGCAAGCCGATCGCGGTCGGCGGCGGCGTGGTGCTCGCCGCATCCTATGAAGCCCGGGCCTTCGGCGTGCGCGGCGGCATGCCGGGGCGCAAGGCGCGCGAGCTTTGCCCGCAGCTGATCTTCGTCGGCGGCAATTTCAGCCACTACCAGCGGCTGGGCGACGCGGCGATAAAAGTGCTCGACGATTTCACGCCGGTGGTCGAGCGCATTTCCATCGACGAGGCCTTCGCCGATGTCGCCGGCTGCACGCATCTGTTCGGGCAACCGCGGGACATCGCCACGGCGATCCGCCATCGCGTGCGGGCCGAACTCGGCCTGCCGATCTCGATCGGCGTGGCGCGCACCAAGCATCTGGCCAAGATCGCCTCGCAGGTCGCTAAGCCCGACGGGCTTGTGGTGGTCGATCCCGGCACGGAGCTCGACTTCCTGCACGATCTGCCGGTCTCCTTGATGTGGGGCGTCGGTCCGGCGACCAAATCGCGGCTGGCCGAGATCGGCATCCAAACCATCGGCGAGCTGGCCAGGACGCATAGCGGAGCGCTGACACGGCTGCTCGGTCCCGCCGCCGGCGAAAAGCTTGCCGCTCTCGCATGGAACCGCGACCCGAGGAAACTGGAGACCAGGCGCCGGGCGCACTCGGCCGGCGCGCAATCGGCGCTTGGCCAGAAGCCGGCCGTGGCGCGGGTGATCGTGCCCACCTTGCTGCATCTGGCCGATCGCGTCGCCAGCCGGCTGCGCGCCAAGGCGCGGCCCGGCCGCACGGTGACGGTGCGCGTGCGCTTTGCCGATCTCAGCGCCGTCACGCGCTCGATCACGCTCGACCAGCCGATCTCGGCGACCACCATGCTGGCCGAGATCGCCGGCGACCTGGTGCGCGGCGTGCTCGCCGACCATCCACGCGAAAAGACCATCTCGCTGCTGGCGATCTCGGTCTCGCATCTGGAGGAGAGCGCGGAGCTGCAGCTCGACCTGCCGCTCGGCCTCGCCGACGAGAAGCGCCGCCCGGGCAGCAAAAAAGGCCTCGCCCGCTTCGGCGCCGACCGCGCCATCGACAAGATCCGCGAACGTTTCGGCAAACAGGCCGTCGGCTACGGCACGGTGGCGCTGGAAGCGGCGCGCTCGGTGCCCGACGAATTCAGGGAACTGGCGGAAAAGGAGCTGTAGACGGAGGAGGCGCCCAGGGATTCAGGCCATGAAATCCATGACGGAGTTCTCCAAAAATCCCCGGTCAATCCACCATCGAGCACACCTCGTTGAAGAGTCGCCCGGCACCCTCACCCTTCCAATCTGATTCCGCAAACCAGATAGTAGCAGTCAACATAGCGGGTGCGTTCAGGAGTGCCGCGTTCCGGCATTGCCCTGTTATCGTCGTGATAACTCTGAATGAGGCGCGAGCATTGCGCCACTTTGACCGCCCTCGCGTTCGGAAACAAAGTTTCGACCACGGTTCCACCCATCCCGAGAGAAACGGCCGCGAGGAGAAGACACCCGAGACTGGCGGCAAGGAAAAGAGATACGTTGCGCATTGTTCTCAACGGATACGGTCGGGTGGAATTCTTGACAACGAAGAACCTGTATCGTGCTTAATATGTGTATGGTGGCGCTCTCATTCTATCAATCTGTCAGTAAAGCGGCGGTAAATTACTTCGCCGCCTGCTGAATAGTCGGGCTAAATCCAAGCGGGCTTTGTCGCCAGACTGCTTGCCAAATCCCGCCATGCCGCCCATACAGCGGGACGGGCGGATCGCCCATCCCGAGAGGCCCGCGCCTCTCCCATCCTGCCGGGAATACTGTCCGATGTCAGCGACGCCATGCCTTTGGTCGAAGCCGTGACGGCCTCCTCCCCCTCCCTTGCCGACCTTGGATGGTCGGAGTTTTTCGGCGATCAGCTTGAAGCGAGCGATGCAAACCTCATCCCGACCCGCATTGCCATGGTGCACAGAGACCGGCTGAGCGGCCTGTCCCAGACGGGACAAACCGACCTGTCCCTGGCGCCGCAGGCCACCACCGGCGACTACGCCGTCGGCGACTGGGTGCTGGTCGAGCCGCATAGTCACCTCGTGCAGCGTCGCCTGACCCGCAAGACGGTTCTGGAACGCCGCGTCCAGGGCGGCAGGGGACCACAGCTGGCTGCGGCCAATGTCGACACGCTGTTCATCGTCACGTCCTGCAATGCCGACTTCAACATCGCCCGGCTCGAACGCTATCTGGCGCTGGCCAACGAGGCCGGAACGACGCCTGTGATCCTGTTGACCAAGGCCGATACGGCCGAGGACGCCGAGGCGTACCGGAAGCAAGCTGCCGCGCTGCAGCGCGAATTGGCGGTGGTGACGCTGAACCCGCGCATACCGGGCGCCGCGAGCGCACTCGCCGCCTGGTGCGGCGCGGGGCAGACGGTGGCGCTGATCGGCTCCTCCGGCGTCGGCAAGTCGACACTGGTCAACACGCTGGCCGGATCGGCGCAGCAGTCGCCGCAGCAGACCGGGGCCATCCGCGAACACGACGCCAAGGGGCGCCACACCACCACGGCGCGGTCCCTGCACGCCATTGCCGGTGGCGGCTGGGTGATCGACACGCCGGGCATGCGCACGCTGCAGGTCAGCGATGTCGGCTACGGCATCGATACGCTGTTCGCCGAAATCACCGAGCTGGCACCGCTGTGCAAATTCCGCGACTGCACGCATGTGCATGAACCGGGCTGCGCGGTGCAGGCTGCCTTGAAGGCCGGCACGCTCGATCCGGAGCGCCTTGCCCGCTGGCGCAAACTGTCCGATGAAAACCAGCACAACACGCCGGTGCAGAGCGGGCCGCGAGGAGCCAAGTCACCCGCCGGCCGCGGCAAAAGGCGCTGAACGGCTGCCCTACTGCCTACTGCCCTCACAGCCGCGCCGTGCCGAAAACCCGGTCCCAGAACAGCGACGTCACACCGAAATTGGCGCTGTCGTCGATATGATGGTGCACCGCGTGGCGGCGCTTGAGCGTGTAGAGATAGCTGGGATGGGCGGGATGCCAGTGGTGGATCATGTGGTGGACGCTGATGTACCAGAGATAACCCAGCATCAGCCCGCAGCCGACCGCGCTGGCGGTCGCGAAATCCGAGAGCACCCAGACGGGCAGCGCGATCAACGCATGCACGCCGAGGCTGAGCCAGGTCGGCGTGCCCACCGGACTGCGCTCGTCGACGTGATGACGGTCGTGCAGGTCCCTGATGTAGGGAACATGATGCAGGACGAAGCGGTGCAGGACGTATTCGATCAACGTCCACAGGCCGAGACAGATCAGCACCGTGCCGATCCAGTCCGGCGCGCTCTCTTCCCCGGCCTCGATCAGCCCGGCCACGCCCAAGAGAGCGATCGCCAGCGGATAGACCACGAAATCGCTGTAGTAGCCGATCAGACCGAGTTGCATTCCGGACGCCCCACCTGATTTCGACGCCGCCCCAGAATCGATGCCATCAGACTGCCGAACTCGCGGATGAGGTGCAATGCAGATGCATCTGACATAGCGTCGCAATTTCCCGACATGATCGACTCAAGAAGCGGCAGATCTTGTACCGGCGCCGCAAACGGACATGCAAAAATGGCAAAACGCAGTGCGGGCCTGTTGATTTATCGTCGAGGCGATGGGGATATCAGGGTGCTTTTGGTTCATCCCGGCGGCCCGTTCTGGGCAAGGAAGGATGAAGGCGCCTGGTCGATCCCGAAAGGCCTCGTCGGCGAGGGCGAGGACGAACTGACGGCAGCGCAACGCGAGACCGGGGAAGAGCTTGGCATCACGGTCGACGGCCCCTTCGCACGCCTTGGCGACTACAAGCAACCGGGCGGCAAGGTCGTGATCGCCTGGTCCGTGGAGGCCAGCACCGAGATCGATGTCGCCGCCATCAAGAGCAACACCTTCACCATGGAATGGCCGCCGCGATCCGGCTCGATGAAAGAGTTTCCGGAGGTCGACAGGGCCGGCTGGTTCAGCCTGCCCGAGGCCGAGGTAAAAATTCTGCAGGGCCAGCGCCCGATGCTGTCGGATCTGGCGAAGCGGCTGGGGATCGGGTGATTGCCGGCAGCAAACTGCCAATCTCCCCCTCGTGGGGGAGATTGGGGGAGATCGGCTGTCACCCTGCAAACCGCGCCGCCGTCCATGCGCCGCCCGCCGCGTTCGATGCCACCGCTGCGGCGACAAACTTCACGCCGCGCGCGCCGTCGACAACATCCGGCACCTGTGCCGCGCGCGCGGCATCGACCACGCCACCGGAGCGATGCGCGCGGATGATGTCGGCGGCGTCGCGGTAGAAATTGGCGAAGGCCTCGATATAGCCTTCCGGATGCGCCGCCGGCATGCGCGAGACGCGCCGGCTTTCTTCGGTCGAACCATGGCCGCCGCGCACCAGCGTGCGGGTTTCCTCGCCATAGACGGAAAAACGCAGTTCCTCCGGCCGCCCGCCCGACCATTCGAGGCCGGCTTTGTCGCCATAGATGCGCACGGACAGATCATAGTAGTGGCCGGGCGAGGTCTGGCTGGCCAGGATCGTGCCGCGCGCTCCATCCGTCCAGCGCACCATGACATGCGCATTGTCGTCGAGCCGGCGCCCAGGCACCGCGGTGAACAGGTCCGCCGACACCGCCTCGGCCTCGCAACTCGAAATATAGCTCGCCAGATTGAAGGCATGCACGCCGATATCGGCCAGCACCGCCGACTGCCCGGCCCTGGCCGGGTCGGTGCGCCACTCCGCCTGCTTCTGGCCTTCCGCGTCGATCGGCCTGGTCAGCCAGTCCTGGATATAGGCGCCATGCACCGAGACGATGCGCCCGAGTTCACCTGCCATCACCATTTCGCGCGCCTGCCGGACCATGGCGTAGCCGGTGTTGTTGAGCGTCACGACGAAGCGGCGTTTTTTGGCGCGCGCCAGCGTCACCAGCGCTTCGGCGTCGCGGAGCGTGGTCGACAGCGGCTTGTCGCAGATCACGTCGATGCCCGCCTCGAGGAAGGCGGTGGCGATCGGCGCGTGCAGATGGTTGGGCGTGACGATGACGACCGCCTCGATGCCATCGGGCCGCGCGGCTTCGGCCAGCGCCATTGCATGATAATCGGCATAGCTGCGCTCCGGCGCGATGCCGATCTCGGCGGCCGAGGCAGCGGCATTCTCCGGGTCGGATGACAGCGCACCGGCCACCAGCACGATCTGGTCGTCGAGGCGCATGGCCAGCCGATGCACGGCGCCGATGAAGGCATTGCGGCCGCCGCCGACCATGCCGACCCTCAGGCGCTTGCCCGCCGACCCATCCGATGTTGCGTAGACCATGCTTTCTCCTCCACCTATCACTTCGTCATCCTGGGGCGAAGCAAGGAGCGCAGCGACGCGGCGCAGACCCCAGGATCCATGCCGTGACTTCAAGGCGTTGCGGCGGTGCAGAATCTTCTCTTCCGCAGCGTTCTTCGGCAACCGTCACGGCATGGATCCTAGGGTCTCCGCAACGGAGCTTCGCTCCTGCTTCGCCCTAGGATGACGACGGTGAGGACCTACCACTTTCGAACACAATTTCCAATTTCCGTATTGTAATACGATTGTGCCACGCTAGCCTGAGATCATGAGTGGGGCAGGCAAATCTTCGGGACGATCTCTTGCCGACGAGGCGGCGACGCGCAAGCGCGGGCGCTCTCTTGCCGCGTTGGGCTATACCCAGCCGCAGACCTATGAGGAATTGCGCGCCGTGCTCTCCTCCGGCACCGTGCATTTTCCCAAGCGGCTGCGCCAGGTGGCGATCTTCATGTGGCAGCATCCCAGCGATGTCGCGCTCGGCACCATCGCGCAGGTGGCCGCGCAGGCGGGCGTGCAGCCCTCGACGCTGGTGCGCTTTGCCCAGATCTTCGGCTATTCCGGCTTTTCCGATTTCCAGGGCCTGTTCAAGGAGCATGTCAAGGGTTCATGGCCGGAAGGGCGCGGCGAGCCGCGCACCGAGGTCGAACCCAATGCCGCCATGCATTTCCTGCACGGCATGGTCGGCGCCTCGCAGGCCTCGCTTGGCCGCATCGAGACCGGCTTCGACGTCGAGAGCTTCGAAAAGATGGTGACGCTGCTGGCGGCCGCCGAACTGATCTATGTCATCGGCTCCAAGCGCGCCTTTCCGGTCACCGCGTATTTGTCGCTGACGCTGTCCCAGCAAGGCGTGCGCAACGTGCTGGTCGACAATGTCGGCTCCTCGGCGCTCGACCAGGTCGGCTGCATCGGCAGCCGGGATGCGGTGCTGGCCGTCTCCTTCAGCCCCTACAATTCGATCACGCCCGACCTGGTCGCGGTGGCGCATGAGCGCAAGGCCCGCATCGTCACCATCACCGACAGCACGTTCAGCCCGCTGATCGCTTTGTCGGACAGCTGGCTGGAAGTGGTGGAATCCGACTTCGCCGGCTTCCGCTCGCTGGCGGCATCGCTGGCGGTGGGCATGGCGCTGGTCCAAGGCGTCGCGGCAAAACGCGGCGCATGAGGCGCTGCTGGCACAATTGACTATCGGGAATTGCCGTTCCATATTTTAAAAAATAGAAACTTTGTTCCGGGAGGAGGAATGGAGCTTCATCTCCAAGGCAAGGTCGTGCTGGTCACCGGCGCGACGCAAGGCATCGGCCGCGCCATTGCCGAGGCGCTCGCGCGGGCCGGCGCCGGCGGGCTGCTGATCACCGGACGCGACCGCAAACGCGGCGACGCCGTGGCGGCGGAATTGTCGGCCATCGGCACGCCGACTATCTTCGTCGCCGCCGACCTTGGAGACACGCAGACCCCAGCCTTGCTGGCGCAGGCCTGCATTGAGCGCTTCGGCCGCATCGACGGCCTCGTCAACGCCGCCGGCCTGACCGACCGCGCCTCCTTCCTCGATGCCGGCCTCGACGACTGGGCCGCGCTGTTCGCCGTCAATGCGCGCGCGCCGTTCTTCCTGATGCAGGCGGCGATTGCCGACATGAGGAAGCGCGGGGAGCCCGGCGCGATTGTCAACATCCTGTCGATCAACGCCCATTGCGGCTCCCCCGAACTCGCCGTCTATTCCGCCACCAAGGGTGCGCTGGCGACGCTGACCAAGAACGCCGCCAACGCCCACCGTTTCGACCGCATCCGCGTCAACGGCATCAATGTCGGCTGGACCGACACGCCGGCCGAACGCGTGATGCAGTCTAAGACATTGGGTCACGGCCCGGGCTGGCTCGACGCCGCCAATGCCGCGCAGCCTTTCGGCAGATTGCTCAAGCCGGACGACATCGCCAACCTGTCCGTCTTCCTGCTTTCCGACGCGGCCGGGCCGATGACCGGCGCTGTGATCGACCAGGAGCAGTCGGTGATCGGGGCGAACCGGTGAACGCGGCTTCGACAGCGCCGGAAACACTCGGTCCAGCCTTGCTGGACCAGCTTCCGGCCGCTGTCCGGACGCCTGGATATGACCGGACAACCCTTGCGCCAGGCATGGCGCATCTCGGCGTCGGCGCGTTCCACCGCTGCCATCAAGCCGAATACACCGATGATTTGCTGGCGCGCCAGTTCGACCGCTGGGGCGTTGTCGGCATCAACATCCGTCCGCCCACCCTTGCCGACACGCTCGGCCGGCAGAGCGGGCTCTACACAAGGCTGATCCGCGAAAACAGCCATATCGAGGCCCGCATCATCGGCAGCATCGTGAAGGTGGTGGACAGCCAGGCAAGTGCCGGGCCGGCACTCACGGTGCTGTCCTCACGCGATATCGAACTGGTGACGATGACGGTGACGGAGAAAGGCTATTGCCACATCCCGTCGAGCGGCGCGCTCGATCTCGGCCATCCCGACATTGTCCATGATCTCGCCAACCCTCATGCGCCGCGCAGCGTGCCCGGCATCCTCGCGCGGGCGCTGGAACTGCGCCGGGCCACGCATGGCCGGCCATTGACGCTGCTCTCCTGCGACAACATCCCGGCCAACGGCGTCATCCTGGAAACTGTCGTGCGGAGCTTTGCCGAGCGGCGCGGCAATGGCTTGGCCGAATGGATCGCCGCCAATGCCGCCTTCCCGTCGGCCATGGTCGACCGCATCGCGCCGGCGGTGACGCAGCACGATCTGGACAGCGTCGAGCAATGGTTCGGCTACCGCGACGCCGCCGTCGCCGTCGGCGAGCCGTTCCGGCAATGGGTGATCGAGCAGAAATTCGCCGGCCGCGTGCCGCGCTGGGACCTGGTCGGCGCGACCTTTGTCGACGATGTCACGCCGTTCGAGCATCTCAAGATGCGGGTGCTGAACGGCACCCAGACGACGCTCGCCACGCTCGGCGTGCTGGCCGGGCTGGAGCATACATCGGATGCCATCGCCGACCCGCTGCTATCGGCCTTCACCAGGCGCATGCTGGTCGAGGAAACGCTGCCGACGCTGATGCCGGTGCCCGGCATGGACCCATCGGCCTATGTCGAGCAGAGCCTCGGCCGGCTTAAGAACACGGCGATCCGCCACCGCAACCACCAGATCGCCACCGACGGCTCGCAGAAGATCGTGCAGCGCCTGCTCAACCCGATCCGCGACCGCTTGCGGCTGGGCCAGACCATCGGCCTGCTGTCGGTGCCGGTCGCCGGCTGGATGGCCTATCTCATCCAGGCCTCGGACCGCTTCGGCAAACGCTGGCCGGTCTCCGATCCCTATGCGGGCAAAGTCGCCGAGATCGCCGACGCAACCGGGCGCGATGCGCCGGCTTTGGCCTCGGCCATCCTTGCCATCGACACGATCTTCGACCCCGGCCTTGCCGCGAACGCTGCGTTTCGCGCGGCCGTGACTTCGGCGCTGGGCGAGCTGCTTTCGGACGATCCGATGGCGGCTGTCCGGCACGGTCTCGAACAAGATGAGGTCGCAAGGTTGAAACGATCCAAACAATAGGCATTATGAAGGCTGGGAGGCACTATGAAACTTGGACTGCTCACCGCACCCTTCGCGGAGACGCCGCTTGCCGATGTCGCCGCCTGGGCCAGCTCTGCCGGCTTCGAGGCGCTGGAAATCGCCTGCTGGCCGAAAACCTCCGGCGCGACCCGCCGCTATGCCGGCACCAGCCATATCGATGCCGCTTCCACCTCTCCCGCGCAGGCGAAAGAAATCACCGCCTCGCTCGCGGAAAAGCACCTGACCATCTCCGGCCTCGGCTACTATCCCAACCCGCTGCACCCCGATGCCGCGCACCGCGAGGCGGTCATCGGCCACCTGAAGAAGGTGATTGAGCTCGCCGCCAATATGGGCGTGCCCGTGGTCAACACCTTCTGCGGCGGCGATGCCTCGAAAACCGTCGACGTCAACTGGCAGGACGCGCTGAAAGTCTGGCCCGAAATCGTCGCTTTTGCGCGCGGCCACGGCATCAAGCTTGCCTTCGAGAACTGCCCGATGATCTTCAGCTATGACGAATGGCCGGGCGGGCACAACATCGCCTATTCGCCGCAGGTCTGGCGCCGCATCCTGGAGACCTGGGGCGGCGACATCGGCATGAATTTCGACCCCTCGCATCTGGTCTGGCAGATGATCGACCAGGCCCGCTTCATCAGGGAGTTCGGCCCCTACATGCTGCATGTCCACGCCAAGGATTTGATGATTGATCATGATGGTTTGTACGAGCGCGGAATCCTCTCGGCCGGGATAGGCTGGCAGGTGCCGCGCATGCCGGGGCTGGGCGATGTCGACTGGAGCGGCTTCTTCTCCGGCCTCTACCGCGCCGGCTATGACGGATCGGTCATCATCGAACACGAGGACAGGCGGTTTGAAGGCAGCGACGAGCAGGTGAAGCGCGGCTTTCTGCTCGCCCGCGACGTTCTGCGGCCCTACGTCAAGTGAAAAGCATGTCGCCCAAAAGTGTCTCGCGGTTTTGGGGCAACGACATGCCTAGGGAAAAGCATGTCCGCAACGACATGCGGAGGACGACGAGTTGAGCCGCCTGACTCTCTTTCTGAACGGCATGCCTCAACGACTTGGAACTGAAACTGAAAAACAATGTGGAGGAAGACTGAAATGAAGAAAATCCTGACCATGGTCCCGCTGCTGGCGGGTGCTGCCTTGCTGGCCTCGGTGGGCGTCTCGTCGGCCGCCGGCAAATACACGATCGGCATTTCCAATACCGTCCAGGGCAATGGCTGGCGCGAGGAGATGGTGTGCGCCATGAAGGCGCAGGCGCTGGCCTCCGGCGAAGTGGCAAAGCTCAACATCGCCCACCGCAACACCGACGCCGCCGGCCAGTTGGAAGACATCCGCAACCTGATCAGCGCCAAGGTCGACGCCATCGTCGTCAACCCGGCCGATCCGGCCGGCATCAAGGCGGGCCTGGAAGAAGCCACCAAGGCCGGCATCGTCGTCGTCGCCGTCGACCAGGCGGTCACCGAGCCGTCGGCCTACATCATCTCCAACAACCAGGAGGAATATGCCTATCTCGGCGCCAAATGGCTGTTCCAGCAGATGGGCGGCAAGGGCGAGGTGTTTTACATGCGCGGCGCCGCCGGTGCTTCTGCCGACAGCGATCGCGACAAAGGCTTCAAGAAGGCGCTGGCCGAATTTCCCGACGTGAAAGTGGCGCAGGAAGTCTTCACCGGCTGGCAGCAGGACCAGGCCAAGCAGCAGATCCTCTCCTTCCTGTCGACGGGAACGCCGATCAACGGCATCTGGACGTCTGGCATCGACAACGTCATCGTCGACGCGCTGGTGGAATCGCAGGCGCCGCTGGTGCCGATCGTCGGTGCCGACAATGCCGGCTTCGTCGGCCAGCTGAGCTCGGTCAAGGGCCTCGTCGGTGCCGCCGTCACCAACCCCGGCTCGATCGGCGGCGCGGGCGTCACGCTCGCCCTGCAGATCCTCGACGGCAAGAAGCCGGCGCAGCAGACCGTGCTGGTGCAGCCGCAGCTCTGGGAAAACGCCACCGAGGAGGGCAAGGCCAAGCTGAAGGCCGCCGCCGACCCCTCGCTCAGCCCCGAATGGCCGGTCTCGATCTCGATCCCGGACTGGACGACGTACACGAAGGACCAGATCGTCGCCTGCAAGGGGCCGGGCGAGTAAGCTGGGTTTTGATTGTGTAGCGAGGACGGCGAACTGCCGTCCTCGTTCCTCAGCTTAGCGCTCTACGGCGCCCCCCTCTGTCCTGCCGGACATCTCCCCCACAGGTGGGGAGATTGGCTGTGATCTCGGCTTTCGCCAATTTTCAACGTTGCAAGACGAGGGCGGACGCCGGAACTGCCGATCTCCCCCCTCGTGGGGGAGATGTCCGGCAGGACAGAGGGGGGCGCCGTAGAGTGCCAGCAAGAGAATTTCTGATGCGGATAGCGATTTGACCACCAGCCCCCTCCTCGACGCCTCCGGTGTCGCCAAGAATTACGGCGCGGTTGCCGCGCTTCGCAACGCGTCGCTCTCCGTCCTGCCGGGCGAAGTGCATGCGCTGATGGGCGCCAATGGCGCCGGCAAGTCGACGCTGGTGAAGATCCTGACCGGGGCGATATCAGCCAATGCCGGGCGCATCCTGATCCGGGGCGAGGCGCGCGACATACGCTCGCCCGCCGCCGCACGCCGCGCTGGCCTGCTGCCGGTCTACCAGGAGCCGTCGCTGATCCCCGATCTCGACGTGCTGTCCAATCTGCGGCTGACCGGCACGCCGGTCGAGCCGTTCCGCGCCTGGGTGCGCGAGCTCGGCATTGCCGACCTCGACCTGCGCGACACCGCGCGCGACATTCCGCTCGCCGTGTTGCGCGTGCTCGACCTCGCCCGCGCTCTGGCCGTCGAGCCCGACGTGCTGCTGCTCGACGAGATGACGGCGGCGCTTCCCGCCAACCTCGCCGAAAAGGTGCTGGAAGTGGTGCGCCGCCAGGGCGATTCGGGGCGCGCCGTGATCTTCATCTCGCACCGCTTCGTCGAGATCTCGGCGCTTTGCGACCGCGCCACCGTGCTGCGCGACGGCGAGACCGTCGGCGTCGTCGACATCGTGCCCGGCGTCGAGGAAAAGATCGTCGAGCTGATGCTCGGCACACGCATCGTGAAAACCCATGTCGCGGCGCGCAGCGCCGCCGAGAAGGCGGTATCAGCCCCTCCCCGGCCGCGGCTTTCCGTGCACAATCTGCGGGTCGGCGCCAAGCTCAACGACGTCTCCTTCGATCTCAGGGATGGCGAGGTCGCCGGCGTCGTGGCGCTCGAAGGCCAGGGTCAGGATGAATTGTTCGCAGCCCTTGCCGGCTCGATCCGGCCCTCGGGCGGCACGATCGAGGTCGATGGCAGCCCAGTGAAGTTTTCGCACCCGATCGACGCCATCAGAGCCGGGATCGCTTATGTGCCGGGCGACCGGTCCGAGGCGCTCGCCATGCAGCGCTCGGTGCGTGAAAACATCGCGCTGCCCTTTAGTGCGGCGCTGCGCAACTGGGGACCGATCCCCATGCGCCGCGAGCGCGCCAAGGTGCTGAGCGCCATCGAGCGCCTGCAGATCGACACACGCGCGCAAGGCGAGGTGCAGCGCCTGTCCGGCGGCAACCAGCAGAAGGTGACCATCGCCCGCTGGATCGCGGCGGATGCCCGCACCATCCTGTGCTTCGACCCGACGCGCGGCATCGATGTCGGCACCAAGCAGGAGATCTATAAATTGCTGCGCGAGCTCGCCGGCCACGGCAAGTCGGTGCTGTTCTACACCTCGGAACTGGAAGAGGTGCAGCGCGTCTGCGACCGCGTCATCGTCATCTTCGGCGGCCGCCTGGTCGATATTTTTCCGGTCGAGGAGGCCGACGAGCCGGCGCTGATGCGCGCCGCCTACGGCCTGCCGCGCGGCGCCAAGGCCGATATCGGCATATTGGCCGATCCCCAGTCCCCGTCTTCGGGGACGAAGCCATGAGCCATTTCCTGCGCCGCCAGGGCTGGGTCATTGGCCTGTTCGCCCTGCTCATCGTGCTGTTCATCGCCACCAGGATCATCCAGCCCGGCTATGGCAGCGGCGATTTCGGCTCGCTGGCGCGGGCCGTGCTGCCCTATGCCTTCGCCGTCGCGGCGCAGACGGTGGTGGTCATCGCCGGCGGCATCGACCTGTCGGTCGCCGCCATGATGGCGCTGACCAGCGTCACCGCCGCCTCGATGATGGCGGGTGCCTCGGAAGAATACGCGCTGTTCGTCGTGCCCTTCGTGCTCGCCATGGGTCTTGTCCTCGGCGCGCTCAACGGCCTGTTGATCGTCGTCACCCGCGTGCCCGACATCGTCGTCACGCTCGCCATGCTGTTCGTGCTGCAGGGGGCGGCCTTGCTGGTGCTCGACGCGCCGGGCGGCGCCGCCGCCGAATGGCTGAAGGCGCTGATCTCGGGCACCGTGCCGATATCAGGCCTGCCCGACGCCATCGACGCCTGGGTCCCGAAGGCGCTGCTGGTGCTCATCGTCTGCCTCTGCGTCATCTGGATACCGCTCAGGCGCTCGCGCCTCGGCCTGTCCATCTACGCCATCGGTTCGAGCGAACTGGCGGCGTTCCGCTCAGGCGTGCCGGTCAAGCGCACCCGCATCATCGCCTATGCGCTGTCGGGCCTGTTCGCCGCCTTTGGCGGCCTGGCGCTGACCATGAGCACCGGCATCGGCGCCCCCATCCCCGGCCCTTATCTCCTGGCCAGCGTCGCCGCCGTGGTTCTGGGCGGCGTGGCGCTCGGCGGCGGCAAGGGCGGCCTGCTCGGCCCCATCGTCGCCGTCTTCGTGCTGCGCCTGGTGCGCACGGACCTCACCCTGCTCGCCATCGACCCCAACGTCACCGCCATCATCGAAGGCGCCATCATGGTGGCGGTCGTGATGTTCGGCGCGTTCATCACCATGCGGGGGCGGCAGTGATGGGTGGGCATGAGATGAAGCGCTGCGCCCTACGACGCCCCCCTCTGTCCTGCCGGACATCTCCCCCACGAGGGGGGAGATCGGCTGTTATCGCGGCCTTCGCTAATCTCCAAAGGTGCAAGAAGGGCGCCAGCACCAAAGCTGCCAATCTCCCCACCCGTGGGGGAGATGGCCGGCAGGCCAGAGGGGGGCGCCGTAGAGCGCTATCCTCGCTCGCCTATCGCCCCGCGCCACCCCAATCACGAGCCACCCCATGAGCACGTCAGCGATTACGCCTCCCCCCGTCCCCTTCGGCCGCCGGATAAAACGCTTCATGGCCGACCGGCCGCTCGTCCCGCTGATCATCCTGCTGGTCATCCTGGTGGTGATCCTGCAGATCCTGCGCCCCGGCATCGTCAACGAGCGCTGGATCGCCAACACGATAAAGTTCGCCATTCCGCTGGCGATCCTCGCCGGCTGCCAGACCATGACCATGCTCACCGGCGGCATCGACCTGTCGGTCGGCACGGTGGCGACGATGAGCGCCTTCATCATGGCCACGCAAATCGTCAACCAGGACCCGGCCGTGGCCTTCCTGCTGGCGATGATGCCGGCGGTGCTGATCGGCCTGGTCAACGGCATCGGCGTCGGCGTCTTCCGCGTCCACCCGCTGATCATGACGCTCGGCACCAGCCTGATCGGCACAGGCTGCCTGCAGGTCTACCAGCGCACTGTGATCGCCTCGGGCGCGAAAATCCCCGACTTCCTCGCCTGGCTCGGCACAGGCGTGACCCGCCTGCCGGACGCATGGGTGCCTTCGGAAGCGGCGCGCCAGTGGTTGACCGACGCAGGCATCGGTTTCAGCTTCCCCAACGCGCTTCTGCTCTACGTGCCGCTGGCGGCGCTGATCGTCTTCACGCTGGCCCGCACCGGCTTCGGCCGCCTGCTCTACGCCGTCGGCGACAATGAGCACGCGACGCGTCTGTCGGGCGTGCAATACTGGCAGGTCATCACGGCGCTCTACGTGACCTCCAGCCTGCTCGCCGGCATCACCGGCCTGCTCTATATCGGCCTGATCAAGGCCCCGTCCCTCTCGCTCGCCGAACCCCTGGTCCTGCCCTCAGTGGCGGCGGCCGTCATCGGCGGCACCTCCATCTTCGGCGGCCGCGGCGGCTACACCGGCACCATCGTCGGCGCCCTGATCCTGACCGTGCTGACGACGCTGCTGACCATCCTGCAGATGCCGGAGGGGGCAAGGCGGATATTGTTCGGGCTGATCGTGCTGTTTGTCACCGCGGCTTATCTGCGGATTGTGGAGGAGCGGTAGGGGGCGAGCGGCCAATTCGGGGGCCGACAGCGGACGATCCGGTTTCAACCAACTTCTGCGGTAAGCTGTCGTTCCCAAACCAACCCACAATCGGTCGTCGCGTCGACAAGCCGCCTCCCGAGAGCCGACCTCATCGTCGGCAAATGGCCCAGTGTTAGATCTTCAAAAATCGATAGGCGAAGCGATCGGTCTCGCCCTTGCTCCAGGCATCGAACACCTTGATCGAGTACGAATCGTCCTTGTTCGCGAGGATGGTGCTTTCCGCGCCAAGTCTCCCGCGGGCCAAGGTATCCCGCACGACGACAGCGCCCCGGCGACGCATCGCTAAGGACGTATCGCTCGGTGGAAGGCCCGGAAACATCACCGGAGGATGCCTCAGCAAGTTAGGAGCATATGCCCCCTTGTAGATAGGAGCATATGCTCTTATATCGGTTTGCAGCAGATACTCCTAAACGGGAAAGGAACAGACTATGAGCGAAGCAACTATTCTGGTCAGCGGTGCAACCGGCCGGACCGGTGGCGCGGCGATCGACGAACTGCTTAAGTCCGGCAAGCAAGTGCGCGCCTATGTGCGCTCGAATGACGATCGTGCGGCGGCCTTTAGAAAGCGTGGGGTTGAAGTCGCCATCGGCGATTTCACCGGCATCGACGACATCAGGGCCGCGATGGAGGGCGTCACGTCGGCCTATTTCCTACATCCGATCGCGCCCGGCATCATCGGGGCTGCTGCGTATTTTGCACAGGCTGCAAAGGAGGCCGGCGTCTCGGCGATCGTCAACATGTCGCAGATCTCGGCGCGGCGTGAATCGGCGAGCCATGCCGCCCAGGACCACTGGATTTCCGAACGGGTCTTCGACTGGTCGGGCGTGGCGACCACCCATTTGCGTCCCACGTTCTTTGCGGACTGGCTCGTCTATCCGCATTTCGCCAAGGAGATCTGGGCAAAGAAAAAGATCGAGTTTCCGTTCGAGAACGGCCGTCATGCTCCGATCGCGACCGACGACCAGGGTCGTGTCATCGCCCATATCCTCGCCAATCCGGAAGGCCACGGGGGCAAGACCTACACACTCACCGGCCCGATCGAACTCAACCACACCGAGATCGCAGCAGCCATGAGCGAGGTTCTCGGCGCGAAGATCGAATACGCGCCGACCTCCATCGACGAATTCCGCAACAAGATGGAGAACGTTTACAAGTTTCCGCCCTTCCTGACCCAACATCTTGTCGAGGTCGCTCAGAACTACCGTGACGGTATTTTTTCGGGCGCAAACGATGCGGTCGAGAAGATTACCGGAACGCCGGCTCTCTCTGTCCAGCAATTCATCGCTCAGAATCGGGCTGTTTTTGCCTGAACACGGGCGCGAACCAATGGAGGGTTCAAATCATGTCGAATGATCAGGATCAGCGTCACCCCTTCCTCGACGATCTGACTGTTGATGCCGAGCTGATCAGCTCGGTGCTACGAGAGCCGGTGGTCGGGCGCGATGATATCCGGCTTGCGGTCGATGCTGTCGGGACTTTCTACGCTTCGCAGACGCCTGTGTATCTCCAGACTGTCGGTTCACGACTTTTTCTCGAATACGAGGCCGTTTTGACGAGCGGTGAACTACTGAGCGCGGTTGTCGTCGTCGATCACAATCCCGATGGGTCCGTGCCGCGCGTCAGCGTACGGATGAGCCCGCTGGGTTCTGTCCTGTCACTGGCCTCGTCTCTGCGGGCGACGCTTTCGACACGGCTTCCCGCAAGCCTGTTCCTTTGAGCAGGACGATCAGATGTCGCCGCTCAATCAATCTCTCGGAATCGACCAATGCGCCTGCTTCGCGACGCGAAAGGCGGCGCGCCGGATTACGCGCTTCTACGACTCGCATCTTGAGCCCGTGGGTCTGCGCATCACGCAATTCCTGACACTCGCTGCCTTGAGCGAGGTGGAATGCGTCGCCGTCAACGCCCTCGCCGAGCGGCTCGATATCGAACGAACTGCGATGGGGAAAATGGTCGGCTTTCTGGAGCGTGACGGCTTCGTTGCGATCGAGGCGTCGCCCACCGATGGCCGAAGCCGCCTCATCAGGCTGACGGAAGCGGGTCACCATCTGCATGAGAAAGCTGCTCCGCTTTGGCAGGAAGCACAAAAGCAGTTCGAGGAACTGAATGGCGCCAACAGCACAAGCGAGATGCGGCAGAGACTGTCGGACATGAAATTGGACGTTGGCAAGTCCACGCCACCGGTTGGAACCAAACATTCAGCGAATTGATCGACGCGCACGACGCGGCATAGCCGATTGAACTGATCCGGAAACCTGAAAGGACGTTTATCATGACAAAGACATGGTTCATCACCGGCGCAAGCAGTGGCTTTGGACGGCAGTTGACGGAGCTCTTGCTCGAACGCGGAGATCGCGTCGCCGCCACGGTTCGCAAGCCCGACGCTCTCCACGACCTCGCCACCAAATATGGCGAGCGGCTTTGGGTCGGCATCCTCGATGTGACAGACAGTTCCGCTGTCCGTGACATCGTCGGCAAAGCCTTTGCCGAGCTCAAGCGGATCGACGTCGTCGTCAGCAATGCCGGCTATGCCCTTTTCGGCGCCGCCGAGGAGGTTGCTGACGCACAGATCGAACGCCAGATCGACACGAATCTTGTCGGCTCGATTTCGGTTGCCCGCGCGGTGATCCCTGATTTGCGCCAGCAAGGGGGTGGCCGGATTGTCCAGATTTCGTCTTCCGTAGGACAGTCGGCCTATCCGACGATGGGCGTCTATGCCGCCACCAAATGGGGCATTGAGGGCTTCTACGAGGGCACTATCCCGGAGATCGCGCCGTTCGGCATCGAGGTGACCCTGGTCGAACCGGGTGCCTCGCGCACAAACTTCGCGTCGTCCAGCGCGGATGCCGGACAGATCCTCGACGTCTACGACCAGACGCCGGTCGGGGACTTCCGTCGCCTGGTCGCATCGGCTGGTCTCGCCATGTTTCCCGGAGATCCTCGCAAGGTCGCTTCGGCGATCATCGCATCAGCGGAGCAGACCCCGGCACCCAGGAGGCTAACGCTTGGAAGCGACGCCTACGCGCTTGTCCATACCGCGCTGACTGAACGTCTGGCCGCGCTCGAGAGCCAGAAGGCATTGGCCCGCTCCACCGATGTGGACGCCTAGCCAGAACACCGGCGGCGGCCTCGGACACGCAAAGCGATCGTCGAATTAGCGTGGGCGCAATGCGTCGGTCCGCAACTGGCCTATCCGAGTCCGAGCCTGCGGCCTAGCTCTCGCTGCCAAGCAGGCGCGACCAACTCTTCCCAACCTCACCCACCCCGCACCATCCCCCCAATCCCCTCCAGCAACGCCCCCTGCTCCCCCACCCAGAACCAGTGATCTTCCCCCTCCACCTCGACAAACCGTGCCCCCGCTATCCTTCCCGCCAAATACCGCCCGGCCTCGACCCGCACCGCCCGGTCACCCCTGCGATGCAGCACCAGCGTCTTGGCCGAGACCTTTGACAGCAACGGCCGTACGTCGGCGTCGCGCAGCGCCTGCAGCAGGCCGGCAACGGCGCCGGGGCTGGAGGCGGCCCGGAGCAGGCCGGCCCACCAGGCGCGCGCCTGGCGGTCGGAGGCGACACTTGGCGCGAAGGTTTCGATTTCGGCCGGACCGCCCCAGCCGGCGAGCAGGCGCTGTTGCCAGAGATCATATTGCGCCGATGTGAGCGCGAAGGGATAGTCGGGCGCGCGGCTGCCCTTGGCGAGCGAGCCCCACAGGACCAGGCCGGTCAGCCGGTCGGGATGGTCGACGGCAAAGCGGATGCAGCCCGGCCCGCCCTCCGAGGCGCCGACCAGCACGGCGCGGCGGCTGCCGGCGGCGTCCATGACAGCCAGAATGTCGCGCGCGGTGGCCTCGACGGTCGGGCGGGCGCCGACGCGGTCGGACAGGCCCATGCCGCGCCGGTCGAACAGGATCAGCCGGCCGAGCCGCGACACGGCGGTGAGCCAGGCGCGGCAGCTCCTGTCTTCCCAGATGCGCTCGACATGCGAGATGAAGCCGGGAACAAGCACGATATCGGCGGGGCCGCTGCCTATCGTCTGGTAGGCGATATGGATGCCGTCCACGGCGACATAGCGGGTTCTCGGCATCTCCGGTTCGGCATCGCTGGCGCGCAGCAGAGCGAGCGTAGCCGGGTCCGGCGCCACGCCGAGTTCGTCGCGCAGCAGCCGCACGCAGGTCTCGCCCTGGCGCTCGGCCGCCGCCCGGTCGCCGGCGGCCAGATGGGCGCGGATCAAATGGCGGTGCGCGCTTTCGCTCAAGGGGTCAAGTGCAACGAGGCGCGTGGCGTGCATCACGGCAGTCCGCGCGGCGCCGCCGGCGATCCTGGCTTCCACCAGCCGCTCCAGCGCCTGCACCAGCCGGCTGCGCAAGGCCTCGCGGCGGAAGAACACCCATTCCTCGAATTCGGGACAATCCGGCAGCGAAAAGCCGGCGAGGTAGTCGCCGCTGTAGAGGCCGGCGGCCTCGTCGAGAAGCCCGGCGTCGCAGGCACGGTCGAAGGCGATGGAGTCGGCCTCGACCGACGGGCGCAGGCTGAGCGATGCCGCGCTGGCTGATATGATCTCCTCGCCGAAGGCGACGCGGATCTTGTAGAGCGTGCGCCGCAGGCGCGCGCGGGCGGCTTCCGCGTCGGCTTCGGGCCACAGCAGCGTGGCGGCGACGTCGCGCGCCACCGGTCCGCCGGCCTCGGCGAGGTAGATGAGAAGTGCCGCCGCCTTGCGCAAGGCAAGGTCTACCCGCTGCCCGTCCAGCCGGAATTCCGGAAAACCCAGAAGTCTGAGTTGTATCAGCTCCATCGATCCGCACGCGGCCGCGCAAGGAGAGGACGTTGAGGGGACGCCGGCCTTCTATCCATCCCCGCGAAATCGAGCCGATCCGGCCCGATCAACTCCCTTGGAGCGAGAAATGTCACCGGTCAATACATCAAGCCACCGCACACCAGAACCGCTTGCCCACGGCGTCCCCGTCGCCGGGCATGGAGGCTGAGCCATGTGCCAGACCTGCCTCTCCTGGTACGCGCGCTGCGTCGCCCCCTATTTCGTCCATGCCGGCTGTTCGGCCGGCGCCTTTTCGCAAATGCGCAGGCGCGTCATCCCGCGGGCTGAAGGTGTCGTCGTCGAGGTCGGCTTCGGCTCGGGCCTCAACCTGCCCTATTACGACGCCGCCAGGGTGGAGCGGCTGGTCGGCATCGACCCTGACGGCACCATGCTCGGCCTCGCAGCACCCAAGAGCCGCGCCATGCCCTTCGCCGTCGAATGCATCCGCGCCGGCGGTGAAAGCCTGCCCCTGGCCGATGGCATCGCCGACACCGTGGTCGTTACCTATGCCTTCTGCACTATTCCGGACCCTCAGGCCGCGCTCAGCGAAATTCGCCGCGTCCTGAAGCCGAGGGGCCGGCTGATCTTCATCGAACACGGCCAGGCCGAGGGGCCGCGCGGCCGCCGCTGGCAGCAGCGGCTGAACCGGCTATGGGGATCGATTGCCGGCGGCTGCCACCTCAACCGCGATCCGCTGCGGCTGATCGGCGGGGCCGGATTCCGCCTGCTCGAAGTGCAGCACGGCCGCTTCCCCCTGCCCCTATGGCAGCTGGGCAGCCACCACGCCGGCATCGCGGCGGCGGGCTGACCGGTCAGGCTTGTCTTGCCCCGTGCATCGATGTCGCGCCGGGAGTCGCACGCGCCATAGCCGCCCTCAGAACGCCAGGCTCCCCTGCTGCGCCTCCTCGGCATTGGGGTCGCCAGGGGCCGTGGCCCAGGCGAGTTCGACCAGCGTCACGGTGCGCTTTCCCGTGCCGTCGAGCTGGCAGACGATCAGGCCCTGCTCCTCGATATAGGTCAGCAGGCGCCGGGCGCGGCGCAGCGAGTGCGAACCGTAGGCGCGGGCGATCGCGGCGTCGCTCGGGCACGGCCAGCCCTCCTTGGCCGCGCGCGCGATCATCATGAACACGCCCTGCATGTCGTCGGGCAGCAGCGAGGCGCGCACGGAAACGTCTCGCCACGCGTCGTCCTGCGTCGTCTCGGAGCCGAGCCCGGCGCGGGCGCGCGTCAGCATGCGGCGGAATTCGGCGAGGTCCGGCACCACCGAGGCGAGGCCCTCGATGCGGCAGCGCACGACGAATTCCTGGTAGAGCACGCCGATCACGCGAAAACCCGCATCGGGCTGCGCCAGGATGGCGCGCAGCACGCGGTCGACTCGCTCGCGCCGCTCGGCCAGATCCTCGGCGCTGATTTGCGGCTCCGCCGGTTCGGGGCGGATTTCCAGCGCCGCCGATTTCGCCGCCATCAGCTGGTCGAGCAGGTCCGGCGACGCCACCCGGCGCGGGGTGCGCACCGTCTCGGGCGGCGGCGCCGCCAGGATGATCGCGCGGGCGTCCTCCAGCGCCGCCTCCGGCATCGCCATCAGCCGCGGCGTGCCGTTGCGCGGGCTGGTGTCGGTCGGGCCGATGCGCAGGCCGAGCGGCCGCCGAGACAGCGCCGGCCCCAGCGCCATGAACTGCCCGCGCTCCAGATCGCGAAACGCTTCCGCCTGGCGCCGCTCCATGCCCAAGAGATCGGCGGCGCGCGCCATGTCGATGTCGAGGAAGGTGCGGCCCATGAGGAAATTGGAGGCTTCCGCCGCGACATTCTTGGCGAGCTTGGCCAGCCGCTGCGTGGCGATGATGCCGGCGAGCCCGCGCTTGCGGCCACGGCACATCAGGTTGGTCATGGCGCCGAGCGAGAGTTTGCGCGCCTCGTCGGAAACCTCGCCGGCCACCGCCGGCGCGAACAGCTGCGCCTCGTCGACCACCACCAGCATCGGGTACCAATGGTCCCGGGCGACCTCGAACAGCCCGCCGAGGAAGGCGGCGGCGCGCCGCATCTGGTTCTCGGCGTCCAGCCCTTCGAGGTTGAGCACGGTCGAGACACGGTGGATGCGCGCCCGCTCGCCGGCCGCCTGCAGGCCGCGCTCGGTGTGCTCCTCGGCATCGATCACCAGATGGCCGTAGCGCTCGCCGAGCGAGACGAAGTCGCCTTCGGGATCGACGATGGTCTGCTGCACCCAGGGCGCGCTCTGCTCGAGCAGCCGGCGCAGCAGATGCGACTTGCCGGAGCCCGAATTGCCCTGCACCAGAAGGCGGGTCGCCAGCAGTTCCTCGAGATCGAGGTTCGCTGGGGCGCCCGCCGTGGTGTGTCCCATCTCGATCGCAACGGTCATGTCTCGACTCAAAAAGGTCTCCTGCGCGGCATGGGGCTTAGCAACCCAGGCGCGGCCCGTCGAGCACCGATGGCCGGAAGCCCGGCGTTGCGCACAGATGTGAGGGAAGGTCCGGCAGGAACGGCCGCCGCCGGCCGCCCCTGTGGATAGTAACCACCTGTTCACCATGGGCCGGCGTTGCGATTGCAGAGGCCGGCCATCCGTTTAGCCTGACTTTGCATCGCGCCCCAACGGGATGCACCCCAACGCCCCCAATGGCGGCCGGCGTCTTCAAGTTTCGTTTGTGTATACGCCGGTCGTCAGTTTTGTCAGTTACAGCACCGCACCTTGCCGCGGCACCGGTGCCAGGGGCGGCGCATCCAGCCCCTCGAAAGGGTCGCGCCAGGCGTCGATGGCTTCGAGCCGGCGATACCAGCTGATGAGCGCGGGATAGTCGCCGAGCGGCAGGCCGGCGGCATCGTTGAACGGCAGGAAGGCCGCCATGCGGAAATCGGCATAGGAAAGCGACGTTCCGACCAGCCATTGCCGGTCGGCCAGCTCCGCCTCAAGGATCGCGGCCCCCTTGTGGAACTCTTCCAGCCCCTCTTTGACCTTGTCCTCGTCGATCGGCCCGAGGCGATAGCGCTGCTTGGTGCCGCGCTCGAAATGCACGGCGTCGCAGGCGCGCATGAAATTCTCCTTGCCCCAGCTCAGCCAGCGGATCATGTCGGGTTCGTCCTCGTCGGTGCGCCAGAAATCGGAACGCGTCGCGCGCGACAGCCGGCAGGCGATGGCGTCCGCCTCCCACAGGCTGCCGCCCGGCCATGCCAGTATGGGAATGGAAAGATTGGGATTGAGCGGCCGGAATCGCTCCGCTTGCCCCGGCGAAAAGGGTGACGCGAATTCGAAAGTCACCTGCGCCTGGAGATAACGCGCCACCGCGACCGCCAGGCGCGGATTGGGATTGCGGCTGAAATACAGTTTCATTTCACCCGCGCCCGGCTCGACCTTGTCATTCATGAATGCCTCTCCTGATCCTGGCGAATATGCCAGACCAAGGACGCGGTCGGCAGCTGCAATCCGACAAAGTGTGGGTTGACCACCATCGATGGCGAGGCGACACTTCATCTCGCACCAAGGCAGGAGGAATTGCGATGGACGAGCCCGAACGGTGGCGCCACATGTCGACGGCGCCCAAGGACGGCAGCCGGATCCTGGTCACGGTCCGTCCCTCCGAACAGGGGCCGGCCGAAGTCGACCTCGCCTACTGGTCGCGCGGCGACCAGTTCGCCGGTGAAGGCTGGCGGGCATCGGATTCCTCGCCCGGCCGCGTCGTCGAATATGCCGAACCCGAGCTGAAGTGCTGGATGCCCATGCCCTCGGCCAACCTCAGCCGCGGCGGCTCAATGCCGGCGCCCTGGGAAGGCGACGACGCGCAACAACTGGACGGGTCCGGGATTTAGCGAGCGCGGACGGTGAAGCCGCCGATCTCCCCCCTCGTGTGCGCGAAGTGCATTCCAGAGCGTTAACTCGGCATCGGTCATGGCTTTGCGCATGGACCGTGCGTGTAATCGATTCTGTGGAGGCAATGGAGTATGAGGCATGGCTGCCTTTTAGATTGACGCTAGCGCCCTACGGCGCCCCCCTCTGCCCTGCCGGGCGTTCGTCGTTCAGAAAGCCAAGCAATTGGCTTTCTGTCCGCTATGCGGACCACTCCTCAACCCCCACGAGGGGGGAGATCGGCGGCTTCATCGCCGGCTCTTTAAAACAAAAAAGCCGCCGTCGCCGGGTTCGGGCCGTCGCGGCCATCAGCCGAATCCATGCCCGCGATCGTCTTCAGGTCCTGCGCGTCCAGTTCGAAGTCGAAGACATCGAAATTGGCCGCGATGCGGTCCTGGCGGACCGATTTGGGAATGACGATCAGCCCTTGCTGGAGATGCCAGCGGATGATCGTCTGCGCGGCCGACTTGCCGTGCTTCTTGGCAATGCCGGCGATCGTCGGGTCGCCGAGCAGCCGGCCGCTGCCGAGCGGGCTCCAGCTCTCCGTTTGGATGTTATGCCCGGCATGAAATTCCCTGAGCTCGCGCTGCTGGAAGCGCGGATGCAGCTCGATCTGGTTGGCCACCGGAACCACGCCGGTCTCGCCGATGATGCGCTCCAGATGGTCCCTGTTGAAATTCGAAACGCCGATCGACTTGATGCGGCCGGCCTGCTTCAGTTCGATGAGGGTCTTCCAGGCCTCGACATATTTGTCGCGGCTGGGCACCGGCCAGTGGATCAGGAACAGGTCGATCTGCTCGATGCCGAGCTTTTCCATCGTGTCGTCGAAAGCGCGCAGGGCCGCGTCGCGCTCGTGCGCGCCGTTGCGCAGCTTCGAGGTGATGTACAGCTCGCTTCTCGCCACATCGGCGGCGCGGATCGCCTCGCCGACGCCTTCCTCGTTCTGGTAACCCTGCGCGGTGTCGATCAGCCGGTAGCCGGCCTTGATCGCCCAGCCCACGACATCGGCGGTGATGCCGTGATCGACCTGCCACACGCCAAGGCCTAGCTGGGGAATGGCGGCGCCGTCGTTCAGCGTGATCAGTTCGGGCATGGTCGGGTCCTTTACGAAGAAATGTCCGGGCGGTCGCCCGACCCAGCCTATCTAGGCACGCGCCGGGACGACGGCCAGTCGCCGGCGGATAAATTCGCCGGCGACTTCGCGGACCTGATGTCTTCGTCAGGGGAACCGGCTCATTTCGGCCGGCGCACCGCCCGCACCACCGGGGTGGATGTACTGCCACAGAACAGGCGGTCGGCACCGTCGGATTCCAGCCCCGATACGGTCATGCCGGCCGGCAGGTCGAGCCGCTCCAGAAGCTTGCCGGTTTTCGGGTCGACGCGGCGCAGATCGCTCTCGTCGCCCTCCCAGGTGCCGTGCCACAGCTCGCCATCCACCCAGGTCACGCCGGTGACGAAGCGGCTGGATTCGACGGTGCGCAGGATTTTCCCGGTCTCGGGGTCGATCTGGTGGATCTTGCGCTCGCGGTACTGCCCCACCCAGAGCGTGCCTTCGGCCCAGGTGAGCCCGGAGTCGCGGCCGCCGCCGGGCGCCGGGATGGTGGAGAGCACCGCGCCCGTATCGGGATCGATCTTCTGGATGCGGTCATTGGCGAGCTGGAAGAAATACCGGCCGTCAAAGGCGGTGCCGGCATGTGCGGCGACATCGATCGAACGCAGCGTCTGCCCGCTTTGCGGATCGAAGGCGTTCAGCCTGTCGCCCGAGGCAAACCAGACGTTCTCGCCGTCAAAGCTCACCCCATGTATCCGCTCCACGCCGGGAAAGGGTCCGTATTCGCGCAGGATTTCGGCCGGTGAATGTTTCATGTCTTGATCCTCGATCGTGGTCGTCATCCAAGGGCTCACGCAGGGCGCAGCTAGGCCGGCCTCACCTGAATATCGCCGCACCTTAGCCGTTCGGCAGCGGCGCCGGGAGTAACAAGGTGGTCGTGAATCCGGCCACCGGCGGCGTCATCCAGCGACGCGCCCGGCCATGGCCGAAAGACTGCACTTTGCCGGCCTCGGCGAGCGGTTCGAGCGCCCGCTGCACGCTGCGCTGGCCGGTTGCGAGCGCCAGCGCGAGCGCCGAGGTCGACCAGGCTTCGCCATCGGCCAGCAAGGCCAGAACGGCGGCGTGGCGCTCCTCGATCGGCCGCGCCAGCACCATCACCGCGCGCGCCAGGCGCGGCGCCAGCGTGAAGCCGCGCTTGGTGGCGCTGATGTCGGCCAGCGCGGCAAGCTCAGCGCGCAGCCGGCCGATCTCGACGCGCAGCCGGGCGCGGTGCGATTCATCGGCATGCTTGCCGCCAAAGGCCCGCGCCACGAGCTCTTCGCGCGATACATCCCCGGGCCAGGCTTCAGCAAATGCGCGCGCCAGCGCGAACAGCACCGGCCGGCTGGCCAGCGAAACCGTTCTGTCCCCTGCACGCACGGCGTAGCGAAAGGCATCGACGACCAGCGCCGGCGATGCCTGCAGCGCCTCGACCTCTTCGAGCAGCAACGGCCGCTCCGTACCTTGCGTGATCAGCCGCGCCGCCGGCGTTTCCAGCGCCAGGGATGCGGTGGCGACCTCGGCCATGAGGCCTGGAATGCCCGCCTGCCGGGCGGCGTTGCGTGCCCATTCCAACGCCGCGCGCGCCGGCCGGGTCCGCAGGCGCCGCATGGCGATGCCGGCGACGGCGAGCTCATGCGCGGCCCGCGCGGCCGGCGGCAGCGGCGTCGGGTCGAGCCCGGCCAGCACATGCTCGGCCTCGTCGAGCCGGCCGATCAGCAGCAGGCGCCGCACTTTGAGGTGGCCGGCATGCGCCGCGTTCAGCCGGTCGCCATGCTTTTCCAGCGTCGTGCGCGCCGCGTCGAGCGCCTTGGCCGGCCAGCCCAGATCACGCGAGACCAGCGCGATCTCGGCTTCGGCGACGACGCATCTGGCGCGCGCGACAGCCTCTTTCGGGCTGAAGGCGCGCGCGGCCCGCCGCAACAGAAGCTTGGCGCGATCGAAATCGCCGAGCTGCGCCATGGCGATGCCACGCAGCGCCAGCGCCGGCGCGTCCTCGCGCAAGGCGACGCGGTCGAGCGCGCCGAGCGGATCGCCCGCCGCCAGCGCCAGCGCCGCCGCGGTGATCAGCGAGTCCATTCAAATCCCGTCACACTTGTAACTCCCACCCCGGCACGTTTGCGCCCTAACTTAAATCACCACCGCCGGTCAGCAAGCGGCGTTGGCCCGATGGAGACCTAGCCATGTGGCTGAGGCCGCCATCGGCACCGTTGACGCCAATTCCGGCACTCGTTAGCCTGAGCATCTCAGGTATTAATAGTAAGCATCTCATTAGGGATAGTTGAAAATGCCTGCAACCGACAATCTCGAACACACCGCACGGCCCCGCCACCCCTGCTGCGCCGTGCCGGATGATTCAAATCCCGTCGCAGATGTAACTCACCTCACCCAGCCTCATCGCTCTAGCCTGGATCCCAAGGCGATCACGGCCCGCGACGGCACCATGACTGACAAAGGAGAAGACCAATGACCAAGCACATGACGATGAAGACCCCGCCGATCGTTTCGCGGCAGGAATGGGACGCCGCCCGCGAAAAGATGCTGGTGAAGGAGAAGGCGACGCTGCGCGCCAAGGACGCGCTCGCCGCCGAACGCCGGCGCATGCCGTGGATGGAAGTGGACAAGGCCTATGTATTCGAAGGCCCCAACGGCAAGGCAAGCCTGCTCGACCTGTTCGAAGGCCGCCGCCAGCTGATCGTCTACCGCGCCTTCTTCGAGCCGGGCGTCTATGGCTGGCCCGATCATGCCTGCCGCGGCTGCTCACTCGGCGCCGACCAGGTCGGCCACCTCGCCCATCTCAACGCCCGCAACACCACGCTGGCCTACGCCTCACGGGCACCGCAGGCCGACATTGTCAGGCTGAAGGCGCGGATGGGCTGGGAGATGCCCTGGTACACGATCACCGACAGCTTCGACAAGGATTTCGGCGTCGACGAGTGGCACGGCCACAACGTCTTCATCCATGACGGCGACCGCGTCTTCCGCACCTATCTCATCAACAGCCGCGGCGACGAGCAGATGGGCACGGTCTGGAGCTATCTCGACGCTACCCCGCTCGGCCGCCAGGAGATCTGGGAGGATTCGCCCGAAGGCTATCCCCAGACCCCGCTCTACAGCTGGTGGAACTGGCACGACAATTACGAAGCCGGGGCCGACAAGAAATGGGCCGAAGTGGCCGCCGCCGGCGAAGCCGCCTTCAGGGATAAGGGTGAGTAAGCAGGGACTGGACAGGAAAGCGCTCCTCTCCCTCGCTCTTGGCGAGGGAGAGGAGCCCAAATCCTGAAGGACCGCGACCATCAAGGAATTAAGATCATGAGCGATACCCACATAAGCACCGCCAGCGCGACCCGTGAAAGCACCACCACCCTTGGCGTCGCCGACTGGCTCTGCCTCGCCGCGGCGCCCACCTTTGCCCTGATGGCCCTGCTTTCCTGCCTTCAAGGCGGCGACGCGGCCATGTTGTGCATGGGCGCCTCCCCGCTCACCGGCCCGTCTTTAACCGGGATGCCGGCCATGTATCTCTTGATGAGCGCCTTCCACCTGGCACCCTGGCTGCGGGTGATTTCCGGCCGTCACATCCGATAGCGCCGGCGCGCCTGCATCAAACATCCCACATTTCGGAGAAGACAATGAGGCTGGTCAGGCTGAGAGCGCCGGGTGGCTTGGACAGGCTCGACCTGGTCGAGGAAGATCCGCCGCAGCCGGGGCCGGGTGACGTGATGGTCAGGATCCGCGCCTGCTCGTTGAACATGCGCGACGATTTCGCCGTGCAAGGCAAGACAAAGCTGGCCGACCGCCGCGTGCCGCTGTCCGACGGTGCCGGTGAAGTGATCGCCGTCGGTGGCGGTGTCGATGCGCTCAAGCCCGGCGACAGCGTCGTCAGTGTCTTCTATCCTTGGTGGCTGGACGGCGACATGACGCCCGCCACCAGGCGCGACATTCCAGGAGAGTTTCGACGGCTTCGCCAGCGAATATGTCTGCATGCCCGCGCAGGCCTTCACCAAAGCTCCCGCGGGCTATACGCACGCGGAAGCCGCGGCGCTGACCTGTACCGGCGTCACCGCCTGGCGAGGCCTGGTCGTATCCGGCAAGGTCAAGCCCGGCGACACGGTGCTGGTTCTCGGAACCGGCAGCGTGTCGCTGTTTGCGCTGCAATTCGCCAAGGCCGCCGGCGCCCGGGTCATCGCCACCTCGTCCGATGAGGAAAAGCTGGAGCGGCTAAGCCGCCTCGGCGCCGACGCCGTCATCAACTACAAGGCCGTGCCGGACTGGAGCCGCAAGGTTCGGGAATTGACGGGCGGACGCGGCGTCGACCACGTGATCGAGGTCGGCGGCCCGGCCACGCTGGCGCAGTCCATAGCCGCCTGCCGCACAGGCGGCCACATCGCCCTGATCGGCGTGTTGACCGGCTTTGCGGCCGATGTCTCGATCCCGGCCGTATTCTCGAACCAGATCCGCATCAGCGGCATTTCGATCGGCAGCCGGGCGGACCAGGAGGACATGATCCGTGCGATAGACGTCAATCGCATCAAGCCCGTCATCGACCGCCGCTTCCCGCTGCGCGAGATCGCCGCCGCCTTCACGCACTACGCAGCGCGGAAGCATTTCGGCAAGGTCTGCCTGGAGCTTTGAGCCCTGCCTGACCGCAGCCGTCGCGAAACGGCTGCAACGTTCCCTCACGCATCGGCCGCCTGGACCGTCAGCGCCCGCATGACTTCGGCTTCGAAGGCGCCGGGAATCCGGCCGGCCTCGGCCAATTGCCTTGCGTGCCACGCGCGCGCCATGCGGCCGTCGGCCAGGAGCATGGCGCGGTTGCACAGGCCCGGTACGGACTCCACGACATGGGTGGAGATGATGACGGCATGGCGGCCACTGGAAGCCAAGGCCAGGATGATGCACTTCACCTCGAAGGCGGCAAGCGGATCGAGGCCGTTCAGGGACTCATCGAGGATCAGCAGCGGTGGTGCGCCGAGCAGGGCCGCGGCAATGGCGATCTTGGCCCGCGTGCCAAGTGAATATTCAGCGATCGGCCGTTCGATCCAGCGATTGAGCCCGAGCCGATCGGCAACATTGACGCCAGGCCAGTCGTCTTCGGCACAGCCGCGGATCGAGGCGACGAGTTGGAGATATTGCCGCCCGCTCAGCGCCGCCGGCAGATCGGATGGATCCACGGCAAGGCCGAAGCCGGACTTGGCGCGTTCCGGTGCCCTGGCAAGGTCGGCGCCGTCGATCGCCACGGTTCCCCCGAGCGGCCGGATCTGGCCGGTGATGGCTCTGAGCAAGGTGGACTTGCCCGAACCGTTGGCGCCGAGCAGGCCAAGGACGTCGCCCCGTTCGAGCGACAGATCGATGCCGCTGACCACCGCCCGGCCACCATAGCTTGCACTGAGCCCGCGAACCGCGAGGATTTCGGCAGGATCGATGCTGCTAGCCATGGCGATATCTCCGTTGCGCCCGGTACCACAGAAACAGCACAAGGCCGGCAAAGCCGATCAGCACCGTGCGCCCATATTCGAGCGTCTCGTAGCTGGCGTAGGCGATGGCGCTGAGGAAACTCAGCGCGGCAACGAACGGCGCGGTCATGAAATAGGCGGCAAACACCGCATAGGCGCCGTTCAGCGCCAGCAGCCAGAAGCCGCTGGCGAGCGGCATCGCCCAGGCCGACGGTTCCGCCGCCAAGGCGGCACCCGCCGGCAAGAGAAAGAAAGCGACCGACAATTGCAGCGGCAACCGCGCCAGGCGCAGCCAGGCCCTGACGAAACCGAGCGGAGCCGTGCGCAGCACTGGCGAGCCGAGCGGATGGAAGCGCGCGCTTAACATGAATACCAGCAGGCCGCCGGCCAGCCCGGCCATGGCCGCCGGCACGGCATCATGGTGGGCAAGGCTGATGGAGCCGGCAACGACCGCCGCAAGGCTGAACAGGATGGCTGCCCCTACCAGCCGCCATGAAAGCCTCACGCGGCCGGCCGGCAGACCCCAGGCCCAGCTCGAGAGCCAGGCCGGCGTCGAACGATCGAAGGCGCCGAGCGAGGGCCGGCGCCCGCCCGGCTCCCCAGCCGGATCGGCACTATCGGTGCGGACCAGGTCGCGAGCGCTCCGCAGGCGCAGCACCGCCACCGCGCCAAAGCCGGTGCCGAACAGCATCGCGGCACCGAGCCCCCAGACCGGCGCCAACGGCTTTGCGATGACGAAACAACCAAGGCTAACCGCCACCGCGACGACGAAGGCAAGGGGAATGCTCAGCGCACATGCCGCCACCGCCGCCATGCGCCGTCGTTCCATGAGCGAGAGCGGCAACGCCCTGAGAAAAGGCGCGAAGGCGCGCGACAGGCAAAGTCTTGCGATCGCGCTGCCGGCGAAGCCGCCAAGGCAAAGAAGTGCCGCCGGCAGGCCGGCCGCCCACAGCATCCGCGCCTGTCGCAGCGTGGCGGATTCGGCCTGCAAGGCGACGACGATGTCGGCAATGGCGTAGACGAGCAACGCCCCACCGCCAGCCACGATCCATACAAGATCGCGTCGGCGCATCGAGCGCAGGCCGGCCGAGAGCTCGCGCCAGATCAGGGTCAGGACAAGCCTGTCGTGCCGCATCGTTCCATCTTCGCGATCGCCAGCCCGTTGGATATCGACATAGGTCGGCGACGATTGTGCCGCCAGTAGGGCCGTCGTGGCTAAGTCCCCGGGACGGATCGCACATCAGCAACTGCTAATTGACAGCCGATAGGAAACGGCGCTCACTGGCTCGCACAGGTGGATCGCAGCATCAGGCGGGCGATATCGACCGCCGGCGTCACCTCGGGGAGGATGCCATGCCAACCGTAATCGGCCATCACAACATCACGAAAGACAGCAAGCATTGGCTCAGTTCACCCAAGCGCAAGGAGCTTTTCGGCTCGCTGGGGATCACCAACATCCGCACCTTCGTCGATCCGCAGAACCCGAAACGGGTGGCCGTGATGATGGACGTGCCGGATATGGATAAGATGGCCGCGCTGATGCAGAGCAAGGCAGCCGCCGACGCTATGGCGCACGATGGCGTGGTGCCGGAATCGCTGGTGATCCTCGTCGAGGCGAAGGCGTAGCCGCTTCTCCAGCCAAAAATTGGCACGATTTGGCGGCCCGCACGGGCAAGCCGCTCATGGGCGCGGGATCTCTCCCGCGCCCACGCAATTACCTCAATTGCACTTCGGCTTGGCGCTGTTGCAGGCGTCGACCAGCTCGGCCGGCGGATCCTTGTGGAAGACGGTCTTGAAGGATTCCAGCACGTTGGATTGCACCACCGGCAGCGACTGCACGCCGACCCAGGCGGGCGTGGGTTGCCCGATCAGCGCCTTCATCATCGCCAGCGCCTCGGCCACGCCCTGGTCATAGGGGCGCTGCGAGCCGGTTGCCTTGAGCGGGCCGCCCTTGGCGATCTCGATCGCCGATTGCAGGCCGAGATCGACCGTGGTGATCGGAATGTCGATGCCTTGCGCCCGCATCGAGGACAGCGTGTCGAGCGCCGGCTGATCCCACACCGCAAACAGGCCTTTCACATCGGGATTGCCGGTGAGGAAGTCGCCGGAGATCTGCGAGACCTTCGAGGGATCGGTGAAGTCGACCTGCTTCAGCACGATGTCGGGCCGGTTCTTCTTCATCCACTCGCCGACGCCCTTGGTGCGCTCATTGGTGCTGAAATAGTCGACACCGAAATTCACCAGGCCGATCGTGCCGCCCTTGGGCATGCAGGAGGCCAGGATCTGCGCCGCGATCTGGCCGTTACCCTGGCTGTCGGCCGAGATCATCGAGGCAAAATCCTTTGGCGATGAGAGGCCAACCGGAATGCTGTCCATGAACACCAGCTTGATGCCGGCTTCGCCCACCTTCTTGTAGGTCGGCGCCGTCGCGGTGAAATCGACGGGGATGGAGATGATGCCGTCGGGGTGCTGCTGGATGGTGTTCTCGATGTCGGCGATCTGCTTGTCGACCTGATATTCGGCCGACGCCACGCCGGTGACGGTGACGCCATATTTGGCCAGCGTTTCGCTGATGCCTTGCACCTGCAGCTGCGACCAGTCGAGGTTCACCGTCTGCATGGAAATGCCGACCTTGAACTTGCCGGCCTTGACCTTGGCGGCTTCGTCATCGGTCAGTTTCAGCTCGTCGGGCGAGGCTGCCTTCTCGCCATGCGGGCCCTGGCCGACAATGCCCTTGGGACCGAGCGTCGCCATGTCGACGCCGGTGACGCAGGTGTCCGGCGTCTGCGCCAAACTCATGGACGTCGACAGCGCGAAGGCGCTGGCGGCGAGGCTCAATGTACTGAACAGGATTCTTGCCGATTGTTTCATGACTTCCTCCGTTGATTGTTTGTTTTGCCGTTTGGAGCCGGCGGTTTCTGCTGATGTCCGTGGATGCGCGCCTTACCTCCTCGTGAACGCGACCGCGGCGACGATGATTGCCCCCTTGATGACGAGTTGCAGCGACGAGCTGACGCCGAGCAGCACCAGCCCGTTGTTGAGCGTGCCGATGATCAGGCTGCCGAGCAGCGTGCCGAGCACGAAGCCGCGGCCGCCGAACAGGCTGCAGCCGCCAAGGATGACCGAGGCGATGACGTCGAGCTCCATGCCTTGCACCACATCGGGCCGCGCCGCGTGCGAGCGCGCCGACAGGATCAGCGACGCCAGCCCGGCGAGCGTGCCGGTCAGCACGAAGGCAAGCGTCGTGACCTGCTTGATGTGGACGCCGGAATAGAGCGCGGCCGTCGGGTTGCCGCCGGCGGCGTAAACCCGCCGCCCATAGACGCTGTAGTGCAGCAGCAAGATGCCGGCGATGGTGACGCCGAGCGTCCACAGGATCGGCGCCGGTATACCGAGCACCGAGCCCTCGCCGAAGATCGCGAAATAATATTCGTTGGTGATGATGACCGGCTTGGTGTTGGTGACCATCAGCGCCAGGCCGCGCGCGCCGCTCAGCGTGCCCAGCGTCACCAGGAAGGACGGGATTTCGAGGCGCGTGGTCAGGACACCGTTGAGCAGCCCGATCAGCGCCCCGGTGCCCAGCCCCGCCGCGGCACCGACGACCCAGTTGTTGGCGACAAAGGCCATGGCCAGCGATGCGCTCATGCCCGAAAGCGCCAGCGTCGAGGCGACGGACAGGTCGATCTGCCTGGAGATGATGACGAATGTCATGCCCACCGCGATGATCGAGACCAGTGTCGTCTGGCGGCCGATGTTGAGAAAATTGTCGATCGACAGGAACCAGGGTGACGCTAGGCTGAAGACGATCAGCATGACGGCGAAGGCGACATAGAGCATGTAGGGCCGCTCGCCCTGCAGCAGATGTTGTAACGCGGAGCGACCGCCTGGCTGAGCGGCTGCAGCTTTCGCCGGGCTTTGGATGTCGGTCATGCCGCGTGCTCTTCCGATGGCTGCGATATCTGAATGAGGTGATGGAGGTCCTCGGCGCTGCCGAATTCCGGCCGCGCGACAGTCCTGGTGATCCGGCCATCGACGACGATCGAGATGCGGTCGCAAAGCTGCAGCAGTTCGGAGAGATCCGAAGACACCAGCAGCACGCCACTGCCGGCCACCGCCGCGGCGCGAATGACGCCGTAAATCTCCTCGCGCGCGCCGACATCGACCCCGACCGTCGGCTCGTCGAGCAACAGCACGCGCGGCCGCGGCTCGTTCCACTTGCCGAACACCACCTTCTGCTGGTTGCCGCCCGACAGGTTCTTCACCATGGTCGACGCGCCTGGCGCCTTCACGGCCAGCCGGCGCATCGCCGCATTGGCATGCTCGCTCGCCGGCCGGCGCTGCAGCCAGCCAAGGCGCGAGAAATAAGGCAGGCGCGGCAAAGTCAGGTTGCGCTCGATCGAATGTTCGAGAACCAGGCCCTGGACGTGCCGGTCCTCCGGCACCAGCGCGATGCCCAGCCCGATCGCCGCCGCCGGGTCTGTGCCCTTCAGCGACACGCCGTCCAGGCTGGCCTCGCCCGACTGGACCGGCCGCAGGCCGAAGATGGTCTGCAGGATTTCGGTGCGACCGCTGCCGATCAGCCCGGCAAGGCCGTGGATTTCGCCGGCGCGCAATTGGAGACTGGCCCCGTCGAGCCGGTCATTGCTGACGCTTTTCAATTCGAGCACGGGATTTTCAGATGAACCGGCGGATGGCGCCATGCCTTGTCCAGATGCGGCGCCATCCGCCTTCAGCACAGCGTGATCCGCCCCGACAATCGCGCCGACCAATTGCCGCATATTGGTCTGCGCCGTGACGAAGGTCCCGGCGTTCTGGCCGTCGCGGAACACAGTCACCCGGTTCGAGATGCGGAACACTTCGTTGAGGCGGTGGGTGACGTAGATCACCCCGACGCCACGTGCTGCGACCGCCCGGATCGCCTCGAACAGGATCTTCTCCTCATCATCGGTCAACGCCGAGGTCGGCTCGTCCAGGATGAGCAGGCGGACATCGCCCATCAGCGCCTTGGCGATCTCGGTCATCTGGCGATAGGCGAAGGGCAGCGACCCGACCATGGCGCGGGCATCGAGCGGAATGTTCTGCGATTTGAGGAACGCCTCGGCCTGCGCTACCAGCTGGCGTTTTTTCAGGAAGCCGAGCCGGGTCTTCGGCTCTCGCCCCAGAAGCAGATTGTCGGCGACCGACAGCGACTCGACCAGGCTCAGATCCTGGTAAACCACCGCAACGCCGGCATCGCGCGACTGGGCCGGCGAAGAAAACGAGACAGGCTTGCCGTCGATTTCGATCGAGCCGCCATCATGCACATGCACGCCGCTCAGGATCTTGATCAGCGTCGATTTGCCGGCGCCGTTTTCGCCGAGCAGTGCGTGGACTTCGCCGGAGAGGATTTCGAGACCGACGCCGCGCAGCGCATTGACGCCGCCGAACCGCTTCCTGACGCCCTCGACGCGCAGCAAGGGCGTCCCGGAAAATGGCGCAATCGAACCCTGTTCGACCATGACGCCCGCACTTCCTCCCGTTGACGCGTCCCCTACCCTGTCGAGTCCCTTTTGAGACTTCTCTTACTTTTTTTGTGACTTTTCCATCAGGACGAGGAAAAGTCAAACGGAGTCATGCCTGCGGCTGGAATGAATCCGGCCCGATCTCGCCATGCTCGGTGATGACAGCGTCGAAGCCATCCATGGCCGAGAAAAAGGCCCGCTTGAGCTTGCCGATCTTGCTCGAGTCGATGACCAGATAGTTTTCGCGCGCCAGGCTCATCACCTTCTGCTTCACCACCGCCTCGTGGAAATGCTCGCAGGTGGCGCCGCGCTTGGCATCGACGCCGGCGGCTGACAGGAAGGCCACGTTGATGCCGACGCTGTTCAAAATGTCGAAATCATGCGTGCCCGAGAAAGAGGCCGAGGCTGGATGATAGACACCGCCCAGCATGATAATCGTGACATTGGGCTTGCGGCTCAGGCGTTCCGCCACATTCATGGCGTAACATATTGCCGTTATTTGATAATTTTCGGGAATGAGATCGACCAGATGGATCAGCGTCGTGCCGCAGTCGATGAAGATCGTCTCGTCGGGCCGTATCTTGCGCACCGCATGCGCGCAGGCTTCGCGCTTGGCCGCCGCATGGCTGTCGGCCGCCGTCGCCAGTTCATAGGGAATATCGGCTTCGATCTCGGCCGCCGCCAAAATGTGTCCGCCGAGATAGGCGATCTGTCCCTGGTTGGTGGCGATGTCACGCCGCACCGTCATCTCGGAAACGCCGAGCAGCGCCGCCGCTTCGCTGAGATGGATGACCCGCCGCTGCGACAGCAGATCGATCAGCCGTGCCGTTCTTTGCGCTTTGCGAACCGTCATGCGTTGGGCCTGTGCATCCTGAAATGTGAGGATTTTAACAACCGCCCGCATTCAGATGCAAGTCCACAGTCCAAGTCCGCCCTAGGTCTCTTTAGGTGCGGCGCGAGAGATAGTCGCGAAGACGAAGCAGGCGCCGTTGAATCTCCGACGTGTCAAACAGAAACGGGCCGCCACCGGGTCTGTAGCTGGCAAGAGCTATAACCGCATTTTGAACAACCTCGTCATCAGGATAGGCCTCGTCGAGCAACACCTCCAAGCTGTCCGCGGTTGCCAGGCTGGTGTCCTCCCCGCTGACGAACCTTGTCAGCAGCAGGCTGAGGTCATCCACGATGTCACCCCTTTCCCGCCCCGAACCGCAGCCCGTCCATCAAGAGCTTGACCAGCCGGCGCGAACGGTCGCGCCACTCCGGCGTGTCGGGCGCGGAATAGATGCCACCAAGTGCGTGCAGCACATCCGAGGCATCGACATCGTCACGGATGGTACCGTCGGCCACCGCCGCCTCGACCAATTGTCGCAAGGCTTGCGAGACCCGCCCCGACGTGTCGGAGAACAGGGTGGAATTGGTTGTCAGCAGGATGCGCAGGCTGGTCGCCAGGCCGCGCTTGGTGGCGATGTAGTCGACGAAGCGCCGCATCCACACCTCGAGCGCGACATCGGAGGGATGTTTTTGGGCAAGCTCGGCGGCGGCGGCGCACAGCGCCTCGACCTCGCGGCGGTAGACCACCTCGACCAGATGCTCGCGCGTCGGGAAATGCCGGTAGAGCGTGCCGATGCCGACGCCGGCACGGCGCGCGATCTCCTCCAGCGAGGCATCGATGCCGCGCTCGGCAAATACCGAAGCCGCCACCTCGACCAGCCGGTCGCGGTTGCGCTGGGCATCGGCGCGCAGCGGCTTGGGTTCCGCGGCGGTGTCTTCAGCGATGACGGCTTCGGCCAATTTTTTCTCCACGGACAAAATATCGGGACTTGAACCCAGCCGGGCCAGCCCCCACGTAACAAACGGAGGCACCTCCGCTTTAAGTGGAGTGCTTTCATCATATAGGCAGGGAACCCCGTATGTCACGCAATTCGAACCTGCAAGGTAAAGCCGTCTTTGCCCGCTGGAGATTGGCGAAGGCGGCCAGGCTGCCGATCTCCCCTCGCGGGCGGAGATTGGCTGTCACCAGCGCTTCCGCCAACACCTAGCCGTCCGCCCCCCTTGCCCTTGCCCGCCTCGACACCAATTCCTTCCCCTCAGCGTCAAGCAACTGGAGCCAGACGCCCATGACGAAAATCCCCGTCCATCTCGATATCAACGGCCAGCACCACGAGTTGCAGCTCGAACCGCGCGTCACGCTGCTCGATGCCTTGCGCGAGCGGCTCGGCCTGACCGGCACCAAGAAGGGCTGCGACCATGGCCAGTGCGGCGCCTGCACCGTGCACATAGACGGCGAGCGCGTGCTGGCTTGCCTGACGCTGGCCGCGCAAGCCGAAGGCCGCGCCATCACCACCATTGAGGGGCTTGCACGGGAGGGCGAATTGCATCCCGTGCAGGCTGCCTTCCTCGAACAGGACGCCTTCCAGTGCGGCTATTGCACGCCGGGCCAGATCATGTCGGCGGTGGCCTGCATCCGCGAGGGCCATGCCGGCTCGGACGAAGAAATCCGCGAATACATGGCCGGCAATCTCTGCCGCTGCGGCGCCTATCCGCACATCGTCGCCGCCGTCCGCCAGGCAGCCCAGGAGTTCGCATCATGAGGGATTTTTCCTACCTGCGCGCCAGTTCGGCTGACGCCGCCCGCCAGGCGGCTGCCCTGCCCGGCGCCATGCTGCTCGCCGGCGGCACCACGCTGATCGACCTCGCCAAATGCGGCGTCGCCGAGCCCGACATGCTGGTCGACATCACCCACCTCAAGGGGCTGGACCGGATCGACGTGAACGAACGCGGCGCCACCATCGGCGCGCTCGCCAAAATGGGCCATGTCGCCGACCACGCCGACGTCAAGAGCCGCTTCCCCGCCATCTCCGAAGCACTGTGGCAGGCGGCGTCGGCGCAGATCCGCAACATGGCGACCATCGGCGGCAATCTGATGCAGCGCACGCGCTGCCCCTATTTCCGCGACCCCTCCAACTTTTCGGCCTGCAACAAGCGTGTATCAGGCAGCGGCTGTTCGGCGATCGGCGGCGTCACCCGCGGACACGCCGTGCTGGGCACCAGCGAGGCCTGTATCGCCATGTATCCTGGCGACCTCGCCACCGCTTTGGTCGCCTTCGACGCAACAGTTCATCTCGGCGAGCGCAAGCTTCTGGTGGACGACTTCTTCCTGCTGCCCGGCGCCACGCCCGACAGGGAACATGCGATCGAGCCGGGCGAGATGATCACCGCCATCGAAATTCCCGGCTCCGCCGCCGCCCGGCGCTCGACCTATCTGAAGATCCGCGACCGGCAATCCTATGAATTCGCCGCGGCAAGTGCGGCGGTCGGCATCGAATTCGAAGCCGATGGCCGCACTATCCGCGACCTGCGCGTCGCGCTCGGCGGCGTCGCGACCAAGCCGTGGCGTGTCCGTGCCGTGGAAGACGCCCTGAAGGGCAAGGTGCTGGAGCCGGAAACCGTCCGCGCCGCCAGCCTGCTCGCCGTCGAAGGCGCCGTCGACCAAGGCGCCAACCATTACAAGATCGAACTCGCGCCGCGCGTTGTCGCGCGCGCCATCCTCAAATTGGGAGAGACGGCATGACCGTTCACAACATCAGAGTTGGTGAATCGAGACGGGGCGACGCCTCCGACGGCGCACTGGCGGAAGCCGTTGGCGGCCGGCTGTCGCGCGTCGACGGCCCGGCCAAGATCACCGGTGCCGCCAAATACGCCGTCGAGCAGCAGCTCGAGCACCTCGCCTATGCCGTGCTGGTCGAAAGCACGATTGCCTCGGGCAAGGTGCGCGCGATCGACACTGCGCAGGCTGAGGCGGCGCCGGCTGTGCTGCAAGTGCTGACGCCGGACACCATCATCAGCCTGAGGACCGCATCCGACTGGTTCGGCACGCCGCCACCGGACAAACCCTACTGCCCGCTGGCGCGCGACATCACCTTCTCCGGCCAGCATATCGCGGCAGTTGTCGCCGAAACCTTCGAGCAGGCGGTCGCCGCGGCGGCCCTCGTCAAGGTCAGCTATGACGAGACGCCTTCCATCGTCGATCTCAGCGACGGCAAGGCCGGCGACGGCATTCCGATCGATGCCATGACCAAGGAATGGGGCGATGCGCCCGCAGCCTTCGCCGCCGCGCCGGTGCGCATCTGCGCCGCCTACAACACGCCGCGCGAATACCAGGCGCCGATGGAGCCGCATGGCCTGATCGCGCGCTGGGAGGGCGATCATCTGACCGTCTGGGAGCCGAGCCAGTGGTTGGACGGCATGGCCCGCACCTACGCCGAATGGTTCGAAGTGCCGTTCGAGAATGTGCGGCTGGTCTCGCCCTATATTGGCGGTGGCTTCGGCTCCAAGGCGCTGGCGCTGAGCCATGGCGCGGTGGCGGCAAGTGCCGCCAAAATGCTGGGACGGCCGGTGAAGCTGGTGATGACGCGGCCGCAGACCTTTACCGGCTATGGCGGCCGCGCCGCGACGCGCCAGACGGTGACGATCGGCGCCAACCACGACGGCATGATCCAGTCGATCGTGCATCGCGGCGTCAACGAAACCTCCATCGACGGCATGTGGGTCGAGCCGCTCGGCTCGGTCACCTCGATCATGTACGCGACGCCGAATTTCTCCTCGAAGCAGAATGTCGTGCGGGTCAATTCCGTGGTGCCGGGCGCCATGCGGGCGCCGGGCGAAAATCCGTCGGCCTTCGGCATCGAAAGCGCCATCGACGAGCTCGCCTATGAGGTCGGCATCGACCCACTGGAGATTCGGCTCAGAAACTATGCCGAGCAGGATCCGCACGCCAGAAAAGCCTGGTCGACCAGGCAGTTGCGAGAGGCTTTTGCCGCGGGCGCCGAGCGCTTCGGCTGGTCCAGGCGCTCGTCGAAACCGCGCTCGATGCGCGACGGCAACCAGCTGATCGGCTGGGGCGTCGCCGCCGGCACCTATCCGGTGCGGCGCGCCTACGGCGAGGCTCTCGTGCGCATCCTGGCCGACGGCTCGGTCGAGGTCGAAAGCTCCTCGATCGACATGGGCCAGGGCACCTACACCATCCTGGCGCAGACCGCCGCCGAGACGGTCGGCGTGCCGGCCGACGATGTTGTGGTGAAGCTCGGCGACTCCCGCTTTGCCCGCGCCGGCGTCAGCGGCGGCTCGCGGCTGGCTGGCGTGATGACGGGGGCGGTCCACAAGGCCGCGACCTCGGCGCTCGATCAAATGGTGGGCCTGGCGATCAGCGATCCGCGCTCGCCCTTCCACGCGCTGCAGGCCAACACTCTGGTCGTCGCCAATGGCCGCATCGGCTCGCCGCGCGGCGACGGCCCCGATGTCTCGATCGCCGAACTGCTCAAGAGCGTCGGCCGCGACCGCATCGAGGCGACCGGCGACACCATGCCGGCCAACTCGACGGCGGAAGACCGCTACAAGAACTACACCACCATCGCCATGGCGCTGCCGCACACCGAGGGCGATTATTCCCGCTACTCCTGGTGCGCGCATTTCATCGAGGTGCGCGTCGACGAGGATTTCGGCACGGTGCGCGTGTCGCGCGTGGTGTCGGCGCTGGATTCCGGCCGGCTCTACAACCCGAAGCTCGCCGAAAGCCAATGGAAGGGCGGCATCATCATGGGCATCGGCCAGGCGTTGCTGGAAGAAGGCATCATGGATCGTCGCCATGGCCGCATCGTCAACAACAACCTCGCCGATTACCTGGTGCCGACCAATGCCGACATCCCGGACATCGAGGTGATCTCGGTCGGCATTCCCGACCCGCACTCCTCGGCGCTCGGCGGCAAGGGTGTGGGTGAGCTTGGCATCGTCGGTGTCGCGCCCGCGATCGCCAATGCGGTGTTCCACGCGACGGGAAAGAGGGTGCGGGATTTGCCGATCACGCTGGAGAAGCTGATCTGAGGGTGGAGCGCGTAATCTCCCTTTGCGCTGGAGATTACGCGACCGGTCGCGTTCGCCCCTACCACTCCAACCCGAATACCAGCTTGCCGAAATGCAGGCCGCCGGCAGCCATGTGGGTGTAGGCTTCGGCCGCGTCATCAGGTGAAAACACCTTGTCGACGACCGGCTTGATCCCGGCGGCGCCGATGGCGCGGGCGGCGTCGCGAAGGTCGGACACCGATCCGGTGTTGTTGCCGATCACTTTCAAGGCCTTGATGATGATCGGCAGCAGGTTGATCGTGGCCTCGGCGCCGGTGACGAAACCGATGGTGAACAGCGTGCCGCCGGGCGCCGTGGCGTTGATGGCGCGGGCGAAGGTCGCGGTGCCGCCGGTCTCGACGACGAGGTCGGCGCCAAGGCCGCCGGTCAGTTCCAGCACCTTGCCGTCCCAGTCCGGCGTCGCACGGTAGTTGATGAGGTGATCGGCGCCCAGCGCCTTCGCCCGCTCCAGCTTCTCGTCCGACGACGAGGTGATGATGACGGTGGCGCCAGCCGCCTTGGCAAGCTGCAGGGTGAAGATCGAGACGCCGCCGGTGCCGAGCAGCACGACGACCGAACCCGGCCCGACATTGGCGGTGCGCAGCGCGTTCCATGCCGTGGTGCCGGCGATCGGCAACGTCGACGCCGCCTCGAAGGAGAGATGCGCCGGGACCGGCACAAGCGAATTGGCCGGCAGCGCGACATATTCGGCCAGCGACCCCGGCAACGAGATGCCGCGCATCTGCGTCATTTCGTAGGGCCGCGGCCTTCCGCCGATCCAGCGCGGCTTGGCATGGGCGACGACGCGATCGCCCATGCTGAAACTCGTAACGCCCTCGCCCAGCGCGACGATCTCACCGGCGCCGTCGGCGACCGGGATGAGTGGAAAGCTCGGCCCGGGATAATTGCCGCTCGCCACCGCGACGTCGACGAAATTGAGGCTGGCCGCACGCTGGCGGATCAGCACCTCGCCGCGCTGCGGTTCGGGGGTGGCGACGGTGGCGGCGCGGAAGGCGTCGAGCCTGGGTTGGCTCAGTTCGATGGCTTTCATGATTTCACTCCGGTGGGACGATTGATGGTTGAGTGAACCTATCTGCTGCGCTATTTCTGGATAATCATTCCATTTTGCATTTGAGTAATGCCAGATATGCAGCAATCTCACGAACCGGCGGCCCTTGCCGAAATGGCGGCCTTCGCGGCCATCGCCGAGGCGCGCTCCTTCACTAGGGCAGCAGTGCGTGTCGGGCGCGACGCGACCATCCTGTCGCGGCGCCTGCAATCGCTGGAGGAGCGGCTGGGGGTCAGGCTGCTGCACCGCACGACACGCAGCGTATCGCTGACCGAAGCGGGTGCCGAATTCCTGGTACGCGTGCGCGCCATCCTCGCCTCCGTCGACGAAGCCGAGGCCGCCGCGTCGGCGCATGCCGACGGCAGCCCGCGCGGCCTGCTCAGGCTGGCGCTGCCTGGCACGTTCGGGCGCATGTGGATCGGACCGCTGCTGCCGCAATTCCTTGCCGAATTTCCCGATATCCGCATCGAGGCCGAATTCTCCAACCGCTTCGCCGATCTGGTCGCCGAGAATTTCGACGTTGCCGTGCGGCTCGGCGCGCTTGAGGATTCGCGCCTTGTGGCGCGCAAGGTGGCGACGCGGCGCCGGCTGCTTTGCGCCGCCCCCGCCTATCTCGCCCGAAGAGGCAGGCCGGATACGCCGCAGGCGCTGCTCGAACATTCCTGCCTGGGCTTCAGCGGCTTCCAGACCTTTCCGGCCTGGGAGATGACCGACCGCGAGGGCCGGCGGGCGCGCGTCGAGGTTTCCGGGCCGTTGGTCAGCGACGACGCCGAGGTGCTGGTCGAGGCCGCCGTGCAGGGGCTCGGCCTGATGATGAGCACCGACTGGCTGATCGGCCGCGAACTCGCCGACGGGCGGCTAGTGCCTGTCCTGGAGGAATGGACGCTGGCCGACGAAGGCGCCGTCTATGTCGTCTTGCCCTCGGCCAAGGGACAAGCCGCCAAGACCCGCGCCTTCGCCGACTGGATCAGCAAGCGCTTCGCGCCGGAGCCGCCCTGGCGGCAATGAAGTGCCGTCATCCGGTTTTCGCCAAACTCCCCACCTATCCTGGAAAATCCCAGTTCGACCGGTTCAGGACATCGCTGGGTGGAAGAATCTCTTCGGGCTTGAGCTCTCGGCGCTGAACCTCATCGGCGACAAATTCCTCACGGGGTCCCCACGCTCCACCACTGCCGATTTTTAGCGGGATTTTATCCGGCGTCAGACATTGCGAAAGGTTTATGTCAAACGTACCCGGAGCCATGTCGAACCAGTCGCACGCCTCGCCGAGAACACTGTCCGTGCGGCCCATGCTCTCCGGGATGACATTGCGGCCGAGGTGAATAGCCGGCGAATCTGCCGACTGACATTTCTCGCATATGGAGAGCCGCTCAAACGCGCCGCCCTTGGCGGCCCTGAAGGATAGTGCCTGCCCCGTTTGGTCGTTGCGGATATCTAGGATTCGCCGTCCATCGGGATACGATATTTCATCGTAGGTCCACGGATCGTGCCGCCGCAATGCCCTGACCGCACCTTGCCATTGCATGTGCATGGCAAAATCCGGTGGGCGCTTGACAGCGGTTGCAGCTTGGGGTGGCGGATGGTCGAAGTGCAGCCATTGGGCAACGTCCAGCAAATTGGCAGGCAGCTCGACCTCCTCGGCGGACACCGGGCGCCGTTCGAGTCTGACAATCGCCGTCGATTGAAACAGCGAGCCGTTCACAAACACCCTCGTGGCGATCTGGATACCATCAGCCGTCAGGCAACTCAGCCATTGAAGTCCAGGGGCCGGCTTGTCTGGATCGCGCCGCACAACGTCCCGCACGTCGCATCGCTCGCCGGCATGCGTCTCGGTCTGGCCGGTTTCCGTTACTGCGCGAATTCGTTCGTAGGATGTCGACGTCTCACGGTTTACCGAAACAGAGGAATAGTTTGGATCCCGAAGGAATGAGACCGTTATTTGCTTTGCCGGATTTCCGTAGATGACCGCCCCCAGTTCGTCCACACGGACCCAGCCGTCATGATGTGTGACGATCCTCGTATGGGATCCGGCCGAATTTCCCGATGGTTGCACCGTCATCGTCGCGACATAGTCGGGGACATTGGCCGACGGCGCATACGGTATGTCGCCTGCCCACGCCGGAGAACCTGCCAGAACAAGGCCCGCCATGATCGGTAGTCTCATCATGGCTTCTCCCCCCGCGTGCCACGCAGCTCCGACCGTACGATTCCCTGCAAGAGCGGCGATTTTGCGACGGCTGTGCGACTGGGCTCCGCTGGTTTTTACTTCGCCTCACCCTGCCCCTTCATGAACTGGCTGAGCAGATCCACCGGCAGCGGGAACACCACCGTCGACGAGCGCTCGCCGGCAATGTCGTGCAGGGCCTCGAAATAGCGCAGTTGCATGGCCTGCGGTTCGGCCGCCAGCATCCGGCCCGCCTCGACCAGTTTCGCCGCCGCCTGCTGCTCGCCATCGGCATTGATCACCTTGGCGCGCCGCAGCCGCTCGGCCTCGGCCTGCTTGGCGATGGCGCGGATCATGCTCTCGTTCAGGTCGACATGCTTGATCTCGACATTCGACACCTTGATGCCCCAGGCGTCGGTGCGCTGGTCGAGGATTTCCTGGATGTCGCTGTTGAGCTTGTCGCGTTCGGCCAGCATCTCGTCGAGCTCGTGCTTGCCGAGCACCGAGCGCAGCGTGGTTTGCGCCAGCTGGTTGGTGGCGGCCATGTAGTCCTCGACCTGGATGATCGCGCGCTCGGCGTCGACGATTCGGAAATAGAGCACCGCGTTCACCTTCACCGAGACGTTGTCGCGCGAAATCACGTCCTGCGGCGGCACATCCTGCACCACCACCCGCAGGTCGACCTTCACCATCTGCTGCACGAAGGGGACGAGGATGATGAGGCCGGGACCCTTCACCCCGGTGAAGCGGCCGAGCGTGAAGACCACGCCGCGCTGATATTCCCGGAGGATACGGACGGCCGCGGACAAGAACATGATCACGACCAGCGCAACGACCAGATAGGCCACATAACCAACCATCATTGCCTTGCTCCATTCCTTCCCGGATCGCGCCGCCGCACGGTGAGCACGAGGTCGCTGATGTCAGTCACCTCGACGCTGTCGCCGGCCACGATCGGTTCGGCTGCCTTTGCCCGCCAGCGCTCGCCCAGGGCCAGCACATGACCCTCGCCGCCTTGCCAGTCGAGGATCTCGACCGGCAGGCCGCGCATCGCGTCGCCACCGACGCGCGGCGGGTTCTTGCGTGCCGCCCAGACATAGGTGCCGGTCAGCAGCGCCAGCCCAAGCGTCAGCGCGGCGGCGGGACCGATGACGGCCCATGACATGGCAAAGCCCGGCCCCTCTACCCGCAGCAGCATGGCGGCGCCGAACAGAAAGGCGGCCACGCCGCTTACGCCGAGCACGACGGTGGGATTGAGGGCCTCGATGACGAGGAAGGCGATGCCGAGCAGCATCAGCGCAAGGCCGGTATAGTTGATCGGCAGGAGGTCGAGCGCGTAGAGGCCGAGCACGAGGCAGATGGTGCCGATGACGCCGGGCGCGACCGCGCCGGGACTGGTGAACTCGAAGACGATGCCATAGACGCCGACCAGCATCAGGATGACCGCGATGTTCGGATCGGTGATGACGGCAAGCAGCCGGATGAACCAGCCGGGCTCCAGCGTCTCGACCGGCAGCCCCTTGGTCGCCAGCACCACTTTTTTGCCGGCCACGTCGACGGTGCGCCCGTCGGCCAGTTGCAACAGCTCGGTGGTGTCGTGGGCGACGAAGTCGATGACATGCTCCTGCAGCGCCGCATTGGCCGACAGGCTTGCCGCCTCGCGCACCGCCTTCTCGCCCCAGTCACCATTGCGCCCGCGCAGTTCGGCGAGCGAGCGGATCAGGGCGACCGCGTCATTGGTCACCTTGGCCATCATCGCGTCGCCCGCCGGCCGACCGTCCTCACCCTTCTGGTCGCCCTGGTTCTTCTGGTCGCCCTGAGTCTTCTGCTCGCCCTGAGTCTTCTGATCACCCTTGTCGCCGCCCGGGAGCGACGGCAGCCCGCCGATCTCGACCGGCGTCGCGGCGCCGAGATTGGTGCCGGGCGCCATCGCCGCGACATGGGTAGCGTAGAGGATATAGGTGCCGGCGCTCGCCGCATGGCCGCCGGCCGGCGCGACATAGCCGATGACGGGCACTGGCGAAGCCAGGATGTCGGCGATCATCTCGCGCATCGAGGTGACCAGCCCGCCGGGCGTATCGAGTTGCAGGATGAGGACCGTGGCGTCCCGCTTGGCGGCGACATCGAGCGCTTCCTCGAGTTGCCTGGTGCTCGCCGGCCCGATTGCGCCGTCAATGGCGACGCTCAGCGCAACCTTCTCGCTCCCAGCCGAAGAGAGGGGAGAAAATGCAGCCACGGCGACAAAAGCCGCGGCAAGAAGGGCCACCCGCGCGAAGGACACGCTCAACGCTCCATGGACTCAATATGGGTGGTGTCCCAGCGAAGTCCAATGGGGAGTTGATGCCGTCGGCTGGCACTGGAATTGTCATGGAACGCGCCGCTGCACTTTCCCGATCGCTGTGGCCGATCAGCCGCAGCCGATCGACGCGCCAGGAAGCCGCTGATTCCTCGGCAAGGCGGAGAGTCGCGACCTCAGCAGGCCCGCACTATGATCCGGGTGCCGCGAGGGGCATACCAATGTCCGAAACGAGCTTGACGAGGTCGGCCTGACGCTTCGTGCCGGTTTTGGCGAAGATACGGTTGAGGTGAGTCTTCAACGTGTTCTCTCCGATGCCGAGCGACAGCGCGCTCTCGGACGCACTCAATCCGCTGCCGATCCGCAGCAGGATACGGGCCTCCGCGGGAGTGAGGTCGAACAGCGTTGTGAGAATGGCCTCCGGCGGCGGCGACGAGGACGTCGTGGTCGATACGAAGACAGCGGCACAGGCTGGCCGGAAAGATGCGCGCGCCGTTCCTTCGGTCAACGGCAACACATAGGCGACGGCGGGCGGCTGACCCCGGGCTGAAATGGGCAGCCCTATGCCGCGAGAGCCAAGCAAGTCATCCGCGCTCGCGGCACTTGCGATGGCTTCCAGCAGGGCGCGGGCTATCACCGGGTTCTGCGCCTGGAGCTGGCCCTTCCTGGAAAGAATGGGGCCTTGCTCAGAAAACATCCGATCGGCAGCCCCGTTCGCATGGACGATTGCTCCGTCAGCGCCGGTGAGAACGATAGGCACGGCGAAATAGTCGAGCGTCTGGCGATAGTGGTTGGCGGTAATGCGGACCTGATCAAGCAGATCGCCAATCAGGGAAGCACGGCGCAGATGCGGCGAGAGCGAAGCCAGGAAACGCTGCTCTTCGGCGGTTATCACCCCCCTGCTGGTTCGCGTGGTGCAGCCCAGGAGCCCGATTCGGTCCTTTGTATGAACGAATTTGGTGACGCAGGCCTCGCGCAATCCCTGCGGTTTGGCCCAGTTCTGAAAAAATGGCGTCTGTTGCAGCTCGGCCTCACTCATGAGTGAAAGCGTCGCAACGGGCGTGTCGATGTCGCCATCGACCGCGGCCCTCAATCCAGGAATTGCATCAAAGTCATAGTCTTCTTGAAGCACCCGCATCTTCTCGGCGTCCCAGGGAGAATGAGCCGCGAAACGGCCGCGATTATCGCCGGTGCTGGCAAGCGCAATTGTGGTATAGGCCGCGTCGACAGCTTCAGTGATGCGGGTCATTACTCCGGTCCAGCCTTCCGGATTCACCACGCAATCGTATATGCCGCCTATGATCGAATAAAGGACTTCGCCACCCAACCCTTCCACCACCACCCTCGCCTCGACAAATCCCATATAGCTGCTCAAGATTTAGCGGCATCATACTTTTGGGTGACGCCACGGGTGATTGAGCTCGATTAAGGGGTTAAGTCGAGAAGTTGAACGCCCGGCGACTAATGTCGCTGGTAATTCCGGGAATGGGAAGGATCGGGTTCGACATTTTTTGAAGTCGCCGAATTGGCTGCTTAGGGGGGCGGCTCCAATGAAGTGTGTCCAAAATCTCGCCGGGACTCCGTTTCCCGGACAGACTTCCATGAATTCGGCGCTTCGGCACAAGCTGTGCTCGCAAGCGAGTTGGCTTGCACTGCGATCCGCCATCGGCATCGCCACGGCTGCGGGCGTTAGTCTGCTGGCGCCCGCCCAGGCCTGGGCGGATTGTGTCGTCGGCGGGACCACTGTCCAATGCGACACGACCTCCACCACCGACACGACCTTTCCCGCCAACGCGCCCAATGACCGCAACTATCAGGGCTTGTTGCCCGTGCCGATCGGCGTCACCATCGATGTGGGAACGACGGTGAGCGGGTATGGCTTTGCGGTTACCAACACCGGCACCGGCGGCGTCACCATCACCAACAATGGCGCGATCAGCGTCGATGCCGGCAACACGCCGACCGCGGGCGGCACAGCGGCCCTGTCGGTCTCGGCGGCCGGCGGCGCGATCACCTACACAGGCGGCAGCATCACCAACAACGGCGCCGGCAACGCGTTCGATGTGTCGCAGACGGGTGGTGCCGGTTCGGTGAACATCAACGTCACCGGCAATGTCTCAGCGGCAACCGGCGAAGGCATCGTCGTGCGCGACGTGACCACCAGCACTGGCATCAGCGTCACCACCGGCGCGGTGACGGCGCTGACGGCGGGCAAGGACGCGATCGACGTCCAGAGCCAGTCGTTGACAGGCAATATCACAGAGGTCGCCAACGGCAATCTCCAGGCGGGCAACGCCGGCATGGTGGCCGCGATCCTCAACGCTGCGGGGATCGGCAACATCGACGTGACCGCCAACGGGTCGCTCGACGCCCGCTTCGGCATCGACGCCGAGAACTTCGGCTCGGGCTCGACCAAGGTCACCACCGTCGGTCCGGTCACCGTGACCACCGGCAACGGCATCTTCGCGCTGTCGACCGGCGGCGACGTCACGGTCAACGCCGGCGATGTCACCTCCACCGGCAACACCGCCATCATCGCCCAGCAGACCAAGGTGGCCGGCTCGGGCATCATCGACGTGACCGCCGGCAAGGTCTCCGGCACGACCGGCATCGATGCGCATAACTTCGGCACCGGCGCAACCAGCGTCACCGCCAACGGCACGGTGACCGGCAGCTTCGCCGAAGGCATCAAGGTGGTCGGCAACGCGGCGGTCACCGTATCGGTCGCCGACACGGTGACCGGCGCGACGCGCGGCCTCAGCCTGGTTGGCGGCACCGGCGGTTCGGGCGACATCTCGGTGACCGGCACCGGCGGGTTCGCCGGCGGCAGCGGCGATGCGGCAAACATCCTCAACAACGGCTCGGGCACGGTCACCATCGACATCTCGGGCGCCAGCAGCTCGACCGGCGGTGAAGGCATCGTGGTGCGCGACGTGACCACCAGCACCGGCATCAGCGTCACCACCGGCGCGGTGACCGCGCTAACGGCGGGCAAGGACGCGATCGACGTCCAGAGCCAGTCGTTGACAGGCAATATCACAGAGGTCGCCAACGGCAATCTCCAGGCGGGCAACGCCGGCATGGTGGCCGCGATCCTCAACGCTGCGGGGATCGGCAACATCGACGTGACCGCCAACGGGTCGCTCGACGCCCGCTTCGGCATCGACGCCGAGAACTTCGGCTCGGGCTCGACCAAGGTCACCACCGTCGGTCCGGTCACCGTGACCACCGGCAACGGCATCTTCGCGCTGTCGACCGGCGGCGACGTCACGGTCAACGCCGGCGATGTCACCTCCACCGGCAACACCGCCATCATCGCACGACAGACGGGAGCTGGCGCGGGCGCGATCGCCATCACCACCAGCGGCACGGTCGAAGGCGCCATCGCCGCGATCGACGCACAATCAAATGCCGGCCACGCGATCGGCATCACTCTTTCCGGCGCGACGCACAACAGCTCTCAGACGGCCGCGGCGCTGGCCATCAACACTGCCGGCGGCGCCACCACGCTCATCAATAACGGCGCGCTGCTTGGCCGGGTGACGCTTGGCGACTTCGTCGACAAGGTGACCAACAACGCCACCTGGACGACCGGCGGCACCAGCCAGTTCGGCGCAGGCTTCGACAGCTTGATCAACGCGGCCTCGGCAACGCTCGTCACCGCCAGCAATGGCGCATCGCTCGAGACCACGACCTTCAGCGGCCTCGAATCCCTGTCGAATTCCGGACTTTTGACCATGCAGGACGGCGGCGCCGGCGACCGCACCCTGGTTTCGGGCAATGTGACGCTGACCGCTGGTTCCACCTACGCCATCGACATCGGCGGAGCTCAGTCGGATCTGCTCCATGCCTCCGGCACCGCCGACATCACCGGCTCTACGCTGGCGGTCAACATACAGGGCGGCCTGCAGTTCGGTTCCCACTACACGGTGCTGACTGCCGATCTCGGACTGGCCGGCCACTTCGCCAGCGTGACGGGGATCACCAACACCGCGTTCCTGTCGGTGACCGATACCTATGACGCCAACAACGCCTATCTCGACGTGTTGAAGACGAAAAACTTCGCCGATGCCGGGCTGACGCCGAACCAGATCGCCACCGGCCAAGGGCTCGACAGCATTCCGGCATCCGGATCACTGTTCAATGCCGTCGCCGGTCTGGCCACCGACGCCGAGGCGCAAGCCGCCTTCGACCAGCTTTCCGGCGAAATCCACGCCTCGGCCAAAGGCATGCTGCTTGAGGACTCCAGCTTCATCCGCGACGCCGCCAGCAACCGCATCGCTTCAGCTTTTGGCGACAGCAGCACGGCAGCACTCCCGGTGATGGCCTATGGCGAGGGCGGTCCCGAAATGGTCGCCGCAGACACAGATCGCTTTGCCGTCTGGGGCCAGGCTTTCGGCTCATGGGGCAACGTGGATTCCGACGGCAACGCCGCCGCCTTCGACCGCTCGACCGGCGGCCTGCTGGCTGGCGCCGACACGCTGCTCGGCGACTGGCGCGTCGGCCTGCTCGGCGGCTACAGCCATTCCTCCTTCAACGCCGACGATCGCAATTCCTCCGGCAAGAGCGACAATTACCATCTCGGCCTCTATGGCGGCACCAATTGGGGCGCCATCGCTTTCCGCACCGGTGCGGCCTATAGCTGGAGCAGTCTTTCGACACATCGCTCCGTTGCCTTCAACGGCTTCACGGATGGGCTCTCGGCCGACTACGATGCGGGCACCGCACAGATGTTCGGCGAACTCGCCTACAAGGCCGAAACCAGCGGCAGCTTCAAGTTCGAGCCCTTCGCCAACCTCGCCTATGTCAGCGTGCATACTGACGGCTTCAGCGAAACCGGCGGTGCTGCCGCGCTGACCAGCGCCGGCACGAGCACCAACGCCACCTTCACCACGCTCGGCCTGCGCGGCTCGACCGATTTTGCGCTTGGCGGCGTCAATGCCACCGCGCGCGGTATGCTCGGCTGGCGCCACGCTTTTGGCGACGTCACGCCGTCCTCGAGCTTCGCCTTTGCCGGCGGCGACGCCTTCACCATCGCCGGCGTGCCGATCGCGAGGGACGCCGCCGTCATCGAAGCCGGCATCGACATGAAAATGTCGCCCAATGCGACGCTCGGCCTGTCCTATTCCGGTCAGTTCGGCGGTGGCGCCGTCGACAACGGCGCCAAGGCAAACCTCAGCGTCAAGTTCTGACGACAACAGGCCGCCGGCTCACGCCAAATTGGCGGCGCCATGCGTCCCTTATTCCGGCGCCGGCACCGGCGGCTTCGAGGTCAGCGCCGTGCCGGCGGCCGCGACGATGACGGCGGCGATGCCCGCCAGTTGCGGCGGGGTCAGGCTTTCGTGCAGGAACAGGAAGCCGGCTAGCGCGCCGAGCCCCGGCTCCAGGCAGGTCAGCGTGCCGTAGATGCGGGCCGGCATGCGGGTCAGCGCCACCATCTCCAGGAAGAACGGCAGCGCGCTGGAAAACAGGCCGACGAGCAGCGCACTGACCAGGATCGATGGCGCCAGCAGCCCGGTACCCGCCTGCGCAATGCCGAAGGGCAGCACCAGCACGGCGGCGATCGCCATGCCATAGGCGGTGGTGCGGGTGCCAAGCTCCGCCCCCGCCTTTTGCGCCAGCACGATGTAGAGCGCCCAGAAGCCGCCCGCCGCCAGCGCCAGCATCACCCCGGTCGGATCGAGAGGCTGCAGCGAATGGATGAAGGGCGACAACAGGATGATGCCGGCCAGCGCAAGCGCGATCCAGGCAAAATCGCTGGCGCGCCGCGACGTCAGCGTCGCCACCAGCAGCGGCCCGGAAAATTCGAGCGCCACGGCGACGCCGAGCGGGATCCTGGCAAGGGCTGCGTAGAACAGCAGGTTGAGCGCGCAGAGCGTCACCCCATAGGCGACCAGCCACGGCAATGTGGCGCGCGACGGCCGCATCTGCCAGGGCCGCAGCACCGCGATCAGCATCAGCGCGCCGATGACCAGCCGCAGCGTCGTCGTGCCTTGCGCACCGATCTGCGGGAACAGGGTTTTTGCGAAGGTGGCGCCGATCTGGATCGACACCATGGCCCCCATCAGCGCCACGACGGGCAAGGGTGCCGCTTCGCGATTGGCAACCGGCATCGATGTCACTTTGGCTTTGTCCTTCCCTGCCGGGCAGAAACCGCCTGGCGGCATGGGATTAGGCCGAACCGGCCCGCCTGTCGTGAGGCAGCGCGGACGGCTTGATAGGTCAGGACAGGTGTCGAGGCGCGCCGGCGCCCTCCCCCGCTTCAGCCGCTGAACGACACGCCCCGGCGGCGCATGCCCGCCTGCACGCCGCGCACGATCAGCCGGGACAGCATTTCCATGTCCCAGGGCATGCCCGGACGCCAGACATCCAGCAACAGGGCTATGCGCGTTTCATCGGCGTTGTTCATCACCTCGTGCGGATAGGTGTCGTCCCACAGCATGCCTTCGCCGTCGGTGATGCGTTTTTCCTGATGGTCGATCATCATGATGGTTGCCGGGCGGCCGTCGGCCTGGCGCGGGATGACCAGGCCAAGGTGAAACCGCATGATGCCGCGGAACGGTCCACGATGGCTGGGTATGTGCTTGCGCGGCGCCAGGAACGAGATCGCGGCCGATTTGACTTCCGGGCATTCGGCAAGCAAGCGGCTGAGAACCGGCATCCGCGCCAGGTTCTCCGGCACCGCCATGTCATAGGCCTTGAGCACGAACATGCGCCAGTCGAGGCCGTCATTGGCCGAGATATCGGCCTGCTCCGGCATGATGTCGTGGAAGCGCGGGACCTTGCCCAGATGCACGCCAAGCGCTTCATCGCGGATGTCGCGCCAGGCATTGGTGAATTTCGCCGCGTTGGGAAATTCGCTGGCGCTATCGAGGATCGCCGGCGCGTCTATGCGCCTTTCATAGACACGCCGGATAACATCGGATGCAAGATCGTAGGTGCGGGACATCTCACGGCCTCCGTTGCATCATAAACGGACGGCCCCCGATTTTGGTTACACATTTTGTTCACGACGCCGTGCGCAGCCCAGCCGGGTCGTCACGGCGACGGTCCGAAACGACCTCGACGGCTACCCGGCATTTCGGGCAATTGCTTCACCGATCCGGCGCCGGCATCTTGTGGCCGGCGGCGTCCCGATGCTATTTAAGATACCTCTAATATTGATCCGGAAGCGCATGCTGCTGTTGAAGCGGGTTATCGCGCCGGGTGTATTAGCCTGGATCGGGTGGAGGGCGGCTGGGGATGGTCACCACGGTATTCATTGTCGACGACCATCCGCTGCTCCTGCGCGGCCTGGCAGACCTGATTGCCCGCGACTCCGGCTACAGGGTCATTGGGACCGCCCTGGACGGCAGGAGTGCCCTGACCATGATTCGGCAGGACCTGCCCGACGTCGCGGTGATCGATCTGAACATGCCGGGATTCAGCGGGCTCGACCTTGCCTTCGAACTCGGCAAGGAGACGCCGACCACGCGCTGTGTGATGTTGACGGCCGGCGCATCACAAAGTCAGCTCTACGAGGTGATCAAGGCCGGCGTCGCAGGGATCGTGCTGAAGGAGGCCGCGATCGGGACGTTGCTTCGATGCATTCACCGTGTCGCCGCCGGCGGCCACTGGTTGCCGGCCGAAATAGTCGGCGAAGTCCTCGGGTTGCATTCGACATCGGCATTGCGAAAAACACGCTGAAAATTGAAATGAACAACATATATCGCAAGCTGGAGGTCGCCGCGCGGCGGTGTGAGGCGCCGGCGGGCCCGGCTTCTTTGCCGTGTGGAAGGCCTTTCCAACATCTGCAGCTTGGCCGGATGCCTGCTTTTGAGGGAAGCAAGCCGCGTGGTCAGCCGACGAAAGACGGCGACTATGCTGCATCGCAAAAAATAGTGATTCCAGTTCATTCACCGGACAACGCGAACCAGCCTAAATAGGTAAAATGTAGATTGTCAAATTTCGAGATATTTTTAACAAAAATTCGGACGCTTCCTGTCTCCATGAGCAGAAATGCTTCCAATCAACCGAAGCGCGCAGACCCGAATAACTCCAACCAAAAAGTTGAAATGCTATCCAGAATCGCCAGAAACCGAAAAATCGGTGACTTTTTGCCCATTTTTTGCCTTGCTCACATAAGTATTTCAGGTCGCTAAATTTTTTGTGTTGCGCTGCACAATGTCGTGACCGAACCATCCGCCGGGGGACTCGTTTGCGACTGGACATATACCGTGAAGGATTCCGCCGGGTTGACCGACTTGAGCCGCCCGTCCGTCGATTGCGAGATCGACCCAGGCAGGCTCGCACGGCACGGGTTTGATGGCGCAGCGGCCGGTCTCATGCGCATTGGCCTGCCGTTCGAAACGACCCGTTGCCAGCTTCACTACGGACATCACGCCGCCGGCGGAAGCCGCTGATGGCAAACGCCCGCGACGTCCAGCTGGATGCACTGAGGGCCATCGCCGTGACGATGGTGATGTATTCCCATTTCTTCGCGGCGGGAGGATCTTCGTTCTGGGGCCATATCGGCGTGCGGCTGTTCTTCGTTCTGAGCGGCTTCCTGATCACCCGCCTGCTCCTGGAAGCGCGTTCGGCCGCCGCGTTTGAAGCCGGTCCCGCGCTGCGGTCCTTCTACATCAGGCGGGCGCTGCGGATATTCCCTCCCTATTTTGCCGTGCTGGGTTTCGTCTGGCTGTTTGATCTGGAGCAGTCCAGGGGATCGCTGGTCTGGCATGCGCTTTACCTGTCGAATTTCTGGTATGCGCTGCGCAATGACTGGACGCCCTGGGTTCTCTGCCATTTCTGGAGCCTGAGCATCGAGGAGCAGTTCTATATTGCCTGGCCGCTGGTCGTCCTGCTGGCCCCATACCGGCGCTTCGAACAGATCTGCATTGGCGTCATCGCGCTGTCGCTGGCCTATCGCTTCTACTGGCCGGTCACCGCCAACCCTGCGCTGGCGCGCGACCTGCTGCCGCCGGCATCCATGGACGCGCTGGCGTCGGGCGGGCTGCTTGCCTGCTGGCGGTTGAGGGGCGCCGGCCTGCCGCAATGGATGCGGCTGGGCTGGCCTGCCTTCGCGGCCGCGTTCCTGATGATCGAGTGGTTTGTCGCAGCACCTCCGGATCCGACGCTGGAATGGGCCCGCTGGCTGCTGCTGCAAGTCCTGCCCCTGGTGCCGCTGATGGCCATCGTCGCCGCCTGTTCGCGCGGCCTTGGCGGCATCCCTGGCAGGTTTGCGGAACTGCCGCCGCTGCTCGCCCTCGGCCGTGTCAGCTACGGCGTCTATCTCTACCATCCGATATTGCTGTCGCTCGCCATCAAGTCGCAGGCCTGGATTCCGCTCAATGTCTCGGAGCAAGGGCCAGGACGGTTCCTGGTGGCTAGCACCGCCACGATTGTCGTGGCCTCGATTTCCTGGCTGGTTTTCGAAAGGCCGCTCAACAGCCTCAAGCGTCACTTCCCTTATGTCCGGCGAACCCAGGCCGCCGGCTGGTTTGCCAGGCCGGCGCAAGCCTATGCCGGCGGATCGCCCGATGGCCGCACGCCATCCCTCGACCTCCCGCGAACGGATGCAAGACCATGACCGCCGCGCCGCTCGTCTCCGTCCTGCTGCCGGTCTACAATGCCGGACCCTACCTCGCAGCAGCACTTGGAAGCATCCTGCGGCAGGACTACGGCCGCCTGGAGGTCATCGCGATCGACGACGGCTCGAGCGACAATTCGCTCGAGATCCTCGAGCGATACCGGCAGGCCGACAGCCGCGTCTCGATCATCTCGCGCGAAAACCGCGGCCTCGTCGCGACGCTCAACGAAGGGCTGGCGGCAGCCCAAGGCGAGCTGGTCGCGCGGATGGACGCCGACGACGTCGCCTATCCCTGGCGCCTGTCGCGCCAGGTGGCGCTTTTCGAGCAGCGGCCCGAGCTTGGCTTTTGCGGCGCCGGCGTCGACATGTTGATCCGCGGCCGCATCGCCAGGGGCAGGCCCGATCCGGTGTTCCGGTTCGGCCGCATGCCCATATTGGCGATGTTCTTCACCATCTTCATGCACCCCACGGTCGTCTACAACAGGAAGGTCATCGAAGACGCCGATCTCCACTACGACCCGACCTACCGGCACGCCGAGGATTTCGATCTCTTCGGGCGGCTGGCCGCTCGCTACCCGGCGGCCATGATGCCCGAAAACCTGCTCGTCTACCGCGTCCATCAGGCAAGCGTGACCAGCCGGCACGGCAAGGAGATGCGCAGGACGCATTTGCGGATCGTGGCCGAGAACCTCGAGCGCGAGGGCCTCGCGGAGGCCACGCGCGACCTGCGCGACATCGGCGAAGCGGTCAGCTTCGACACGGTTACCCGTGCGGCCGACTTCATCGTCGCGCTGGAGGAGCGGATCCGCTCTCTGCCGGCCGAGACGCGGCCGAGCTTCGAAGCCGGCGCGCTCAACCTGTTCTATTTCCTTTACCAGCTCGTCGCCGACGAAAGGCAGCCCCCTTTGACGCATGAATTGCTGAGGCGGACCGCGAAGTGGAACGCCATCCGGCGGCGCGAGAAATATGCGCTGCGGCCGGGCGCCTGGGCGCCCTGGCTGAGCCTCGCCTCGCTGGCGGCCGGCAAGCAGGCGGACGCGGTGGAATATTTCTTCAAATCCGCGCCCGCCGCGGCGGTTCTGGCATCTCATCAGGTGGGCTAGAGGAATGACCGTCAATGCCCACCAACCTCTGCGGCGCGATCGTTCGACGGCGCTTGGCCTCGCCCCGGCCGATCCACGACCGGAGCGATCGGTGCCCGAGGTCAGCTTCATCATCTGCACGCGCAACCGCGTCGCCGTGCTCGAGGCCTGCCTCAAGTCGGTGCAGGCCGCGTGCCGTGCCCATGCCGGCTTCGCGGCCGAGCTCGTGGTCGTCGACAATGGCTCGAGCGACCGCACGGCGGAACGCCTGGCCAGCATCGCCGCGATGTCGGATATTCCATTCACGCCCGTTAGCGAGCCACGCCGCGGACTGGCGGCGGCCCGTAACGCCGGGTTGAGGCGCGCCAGGGGGCGCGTGCTGGTCTTCGTCGATGATGATTGCGCGGTGCATTGCGACTATCTGCGCGACCTGGAACGACATTATGCTTCCGGCGAACAGGGGCTCATCCGCGGAGGCCGTGTCGAGCTCGGGGATCCCAGGGACTTGCCGTTTACGATCAAGCGATCGCGGGTGTGCGAGCGGCTGACGCCCGATATTCATCCCGGCGGCTTCGTGCTGGGCTGCAACATGACGATGCACCGCGACGTCGCGGCCCGCATCGGCGATTTCGACGAACGCTTTGGCGCGGGTGGGCCCTTGCGGTCGGCGGAGGATACCGACTACCTCGTGCGAGCGGTGCTGCTCGGCATCCCGGTCGAGTACGTGCCTGACATGACGATATTCCATCATCACGGCCGGCGGGACCGCAAAGCCATCGAAAAGCTCCACCGCGACTACAGCCTGGGCAATGGCGGGCTCTGCCTGAAACATATCCGCCACGCGCCCTGGCTGCTTCGCCATTTCTACTGGGCCGCGAGAGGGGCCTTGCGGGAATTGGCGGGCGGACCCGCTTTCGATCGTGACCTCGATCTGTCGCATCGGCCGATCGTCGGCATGAATGTGCTCGGCGCCGCCAGATACGCGCTGCTCCTGCTGGCGAGACGGCCGCAGGCCGAGCCGGCGCGGCAGGATCAACAAGCCAATGCCGAGGCACCACTGTGATGCCATTGCTCCCGCCTGGCCTCCCGATGCTGTTCCGCACGTTCGGAACGCGGCAACTGCGCCTGGTTCCGGCCGTGGTGGTCCTCGGCCTGGTCGGCGCTGCCCTCGAAGGGTTCGGCATCGGCCTGATCATCCCGCTGCTGGGCATCATCATGGGACACAGCGATGCGACGGGAATGGCCGGCTTCTCCGCTGTTCTCCAGCAGGTCGGATCGGGCTTCAGCGAGCGCGACCGGCTTGTCGTCATCTCGGCCGCCATCCTCGGCTCTATCGTCCTGAAGAACATCTTCGCCTTCGCCAACACGCTGCTGACGACCTTCATCTCCGGCAAGGCCAGTCATTCGATCCGCAGCGCCCTGTCGGAGCAGCTCCTGCGGGTCGGCTACCCCTTCTTCCTGCGGCAGAGCCCCGGACGGCTGCTCAACATCATCTCCAACGAATCCTGGCGGGCGTCCGATGCGATCCAGATCATGCTGTCGGCGATCATCAGCGCATCGGCCGCCGCCATCCTCCTGGCCTTCCTGCTGCTGTTGTCCTGGCGCATGACGCTGTTGGTCACGCTCGGACTGGCGCTCGTGCAGATCGCGCACGCCATCCTCTCGGCCAATCTGAAGGAGCCCAGCCGCAGCGTCGCTTCGCGCAACAGCCACCTCGCCTCGCAGATGCTGCATCTGGTGCATGCCGGACGCCTGATCCGCATCTTCGGCCAGGAGGGCCGGGAGAAGGCGATCTTCGACACCGCGTCCGATGGGGTCCGCCGCGCCTCCTTCGTCCTGCAGGTCCGCCAGGGTGCATTGCCGCCGCTGACGGAGGTTCTCCACGCCATGCTGTTCCTGGCGGTGGTGATCGGCGCCTGGCTTGCGCAGGTGAGTTTCCCGCTGATCATCGCCTTCGTCATCCTGCTCTACAGGCTGCAGCCGCATATGCGGGCCCTGCAGGGATCGTGGAGCCAGCTGCAGGGCTTGAGCGGATCGCTGGAAGAGGTGACATGGATGCTGGATCCGGCAGACAAGCCCAGGCCGCCACAAGGCGACGGACCGTTCCACGGTTTGCGCCGGGGCATCAAGTTCGATGACGTGACATTCACCTATTCCGGCACGGACCAGCGTGAAGTGGTGCTGCATGCGGCGACGTTCGAAATCAACAGTGGCCGCTCGACGGCGCTGATCGGCCGCTCCGGCGCCGGCAAGACGACGATCGTCAATCTTCTGTGCCGCTTCGTGGAACCGGACACGGGCAGGATCCTCGTCGATGGATCGCCACTGGACCGTATCGACGCCAACCAGTGGCGGCGCCACATCGCGCTAGCCAGCCAGGAGCTGGAGCTGGTCGACGGCACCATTTTCGAGAACATAAGCTACGGGCAGGATGCGGCGACGCTCGCAGACGCCGAGCGCGCCGCGAGGCTGGCCGAGGCGCATGAGTTCATCGAACGGCTGCCTCAGGGCTACGAGACGCTGGTCGGCTACAGGGGCGTCAATCTGTCGGCGGGACAGAGGCAGCGGATCGCGCTGGCCAGGGCGCTGGTGCGCGACCCCGATCTGCTCATCCTCGACGAGGCCACCAATGCCGTCGACGGACTGTCGGAGGCGGCCATCGTCGAGACGCTGAAGTCGAGAGCGGGACGGCGCACGACCATCGTCATCAGCCACCATCACAGCACCATCTCGTTCTGCGACGACGTGGTGATCCTGAGCCGTGGCCGGGTGAAGAAGCAGGCCCCTTTCGGCGCCCTGGCGTCGCTCTCAATGGACGAGCTCTACCAGCATGAACCGCAGGACTGACAAGGGCCGGAGCCGGGATTCCCGGTGCGCCGCTCGGCCGTGCGAATCAAAGGCCCGTGCCTTGCCGCTGGCACCCTGCGCGATCGCACCAATGCCATGCGGTGCCCGGACTCGCTACCGTTCCTTCGCGGCGGACCTGTCGATCCGCCCGGGCCGGTGCCCATCGCTTACTCTCCAGATGCGGCGCCGGCCTCCAACTCCTGCAGCGCCGCGCTGCCCCCACCCCGCTGCTTCGCAGCGACCCTCCCCACAAGGGGGAGGGTGAAGAGGCGCCTTGCCTGCCGGCGGAACAGCACTTTTGTTGGGGATCGGATCGTAAAAGGCTCGCTCCCCACCTCCCCTTGTGGGGAGGTCGGACCGCAGGTCCGGGTGGGGGTGCTGGCGCAAGCTATGCAGAACCTGGTTTCCTCGCCCCCACGAATGTGGGGGGTCCGAAGGACGGGCGAGACCCGTGGCTCGCCCCGGCACGGTGGCTCGGGCGAAGCCCGAGACGGAGCGGGGGAATGGCTCGGCTTCAAATGAGTTCAGAGGGAGCTGGCGAGCGCCGCGCTGCCCCCCTCCGACCGCTTCGCGCCAAGTCTTAGGGCGTCGCGCTGCCCCTACCCCGATCCGCTTTGCGGATCGACCTCCCCACAAGGGGGAGGGTAAAGATCACCCCGCGATCGCCATCGGCACGGCGCTCTTGTTGGGGATCTGGATATCGATCTCCAGCGTCGACATGGTCTCGCCTCGGTCCATCGAGACCTGCAGGTAATCCTGGTCGATCTGCACGTGCTTGGCGATCACCGCCATGATCTCCTCGCGCAGGATGGAGACGAGGTCGGGCTGGCTGCGGTTGCGGCGCTCATAGGCGAGCAGCACTTGCAGCCGCTCGCGCGCCACCGGCGCGCTGGAGCGCCGCTTGAAAAGGTCGAACACGTTCATCATGCCGCCCTCCTTCCCAACAGACGGTCGAGGAAACCTTTGCGCTCGAAGGGGACGACGACCGGCAGATCCTCGCCTTCCAGCCGCCTTGCGGCGTCGATATAGGCCTTGGCCGCGGTGTTGAGCGGCTCAGACAGCGTCACCGGCGCACCGAGGTTGGAGGCGCGCAGCACGTCCTGGCTTTCGGGAATGATGCCGAGCAACGGCACGGACAGGATTTCCAGCACATCGTCGATGCTGAGCATTTCACCGCGCGCGGCGCGCCCCGCGTCATAGCGGGTGACCAGCACGTGCTTGGCGATCTGCTCGCCCTGTTCGGCACGCATGGTGCGGGCGTCGAGCAGGCCGATGATGCGGTCGGAATCGCGCACCGACGACACTTCCGGATTGGTGACGATCACCGCCTCGTCGGCAAAGCGCATGGCGAGTTGCGCGCCGCGCTCGATGCCGGCCGGGCTGTCGCAGAAGACATAGTCGAACACCGAGCGCAGCTTGTCGATGACCTCGCCGACGCCCTCTTCGGTCAGCGCGTCCTTGTCGCGCGTCTGCGAGGCCGGCAGCAGGAACAGCGTGTCGACCCGCTTGTCGCGGATCAGCGCCTGCGACAGCTTCGCCGTGCCCTGGATGACGTTGACGAGGTCGAACACCACGCGGCGTTCGGCCCCCATGATCAGGTCGAGATTGCGCAGGCCGACGTCGAAATCGACCAGCGCGACCTTCTTGCCGGTCTTGGCCACGGCGGCACCGAGCGCCGCCGTCGAGGTGGTCTTGCCGACGCCCCCCTTGCCCGATGTGACCACCACTACCTTGCCCATGAAAAAGCCTCCATTGTTGTTCGTTTTATCCCGGGCCGGCTTGCCGGCCTTCAGTTGGCCGCACCGGCCTGTTTTCTCAGTCGGCCGCCCTGACGACCGTTCTCAGCTCAGTGTTTCGACGCGCAGGCCGTCTCCATCGAGGAAGGCCTGCACCGGTTTTCCGCGCGACACCCCTTCCATCTCCTCGGCGGTGATGTACCAGCCGTCGACCGACAGAAGCTCGGCCTCGTTGCGGCGGCAGAAGATGCGCGCGGCGGTGTTGCCCAGCGCGCCCGCAGAAGCCCGCCCGCGCAGCGTGCCGTAGACATGGATCGAGCCGGCGGCGACGATCTCCGAACCGGACGCGACCGAGCCCAGCACGATGACATCGCCATGCGCATGCATGATCGCCTGGCCGGAACGGATCGGCGTCTTGATCATCAGCGTGCCCGAATCGTAGTGCGAAACCTGCGGCCCGCTTTCGTCAGTCTTGCTTGCGCCAGCCTTGCCCTTGCCGGCGGCGCCGGCATCCGCGCGGCCCTCCGTGCCATGGTCCGGCGCCCTGCCCTCGGCAGCCTTGCCGTCCGGCTTGCCGGAACCCTCTTGCCCGCCCTTGCGGCCGGGCAGCAGCCCCTCCGTCGTCGCCTCCTTGGCGCCGACCAGCAGAGGCGGCAGGTCAGGCCCGAGCGAAGCCCCTTCCAGTTCGATGGCATAGATGCGGATGCCGCGCGTCCCCAGCTCCGCCACCAGCGCCGCGATCTCGCTCGGCGCGGGCTTCAAAACGTTCAGATCGAGCAGCACCGGCCGCCCGGCAAAATAGCCTGGCGAGTTGCCGATCCAGTGATCCAGCCCCTGCAGCCACTCCACCATGGGCGCTTCCGGGGTCAATGTGAAAGCGACGAAAGAACGGGCACGAAAGCGAATGGATTTGGCCTCGAGGGGAGCGGCAAAGGTCACGGCTGGCGAATCCTTACTGAGAGGTAAACGCTAGCGAGGGAATGGTTAACGAATGGTTAACGGAGGGGAGCAACTTGGCAGTCTTCGAGGAATTGGAAGGTCGCCAAAACGCCAGTTGCGGCCGCTGCCCGCAACACACTGAATGTCTTGATAGAGGCCGGGAGCGGACTGTCCAGTTTTCGGCGGGGGCTGTCGCTAAAGCTCCCCTTGGCTACTTACTTCACATGCCAGTTTTCGGCCCTAGCCTCTTCCATAGTCAGAGCTGATAAGTCGCAAAACGCGAGGTTGACCGAGCAAAGGGCCGGGGCGACTAACCGGCTTCGATAGCGCACCGCTTCTCGGTTTGCGTCTTGGGCGCCGGGCCATGGCTTTAGCGGCGGGCTCCCGGACATTGTCAGCATCTCGCGCGAGTCGAGGCTCCAGCCCCCGAGCGGTCTTGGCGATCCGTCCGGCTGCTCTGTCTGCATCCAATTACGAGCGGTGCGATCAACCCTTTCAATCCTCTTATCGATCTCTTATCGATTTTTCCGAGTAGCCCTCGCACCACCAATTGCAATGGGTCCGCACAACTGGCGAGCGGTGCGGGTCAGGCCAAGTCCCGCCGGCCGGAGCCAGCGGGCTGAGATGTGCGGTCGACGTGTGCTATTGTGTCGCCGCCTCGTCGCATGTTGATGGCACCAACGACCTGGATGTCGTTCCCTGTCGGCAGACCGCCGCGAAATAACCAAATCCCGCGTAGTGGTCACCGCGTGTTGTTTCCGAAGCGCTCGAGAAACCAGGGCGGCTTCGCGCGTCTGGTACGCGACGGAGGTCGACTTCCGTCAAATCACTCCTTAAGCAACGGAAAGTGCAGGAGCATCGAAATGGTCAGACTTGCCGCCAGTATAGCCCTGCCTGGTGCCCGGGCCGTTCAAGACGGTGTAGGGGAACACTGTCGGGATTGCGCTGGCGTCGTCGAGGCGAGCAATCTGTTCCACCGAGAGGCGAACGTTTGCCGCTGCAAGATTGTTTTCAAGCTGCGCAACGGTCCGCGGTCCGATAATCGGGAGCGAGCCCTTGGCTGCAACCCAGGCAATCGCGACCTCCCCAGACGTCACGCCGACCTCCTGCGCGACAGCGATCAAAGTGTCGAGAATTTCTGTTCGCTGTAGCGAATTTTCCGGCTGGAAAACGTTTCCGCCGAATCCTTCGCGACGGCCCTTCTCGCCTCTGCGATACTTACCGGTGAGCATGCCGCCGCCGAGTGGTGACCATGCAACCAGACCAAGACCTAGCGCCTTGCCTGCAGGCAGCAACTCCTGCTCGGTCGTACGTTCGACCAGGCTGTGTTCGTACTGCAGGCCGGCGATCGGAGCGACACCGCGAAGCTCGGCGATAGTAGCCGCCCGCGCGACACGCCACGCCGGGAAATCAGAGAGGCCCGCGTACAGGATCTTTCCCGAGCGTACGAGATCATCAAATCCGCGCACGATCTCCTCGGCCGGTGTCACACCATCCGACATGTGGATCCACAGGAGATCGATGTAGTCGGTCTTCAGACGCTTAAGGCTGTCCTCGACCGAGATAACCATCGCCTTGCGGCTGTTGCCAGTCGCCAAGATACCGCCTCTGGAACCTGCCGGCATCGAGTACTTCGTAGCCACAACGAAATCTTCACGTCGCCCGGCCAAGGCCTCGCCCAGGAACTCTTCGGCTTGGCCACCTTGGTAGACACCCGCAGTGTCGATGAAGTTGCCGCCGGCTTCCGCATACGCATCGAAAATGCCCAAGGATTCGTCGCGTTCGGCGCCGTACCCCCAGCCCGTACCGAAGTTGCCCGTTCCGAGAACCAGTTCGGAAACCCGCAGTCCAGTGTGCTCGCCGAAAAGTTTGTATCGCATAGGTGTCTCTCCATTCGTTTATTGATGGCGATCGCAATCAAACCATCTGCGCACTAGATATTTGACTTTGATGGCGACCGCAACTAAAAAAGCGCGATGAGATCGGAGTTTGAAAATGCGTGTTTCAAAGGAGAAGGCCTCGGCGAACCGAGATGCATTGCTGAAGGCGGCGAGCAGGCTGTTCCGCCAGCGTGGTATTGAAGGAGTCGGCGTGGCCGAAATCGCCAAAGAAGCGGGTCTCACTCACGGCGCGCTCTATGCTCATTTCTCATCTAAGGATGAACTGGCAGCAGCGGCGTTTTCCTATGGCTTTGCGCGGAATATGGCAGATACCCGCGCTTGGGCCGGGGATCGAAACCCCAGCTTTCAGGATTACATGGGAGGTCTGCTGTCACCGTTCATGCGTGACAAACTTGAAACAGGTTGTCCGATGGCCGCTTCCGCCAGCGAAATTGGGCGGCAGGACTGTGGCGTGAGCGCCAGCTTTACCGACGCGTTCCAAGAGATGGCCGCCATGCTGGAAGGTTCGATCGAGACGATCATTCCGGCCGCTGAAAAGCGCAAACTTGCGATAGCCGCCGTCGCCGCAGAAATTGGTGCCATGGCCGTGTCTCGTGCTATCGCGAAGACGGACGTGGCCTTGGCGGACGAAGTGTTGCAAGCCGTTCTCGAGACAGTCGCCGCTGCCTATCGGGGAAGTCGGCGGATTGGATAATCTTAGCTAGGTCGTGAACTCATAAAACGGAGACGGCCGGCCTTGGAGGGCCTTGGTTCAATGCACCGCGAAAAGGTGACTATCCTCGAGATCGGCCCAGCGACCTATCGGATCAGCTGTGCGCAGATCAAAGATGGCTGACAATACGCCGTCAACGAACAGCCCGACTGCGGCCACAGATGAGCTCCACCGGATCGAAACGGGCGTGTCAGCAGGCAAGTCGGTCACAGCTTTGGCATTGAAGGCGGAGACGATCCGTTTGCCCTCCTGCTTTCTCATGTCGAGCAAATAGAAGTATGCTGTTTCGTCATTTCTTTCGAATACGGCCCCGAACCGCCCTAGGTCGTCAGTCGCGCTTTCGTAGACATCGATCATAGCTGCTCCTCCTCGCAAACTTGGCCAACGCGACGAATGTTCGCAAGCTGGATGTTCACCGATAGGTCGCTTTCAACGCGAGCCAGATTGTGATTCAGCGTTCGCATGAGCCGATATGATCTGACCGACGTCGAGTGGCGTGTGATCGAGCCGCTGCTGCTCAACAAGTCCAGAGGCGTACCGCGCGTCGATGACCGGCGCGTGCTGAACGGCATCTTCTGGGTGCTGCGATCGGGCGCACCATGGCGGGACCTGCCCGAGCGCTATGGCCCGCGCACCACCTGCTACAACCGCTTCGTGCGATGGCGGAAGGCAGGCGTGTGGGACCGGCTGATGGACGCCATCACCGCCGCCCACGACGGCACCATCCAGATGATCGACAGCACCTCCGTTCGCGCCCACCAGCAGGCAGCGACGGCAAAAAGGGGGGCCAGATCACTGTCTCGGTCGATCACGCGGCGGGCTCACGACCAAGATTCACGTCGTCGTCGACGCGCAGGGCCTCCCGATCCGGCTCGGCCTGACCGCCGGGCAGACGCACGATGGGCAGGTCGTTGACCGGCTGCTCGATCATCTCGGCCCGCGCACCATCGTGCTGGCCGACAAAGCCTATGACGCCGATCGCATCCGCGAACTGATCCAGGAGCAGGGCGCGACGCCCAACATCCCGCCGAAGAGCAACCGGCGCTGGAAGCCCTGCTTCAGCAAGCGGCTCTACCGCGAGCACAACCTTATTGAGCGCTTCTTCTCCAAGCTGAAGCACTTCCGCCGCGTCGCGACCCGCTACGACAAGCTCGCTGCCAACTTCCTCGCCATGATCCAGCCCGCCTCAATGCGCCTGTGGCTCCGCGCTTATGAGTCTACGGCCTAATTTATCGGCATCCCGAAATAGGCTCTACTAACTCCCGTTGCGACAGCAGCCCCATGCCCTATTCACTGGGTGCAATGGAGGTAAGTATCATGGGCTTGCGCAGGTGGAATCCGCCCCTGACGCCGGCATTGACACTCCAAGACCATTCCAACGAATTATGACGTCTGCTTTTAGGAGCCTCCATAAGAGCCGCAAAGCTGCCGTCTACTAAGCGGGATTAAGAGTAAACCGGTCACGCAAGCTTGCGGCGTATCGCTATCGCGGTCACCAGAGGTACGCACCGAACAGCCCCCTCAATGGCGCTTAAAATACTGCACCTCCTTCTCATGTTTCTCCGCCGCCTCGCGCGTGTCAAACGTCCCCAGATTCCGTCTTTTCCCGGTCTTCTCGTCCTTCTTGCGGGAATAAAGCCGGTATTTGCCGTCCTTGAGTTTGCGGATCATCTCGCTCTCCCCTGATCAGGATTTGGCGCCCTTCCTGGCCTTGAGGCTGCGTGCTGCCTGCTCCACCGCCGCGCGGTCGGTGCCCAGGCGGTCGAGCAGCGCTTGCGCCTCGTCGCCCGAAATGCCGGTGCGGATGGCCAGTTCCTCGACCTCCAGCACGTCGGTGCTGGCGATCTCACGCGTCTGCGGCAGCGCGTCGTCGGCCGTCAGCGGCAGGGCTGCTTCCCTGTCGATCTCGGCCTCGGCCCGGTGCCAATGATGCTCGGGATCGCCGCCGCCTTCACGCTCCCAGATCTGGTATGCGCGTTTCTGGATCTTCTCGTGCCGGTCGTCGCCCATTGTCGTTCCTCCTTCGTGTCAGGGATGAACGCCGGGCTTGCGCGAATGATCCAAAAAATTTGCGTGATCGGAGGGATGGGTGAAACGGCAAGGTTTGCGCCCTACGACGCCCCCTCTGCCCTGCCGGGCGTTGTCGTTCGGAAAGCCAAGCAATTGGCTTTCCGTCCGCTACGCGGACCACTTCTCAACCCTCACAAGGGGGAGATTGGCTGTAACCTCGCATTTCGCCAATCCTCCATTGGCAAGCGGCGCGCGGCGCCTATTCGCACTGGCGCCTCGGTCCACCGGAGTATGGCTGGTAGCTGTTGTCCTCGGGACGGTAGGAGCGGTAGCGGCTGAAGCAGGATTGGACGTGGTCGTCCGAAAGGTCCGCTGTCGCAACCAGCGGCGCCGCGCCGCCCTCGACATAGCTGACTACGTCGGGCTGCTGCGCGGCCTGGCCGGCGTCGGCACTGGTTTCGAGATAGGGCGAGACGCAGGGGCGCTGCTGTCCGCTGTAGGACATGTAGCTGTTGTCGTCTGGATTGTAGGAGCGGTAGCGGTCCGCGCACCAGCTGACATGAGCAGCCGGCAGCCTGGCCTGCTGCTCGTCCGCATCGGGCGCCACCGCGCCTGTCTTGGTCGGGTCGACGGACTGCACCCTGGCGGCGGCGTCGGGTGCCGGGGCCTGCGCGGCGGCCACGCGCTCCAGGCCCGGCGCGGCCTTGTCCACGGGCTGTGCGTCCTTGGTCCACAGCTGCGAGACACTGTCGGCGGGCCTGGACTGATGCACCGGCTTGGCCAGTATCAGCCAGGCGGCGAAAGCCAGCCCGCTGGCAAAGACCGCAAGGGTGAGGACGAAGCCTGCGACCAGTGCCAGAACCGCTTTCATCACACACTCCTTGCGTCCCCGCTAATAGAATGCGGAGCACCGGGACTGGTTCCGGCGAGCGAGCGTATTGCACGGTCAGCACTGGAGCGGCATGCGGATGCGCGAGGCGGCAGGCCTTGCTGCTCAAACCGGCAGTTGCACATCCACCGAAAACTGGTTCTCCACGGCCAGCAATGCCCTGGCCATTTCCTTGTCGCGCTGGCGCTTTTGCAGATACCCGGCCAGCAGCCAGTCCAGCGAGAACCGGCCGGCGCCGACGGCGGCCAGCACGAACATGCCGCCTGATATGGCCAGGTCCTTTTCGAAATGCAGCAGCTCGTTCTGGCTGGCGAAGTTGGTGTGGAACAGCAAGGCCGTGGCCAGGCAGAACAGGCCGAGCCCGATGCCGCCCAACCGCGTCAGCAGACCTGATGCCACCGAGAGCCCTGCCCCCAATTGCAGCGCGATGGTGGCGACGAACAGCGGCAGCCCGACGCCAAGTGCTGCCATCGCCCTGGCGGCGCCGTCGAAATGGGTGGCCAGCGTCACGCCCTCATGCAGGAAGATGAAGGACATGAGCAGGCGGCCGGCAAGCAGGGTGACGTCCCTGATGTGGTATTTCGTGGCGAGGCCGGAAAGCTTCGCGGCGATTTCGTTCGGTGTCATGGTCAGCCTCCAATTTTTGAGCACAGGCAAGCGCCGCCAGCCGTGGGGCGCGCGAAAACGGCGCCTGACGGCTGTGAGTTCGAAAAGGCCGGAGCCGGCTCGAGGGAGAGGCGCCGGCTCCGGCAATGGGCGCCAGCCACGAGCGCCCAAACTGGTGATGGTGGTGGTGGAGGATGGGTTAGCGCCAGCCCCCACTCCGTCTCGGCTTCGCCGAGCCACCTCTCCCCCGCTTTGCGGAGGGAGAGGAATTGGGGCGCGGCTTTACTGCGTCACCTTGGTGTCGATGGCCTTCTGCAGGTCGGAAAGCTCCTCGCAGCCGGCGGGGCAGAGTTTCTGCAGCGAGGCCAGCTGCTCCTTGGCCTTGTTCATGTCGCCGGTCTCGACATAGAGCTCGCCCAGATATTCGCGGGCCGCCTTGTGGTCGGGCTTCAGCTCCAGCGCCTTGTTGTAATAGGTCAGCGCGGTGGTGACGTCGCCGGTCTTGCGCAGCGTGAAGCCGAGCAGATTATAGACGTCGGCCTGCTGGTTGTCCTGTGCGAGATCGCGCAGTTCGGCCAGCGCGCCCTTGTAATCCTTGGCGGCGATCTTGGCCTGGACGGCGGTGAGGTCGGGTGCGTCGGCGCCCTCTATATCATCCACCGCATAGGCCGGCATGATCGTTGCAACGGGAACGACGGTCAGCACGGCAATCGCACCGAGCAGGCCGAACAGGGCGTTTCTGCCCAAAAGAAGCTGTTTCATTGTCTTTCTCGCTTAGGTCTGAGTTACCCGTTCAAATCTGAACGGGAGAGAAGCCATAGGCATTGCCGTCTTTCACGAAGACGCCGGTGCCGGGGAACGGGAAATGCGACCCGGAAATGCGGATGTTGTCCGCGATCACCCGGTCGATGATCTTGTGGCGCGTGGCAATCGCGGTCGGCCCATCCTGGTCGTAGCTGCCCTGCCATTCCGGGTGCGGCGCCAGCAGCGCCGGCACATACATGGTGTCGGCCGAGATCATCAGCTGCTCCTTGCCGGAATTGGCGAGATACACCGAGTGGCCGGGCGTGTGGCCGGGCGCCGCGACAATCTGGATGCCGGGCGCCACTTCCGCGCCGTCCTCGACCAGCTTCCAGTTCTTCCATTTCGGGAAGTTCTCGGCGATCCGCTTGCCCGCCGGCTTGCGGCCCTCGGGCAGCTTGGCCAGCCGGCTCGGGTCTGTCCACCAATTGTATTCGGTGGCGTTGACGATCAGCTCGGCATTGGGGAACACCGGCGTGTTGGTGCCCTTTTCCATCAGGCCCCAGACATGGTCGGGGTGGAAATGCGAGATCATGATTGTGTCGATCGCCTTATAGTCGATGCCGGCGGCGGCCATGTTGGCCGGCAGATGCGTGGCATTGGCCTGCCACTGGCCGACGCCCGAGCCCGCATCCATCATGATCAGCTTGCCGCCCATCTTGAGCACGACGACGGTGAGCGGGATGGGCATGAAGTCGGTGGTCAGCCCCGCCTTGGCGAGGGCCGCCTTGGTGTCTTCGACCGAGACATCCTTGATGAAGGCCGGGTCGTGCGGCTTCTTCCAGATGCCGTCATAGATGGCGGTGACCTCGATGTCGCCGACCGTGTATTTGTAGAAGCCGACGGTCGGCTCGACCGGTGTTTCGGCGAAAGCAGGGCGGGTGAATTCGAGTTTGCCGGCAAGGCCGAAAGCGGCAGCTGCGGCGGCGGATTGAAGCACTGTGCGGCGTGTCATGCTGAACATTGTGGTCTCCTGTGGGTTGCGGTGGCGGCAAAAAATCGCGGTAGGAGCGACGGAGGGCCACGCCACATGGCCCCCCGTCCTGATCGCGGACCGGGACGGGACCTCGAGGCTGTCCCACCCCTGAACTCAGTTGCCCCAGATGCCCTGGCCTGGTTCGTCCGCCTCAGATTTCGTTGTCGCCCGGACACCGTGCCGGACCATGTCGGCCTTGCGGATCGAGGCGGTGTGGGTGTTGTCGACCGTGGCGGCCGTCTGGTTGGCGGTGCGGTCGTCAAAATGGTCGCTGCCGGCAAAGGCGCCGGTGGTGGCCACGAGGATGGCGGCGGCGGTGAGAGCGAGGGTTTTCATGTCGATGCGTCCTGTTTGTGAGGTTTGAGAAGGCGTTCGAAGGTCGGGGGCGCTCAGCGGCCCCAGAGACTGTCCTCGTTGTGCCGGTTGATGATGTCCTGGACCGACCCTTGGCTCGGCCCGGTCGTCACCTCGGTGTCGACGCCGGCCGGGTGCGCGGTGTGGGGGATCGAGGCGGTGGCATTGGTGTCGACGGAAGCGACAGGCTGGTTGACATTGTCGCCGCCGAAATGGTCGCTGCCGGCAAAGGCGGCACTCGAGGCAAGCAACATCGCAGCCACGCTGAGAGCGAGCTTGGTCATTTCAGGTAAATCCTTGTTTCGTTTCTTCGCGTCGCGGGCCGGTTTGGCCCCGCTGAAGGGAAGACCCGGCAAGGCGGTGCTTTATTCCCGAGGGTGGTGAGCTTTTTTTGGAAGGGGCGGGTTCAAGGGGTCGCGGCCAGGCAGAACTTTGGTTCCTCGCCCCCACGAATGTGGGGGAGAGTGGCTCGGCGAAGCCGAGACGGAGCGGGCGATGGCGCAGACCTGTGCCAGCTTATGTTCCTAGAGAGGTCGCGCTTTACGAAGGCCCCCTCTCCGACCGCTTCGCGGCCACCTCTCCCCCGCCTTTAACGGGGGCGAGGAACCGGCTTTGCGCGGCTCTCCAGCCGCTCAGACACAATTCAGAAACAAGTTTCAACAATTCGGAAAAACTGGCGAAAAGATCGGATGGCATAACCATCCTGCGGGGGACTGCGTGGACTTCCTTTTCCGAAGCTTCGGTCCGCCATCGACAAGGGTCAAATTGCAGCGGCGGCACAGCCGAAAATGCCTGCTCGAACGGCGACATGAACAGCCGGGCGATACGCGGCCAGGACGAGAAAGTATGGAAATGGATTACGGTGTCGATATCGTCGGCCTGGACAGGGACGCGGCAAGCCAGGGCAATTCACCCGAGACTGGGCTGGCCCAAAACGGGCTGGCAAGCGTCGATGCGCTAGCTAGGCTCGCTCACGATTCGGCATCGGCTGCTCGCAGCCAGATCCTGTTGGGCGCCGATTTCGCGCGGGCAGGCCAGCCCTACGAGCGGCTCGACGCGGTCTTCGAAGAGCTCGCTCAAACATTCGCCACCTTGCCGGCGGTGATCTCCGACGGACGTGCCTGGACGTATCAGGAGCTGGACCGCCGCGCCAACCAGTTCGCCCGTGTGCTGATCAAGCGCGGCGTGCGGCCTGGCCACCGGGTCGGGCTCATTCTCGACCGCTCGGCGGAGACCTATATCGCCTTGCTCGCCGTGGTGAAGGCGGGCGCCGCCTTCGTGCCGCTGGCCACCGCCTTTCCGCAAGAGCGCATGGCGCTGATCATCGAAGACGCCGGCGTCAGCCTGATCGTCACCATCGCCACCTATGCGTCGCGGGCCGACCAGCTGCCGGTTCCCCATGTGCTGATCGACAGCGCCGCCGCCGAGATCTCCAAACAGTCCGGCGCGCCGCTGAAGCCGCAAGAGGCGCCGGCGGAAGACATTTGCTACATCCTGTACACGTCGGGCACGACCGGCAGGCCGAAGGGCGTGGCCATCCGGCACCAGAGCTTCGTCAACTTCATCCGTGTCGCCGCCGCGTCCTACGGCTACAGGCCGGGCGATCGCGTCTACCAGGGCATGACGATTGCCTTCGACTTTTCCTCCGAGGAGATTTGGGTGCCGTTCGTCGCCGGCGCGACCGTGGTGCCCGCGCCCGGCCAGATGCCGCTCGTTGGCGAGGAGCTGGCGGATTTCCTGCGCCACCATGAAATCACCTGCATGGCCTGCAGCCCGACGCTTCTGTCGTCCATGACATCGGATGTGCCCAGCCTGCGCACACTCCTGGTCGGCGGCGAGGCCTGCCCGCACAATCTGGTGGTGCGCTGGTCGAAGCCGGGGCGGCAGATCCTCAACACCTATGGCCCGACCGAGGCGACCGTCACGGCAACGATGGGCGCGCTGACGCCGGACAAGCCGGTCACCATCGGCGTGCCGCTGCCCACCTATTCCATCGTCATTCTCGATCCGTCGCTGCCGGAACTGGCCGAGCCCAGTGAACTGGGCGAGATCGGCATTGCCGGCATCGGGCTCGCCGTCGGTTACCTGAACAGGCAAGACCTGACGGAACAGAAGTTCATCGCCGATTTCATCGGCCTGCCGAACAACCCGTCGCAGCGCATCTACCGCACCGGCGACCTTGGCCGGATCAACGGCGATGGCGAGATCGAATATGCCGGGCGCATCGACACCCAGGTGAAGATCCGCGGCTATCGTATCGAGCTCGGTGAGATCGAGGCGGTGCTGCTGGACCAGCCGGAGATCGCACAGGCTGCCGTCACCACCTGGGAGATCGAGCCCGGCCGCGTCGAACTCGTCGCCTATTACGCGCCCAAGGCCGGACAGCCGGCGCTCTCGCGCGCCGATCTCGCCCAGACGATGAAGCGGCGCCTGCCGGATTACATGGTGCCCTCCTATCTGGAGGAACTGCCCGCGATCCCGATGACGGTCTCCAACAAGGTGGACCTTCGCCAGCTGCCGAAGCCGACAAGCGTGCGGCTTTCCGCCGACCGGGCGATGGTAGCGCCCGGCAATGACGACGAGCGCTTCCTGGCCGAGGCGCTGGGCGCGGTGCTGAAATTCGACGAGGTGTCGGTCGAGGACAATTTCTTCGACGATCTCGGCGCCAACTCGCTGCTGATGGCGCATTTCTGCGCGCGTGTGCGCACCCGCAAGGAATGGGCGACGACGTCCATGCGCGACATCTATCTCCATCCGACGGTGGCGCGCCTGGCCAAGCACCTCAGCGTCTCGGAAGATATGACGGCCGCCACCAACGAGCCTGTTCTCACCCGCCGGGCGTCGAATTTTGCCTACTGGACCTGCGGAATGGCGCAGTTGCTGTTCTACGGGGTCTACAGCTATGTCGGCCTGTGGGCGATCAACATCGGCCTCAACTGGATGTATGAAGCGCTCGACGATCCGCTGCAGCTCTATATCAGATGCGTGGCGCTCTCGTCCGGCGTGTTCTTCGGCATGACGGGCTTTGCCGTCCTGGCGAAATGGGTGCTCGTCGGCCGCTGGAAGGCCGAAACCTTCCCCATATGGGGCCTGCGCTACTATCGCTTCTGGGTGGTCAAGACCTTGATCCGCACCGCCCCCGTCGTGCTGTTCCGCGGCAGCCCGCTCTACAGCCTCTATCTGCAGCTTCTCGGCACCAAACTCGGACACAACGCCGTCATCGAATCCAAATCCGTACCGGTCTGCACGGATCTGATCTCGATTGGCGCCAACACCATCCTGCGCAAGGAATCGATGATCCTCGGCTATCGGGCGCAGTCAGGCTATATCCACACCGGACCGCTGACCATCGGCCGCGATGCCTTCATCGGCGTGGGCTCCACGCTCGACATCGACACCTCTATTGGCGACGGCGGCCAGCTCGGCCATTCGTCCTCGCTGCAGCGCGGGCAAAGCATCCCGGACGGCGAACACTGGCATGGGTCACCGGCCGTGCCGACCACGGCGGACTATTGCAAGGTGCGCAATGTAAATCCTTACCAGGTCCGCCGCTTCCTCTATGAGGCCGTTCAGCTGGTGGTGCTGTTTGCCATCGTCACCCCACTGCCATTCCTGTTCCAGAGCTATTGGGAAAGCGTCGGCGACGACTACCAGGAGACGATCGGCCTTGTCGCGGTCGGCACCACGGTCACGCTCTTTGGCTATATCGCCGTGGCCTTTCTCGTGGCGACGCTGGTGCCCCGCTTGACAAACCTGGTTCTGAAGCCAGGCCGCACCTACACGCTTTACGGTTTCCGCTACTGGCTGCAGACCGTCGCCGAATTCACCAGCAACTCGCGCGTGCTGGGGCTGCTGTTCGGCGACAGCTCGGCGATCGTGCATTACATGCGCGCCATCGGCTGGAACCTCAACAAGGTGGTGCAGACCGGCTCCAATTTCGGCTCCAACCAGCAGCACGAAAACCCGCTTCTGTGCGAGATCGGCACCGAGACCATGGTGTCGGACGGCCTGTTCATGATCAACATGCACAAATCCGCCTCGGCGTTCCGGCTCGAGCGGACGCGCATCGGCGAGCGCAACTATCTCGGCAACAACATCTATTATCCGCCGGATGGACGCACGGGCGACAACGTCCTGCTCGGCACCAAGGTGATGATCCCCATCGATGGGCCGGTGCGCGAGAATGTCGGGCTCCTGGGTTCGCCTGCCTTTGAAATCCCCCGCATGGTCAACCGCGACAAGGAACTCATCGCCGGGGTCGACGAGGCGGACCGACGCCAGCGCATCCCGAACAAGAACCGCCACAATCTGGTGACGATCCTTCTGTTCCTGGCCACGCAATGGGCGATGCTGTTCGCAACGCTGGCGATCTGGGATCGCGCGCTGAACTACTACACCGAATGGGCTGAGGTGGCGCTGTTCGTCGCCGTGCTCCTGACCTCGGCGATCACCATTCCGTTCTACATCCTGGTCGAACGGGCCAGCCTTGGCTTCGGCCGGCTGAAGCCGCAGATGACGACGATCTACGACGTCGCGTTCTGGCGCCACGAACGCCATTGGAAGCTTGCCGATTCGCCGATCGTGCGCCTGTTTGCCGGCACGCCGTTCCGGCCGATGATCCTGCGCATGCTAGGCGTCAAGGTCGGCAGCCGCGTCTATGATGGCGGAGCTAACCTGACCGAGCGCTCGCTGGTCGAGATCGGCGACGATGTCACGCTCAACGAAGGCTGCGTCATCCAGGCTCACTCGCTGGAGGAAGGCGCGTTCAAGTCCGACTATATCCGCATCGGCAAGGGCTGCACGCTCGGACCGTCCGCCTTTGTCCACTACGGCGTCGTGATGGGCGAAGGATCGGTGGCAGACACAGATTCCTTCGTCATGAAGGGCGAGGAGCTGGAACCCCACTCCATCTGGCGCGGCAACCCGGCCAAGCTGCATCGCTTCGTGATCCCGGTCACGGACGACGGTGCCAAGGCGTCGGCTTGAAGGCCGGAGAAATCCGCCTCGCCCCTGTGACCAAGGCCAATCGGGCCTTGGTCGCGTCGCTGGAACTGGCGCCGGAGCAAATGGATTTTGTCGCTGGCAATGAAGCCTCGCTGGAGGAGGCGCAATCCGACGAGGACGCGCGGCCACGTGTCATCATGGCCGGGGATCGTATCGTCGGTTTCCTCATGTACGACGCGCCGGATGATGACGACGAGGCGCGCATCTACCGCTTCATGATCGACCGCGCCTGGCAGGGCAGAGGCTACGGCAAGGCCGCGTTGCGCGAGGTGCTGCACGAGATCGGCGGGCTCGGTCACGTCAGGCACGTCTCGATCTGCTACGAACCGCAGAATGAAGCGGCACGCCAGCTCTATCGCACCGCCGGTTTCGTGGAAGAAGGGCTCGACGAGGATGGGGAAATGATCGCCGACCTCGTCCTGCCTAGAGGATGATCGTCAATGCGGCCACCCTCCCCTGAAGCCGCGTTGACCGAGGCGATGGCGGCAATCGCGCCGCAAGGTGTCCGGACCGGATGCCGGGTGATAGGCGACGCGGACGAGGCCCACCTGCTGCCCGAGGAAGCGCGTTCCATCCCTGCGCGCCAGCCGGCCATGCGCCGCGCCAGCGGTGCCGCCCGCTGGGTCGCGCACCGGCTGCTGGCCGATACCGGCATCAGCGACCTCGCCATTCCGCGCGCCCCATCCGGCGCCCCGCTCTGGCCGAACGGGATAGTTGGCTCGCTCGCCCATGACGACGACATGGCCGTGGCGGCGGTCGCGCCTGTCGGCGGTATCGTCTCTCTCGGCATTGACGTCGAGCCCGCCGAACCCTTGCCGGACGACATTTTCGCGATCGTTGCAACCGGCGCGGATCGCACCGGCGCGGCGGACCCGCGGCTAGCCGGCCGCATCCTGTTTGCCGCCAAGGAGGCGGTCTACAAGGCGGCCTACCCGCTCGATCGCGAGGTGCTGGGCTACGAGGACATCGCCGTGGACCTCGATGCCGGCCGCGCGACGACGAAGACCGGCCGCAAGGTCAGCCTCGCCTACTGCATCGCCCCGCGTGTGGTCGTGTTGGCGTTTGTCGGCAAATAGCGCAGCCTATTCGCCCACAATCTCCCGATAGGTCCTCATCGCGCCGTCCTGGCCGCGTATCCGCCAGGTGTCCCCTTCGCGGCCCTCGATAGGACACGGCCCGAGCGGCACCTTGCCGCCGCCTTCCGGCAAGTCGAGCACATAGACGGGATTGCAGATGCCGGACAGGCGCGCCCTCAGCGCTTCCACCAGCGCCTGGCCTTGCGCGATCGTGGTGCGCCGATGCGCCATGCCGCGCGCGAGGTCGCCGTGGTGCAGGTAATAGGGTTTTACTCCCAGCCGGTACATCAGCTCGCGGCAGAGCTCCTCCAATACCTCGACCGTATCGTTGACGCCCTTGAGCAGAACGCTCTGGTTGAGCAGCACGAAGCCCGCCTGCCGCATGGTGCGGCACGCCACCTCGGTCGCGGGCGTGATCTCCCGCGCGTGGTTGAAATGCGTGACGACGGTCACCATCAGCCGGCCCTGCAGCGCGGCGACCAGCCCGGATGTGATGCGCGACGGCAGCGCGACTGGCACGCGGGTGTGGATGCGCAGCAGCCGCACATGCGGGATCGCCTCGATGCGCGCGACGATTTCGGCCAGCGCCTTGTCGGGCAGCGAGAGCGGGTCGCCGCCGGTCAGGATCACCTCGCGGATCTCAGGATGATCCGCGATATAGGCCAGCGCCGGCTCGAGCGCCTCGCGCGTATAGCCGCGGCCGATCGAGGTCAGCGATTCCTTGCGGAAGCAGAACCGGCAATAGACCGCGCATTGATAGGTCGGGAACAGCAGCACCCGGTCGGTATGGCGATGCGTCAGTCGCGGCACCGGGCTGAAGTCATGGTCGGCGATCGGATCGCCCAGCTCGCCCTCCGCCTCCTCCAATTCGTCCGGCGACGGGATGACCTGCGCGCGGATCGGATCGGCCGGGTCGTTCCAGTCGATCAGGTCGAGATAGGCTTTTGGCGCACGCACCTTGTGGTGCGCGGCAGCAGCTTGGGCGGCGGCGCGCTCGACCGGCGACAGCGGCAGGCGGTCGAGATCGCGCACATGCCGCACGCCCTGGCGGACATCGTCCTGCCAGGTGGTGTCGGGGGCGGCGCGGGTTGCATCTTTGAGGTCGGTCATGGCAGGTCTCGGAGTGGTCGCGCGGACCTATCGACCGGATGGACGACGCGGTCAACCGTCACTGGAAGCCAACGGCGCAAGCCGCGCCCGTAGAGCACCGGCCCTGCCAAGCAGCCAAACCTCACCCTCCAGGCCAATGTCCTTCAGGCGGCGGTCGGAAAACCGCGAAATCCGGCGCAACGCGCGGCGACGCTCAAATGCCGCCGTGCTGCGTATGGCAAGGCCGCTCATCGCGGCGCCAATGGGTCCAAGGGTCAAGGTCATGTCAGTCTCCTATTCGCTGGGCGCAAGCGTGCCGGTGCCGCCCATCGGGCGAGCATGACGATTGCTCACACTATGTCAGGTCATCAGGCGCTTCGACGGAAGGAAACTTGATGTCTGCGCGCCGGTACGCCCTGATATTGGGCATTTCTGGGCTGGACGACAAACCACTCTTTGTGCAGGATTTGTGAGCAATGCTCACAGGTCGAGATCATGCCGCGAAGATTGCCGCCCCTCACCGCCCTGCCCGCTTTCGACGCCGCCGCAAGGCATCTGAGCTTCTCCAGGGCGGCGGACGAGCTCAACCTTACCCATGGCGCGGTCAGCCGCGCCATCCGCAACATCGAAGACAGGCTCGGCATCCAGCTTTTCGATCGGGGAACGCGATCCGTGCGCCTGACCGCCGTCGGCGCGGCCTATGCGGTCGAGGTCGGCAAGGCGCTCGACCAGATCGCCGCCGCCACCATCGCCGCCACGCCCGACCGCTCGACGCGCATCCTGAACGTCTCGACGTCGGACGGCTTCGCCGGCCGCTGGCTGGTGCCGAGGCTGCATCGCTTCCACCGCGCCAATGCCGATATCGACGTGCGACTGGCGACCTCGGGTGTGCTGGCCGATTTCGTCAGCGACGGCATCGACATCGCCATCCGCTATGGCAAGGGCGGCTACACCGGCGTGACGGCGGAATTTCTCGCTGACGAGGAGGTCTTCCCGGTCTGCAGCCCGGAACTGCTGCAAGGTGAACATCCGCTGCGCCTGCCCGGGGATCTCAGGCACCACAAATTGATCCATGACGCCTTTCGCATCGACTGGGCGACATGGCTGCAACAGGCCGGCGTCGATGGCATCGACCCCAAGCGCGGTGTGCGCTTCGATTCCGCCACCTTCGCGGTCGAGGCCGCCGTGCATGGCGAAGGCGTGCTGCTCGGCCGCAGCGCGCTGGTCTCCGCCGACCTCGCGGCGGGACGGCTGGTGCGGCCCTTCGACCTCGCGCTGAAATCGGCGGCCAGCTACTACCTCGTCTATCCCGACGGCGCGTTGCGGCAGAAGAAGATCAGGGCGTTCCGTGACTGGCTGTTTGCCGAGGTGGCGGCTGACTGGGTCGGGATGTCTCGGAGGGATTGAGGCGAACCACCCGCCTACGCTTTTGACCCACCCACCAACCCCAGCCGCAACAAACTCTCGGCCGTGGCGACGATAGCCTCCTCGGCCGGGCGCGGCGTCCAGCCAAGCAGACGCGTCGCCTTTTCGCTGGTGGCGTCCATCATCACGCCGAGATGCCTGGCCAGCATCTTCGTCGTCGGATCGCCACGCAGCGCCAGCAGGCGGATCATCCAATTGGGAATCTCCCTGGTCGGCACCTTGGCTGCTGCCGCGCCCATCCTGCGCCGCAGCACTTTCGCAACATCCGCCATCCACAGGCTGTGGCCCGAAATACCGATGAAGCGCTCGCCCTTGGCCGCAGGACTGGTCATCGCCAGCAGATGCAGATCGGCCAGGTCGCGCACGTCGACATAGCCTGAGTTGACCCGGGGACAACCGGGCATGCCGTCCATCAGCCGCTTGATCAGCCCGATCGAATGCGAGAAATCAGCGGCGAGCACCGGGCCGAGCACGGCGACCGGATTGACGACGGAGAGTTCGAGGCCGCCGCCCTCGCGAGCGATGAAATCCCAGGCGGCGCGCTCCGACAGCGTCTTCGATCTCTGGTAGGGCGCGACGGCACCGCTGAGGTCGGACCAGTCGGTCTCGTTGAACGGCCGTGTCTGCGGCGCATGCCCCATAGCGACAGCACCGATGGCCGAAGTCAGCACCACGCGTTTTATGCCGGCATCGCGCGCGGCCTTGAGCACCCGCAGCACGCCGTCGACGGCGGGCCTCACCCAATCCTCCTCGCGCGTCTGGCTGCCGGACGGCGTCGGCGATGCGCCATGCATGACATAGGCGCAGCCGGCGACCGCCTCCGCCCAGCCGGCGTCCGCGGTCAGGTCGGCGGCGACGAAGGACAGCCGATCGCCGGGCTCGGCGCCGCCTTCCCTGAGCATCGCGCGCACCTCGGCTTCGCGCTCGAGCGAACGCACCGTCGTGCGCAGGCGATAACCGGCGTCGAGCAGCTTCAGCATGCAGTGCGATGCAATGAAGCCTGAGCCTCCGGTCACCAGCACCAGTTCGTCGTTCATGTCAGTCTCCTGATGTTCATTGGCCATCAGCTAGGCGCACCAGATCGGATTGTGAATGCTTGAAAATCCGCATAAGTTGCGCGAAAGTACGAAAATGACCGACGATCCTTTCTCCGACATCCTCAAATTCACCAGCGCGCAAACCATGGTTACAGGCGGCTTCACCGCCGGCGAGCCATGGGCGCTGCGCTTTCCGGCGCCCGAAAAAATCAAATTCTTCGCCGTGGTGAAGGGCAGTTGCTGGATCCGCCTCGAGGGCGAGGAGGAGCCGGTGCATGCGAAAACTGGAGACGTGCTGCTTTTGGCATCGCGGCGCTCCTTCATCCTCGCCAGCGACCTGTCCGTGCCGCCGCTCGACGCCATGGCGGTGTTCTCCGGTTGCAGGATCGCCCAACTCGGCGACGGCAAGGATTTTACGCATATTGGCGGCCACGTGCTGCTCGACCAGGCGAGCGGGCGGCTGCTGGCCGACGTCTTGCCGCCATGGATCCACATCCACGCCTCGTCGCCGCAAGCGACAATCCTGCGCTGGATCCTTGACCAGCTGGTGCGCGAGCAGGCGGATGGCCAGCCGGGCGCCAGCCTTGCCTCGGCGCAGCTCGCGCAATTGCTGTTTATCCAGGTATTGCGGGCGCATCTGCAGACATCGAGTCTTATGCCCGCCGGCTGGCTGCGCGCGCTCGCCGACCCGCGCCTGGCGCCGGCGCTGCGGCTGATGCATGGCGACCCTGGCCGCGACTGGCATCTGGAGGAACTCGCCAGAGCCGCCGCCATGTCGCGCACCAGTTTTGCCTTCCATTTCAGGCAAACCGCCGGCGTCGCGCCGCTGACCTACCTGACGCAATGGCGCATGCATCTGGCCGAGCGCGCCTTGCGCGAGGAAGATACGCCGGTGGCGGTGCTTGCCCGCTCCCTTGGCTACACCTCGGAAAGCGCCTTCAGCAATGCCTTCAAGCGCGCCACCGGCACCGCGCCCAAGCGGTATCGAACCGCGGGGAAAGCCGAACGGTCGGGTGACGCCGAAGCGCGGTCGCTGAGCCTGGTATCTTGAAAAATCAGGGAAGGCGGAGGCCCGAGACAGGTGGCCAGATCGGGACTGTCCAGCTGTCTCGGGCCTGATGCATGCCGCCCGAAAAGGGGGCATCGATTTTCAGGGAACCGACATGCATTGAAGGGCTCCGCGCACAGAGTGGACGTTGGTATCAGCGGCACCAGTCGTCATATGAGGGGTGTCGACCAGGACCTGCGCTACTCCTTGGCGCGATAGGCTTCCGGTATGACGAACACTTCGTCGGCCCGGCCATAGCCGCCGTCGGCGACCTCCTCGACCAGCACCATGGTGGTGGGCCGCACGCCTTCGCCGAAAAAGTCGACGAACATGGCTGTGGTCCGATGGATGAGGTCTTCTTTCTGCGCCTTGGAGAGAGCGGCCTGCGGCAGCTTGATGTTGGCGAATGGCATGATGGTTTCCTTTTCTGTTGGGGTTGGGTTTTCAGGCTTTGGGATGGAGCAGGTCGGCAAGGCCGATCCGCTCCAGGAGTTGCGCGCGCACGCGGTCGGCAACGCCGTTGACGATCGCGGCGCCATCGTCGGAGGGATCGATATGAACGCGCAGCGGGCGGCTGCCATGCGGCATGGCGACGAGGTCGACGATTGCCTCGGCGACCTCGGCCGGATCGGCATCCGCCGGTTCCAGCGACGCCAGCCCCTTCAGCGCCTGCTGGTCGGCACCGGCATAGGGACCGGACCAATAGGCGCCGGCGCGCTCGGCATCGGCGGGTGCCGCCGCGTGGTGGAAATGCTCCGTGCCCTTGGTGAAGGCGCCCGGCACCACGATCGTCGTTTCGATGCCGAAGCGGGCGAGTTCCAGCGCATAGCTCTGCGCCAGCGCGTCCATGCCGGCCTTGGCCGCGAAATAGGGGGCCAGGAAGGGCGGCGTGCCGCCGCGCGTGCTGCTCGAACCGACCCAGATCATCTGCGCCCGGCCGAGAGACCGCATATGCGGCAGGGCAGCCCGATTGACGCGCTGCGTGCCGACGACATTGACGTCATAGAGCTGCGTCAGCTGTTCGGGCGAAAACGCCTCGGCCGGCCCGAACCCCATATGCCCGGCATTGTGGATCAGCACGTCGAGCCGGCCGGCTTCGCCGAGGATCCGCCGGATCGCCGCTTCTGCAGAGCCATCGGAGGTGACGTCGAGCGCGATGGGCTTGAGCACCACGCCCTCGTCACGCGCAAGCGCCTCCATTTCGGCTGCCGCCGCACCACCGCGTGCCGAGGGATCACGCATCGAGGCAAAGACTGTGTGGCCGGCTCTTGCGAGCGCCCGCGCAGTCATCGCGCCAAAACCGCTGGAGGCGCCGGTGATCAGGATTGTCCGTTTCATCTCGGCCTCCCTCAGATCACGCCGCCATTGGCGCGGATGATCTGTCCGTTGACCCAGCCACTGTCCGGCCCGGCCAGGAACGACACGACGCCGGCAATGTCGTCGGGCTGGCCGAGCCGGCCGAGCGGGATCATCTTGCCGATGGCCTCGATCTGCGTCGCGCTCTTGCCGTCCATGAACAGCGCGGTCTCGACCGGCCCGGGCGCCACCGCATTGACGGTGACGCGGCGCGCGCCAAGCTCCTTCGCCAGGATATGCGTCATCGCCTCGACCGCCGCCTTGGTGGCGGCGTAGACGCCGTAGCCCGGCTGATAGAGGCCGACGACGCTGCTCGAGAAATTGACGATGCGGCCGCCGTCGCGAAGGCGTTTCGCGCCCTCGCGCGTGCCCCGGAACACGCCGCCGAGATTGACCGCGATCTGCGCGTCGAAGGAGGCGTCGTCGGTCCCGGCGATGGGCGACAGCTTCATGATGCCGGCATTGTTGACAAGGATATCGACGCCGCCGAACGCCTTCTCGCCGGCATCGAAAAGGGTGGCAATACCGGTGGGATCGGCGATGTCGGCCTGCACGGCGATCGCCTTGCCGCCTCCGGCCTCGATCGCGCCGCGGACCGCGTCGGCCTCGGCGCGGCCCCGTGCATAATTGACGACGACGGCCAAACCGTCGCGGGCAAGCCGCTGCGCGATCGCCGCACCAATGCCCTTGGAGGCGCCGGTCACGATCGCGGTTCTGATTGGATTGCCCGTGCTTGTCTGCTGGCCCGTACTTGTCTGCTGGTTTGTCATGGAAGTCTCTCCGAATTGCTGGTGACGCGGATATAGACGCAGCGAGCCGCCGGATAATCAGCCGTGCCTTGACATCACTATTCGGAAACTGCGAACAAAGAGCATGGATCGCCTGGACACGATGCGGCTCTTCGTTCGCGTGCTGGAGCGGCGCAGTTTCACCGCTGCCGCCGCCGATCTCGGACTGCCGCGCTCAACCGCGACGGAAGCGATCCGCCGGCTCGAGGAACATCTCGGCGCACGCCTGCTGGAGCGGACGACGCGGCAGGTGAACGCCACGCAGGACGGCGAGGCCTATTACCGGCGCTGCCTGCCGATCCTGGCCGAGATCGAGGACGCGGAAGCCGCCTTCCGCAACGCCGAGCCCTTCGGCCTGCTGCGCATCGACGCCAGCACGCTGCTCACCCGCACCTTCCTGCTGCCGCGCCTCCCGGAATTCCTCGCACGCTATTCGCGCATCGACCTGCAGATCGGCCAGAGCGATCGGCTGGTCGATCTCGTGCGCGAAGGCGTCGATTGCGTCATCCGCGTCGGCGAGCCGCCCGACAGCGGCATGATCATGCGCCGGCTGGGGATGATCCGCGAGATGACCTGCGCCAGCCCCGCCTATCTCTCTCGCCACGGCACACCCGCCTCCCCCGACGCGCTCGACGGCCACCAGGCGGTTGGCTTCGTCTCGTCGCGCACCGGCGAGGTGCTGCCCTTCGAATTCACCGTCAACGGCAAGACCCGCGAGATCCGGCTGCCGGGCCGCGTCGCCGCCAACAATTCCGACACCGCCGCCGATCTGGCGCGGCTCGGCCTCGGCCTCATCCAGGCGCCGCGCTATCGCTTCGAGAAGGACCTTGCTCAGGGCATGCTGGTCGAGGTGCTGGCCGACTACCCGCCCTCGCCGACGCCGCTATCGGCGCTCTACCCGCAGAACCGCCAGCTCTCGCCGCGCCTGCGCGTCTTCCTCGACTGGGCCGCGCGCATCTTCGCCGAGGCCAACCTGTAGGGATGCAGCCGCTGCTCGTCATGGGTATCTCGCCGTCATCGACCCCATCGCCGACGAACCCTAGGTATTGAAGCAAAATGGCACTATTCTACGCAATCTGGGGTCTTGGGGTACGCGGATGGATTTCAGCACGGGCCATGGCTACCTCCTCATCGGCGGCCTTATCCTGGTCGGCACCGGGCTGCTCATCCTGTCGCTGATCGTCAATCTTCGCGTCGCTCACAGCGTGCGCCACGACGTGCGCCATCGCGAAAAGCTGCTTGAATATTATCGCAACATCTTTTCACAGTTGGGCGTGATCCTGATCGGCATCGGCGTGTCGCTGTTCATCTTCTTCTTCCAGCAGAACTATCAGGACCAGCGCCGGCGCGAGACGGAGTTGCAGCAGGTGCTCGCCAAACTCGCCGCGCGCATTGCCCGCGGCGCGCCGGTCATGCAGTCGCTGGAAGAATTCGACGAGCTCTTGGATGAAGGCGGCCCCTATCTCAGCCCACAACTCGGCGGCAAGAACACCGCCGTCAGTCTCAACGGGACAGAGCTCGGCAAGCAGGCGGCCAGGATCCTGCTGGTCGAGCGCGACGTCGATCTGGGCGACTTCGAGGTGCTGAACCTGTCGCGCGATTTCGAATCCTCTTTCGTCGTCAACGAGCTCGATTCCAGGCTATGGTTCGACATCGTGGGCGACGAGAGCGAGATCAAATACGCCACCACCCAGCTCGCCCTCGACTACAAGGACCTGCGGGACACGATCGGTGGCGATCCGGCGGAGGCAGCGGTCGCCGACCCGGAAAAGGAGCGCCGCGTCAAGCGGGAGGTGCTCGACATCTTCTACGATGCCGATCTGCTGCGCCAGCGCTCCAGGCGGCATCTGGCCCGCGCCTGCTGGCTGTTCAGCCAAGGGCGCGGCTTCGTCGGCGCGGCCCCGGTCAATGCGATCGAGGCCGATGCCAGGTCGCACCAGGAATGGCTCGACCGCTCGAAGCCGGTGTTATCGCAGGCGAAGTCGGGCAGCGGCGACTGCTTCAAACTGCTCCGGTACGGCCAGGGGTCGTGAGCCGGGAGCGAGCGGGCAAGGTCCCCCTGCTCCGGTGACAAAGCCAAACACCTTCAAAGACCGGGTTGGCCGGGAGACACATTCATAGTGGTCCGAGCGTTGGTGCCGGACTTCGACAATGGCGCCCCAGATTCCAAAGGAGTAGGCTTCACTCTGTACATAAACCTCTTGGCTGGTCGAACGAGGTATTCGATGAAACCCCCTTCGACGGCCCCCATTCTCATCCAGTTCAGTGCTCGCAAAATTGGAGGTAGACCAAAGCGAGGGGTTCGTGAGTGGGACAGCCTCGACCTTCTTGCTACGTCACGAGGATAAGATCACCGTTGCCGCCGCAAGGGCCGCGAGGACCTGCTGGTAGGTCTCGGCGACAAGTGTGAACGTGCCATTTTCCGCAATGATAGCGCAATGACCGGTTTTCGTTTCATGTACTTCGACAATGGCGTCAGCATTGAACCACGTAGGAATTGAAGCCTTCCCACCCACAAATAGGCGAAAAGTCACAATTCTTGCCTGGGTCATTATTCGCGCGGCGATAACTTCTGCCGTCTCGGCCGTTTCATCGCTCCAATTGCTACAAATTATGCTAGTCCCCGACTTTTAAGTATGTCTGTCGACATACAAAAGCTGAACCAAATTTCTAGGATTCAAAGACGACGTGAGCCCGTCGCTGTTTACGAATTCGATCATCGTTTCCTCCCTCGCAATTTGCTACATTGATCGCTTACCCCTATGTAGTCAACAAGTATTCAAATCACACTGCGCAATTGGTCAGCTTTACTTAAGTACGGAAATGACATGGATCGCCCCATACGCCGAGACCGATGCTGCCGGGCATGTCTGGGAAGCGGCTCCGACTCTTCAGACTAGTTGTCTGAAGTGGGCCGGAAGCGGACTGTCCGTTTCCGACCCCGCCAGTCACCTTAGTTCGTCGCTAAGCGCGCGCTCGTTGGGATCGATCGAACCCAAATTCTTGGCAACCCGGAATCGACCGCCCTGCGCCTGCGCGATGTACATGTTCATGCGAACATGGTGCTGGCCGGGGACCATTTCGGCCGGTCCACCCGGTCCCTCGCTGATGCGGGCGTGATCGAGAGCCCGGATGACCGCGTCCCGCTCAGCACTGCCCGCTTCCTTCACCGCCGCTTCCCACATCTTGATCGCCCGGTAGTGCCCGGTGCATCCGCTGCCCGCAGTCAAGGTAGCCCCACCAGGGAACCGTTCACCGTAGCGGCGCAACAGCGCGCGACCGAACGGTTCGTCGAGTTCCTGGTAGTAGTCGAGGCAGCTGTAGAGGCCTTCAATCTGATCGGACGGCACGAGATTGAAGAAGTTCTCGTCGAAGTAGGTACAGACGATCTTGCCGCCGCGTTTGCCGAAACCGGCCTTGTGCAACTCTTCGAGGAACGGCGTCAGGCCCGGCGGGACGATGGTGTTGAAAACCACATCGGTGCGGCTCGCCATGATCTGCTGCACCGTCCGCCGGAAATCGACGGTGTCCAGCGGAAAATACTCCTCGCCGACGATCTCGCCGCCATTGGCCCGCACCGCCCGGCTCGCCGCCTTGTTCAGCAAATGGGGCCAGATGTAATCGGCCGACGGCAAATAGAACCGCTTCGCGCCGGTGCTGTTCATGAGCCATGGTATCAGCGGCTCGACCTGCTGCGCGGGCACAGGCCCTGTGCAGAAGATCAGGGGATCGTTTTCCTGTCCCTCATACTGCTCGGTGTAGATGTAGAGCGTCTTGCCCCGCGTGACCGCCTCGCTCTTGATGGCCAGGCGGGTCGAACTGTAGATGCCGCCGACCACCACGTCGACCTTGTCGACGTCGACGAGTTTCGCGGCCTTTGCCTTGGCAGCGCTGTCTGTGGTCTCGCCATCCTCGATGACGAGTTCCACCGGCCGGCCGAGGAGGCCGCCTTTGGCGTTGATGTCGTCGACGAGCATGGTGGTGAGGTTCGCATTTGCGACGCCCATGAAAGACAATGGGCCGGTGAGTTCGGCGACAAGGCCGATCTTGATGGGTTTCGGATCCATTTGATTTCTCCAAATCTGGGGGTTCGTCGGGGCGCGCCGCCGCCGGGCGGCAGGCGGCGCTCAGCGCGGGACCTCAGGCCTCGTAGTGGCCGAGCAGCAGTGCCGCCTGCGGCTTGCCGACATGGCCGGCTTCCTGCAGGATCGCTGGCACCTCCGGATCGGACACGAAATTCTTCCAGCCCTCGGCGTCCCAGTCGAAGATCGCCCAGACGCGATCGGGCTCGCTGGGGTCGCGGAAGACGGTCGCGCCGTTCGAGCCGTGCAGCCGGCGCTTGTCAGCGCCCTTGGTCGAAAAGATACGGATGAAGTGGTCGATATCAGCCACTTTGGTCGTTGCGAGAAGCATCTTGATTTCCTCCTGTCGGTCACGGCCATCATTGGTCCGTCGACAGGATCACGATGCGCGCCTCGCTGCAGGCGCGCATGGGGTGGATTCCCTATGCTCGCGTTTCGCCAGGTCGGACAAGGCCGTGCTCCACCGCGTAGAGCGCGGCCGCGGCACGGGTGGTCACGCCGATCTTGGAATAGACGCTCTCGATATGGTGGTCCGCGGTCTTGGGCGAGATATCAAGCTTTCGGGCCACCTCCTTCGCCGTGAGTCCGGTGGCGATCAGGCGTAGCACCTCGATCTCGCGCGGCGTCATGCCGGCAAGCGCTTGCGGCCCGGCCCGCCGCGATGGCTGCCCGGCGAAGGACAATACGGCCTCCGCGGCGTCGGGGCAGATACAGCCGTCACGCACGGCGGCGCGCAGCTGGGTCGCCGCCGCCTCGCTGGACAGCGCCTTGCGGTGCGGACGTTCCTCTCGCGACGTCTGGAAGGCTTCGGCAGCGGCCAGGATCCTTGCCGCCGGCGACAGGTCCGAGCCGCCGACCTTGCGGTGATAACCCGAGCCATCCAGGCGCTCGTGATGGCGAAGCACGAGGGCGGCCATCGCCTCGCCCTCGCGGCCGAACGAGGCCAGGGCCCGCTCGCCGTAATAGGCGTGCAGCTGTGCCGCGTCGCGTTCGCGCACCGACAGCGGGCCGTTGCGCATCCAGGTCGCCACCGGCACCACGAGTTCGCCAATGTCGTGGATGCAGCCCGACCAGCGCAGCGCGCGAACGTCAGGCTCGGGCAGTCCGATCCGTTTGCCCGCACCCGCGGCCAGTTCCGACACCATCCTCGAATGGCCCTGCGTAAACGGCATGCGCATGTCGATCATGTCGGCTATGGCGAGGAACGCCTCGTCGCAAGCCCCCTCGTCCAGCGTCGCCGGCGGATCCGGCTCGAGCGCCAAGATGGTGTCGCGGTCGACGGTCGCGCCAATGCCCTCCATCAGGGCCGCCGCGTTGGCCGAGACGAGCCGGGCCAGACCGGCTTCGTATGGACCATCGCCGCGGCTGGCGACGGTTTCGGCCATCCCGTCGATGCCGACGGCATCGCTGAGCGCAATCGCATCCTGCGCCAATGTGATCAGGCGCACGGCGGGCAGCACGTCCTCGCCACTCAGCCCGCGCGGCAGGCCCTTGCCGTCCCAGCGTTCGTAGATCTGCCCGAGATTGCGCCGGATCTCGTCGGACAGGCCGAGCCGCGCGCCGATCCGCTGCGCGACCTCGCAATGCGCTGTGAGCACCGGACGCGCCACCGCGAGCGCCTGCGACATCGCGGCCTCGATCGCCCTGGCCTGCGCGTCAGGCTCGAGATCGTAGTAGAACCGCTTGAAGGCCTGCACGAAGACCCTGCCCAGTTCCGCACGGTTGCCCATGTCGAGACCGACAAGATCCTGGCGCAGGGCGATTTCGTCGCCGAACGTGGCCGACAGAAGGTCCGTGTCGGCATTGCAGCCGACATAGCGCAGCATCGACTGATGGTAGGCGTTGCGCCGAACCTCATCGGAAACACCCGCAAGCTCGGCGATCCGCATTGCAAGCACGCAGGATTTCAGCGCGAAGTCGCGAGAATGGCCAGTGGCGAGATCCGAGGCATAGGCCAGGACCATCATGAAGTCAGCCCGGCGTATCGAGACATCTGTCATCGCACACCCCCAGTGACCCGTATGCTAGCCCCGTGTGCCGTCAATACCTAGGGGAAAATCCCAAGGCCGGATGTAGAAGAAACAGAGCGTTCTGTTTTGGACCGGAATGCGGAATGGCAGCTTTACGCTGGGAATAGTCAGAAGTGGACGTTTAGGCATCCTGACTACATCGATTGTCCGAAGCGGACGAGAGAAACCGCTATCGCCAGGCATTCTAGAGGGCCGCGAACTGCGGCGCAATGTGGTGGGCAGGCGGGAATGGATGCGCCTCGCGTTGCCTTGACTGTCGAGCGCTTCCCGCGACGCGTCCGACGCAGGCGCGGGAAGTCTCCGTGTCATGACTGATCCGTCCCGGACCTAGGCCTTGGCGGCGTTGTGTGCAGCCTCGAATACATCGCGCGCAGAGGTCGTACCCGCTACGTGCTCCGTACCCCCGACTCCGAGGTCCATCCATCCTGCATTCACGGCCTCGAACATTTCTTCGGCAGGTCCGGTGTGGCCCTTCGGGATGCCGAATTGCTCGAACGCTTCCGCCCACCCCGCACGCGGGATTGCAAAGGCTTCCACGTCGAGATTCAGGACTTCACCCAATTGCTTCGCGACGTCATCGGCGGTGACCATCGAACCAATTTCGACGATGCGCTGCCCCGACCACGCGGGCCCGGTCAAAAGGGTTGCGACCTCCGCGCCGATGTCGTTCGTCGCGACCATGGTCGATTTCCGGTTTGTCGGATTGTAGTGGACCGGTAGCGTTCCGCCCTGCGCGACCTGCAAGCCGTAAAGAAAATTTTCGAAGAATCCGCCTGCGCGCACAAATGCGATTGGCGATATCAGGTCGCGAAAACCTTGCTCCAGAAGCGACAAGGCCGTGATCACCCCGTGCCCGCTGGTTCTGTTCGCACCCATCGACGAAAGTGCAACCACTCGCGGCGGCGCTGCCTTGGTGAGCGCCTCGATGTAGTTTGCAATCACGCCCTTTGCTTCTTTGTAATCGGGCGACGGCGCCCAGACAGAGGGCAACATCACGAACGCGCCTTCGACGCCTTTGAGCGCTTGCTCGATGGCTGCCGGATCATTCCAATCGCCGTCTACCAGTTCCACGCCCCGGCTCGCCCAGTGAGCCGCCTTCTCGCGATTGCGGACGAGCGCGCGTACCTCCTTGCCGTGCGCCAACAGATGTTCTGCCGTTGCGCCGCCAACTTTTCCCGTGATTCCCATGACTAAAAACATGTGTTTTCTCCTGTTGAGGGACAGAGCACTGCCCCGGTTGGTTCAATGGATGAGCGGTAGAATGGCCCGGAGACGGGGATCGCGCAGATAGAGGCCGCCCCATGTCATCGCGCCCAGAAGCAGGGAAACGATTTCCGGCGGCGACCCCAACTCACCAATGCGGACATGGGCGCAGATGGCACTTCCCAAAAAGCCCGTCACCAGGATGGCGCCGAGGACGGCGGTGGCCGGGATGGCGTAAAGGATGGCGCAGGCGAGTATGATCGGACCCACGATACGGGTCAGGTCCATCGCGAACCCGGTTTCCTGCGACATGCTCGCGATCTGTGCCGGCGCGAAAAGCTGAATAGTGCCGTCTGCCGCCAGAGCGACAACGACAAACGCGCTCACTATCCGACCGGCCCACCGGGCGCGATGCAAGGTCACAGTTTCAGGCGTCTGATGCAGGTTCATAATTTCGGACACTTGTCATTCTCCGATGGGGCGATCCCATATTCGAAGCTTACTGTGCCTCTTAGGTGTGATAAACACCAAGGAAACGAACCAACTGTTCTCTTTTCGGGAAACAATATCGGGGCACGAAAATGCAGAATCTCGAACCCATCCTCATCTTCATAACGGTAGCGGAAATGGGGAGCTTCACCCGCGCGGCCGATAGCCTGGGCATCCAAAAAGGGAGGGCCTCAACGGCCGTCCGGAAGCTGGAGGAAGATGTCGGTGTCAGGCTCCTGCACCGGACGACGCGCAGCGTGCAGTTGACGGAGGACGGACGCGCATTTCACGCCCGTGCGCGCGATCTGCTTGCTGACGTCGATGATCTGCACTCGATGTTCGCAAGCGATCGCGTCGCACTTCGCGGGCGTTTACGGGTCGATCTTCCGACCGAGGTGGCGCGCACAACGATCGTGCCGGCCTTGCCGGATTTCATGGCGACACATCCCGAGTTGGAACTGGAGGTGTCGAGTACGGATCGGCAGGTTGATCTGGTTCAAGAGGGGTTCGACTGCGTGTTGCGACTTGGCCCCATAAGGGACGAGACGCTGATTGCCCGCCCGCTGGGCCTGTTGCGCATGGTCAATGCCGCCAGTCCCGCCTATCTGGCGCGCTATGGCGTCCCTCGATCGCTGGAAGATCTCAAGCGTCAGGAACATCGGACAATTCATTTTTCGACGATTCTGGGCGCAAGACCCCATGGATGGGAATATCCGGACGGCGACAACTACGCGACGCTTCAATTACCAGGTGCGCTGCACGTCAACAGCGCTCAGACCTACGAAGCCGCTGCCCTCGCCGGCCTTGGCCTGATTCAGGCTCCACTCTTGGGGGTTGGCCAATACTTGGAGAGTGGAGCGCTGGTGGAGATCATACCCGATTTTCGTCGCCGTGCGCTCGCCGTGTCCCTCGTCGTGGCACATCGGAGCAATCTGTCGCGCCGAGTCCGCGCTTTCATGAAATGGATCGAAGATGTGCTGACGCCGTATCTGGAATAGCCAAACGCAGCTTTCCGGTGATGAGCCCGACCGCGTGAACGTCGACGCCGCCCGTCGAAGCCGATGCCAGGCACACCAGGAATGGCTCGACCGCTCGAAATCGGTGTTATCGCAGGCGAAGTCTGGCAGCGGCGATTGCTTCAAACTGCTCCGGTACGGCCAAGGGTCGTGCGATAAGGCAAGGCCCGCCGCTCTGCTGACAAAGCCAAACACTTCAAAGACCGGGTTGGCGCCGGATGCGGACAGGCCGCCTTAGGCTGGAACACACGGGAGCGGACATTCAGGTCATCCGCGAACACCGTGGTGACCTGACCCAATCCGGTCGTTCGGGGGGCGAACGTCTCGAATGGGATTCGAAACTGGCATTGGATCGTTGACGTTCGCCCGCAGCGATGAACTCACTCGGGGTAGCCCCCAACGTCCTCCGGCCCCGGCTTGTTGAAAAGGACAAATACCAAGGGATTGCCGGGCTCGGACATTGCATCGCTGCGCAGGCCCGATATCTCTCCAGCCACGCCGCTTGCGTACTCCGCAACCACTTCGCCGAAGCTATCGCGCTGTATGGCCAGCTTCTGTCCGGCTTCGACCTTGTCGTTGAGCTTCACCAGATGCTCGACGAGCCCGCCGGCGGTAGCCAGGATCGGGAAAGCACTGTTGCCGACAAAGACGTGCACGTCCTTGCCCGTACGTCCCATCGGGCCGGCAACGATGCCGTGATGCTTGAGGACGTTCATCGTGCCTTCCACGAACAGGGAGATCATCTCGAGGTCCAGGACACGTGCAGCGCCGATCTCCGGACAAAAGGACGGAATGCCCGCGGCGATGAACGCGTTATGCAGGACACTGGGATACACATGATTGTCGAAGATCTGGCCGACCGGGTAAAGCTCCAGCATTGCCTTGATCTCGGGCACATCCATGCCGCCAATATTGAAAGCCGCGACATCGAATCCGGTTGTCCCGGTATGGAAATCGATCGCGAAGTCGGCGTTCGGCCGGAGCAGCCGGTTGAACAGGAGCCCTGCTTGCCGGCTGGCCGCGGTGACACCGTTCTCGTTCCCGGGCCATTCGCGATTCATGTCGATCAAGTCAGTGCCCCTGCCGAAATTGGGCCATCTGCGCTGCATGCCTTCCATGGCCGGGCGGGAGACGTCCGTGACCGCCATCACGGTGCCCGACATCTGCGCCGGGTCGAGCTGGCTCATCACGGTCTGGATCGTATGCACGGAACTCATCTCGTCGCCATGCACGCCACTCACCAGCACGCCGCGCTTGCCCGGCTTTGCTCCCTTGGCGACGGTCACGGACACATGCCAGTGCTGTCCGGTGGGCATCTCCACGCCCTGGAAATACAGAAGGTGCTTCTTGCCGGGTTCCAGGTCGCTGACGTCGAGCGTGCTGACGACTTTCTTCCCCTGGATCACATCGCCGACATAAATCGTCGCCGATGGCGCACTCGCCGCCGGAGCGGACGAGGAAGTCGCCGAGTCCTCGGCGTTCGCCGAGCCGGCGTTGGCCGCCAAGGCGGCAGCGGCGCCGACCGTTGCAATGGATGCCATTAAAAGATCGCGGCGATCAATGCCCTTTGCAGATTTGTCCGACATGATGGGGCCCCTTTGCAGAAATCCCCCGCGACTTCAAAATACTGACATGCCGCCGAACAGGCAAGCTTGCATGATTTCCGTGTCGCAAGCACAGGATGCTTGCCGTGCGCGCCACAACAAGGAGAGCTATCTTGACATCGTCATGGTCGGCGCCGTCGGCCCCTGGTGGCGCTGGTCGCGTTCGGCTCCTTCTGGGGCGAAGACCACCCGGACCCCGGCCTGCTCAGAAGTTATTCCCTTGACAATACGCTTTTCGAGGAAATGATTCCGTGGAAACCAAAGCAACGTCACGGAGAGTTCCATGCCTCGTGCCTTGTTTGCTTGCCTGGGTCTCGTTCTCAGTCTTGTCGTGCCCCTGGCTCTGCCGGCGCCCGCCCATGCCGTCACGGTCAACATCAATATCGGCACCAGCCTCAACAATGGCCGGGCGATCACATGCCGAGACGGCGAGAGGCTGCTGCGCAGCCGTGGTTTTTGGGACGTCCGCCGCGTGGATTGCCGCGGGCGCCTTTTCACCTACAGGGCACGCCGCGCCACCGCTCTGTTTGAAATCGGGTTGAACGCGCGCAATGGCCGTGTCGTAGACCTGCGCCGCATCAGGCGGTGAGCGCGTTGCGGGTCCGGCCGCCGCGGCCAATCGCGTGAGGCGCCCGTCGCAAGCAGCGATCACGTCCTGGCGCGAGCGGCAAGATGTAGAGGATTACCTGATGGCCGATTTGGTGAAACTGGCATTGAAGGTGGCGCTGGCGGCCTCGGTGCTCGTGCTTGGCGGCATTCGTACCCATGCCGCCGATCTGGTTATTGCAATGCCGAACTGGTCGTCGGGCCAGGCGACGGCCAACATCCTGAAGGTGGGTCTCAAGAAGGAGTTCGGCCTCGATGCGGAGGTGGTGGAGATGGGCACCATGATCGCGTTCGCCGGCCTCGACTCCGGCCAGGTCGACATCCATCCGGAAGTGTGGCTGCCGAACCTCGACACCCTGGTCAAGAAGTATGTCACCCAGGCCGGTACGGTCGCGATCAGCCCGATCGGGGTTCCGGCCTGGCAAGGCATCTGCGCCAACCGGACAGCGGCGGACAAATACGGCTTCAAGGACATTTCCGACCTCAGTGATCCGAAGAAGACCGAGGCGCTCGACACGGACGGAGACGGCAAGGGCGAGATGTGGATTGGCGCCCAGACGTGGTCGTCGACCACGATCGAGCGCATCCGCGCCAACAGCTACGGCTATGCCAGGAACCTGACGCTGCTGGAGATGCCGGAAGATGTGGGCATGGCGGCCGTCGATGCGGCGGAGGCCTCGGATCGGCCGATGGTCTTCGCTTGCTACGCGCCGCATGTGGTCTTCAAATTGCACGACATCGTTCGGCTGACCGAACCACCATACGATGCCGCCAAATGGAAGATCGTCCTGCCGACGGAAGATCCGCAATGGCTTGCGAAATCGCAGGCCGCCGTTGGCTGGGACACGGCCCATTACCACATCGCCTACGCGACTTCGCTGCGCAAGAAACATCCGGAGGTGGTTCGCTTCCTGGAGCACGTCGACTTCAAGCCGGAGGAGGCGATCGCCATGAGCTATGCGCTGCAGGTCGAGCGACAGGCGCCCTATGCATACGCCGAGCAATGGGTGGCCACTAACGCGGCGCGCGTCGAAGGATGGGCCAAGCAATGACCAGACGCTCGAAGACGAGGTTCGGCACGGACGAACGGGCAAGGGGAACCGGCGGCAGGCACGCGGCAGGTCTGGCGGTTGTGCTGGCGCTGGGGCTGGTTTTTTCCACCGCCGCGTCCCTTGCCGCCGGGACCCAGGTCTACGATCCCAAGACACGTCAGTGGACGGACTACAATCGCACCAAGGCCTACCAGTATTACAAGCTGCACAAGCAGGTCCCGGAATCCTTCCGTCCGCAACTGGTCAAGTTCCGGACCGCCGAGCAGCCCGGCACCATCATCATCGATGGCAACCAGCATTTCCTCTATCTCGTCCAGCCCGGCCAGCAAGCGATCCGCTACGGCATCGGCGTCGGCAGGGACGGCTTCGGATGGGCCGGTATCGTCAAGGTCGGGCGCATGGCGGAGTGGCCGACCTGGACACCGCCGGCCGAAATGGTTGCCCGGGATCCAAAAGCCCGGCCCTGGGCCAATGGCATGCCCGGGGGACCCGACAATCCGCTCGGCGCGCGGGCGCTCTACCTCTATGAAGGCGACCACGACACGATCTACCGAATCCACGGCACGCCCGAACCGTGGACGATCGGTCTGGACGTGTCTTCCGGCTGTATCCGCATGAACAATGGCGACATCATCGACCTGCATTCCCGTATCAAGGTCGGGGCGAAGGTCATCGTGCTGATGCAGGGGGCTGCCCTCTACAAGGGCGTCTGACACAAGGGCGTCTGATCGAGGACGGGCGTACAGTTCGACAATGGGGATAAGACAATGGCTATGGTGACCCGCAGGCAGTTCCGGATGAGGCACTGGACCATTCACGGATCAGCCTCGATTGTCATCGCGACGGTTCTTGGGGCATGCCAGAGCGCCCCGACACCCGACAAGATGTCGAGGACCACAGTCGAAACCGCACCTGCCGATCTCCAGCTTCTTTGTGCCGGTGAGGCGGCCAAAGCGAGCGGGGTCGATAGCAGCAAGGCGTTGCCGACCAGTTCGCGCAAGCTCGATTCCAAGAGCTACCAGGTCGAACTCAACGTCGCGGGAAAGCCAACGAGTTGCATCGTCGATACCGACGGCAAAGTGGCTTCGGTTCAACCGGCCTAACGGAAGAAGAACGCAAATGCGTTGAAGCGGTGGCGCCGATGCTTTCACTCGCTGGGCGGATGCGACCATGATCGCCGGAGTCGTCACCAGTGATGTCTGCTTTCAGGTATCGGCAAAGCCAATCCTTACGGCAGGCATAGGCGCTTTCCCGACAGGCAGCTTTGGGCCGATTCCGGTCAGGCGGCTTTCGGGAACTGCCCTGCGAAAGCAGACGCTAACCGGTAGAGCGCCTCGTTCCGACATGCGGGCTTTTGTGACTTGTCTTCGCCGTCAACTCGGGTCGGGCGTTTCAGAAGGCCTCAGTCGCGCCTAGCCAGTTGCTGGGCGGCGTGGCGAATGGCATGCACCGCGTCGGGGTTGGTTACGGGATAGCAGGTGATGAAGCGTTCGACCGAAAAGTCCGCGAATTCGGTTTTCAAGCGGGCTTCGATCCTGGCCGCCTCGGCGGCCTCGCCCACGGACGTATGCGCCAGCGCCAAAAACAACAGCACATTCGGAGAATTTAGCGTGCTTCTGCACAGCGCCGCAATGGCTTCCCTGTGCCTGCCGAGGGTGAACAGGATGCGGCCCAGCATGCCGAAATACCAAGGTGGGGCCAGCGGATTGAGGTGCATGGCGCGCTCGATGAGCGGCATCGCCTCGGCTGGATCGCCTGCGACTAGCGCCTTGCTGCCGGCAAGCATCGCCAGTGTATCGGCATGGTTGGAGCCATATTCGAAGGCGCGGCGATACGCGCGCTCTGCTCCTTCGAGATCTCCGAGACATCCCCTGAGATCGCCAAGGCAATTGCAGGCAACACTGTCCATCGGATCGAGCAGAATCGCGTTTTCAACCGCGGTCCGCCAGTTCTCGATCGAGACCTGAGCATCGTCGCCGAAGCCGTTGGCGCCCTCGATCGAATAGGCATAGGCAAGCGCGGTCCAGGCCCTGACCAGGGTGGGGTCAAGTTCCAGCGCGCGCGAAAACAGGCGTATCGCTTCCGCGATGCCAGCGCGGCTGAATGTGTCCTGCTGTTCAACGCCAAGCAGATAGCAGTCGTAGGCCCGCAGACTGGCGGGCGGTTTGCGGCGAATGGCTTTGCGGCCGACCGTGGCTAGCGCGCCGTAGCTGCCGGCGATCACATTGATGACGGTTTCGGTCAGGCTGTCCTGCAGCGCAAAAATATCCTCGACCTGGCGGTCATAGCGCTCGCTCCACAGGCTGACGCCGTTGTCCGCGTCGGCGAGTTCTATTGATAACCGAACCCGCCGCTCGTCGGCGCGCAGTTGACCCGACACGACATAGGTGGCGCCAAGCGCCTTGCCGTCGGCGGCGAAGTCGGCTGGCTTGCTGCCCAGAGATTTCATGGTGTGGAAGGCGATAACCGGCAGGTCCGCGTAGCGCGCCAGGTCGATGGTGATGTCCGACGACAGGCCGTCGGCAAAGCGGCGCCATCGCTCTTCCGACGTCTGGCATTCGATGGGGAATATGGCGAGCACCGGAGAGGCGCCTGGCAAACGCGGCGGCCCGTCCATGCCCGCGCCGATAGCTCCATTGATGTGAGAGGCCAGCGCGACTTTGTTGCGCACGCCGAGCTTGTCGTAGATCGAGGCGAGATGCGTGCGCACCGTCGAGGGGGCGATGAACAGCGCCTCGCCGATCTCGCGATAAGTCAGTCCGGCGGCGAATTTTTCAGCCACCGCGCGCTCCCGATCGGACAGCGCGTCGTGACCCGGCGAAGATGTCGCGATGCGGCTCATGGCAGACCCGATCGGCACGGTTTCAGCTGTTGCCGGGGCAAAATACTACAAATGCAGGAACTCGAATACAGCATCTGCCCGATCCCAACGCAGGCGCACGCAATGCAAGCTCCTTACCGCAAAATTGGTTGCAATGGGCCAAGGGAGACTCTCATGCGCGTTGTTTCGATTGGGCTGGTATTCGCGGTTCTGGGTTTGTCCGCAGCATCGACGCCGTCATTCGCAAGCGGATGCAGGCAACTGCTGGAGTCGGACGTGAAAATCGCCAGCATGCGCCTCTATGCCGACATGTTGGCCAATGCCGCCCGTAGGGGCTGGAACTACGCGCCTGAATGGATCGTCAGTGGCTCAAAGCGGCATTTCGACGAGTTGAAACTCCGATTAATCGACCTCGGCTACGAGATCGTACCGGTCGGTCGCCGACTTCAATGCGACATCGAAGGCTGATCGCCAAGTAGTGCTGGTACTCGGTTTCAGGATTGATGACATGTCATTCCGCAGCCTTGCCCAGTCGGCATCAACGAAGCAAAGCCGCGAGTGAGTGATTCTCTTCCTCGAACTGGGCAGGCTCTCGTATGGCGAAAAACCTCGCGGACAAAAACGTAGACCTGAAGCCTCCATGGATGACGTCTCTTTTGGGCAACAGCCAAGATATTCTTAATGACCAGTATGCGGCGCAAAGCGGACGTCGTGTTGTGGCAGCGCGACGCTGTGAACCGTCGCATCGATCTTTGCGACGATCCGACATGGGGCAAGTATGTCTGGAACGATGAGCTGCGGCACAAGACGCGTGCCCCGACGCCGCTCGTTACCCCTGTCAGCCGCTAATCGCCCACACGCCGCAACGTACCGAGATGATTGTCGTCGAGGAAACCAATGGTCATGGCCGATGCCTTGCCGTCCGGGCCGACGACGAAGCTCACGCCGGTTGGCCTGTCCGGCGTCTCGGCGTCGGGATAGGTCAGGAAAAGATCGCCATCGAAATGCGCCAGGGAATAGGACCGGGCGCCGTGCGGGCCGACCTTGAGCACGAGGCCGTCTCCCGCACTCGCCACGACCGCGTCGCCGAAGAAGTCGTTGGCGTAGCGGCCGGCATAGGCACTTGCCGGCCTGGCCGGCCGTGCCGGAGATGGCGGCGCGGCATAGGTGGCCTTGGCCGCCTCGACTACCGGGCCGAACATTCCGGCATAGATTCCGTCCCATGCCTTAACCCAGTCCTTCTGAACCGAACCGTCGAAGACGAGGTCCGCGAAACTGTCGGACAATCCCTCCGGCACGCCTGTCGGGAAGGCGTTGGCGATGATGACGATGCCAAGCTTATCCTGCGGGAAGATCGTCACCAGCGTGCGTGCGCCGACGCTGAAGGCACCGGCATGGCCCCAGCTCAGGCCATGCCGGCCGAATTCGACATTCCAGCCGAGGCCGTAGAAGGACTCGCCGCCGGAGACAGGATTCTTGCCGCGCGTCATCAGCGGCACATGCGTCTGATCCAGCGCATCGGCGGCAATCAGCGTCTTGCCGGCATAGACCCCGTTGCCAAGAATGAGGCGCACCCATTGCGAGAGATCGCGCGCGGTGGAACTGACGCCGCCCGCGGGCGCCTGCGCATCCGGATCGCGCTCTATCTTGGCGGCCCAGGCGCCATCGACCTTGATGTGCAGCGCGGCACGATCGGCGTGCTTGACGAAATCCGAATGACGGGAACTAGTCGAGGCCATGCCGAGCGGACGGTAGAGCTTCTCCTGCGCGACCTCCTCCCAGGACTTGCCTGTCGGCATTGCGGCCGCGACGGCGCCCTCGGTCAGTCCGAAATTGCTGTAGGAGTAGCCGGCACGGAAGCTCGACGATGGCGGCACGAACCGCAAGCGATGCAGGATCTCGGCGCGGTCGTAGCCTATGTCCTCGAGGTCGTCTCCGGCGGTGCCGGGCAGTCCGCTGCGGTGCGAAAACAGGTCGCGGACGGTGAGTTGGCTGGTCGGATAGGGATCGGCCAGCCGGAAGGCGGGATCGAGGTCGGCGACCTTCGAATCCCAGGACACGATCCCGTCGCTCACCAGCGCCGCCACGACGGTGGCGGAGACCGGCTTGGAAAGCGAGGCGATCTGGAACACCGTGTCGGCGTCGACCGCCTCAGGCTTGCCCGCCTCGCGATGGCCGAAACCTCTGAGGAAGATCACCTCATCGTCGTGCACCACCGCGATGGCAAGACCGGGCACGCCTCCGTCCGCGACCGCGCCTTGGGCGAGCGCGTCGAGCTTCGACAGGGCGTCTGCGATGCGCTCCGGCGTGATGGTGTCGGCCGACGCGGCACGCGGCCAAAGCGCCAGTACGGCGATGCAGACCCAGATTCGCCAATGCCAGGGGTTCCGATCCAGCCGCACGCTCGAGCCTCCTCTCCTGCATTATTCACCTGGCTATGATACAGGCCGGCGCAAACGAGGCCAATGCCTGCCGCCCCGCTGTCCACCTTCGTCGCAATCGACCATGACCACGATTTCGGGCAATCTGACAGATGATGGCGCCCCATGGGGAGATGGGCGCCACCAGGGAGGACTGACATGACCGGCTTGCCACGCTACGAGGACGCCGTTGCGCGCTTCCGCATCGAGGATGAGATCGCCAGGCTCGATGGCGATCCCCTCACCGGCATCAACGGCTATGTCGAATGCTGCGGCCGCCACACCGGGCAGAACCGGCTGGCGCTGCGCGCGATCTCGGCCGGGGGCGAACTCCGGCTGTTCAGCTTCGACGACCTCGCTGATATGTCGGGCCGCGTCGGCAACCTGCTCAAGGATGCAGGCGTCGGGCCCGGCGATGTCGTCGCCGGCATGCTGCCGCGCATTCCCGAACTCATAGCGCTCATCCTCGGCACCTGGCGCATCGGCGCCATCTACCAGCCGCTGTTCACCGCTTTCGGCCCGAAGGCGATCGAGCATCGGCTCGGCTATAGCGGCGCGAAATTGGTGGTGACCAATCCGGCCAATCGCGGCAAGCTCGACGAGATGAAGACCTGCCCGCCGATCGCCACCATTCTTGGCCCCGGCGATCCCCTGCCCGCTGGCGACATCGACTTCCGCGCCGCGCTTGCCGCCGCCTCCCCTGACTGCGAACCCGTGATGCGCAAAGGCGAGGACCTGTTCATGATGATGTCGACCTCGGGCACGACGGGCCTGCCCAAGGGCGTGCCGGTGCCGCTCAACGCGCTGCTCTCCTTCGGCGCCTATATACGCGATGCGATCGGGCTGCGCCCCGACGACGTCTTCTGGAATATCGCCGATCCCGGCTGGGCCTATGGCCTCTACTACGCCATCACTGGCCCGCTGCTGCTCGGCATCGCCACCACCTTCAACGAGGGCGCCTTCAACGCTGGGAACACCTATGACGTCATCGAGCGGCTCGGCGTCACCAGCCTTGCCGGCTCGCCCACCGCCTTCCGCCTGCTGCTCGCCGAAGGGCCTGAGGCCGCTGCCCGCATCAAGGGCCGGCTGCGCGTGGTGAGCAGCGCCGGCGAGCCGCTCAACCCGGAAGTGATCCGCTGGTTCGACGCTCATCTCGCCGCGCCCATTCACGACCATTACGGCCAGACCGAGAACGGCATGATGGTCAACAACCACCATGGCCTCGCGCATGCCGTCCGCGCGGGCTCGGCCGGCTTTGCCATGCCGGGTTATCGCATGGTGGTGCTGGACGATGAAGGCAACGAGCTCGGCCTCAATCAGCCCGGCATCCTCGCCGTCGATGTCGCCAATTCGCCGCTGCGCTGGTTCGACGGCTACCACCAGGCCGAGACGCCGGCGATCGCAGGCGGCTACTACCGCACCGGCGACACGGTGGAATACGAGCCCGACGGCTCGGTCTCCTTTATCGGCCGCGCCGACGATGTCATCACCTCGTCGGGCTACCGCATCGGCCCCTTCGACGTCGAAAGCGCGCTGATCGAACATCCCGCGGTCAACGAGGCGGCGGTGGTCGGCGTGCCCGACCCGCAGCGCACCGAGATCGTCAAGGCCTTCGTCATCCTGGCGCCGGCCTACCAGGGCAGCACGGAACTCGCCGAAGAACTGGCGCAGCATGTCCGCAAGCGGCTCTCGGCCCACGCCTACCCGCGCGAGATCGATTTCGTCGCCGAATTGCCGAAGACGCCGAGCGGCAAGATCCAGCGGTTCCTGCTGCGGCAGGCGGAGGTGGAGAAGCGGAAGGGGTAGCGGGCCGCTCATACCGGACCAACCCGGGCGACGACGTTGGTGCAGCGCCGTATGCCGTGGTGCAGGTTTGGCGCTATCTAATCGCTGTGACCCTGCCCGCAGCGTCGAGGCGACAACCGACCTGCGCTTGCCGGACTTCGATGCCACCGCGTCCTGCATAGTCTATTCGCACCTGGATCGGCGCCGTCAGCGCACCCCCACGTCGACGCAAGGCACCTGCGCTGACCGCGCGGACACGAACGGCGCCAAGCGGCTTGGCGGCGGACATGATCGCGGCGCGACAGGCCAGCACGACCGCGGCTGGCGTGCCGGGTTTGGCTTTCAGCGCTTCCAGGGGTGCAAAGGGATATCCCCTGGCGAGGTCGCCCTGACCGGCTTTGGTGGGCCTGAGGACGGTCGGCAGGGCGATCGATTGCCTGGCGGTCTTGGCAGTGGCAGTCGTGGCAGTGGCCGTCGCGGCAGAGCCTGTCGCGGCAGAGCCTGTCGTGGCAGAACCGCTGGCTGTCGCGGCGGCGGCCGAACCACCGGAAGCGGCCACCGATCCGGTTTCGGCGGACGGATCGGCGCCCAGGCCGACACCTGTCGAAAGGCCTCCGCCTGTGGCGCCAACGTTGCCGCCGGCACTGACGCCTGCGGAGCCGACATTGCCGCTGGCACTGACGCCTGCGTTGCCAACATTGCCGCTGGCGTCGACGCCTGCGTTGCCTGCGCCGACCGAAGCGCCGACGTTTGCTCCGCCGACACCGCCGACGCTCGCGCCCACCCCTACGGATGCGCCTTTCGAGCCGGCGCTCACTCCAGCACCGAGCCCGAGGCCGCCGACCTTGCCGCCTACGCCTGCATCGAGAGCCGACGCAGGCCCGATCGCGATGCCGATCGTCAATGCGGCCGCGACGCATTTTTTCACTGTCATCATCCTCCCTGCGCCATGCATTTCGCTCACCTGTCTTTCACTGCGAAAGTGGTCGGGTTGGCAGCAATGCGGGGGGAAGAGCGAAGGTTGCCAGCAGGACAGGTTGCGGTGACCTTGGACCCTTCACCTTCCGTTTTTTCGGCACGCCCGGTTTACGGGCCGCGACCGGACGCGACGGCGAACTTGCAAGCGCGGTCTTGGAGGCCTTGGGCGCGCGCACCACGGCCGCGGTCCGACGTTTTTCCTTGGTGCCGTCGATCTTGGCGCTGTCGATTTCCTCGCGCGCGGCACTGAGGCTGCGTGCCAGGCCGTTGGCCCTTTCACGCTCCTGGTCCAGCGCCGCGCTCAAGTCCATCGAGCTCTGTTTCAAGGCGTCGCTTTCCCTATGCGCACTATCGAGGTCACGCATGGCTGTATCTGCCCGTTGACGTTCCAGTTCGAGCGCATTTCGAGCCTGGTTTGCAGCGGCGTCGGCCACTTGCCTGTCCTTCACGGCCTTGGCCTGCTCCGCTGCGGCCAGATTTGCGCCTGTCTTGAGCGCATCGATCGTCTGGCGAGCCGTGGCGAGTTCCTGTTCCTTGAGCTCGACTTTATGGCGCTCCCCATCCAGCGCCTGCGTCGCGGCGGCGTCGGCCGCTTGCTGGTCCTTCACCACCTTGGCCTGCTCCGCTGCAGCCAGATTTGCGCCTGTCTTGAAAGCTTCGATCGTCTGACGAGCCGTGGCGAGTTCCTGTTCCAGGAGCTCGACTTTACGGCGCTCCTCATCCAGCGCCTGCTTCGCGGCGGCGTCGGCCGTTTGCTGGTCCTTCACGACCTTGGCCTGCTCAGAGACGGCCAGATTTGCGCCTGTCTTGAGAGCATCGATCGTCTGGCGGGCCGTGGCGAGTTCCTGTTCCAGGCGCTCCACTTTATGCCGCTCCTCATCCGGCGCCTGCTTCGCGGCGGCCTGGGAGGCATCCGGGGGTGCTTCAGGCTTCGCGCCTTTCTTGCTGTCCCAGAGACTGGCTTCCGCCCTGAAATTTTCGATGGCTCGCTGCGCCGTCTCCAGATTGAGCGTGAGCGATTCGTCCGTCAGCTTCTGCTCTTTCAGGGCCTGCGCTTGCCTGGCCAATTCAGCCCGTGCCGCGGCCAGTTCGCGACGTAAGGCCTGCTCATCATCGCCTCTCGCAATATCGGTGCGCTCCGAAACCGCGACCGGCGAACGGTCATTGGCTGCAGTCGCGGACGCATCCGGCGCCAGCTGGCTGTTTGCCGGAGATGCCAACAGCAGAACGAGGATTGACGAAACGAGGGACGGCACAGCGTTCCACCCGCTGCCAGATATCCCGTGAAGGAAGATCGAAGGCCGTCGTTTGGTAAAGGTGAAGTCAAGGCGCAGACATTTGGACCTGGTACCCTGCAAATGATTCATCACTTGACTCCACCTGGCGCGACCCTCACCGCGATCGTATTCTCCACTCAGTTCGAGCCACGGCGCTGGATGCCGCGTCACCTGGACGCTACCTCCTATTTCGCTGCTTGTTGTCATTCGAACGAACGAATGGAGTTTTCCTCTGCTCCATGCTGCAAAGACGGCTCCGTTTGAATCAGCAACGGTGATGCACCGGCGGGTGGCCTCGATAAGAGACTTGGCCATCCGGACCCAAGCGGGAAGCTGGCTCTGGAGTGGTCGAGCACCAAAACCTTGACTGCCCGCGCGTGCCAGCCTCTTGTGCCCATAGGTTCGGCCAACAAGGGAGGTGCCCACCATGGAAAAGATCATCCTGGACTGCGACCCTGGGCACGACGATGCCATCGCCATTCTGCTCGCGGCCGGAAACCCGAAGATCGACCTCCTCGGCATCACCACGGTTTCGGGCAACCACAATGTCGAGAACACCACGCGCAATGCGCTTTCCGTGTGCACCGCCTATGGCATCAAGGTGCCGGTGGCGAAGGGCTCTCCCGGCCCGCTTATCATCGATCAGGTGCTGGCCGTCGAGATTCACGGCGATACCGGGCTCGACGGCCCCGTGCTGCCGCCCGCCTCGTTCGAGCTCGACAGGCGGCATGCCGTCGACTTCATCATCGACACGGTCATGGCGCATGAGCCGAAGACGGTGACGCTGGTGCCGGTCGGTCCCTACACCAACATCGCGCTTGCCGTGCGCAAGGACCCGCGCATCGTCGAACGGGTGAAGCGGGTCGTCGCGATGGGCGGCAGTTTTACCCGCGGCAACATCACGCCGGCGGCGGAGTTCAACGTCTATGCCGACCCGGAAGCCGCCGACGTGGTGTTCCGCGCCGGCTGGGACGTGACCATGGTGGGGCTCGACCTCACCCACCAGGCGCTGGCCACCCCCGACCTGCAGGATCGCGTGCGCGCCGTCGGCGGCCCGATGGCCAAGTTCATCCTCGATATCTGGGCGTTCATCGCGACCACGCATGGCGGCCTGCTGCAGATCGAGTTTCCCGCCATCCATGACGCCTGCTGCGTCGCGGCCATGATCGACGGAAGCGTCTTCACCACCGAGAAGGCCGACATCCGCGTCGAAATTGCCGGCCGGTGGACCAAGGGGATGACGGTCTGCAATTTCGAGAAGATGGGCGGCATGCGCCATTTCGGCGGCACGGCGAGCGAGCAGACCGACTTCCGCCACACCGTGGCGATGAAGCTCGACCATGCGAAGTTCTGTGACCTGATCGTGGACGCGCTGGAGCGGCTAACCAGGCAGAAGGCGTGATCCAGGCCACCGCTTGGCCCGACCTTCTTTCTTAGCTTTGGTCCAGCTTCGTCCGGATTTCGCCGATGGCATTCACGATCGCGTCGCCGGCCTGGCGATCAATCGCGATCTCAACAATGCCCTCGGTCGTCTGGATCGAGAGGATACCGAGCGTACCCCTGTCATCCTCGACGGTGCCAACGTGGATTTCAGTTGGCACGAAAGGCCGTGCCTTGTCCTTACGCTTCATCGGATACCCACATCATCAAACAACCGACAATCGTGCAACTTTCCAACACATACAAGCTCGCTCAGGTTGAAATCTCGCCTGGTGTGAAGATCCCCGTTTGACCCTTCGCGCGGCCGGACGCTTCATGGCCCTCGGTGCCGTCCAAGCATTGGCCTGGACGTTGATCCAGAGCCATTCGCGCAGTTCGCACCTACGGGGCCGTTGCGCCTGTCACAGCACATTCATTGTTGACGGCTATCTTTGATGGGACGTCGTTTTCGGCTGCAATGCAGGGAAGCGCCATGCTTGTTCACCCTCAGTATGATAGCAATTGCCCCAAAACCTCCGTGGAAGTGTCGGAGGGTTTTGGAGGTTGGTTTGCCCGCATATGCGAGGACGACCAGGAAACTTTCCATCAATTCAGGCGTGAGCGCGATGCGATTGCCTTCGCGGACACCCAACGCATGCGCCTTGGGCTGCCCTGTCCGCCGTTGGAGCGGACGGCATCTAGCGGCCATAAGGCGATCAGAAAGATCAACCAAATAGCAGATGTACTAAGAACCAGGGGGCTCGGTCGGTTCCTCCAGTTGTCGACGCTATCGTTAAGCGAGCCAATCAGGTCGCAAAGGCTCCGGTATCGCGTCGCCAGTGATGCAAGGCAGGCATTGTCCAAGATCAAGGCGGCAAGCCGACATCGCGGATTGTTTATCGATTGCGGATCAAACATCGGCCAGGCATATAAATTCTTTTCTCGGTACTACACGCCCGATTACTATGACTACGTTCTTGTAGAGCCCAACAAGAATTGTTTGGAACACCTTCATAGTTTGCGCTCGGAAAACGTAGCTATTGAGGTTGTGGCCAAGGCTGCGAGCGTGAAAGATGGTTATGCCGAATTCCTTGGTCCCCCAGGGCGGTCGGACCTTACCTACGAAGGTTGCTCCATAGTTCCAAGCCACAACGGAGGCTTGTATCCGTCGCAGCGATTTACGCCGGAGCTTGTCGAAACGTTTTCGCTGTCACAGATGATCCAGGCCAAGCGTGGCCTGTATGAAGTCATTGTTCTCAAACTCGATGTCGAAGGGGCGGAGTACGAGATCCTGGACGACTTAATCCGTTCGGGGCTCCATCGCGATCTCCACGCAACGTATGTCGAGTTCCATTCCCTCTACATGAGGAACTCAGAAGGGCGCAAGACTGCCGTGGTGGAACGCAAGATTGTTGATGAGTTCCAGCAGGCAGGCACTCATATAAGCAGATGGATATAGCGTCTGCCATCGGAATGGACTTTGTCTTCGGCGCTTCTCGGCGCCCGCCTGCCTGACGCAGAACAGGGTTCAGTGATTGATCAACGCATCATCGGCGCCGGGATCTAGGTATGGGACGGAACATAGACATCGGCGATGAAGTGGCATTGACGGCGACTATCCTGATGGTTCGTCGCAGTGGCCGAGCGTGTGTGAACATTGCAAGTCACAGCCTCCCAGTTGCCATTGAGCCTCCGCGGAAAGCAAAGCCCGGCGACCAGGTGGCGATAACGGGGCACGTGACGCGCGTCGATGATGAGGCCGGTAAGATAACTGTCAAGATAAGCGCTCGGGTCGTCGTCGAGATCGACACCGCAACGGCCCACCGAAAATTGCACCCATCCGAACGACAGAAATCGTTTCGCGAGAGATGGTCATGAACCCCGCACAGGCCAGAGGCCGCACGGATCGTGCTCTATTTCTGGCGTCTGGTGTCACGAGACATCATTTTTCCGACGATCCTATTATCGCCGACGATATCGCTGACAGGGTTTCAAAGGCGGCCGGGACCAATACGATCCAGCGATTTCCTGGGAAATCAGTGCGCCACGCCATCCGATGCGTGCAGCAGCCTCCAGGCCAAGCCGAGACGACCGTGGAATTGTGAAACACACTGCTCCGCGGCCACATCCTCCAGGCCGTCATCGACCAGCGCCTCGATGCTTCGCCGCATCAAGGCGAGCTGCATCTGCCTGGCGTGTTCCAAATTGGCCTCTCGCATGATTTCCGTGACGTGGTAGGCGACGACGGGCTGGCCGAGGCAAGACATGAGCGCGTTGGCCTCGGCTGTTACAGCGGTCACTGCGTCTTCGATCTTCATTCTGGCGACCCTCATCAAGAATGATGCTGACGCCTCCCCGCAAGGCGACGGTGGTCCGTCGCTTCTTTTGATTTCAGCCTGCCGCGCGCGACCGAAAGTGGCGCGCCAAGCTTATGATTGCTGTCTTCTCCGGCCTCTCGAGCAGCCTCGTTTGGCCTGGAAAGAGTATCCGTCAAATTTGATTCAAAGGCGACCGGATAGTTAACTGATGGTTAATGGCGGCACTTGCCATGCCTCCCCGATCGGGATGTTTCGCCTCGGCGTTTTCTGCCGCGCAATAGCCGCAAAGCTGCCCGATGGCTGCCTGGCCTGTTGATCCGCCACGAAGAAAGGTTCTGTCATGCGGTTGGTCTGGACGGTCATGTTTGCACTGGCGAGCAGTGCTGCCTTCGCGGCCTCGCCCGAGGACGATTATATCGCCGCGCGCGACAAGGCGATTGCCGACATCGCGGCGATGGAGAGCACGAACGCATCGGTGGAGACGCTCGATGCGGCCAATGAAAAGGCCCGCGCCGATCTTGAAAAGCGCCTTTCCGCCCTGCTCGGCCCCTTCACGGTCAAGGATTTTCCGGCCGCCGGCAAGATCAACATCGAAAGCCTCAGTTCCTCCGATGTCGGCTTCGGCATGCTAGACGGGCTGCGCCACGGCACCGAGGATGGTCCCAGCATCGTGGCCTCGACACGCGGGCTGGTCGAGCACTGGCTGCAGTCTCGCGCCGCCGAGACGGACGCCGATCTCAAACTGCCCACCAGCTTCGACGCGGCGCTCAAGCTCGATGCCTTTTACACCCAGGCCATCGGCAGCGACGCCGCCTTCACCGGCACGCTCGACTTCGCGGTGAAGAAGCCCGACGGCGCCGACATGGCGATCGCCCGCCTCGGCGGGTGGGCACAGGATATCGGACCGAACTCCGACCAGGAGGTCGTCGTCACGGTCGTCAAGGGCAACAGCGTCCTGATCGCCGAAGCGCCCGCTTCACCGCCCGTCCCGAAGATCGCGGCCTGCGACGCCGCATGGACCGCCGCCGACGCCGCCGCCCAGAAATTGGCCAAGCAGGCCACCGACGACAGCGACGAAAACACATCCGACGCCGCCAACGCCGCCTGGACGAAAGGCGACAACGACTTCCGCGCCTGCATGGGCAAGAGCCTGCCGGACACCCCGACCTATCAGGCGCTGCTTGCCCAGGCGCAGGCGCTGGCGGATCACATGGCGGGGAAGTAGGGACGCAAAAAGGGCGCGGCGCCGACGCCCTCTTGTCACCTTCGCACCCCACCACCATATCGTCGGCGCGCTGGCACACTGAACGCAGTTGCCAGCACCGCAAAAAATGGTTGAAAGGAAAGTCCCGAACGCGCCCGGCGCGGCGGGCGGATGAACAGCGTGGGAAAATCTGAATGACGACGGACACGAAAGCGACGGAAACCAGGGCATTCGAGGCGGATGTTTCGCGGCTGCTGCACATGATGGTGCATTCGGTCTATTCCGATAAGGACGTGTTCCTGCGCGAGCTGATTTCCAACGCCGCCGACGCCTGCGAAAAGCTGCGCTTCGAGGCCGTCAGCCGTCCCGAATTGCTGGGCGACGATCCCAAGCCGCGCATTTCGATTTCGGCCGATCCGGACAACAAGGAGATCACCGTCGAGGACAACGGCATCGGCATGAGCCGCGACGACATGGCCGAGGCCCTGGGCACGATCGCCCGCTCGGGCACGCGCGCCTTCATCGAGCGCGTCGGCTCAGGCACGGAGGACACGCAGCTCATCGGCCAGTTCGGCGTCGGCTTCTATTCCGCCTTCATGGTCGCCGACCGCGTCGATGTCATCAGCCGCCTGGCCGGAAGCGAAGAGGCCTGGCGCTGGTCCTCCGACGGCAAGGGTTCCTACGAAATCGCCCCCGCCCCTCTCGAAGCAGCACCCAGGCGCGGCACCCGCGTCGTGCTCCATCTGATGGACGACGCCGTTTCCTACACCGGCTCCTACCGGCTCGAGCAGTTGGCCAAGTCGCAGTCGGGCCATGTGCCGGTGCCGATCACGCTCATCGAAAAACCCGGCGCCGAGGCGCGCGACATTGCCGATGGCACGGCACTCTGGGTGCGACCGAAGAGCGAGATCAAGCCCGAGGAATATACCGACTTCTACCGCAGCGTCGCCGGCCAGTATGACGAGCCGGCCGCCACCATCCATTTCCGCGCCGAGGGCCGGCAGGAATACTCCGTGCTTGCCTTCGTGCCCGGCTCGCGCCCGTTCGATCTGTTCGACCAGGACCGCAAGGGCCGCATGAAGCTCTATGTGCGCCGCGTCTTCATCACCGACGATGCCGACCTGCTGCCGCGCTATCTGCGCTTCGTGCGCGGCCTGGTCGATTCCGCCGACCTGCCGCTCAACGTCTCGCGCGAAATGATCCAGGAAAGCCCGCTGCTGGCCTCGATCCGCAAGGGCCTGACCAACCGCGTGCTGGGCGACCTCGCCAAGCTGGCGGAGAACGAGGCCGAGGCCTATGCCAAGGTCTGGGAGAATTTCGGCGTCGTCCTGAAGGAAGGGCTCTACGAGGATTACGAGCGGCGCGAGCAATTGCTGAAGCTCGCCCGCTTCCACTCGACCGCCTCGGGCGAAGGCTGGCGCGGCCTGGCCGACTATGTCGCGGCGATGAAGGAAGGCCAGAAGGCGATCTTCTTCATGGCCGGCGACGACCGCGCCAGGCTCGAAGCCTCGCCGCAGCTCGAAGGTTTCAAGGCGCGCGGCATCGAGGTGCTGCTGCTCACCGACCCGGTCGACAGTTTCTGGGTGACGATGGCGCCGGACTTCGACGGCAAGCCGTTCAAGTCGGTGACGCAAGGCGTCGCCGAACTGTCCGACATTCCGCTGCTCGACGACGCAAAGAAGCCGGATACGGCTGCAGCGCCGGAGGTCGACGGCTTCCTGGCCTTCGTCAAATCGGCGCTTGGCGATGCCGTCTCGGATGTGAAGGCCTCCGACCGCCTGACCGAGAGCGCCGTCTGCCTGGTCGCGCCCGAACATGGCCCCGACCGGCAGTTCGAGCGGCTGATGAACGCCGCCGGCCGCCTCGACAAGGCGGCCAAGCCCATCCTCGAAATCAACCCGCGCCACGAGCGCGTGCTGGCGCTCGCCGGCCTCGGCGACGAGGACCAGGCCTTCAAGGATGACGCGGCCCATCTCCTCTACGACGAGGCGCGCGTGCTCGACGGCGACAAGCCGGCCGACGCCAGGGCATTCTCGGAGCGTCTGGCGCGGCTGATCGCACGCGGCATCGCGAAGGGCTGAGCGCAGGCCGATTCTGGTAAAATCGACGCCGATCGCCCCGGACGCTCCGGCGACGTTTCGCCTCCAGCGAGTGCTAAAAAGCCTGGGTGCCGCCAAGCACCCAGGCTTTTCTGCGATGATGCCTTCTCAGTTCTTGCCGACGCTGGCGGCGGCCTGTTCGATGAGCTTGGCGACCGCAGCCGGATCGGAGACATAGACCGCGTGACTGCCGGGCACTTCCACCGTCGTCGCGCCGGCCCGGCTCGCCATCTGGCGCTGTGCCGGCGGCGGGATCATGTGATCGTCGGTGGCGACCAGATACCAGCTCGGCTTCACTCTCCAGGCCGGCTTGGTGACCTTGCCTTCGAGTGCGGCCACGCCCCACGGCACCTGCGAGTCCGCCATGAAGGAGGCGAGCGAGGGGCGCACATCCGCGGCGAACGAGGCGGCGAACTTGGCCTTGTCGAGCATCAGGAAGCCGTCGACGGGCGGCAGGATCGGCGGTACCGAAGCGCCGGGAGGGGGGTTGGCGATGAGGGTCGAGACCGACTCGCCGGCATCCGCCGCGAAGGCCGCGATATAGACGACACCAGCCACCTTGGGATCGGTGCCGGCTTCCGACACCACGACGCCGCCATAGGAGTGGCCGACCAGGATGACATTGCCGGGAGCGGCTGCGATGGCGCGCCTGGTGACAGCGACATCGTCGGCGAGCGAGGTGGTCGGGTTCTGGACGATGGTGACGTCGTAGCCATCCTTCTTGAGCTGGTGGTAGACCCCTTCCCAGCCGGAGCCATCGACGAAGCCACCATGAACGAGGACGACGGAATTTGCTGCGTTCTTGGACATTTGAGTTCTCCTTTTCAAAGTGTTGTTTGCGTTGGTTGCAGGAGGACTATGCGACGCAGCCGCCGCGCTCGCTTTGAGGCGGCCTTCAGGACCTCTTGATTTTCCCTTGAGATGGCTTTGATTTTGCGGCCACCACACGGCTACAGTGTCCGGAATCGTTATTGGCCGGGTTCCGGAGCCAGCAATTTGCCATATCTTTTCGAGGATTTCGCCCTGGACGGCGACCGGCGCGAACTGCGTCGCGGCAACAGCCTGATCGCCGTCGAGCCACAAGTGTTCGACCTTTTGCAATATCTCATCCGCAATCGCGAGCGGGTGGTGAGCAAGGACGACCTGGTCGATGCGGTCTGGCAGGGACGCATCGTCTCGGACGCCACGCTGGCCAGCCGCGTCAACGCCGCGCGCAGCGCGCTTCAGGACAATGGCGAGCAACAGCGCCTTGTCCGCACCTTTCCGCGCCGGGGCTTTCGGTTCGTCGGCACCGTGCACGAGGAGGCCGGCGCCGAGGCGACAGCACCGGTCGAGCCGGCGAAGCCTGGCCTTGGCATCCCCGCCCGCCCTTCCATCGCCGTGCTGCCTTTCGTGAACCTGAGCGGCGATCCGGATCAGGACTATTTCGCCGACGGCATGGTCGAGGACATCATCACCGGCCTGTCGCGGATCCGCTGGCTGTTCGTGATCGCGCGGAACTCCTCCTTCACCTACAAGGGCCGCGCGGTTGATATGAAGCAGGTCGGACAAGAGCTTGGCGTGCGCTATGTGCTGGAAGGCAGCGTGCGCAAGGTGGGAAGCCGCGTGCGCATCACCGGCCAGTTGATCGACACCGAGGATGGCGGCCATCTCTGGGCCGAACGCTACGACCGCGAGCTGACCGACGTGTTCGCGCTGCAGGACGAGATCACCATCAGCGTGGTCGCGGCCATCGAGCCCAATCTGCGGCGGGCCGAGATCGAGCGCGTCAAGCGTCAGCGGCCCGACAGTCTCGACGCCTACGATCTTTTCCTGCGCGCGCTGCCCGACGTCTACACCTTCATGCCGCAAGGTGCCGCCAGGGGTCTGCCGCTGCTCGATCAGGCGCTGGCCATCGAGCCGAGCTATGCCCTTGTCCACGGCTTTGCCGCCTGGGCGCATCAAACCCTTTTCATTCGCGGCGGCATGCAGGCGGAGCATAGCGGGAAGGCGTCCCGCCATGCCCATGCGGCGATCGAGCACGGCTCGGGCGACGCCATGGCGCTGGCGCTGGCCGGCTTCACCATCGGCCTGGTCGAGCATGACCGCAAGCTCGCCGACGAGGCGTTTTCGCAGGCGCTTTCGCTCAGCGCATCCTGTGCCTTCGTCTATGCCTTCGGCTGCGTGCCGGTGGCCTATGGCGGCGATGCGACACGCGCCATCGACTGGGGCGAGCAGGCGTTGCGGTTGAACCCGCTGGACGCCATGAACTGCGTGCCGCAAGGCATGATCGGCTTCGGCAACTTTCTCGCCGGTAGGCACGAACAGGCCATTGCTGCCGGACGGCGGGCGGTGGAGATGAACCCCGGCTTCAGCATCCTGCACGGATGGCTGGCCGCACCCCTTGCCCGGCTCGGACGGATCGAGGAAGCAAAGGCTGCGGGATCACGGTTGATGGCGCTCGACCCGCATTTCACCATCGGCCGCTGGTCCGCCGCCGTCGGTCTCGCGCCTGCTATCATCGACGACGTCACCGAGGCCATGCGGCTGGCCGGCCTGCCGGCATAGAAGCCGCCGGCAAATTCAACCTACCAGATCGAACGGCCATGCCGGCGCCGCCGCGATGCCGTCCGCCGACACGGCGTCCATCGCAGCCGGCGACGCGCCCGATGTCCGCTGGCTCAATCGCCTGGTGTAGACATCGGGCCACCAATCACCCAATCTTGGCCCCGGGAACAAAACAGGCGCTTCAAAGAAAGCGCACCGGGTGCTCATGAAACGACAATGGACATTGTATGATCCACGGCTGGCGTGGCTGCTGGTCGCGCCGGTGCTCCTGCTGCTGATCTTCTTCCTGGTGCTGCCGATCGCCGTGATGGCCGCCTACACCTTCTTCACCTTCGTCACCGCAGGCGTTGAAACCAGCGCGCTGACGACGGCGAACTGGCACGAATTCCTGACCGACAGCTATTATGCCGGCTTCCTTTTGAAGACGCTGCGGGTCGGCGCCATCACCGCGCTGCTTTGCGGGGTGCTGGGTTATTTCCCGGCCTATTTCATCTGGGCGACGACCTTCAAGCACAAATGGCTGCTGCTTCTCCTGCTCATCGTGCCGTTCTGGATCAGCTTCACCATCCGCACCTTTTCGTGGATCAACATCCTGGGCGAACAGGGCGTCATCAATGTCGCGCTGCTGAAGATGGGCATCATCAGCGAGCCGTTGCCGATGCTCTACAATGAGGGCGCGGTCATCCTGGGCATGCTGCACTTCCTGCTGCCCTACATGATCCTCAACGTCTATGTCAGCCTCGAGGGCATCGACCGTACCCTGATTTCGGCCGCGCGCTCGATGGGTTGCACCAGCGCACAGGCGTTCCGCGAAGTCACGCTTCCGCTTTCGCTGCCGGGCCTGGCGGCAGGCCTGCTGCTCTGCTTCGTGCTGGCCGCCGGCAGCTATGTCACGCCGCAACTGCTCGGCTCCGGCCGCGACGCGCTGTTCGGCAATCTGATCTACGACACCATCATGGGCGAGCTGAACTGGCCGATGGGCGCCACGCTTTCGATCGTGCTGTTCCTCGTGCTCGGCTCCTTCGCCGCCATCTACACACGCTTCATGGGCATGTCGCAGATCGTCAAGGGACTGGGCGGATGAAGGCGCGGCGGAAACACGAAGGCAGATGGGCCTGGCGGCTGACCGGCTTCGTCACGGTCTGCGTCTACATCTTCATGTTCGCGCCGATCGTAGCGACGGTGATCCTGTCGTTCAACGCCTCGATGTTCGGCGGCTTCCCGATGACCGGCTTCAGCCTGCAATGGTACGGCAAGCTGATGGCCAACGAGCCGGTGCTGGCCGCCTTCCGCACCTCGCTGTGGATCGCGCTGGTCACATCAGCCGTCACCACGGCAATCGGCGTCGTCACCTCGTTTGCGCTGGTGCGCTTCGAATTCCGCGGCAAGCAGGCGCTGAGCACGCTGGTGATCCTGCCGGCGCTGGTGCCCGAGACCATTCTCGGCGTCGGCCTCCTGGTGCTGATCAAGGCGGTCGACCAGCCGCGGACCATGCTTCTCCTGGTGCTCGGCCATATACTGCTCGCCGTACCCTATGTGGTGCTGATCACCCAGGCGCGCATGGTCGGTATCCGCCGCGTCTATGAGGAGGCGGCGCTCTCGCTCGGCGCCTCGCGCTTCTCGTCCTTCCGCGAGATCACGCTGCCGCTGCTCATCCCCGCCGTCGTCGGCGGCGCGCTGCTCGCCTTCACCATCTCGTTCGACAACACGTCGGCCAGCTTGTTCTGGCGGCCGGCGGGCGTCGAGACCATGCCCACCCAGATCCTTTCGATGCTCAAGATCTCGATCAGCCCGGAGATCAACGCGCTCGGCACCGTGATGATCCTGGTGACCGTCGGCATCCCGCTGCTCGGCGGCCTGATCCTGCAAAGCCTGACCAGATTGAAACGACGCGGTGAACCAAAGGAGCAAGCACGATGAAACTGTCCAACGGCAAGCGGCTTGAACGGCTGCACGATAGATATCAAAACGGCGATCTCAGCCGCCGCACTTTCCTGACGCTGACCGCCGCCGCGGCCGCCGCGGTCGGCCTCGACATGCCCTGGATGCGGCAGGCGCTCGCCGCGGTCGAGGAGGTTCGCTTCGACGGCTGGGGCGGCACGGTGCAGGACGCGATCGACAAATACGCCTTCAAGCCCTACACGGCCAAGACCAAGATCAAGGTGGTCCAGGGCACGTTCGGCGACGAGGACGAGATCATCACCAAGATCAAGACCGCCAAGCCCGGCGACTACCAGGTCATCCATTCCTCCGGCGTCAACTACTACATCAAATATGTGAATGGCGGCCTGACCTCGGAGATCAACGAGGCCAACATTCCCAACATGGCCAATGTGCTGCAGCCGATGATCGATCCGTTCCGCAAGCTGACGCCGAAACTCTCGGCCGTGCCTTACGACTACGGCACGACAGGCATCGCCTACAACACCAAGGTGATCTCGCCCGAGGAGGCCAAGGAAAAGGGCGCCGCCCTTCTGCTCGACAAGAAATACGCCGGCAAGGTCGGCGGCTATTCCGACATGACCACTCGCGTCTGGTACGCCGCGCTCGCCACCGGGCAGGATCCCAACAACCTCAAGGACATGGATGCGATCTGGGCCAAGGTGCGCGAGACGCGCGACCTCGCCAAAAAGTTCTGGAGCTCCGGCGCGGAGCTGATGGACCTGCTTTCCAAGGGCGAGATCGTGGTGACCGACGCCTGGTCGGGCCGCGTCGCCGCCTTGCAGGACCAGGGCCATCCGATCGGCTATCTCGACCCGGCCGGTTCCTATGCCTGGATGGAGGACATGCTGATCCTGAAAGGCTCGCCAATGGCCGAGTGCGAGGAGTTGATCAACTTCATGCTCGACCCGGCGACCGCCATCGCGGTCGCCGAAGGCCAGAGCTATCCGCCGTCGCTCGATCCGACAAAGGTCAAGCTCACCGAGAAGATCGAGAAGCTGCCGGCCTTCGACAAGACCGGCACGATGAAGTCGCTGACCTTTGCCGACCCGGTCTACTGGGCGACCAACGAGGACGCCTGGACCAAGCAGTGGAACAGGATCTCGAAAGGTGCCTGACAGAAACGACCTTTCAGAAGTGCCCCGGCCGGAAGCGGCCGGGGTGGCAAGGCCCGGCGCGGGCGCACCCGCTCCGAGCGGCGCCGGGACCGGCCAGCCGGCGGTCGAGTTCCGCGACATCGACATCGCCTATGGCAAGTTCGTCGCCGTGCGCGATTTCTCGCTCTCCATCGCCAAGGGCAGCTTCGTCACGTTGCTCGGGCCTTCGGGCTGCGGCAAGACGACGATCCTGCGCTCCATCGCCGGCCTCGTCGACATTTCGGGCGGCCAGATCATGATCGACGGGCGCCGGGTGGACGATGTGCCGATCTACAAGCGCAATATCGGCCTGGTCTTCCAGAGCTATGCGCTGTTCCCGCACAAGAACGTCTTCGACAACGTCGCCTTCGGCCTGAAGTACCGCAACGTGCCGAAGCCCGAGATCGTGCGCAAGGTGCCAGGCGCTCGAAATGGTGCGGCTGCCGGGCAGCGAGAAGAAGCTGCCGTCGCAGCTGTCGGGCGGGCAGCAGCAGCGCATCGCGCTTGCCCGCGCCATCGTCTTCGAGCCGCAGGTGCTGCTGCTCGACGAGCCGCTGTCGGCGCTGGACGCGAACATGCGCGAGGAGATGCGCGTCGAGATCAAGAAGATCCAGAAGGAAACCGGCATCACCGCCATCTTCGTCACCCACGACCAGGAGGAAGCGCTCTCCATGTCGGATCGCATCGTGGTGATGAACGCCGGCGCTGTGGAGCAGATCGGAACCCCGCAGGAGGTCTATGAAACGCCCGCCACGGCCTTCGTCGCCGACTTCCTCGGCAAGGCCAACATGCTGGCCGGCACCGTGAGCCGGTCCGGCCAGGCAATGGCGGTGACGCTTGCCACTGGCCAGACGGTCGAGGTCGCCTGTCCAAGGCCGCCTGCACAGGGCAGCAAGGTCACAGTCGTGCTGCGGCCGCAGAAACTGTCGATCGGCGCGGCGGCAGGCCCCAACAGGCTGTCCGGCCGTGTCGTCTCGGCCTCGTATCTGGGCGGCAGCGCCATCTATGAGGTCGACATCGGCGGCAAGACCGTCATCCGCGCCAACGCGCCGATCACCGGCCGCGTCCTTCGCGAAGGCGAGGCGATCGACCTCGGATTCGATCCCGAAGGCTGCGTTCTGCTCGATGAGGACGGTCAGCGCATTTCGTGACGCAAGTCGCCCAGGAGCCGGCCCGGCTCGAGCGGCGCTACGCGGCCGGCTTCATTGCCCCGCCGAGACGCTCGCCAGGCGGTTGGGATGCCTGAGATGGGTTGGCGTGATGCCGGTCTGCTGGCGGAAGACGCGGCTGAAATGGCCGGCATTGGTGAAGCCGCAGCGATAGGCGATGTCACCGATCTGCAGGTCGCTGCCTTCGAGCAGCGACTTGGCATGATGCACTCTCAGCGCCAGATAGGCCGCCATCGGACCGATGCCGAGTTCGGTGCCGAAAAGCCGCTCGAGCTGGCGCCGTGAGCAATTCAGGCGGGTTGCGATCTCGGCGACCGACAGCGTCTCCTGCAGGTTGCTCTCCATCAACAGCAAGGCACGCTTGACCGACCGGCTCGACGCTGCCGGAAACAGGTCACCGACGGGCTGCACGTCCCGGCTGCTCCTGATGCGGTCGAGCACCAGGATCTTGGCGGCCTTTTCCGCCGCCTTCTGGCCGATGAACTGGGACACGAAATAGCCGGCAAGGTCGGCCGCACCCGTGCCGCCGGCGCAGGTCGAGCGGCCGCGGTCGACGGAAAACAGGCTGTCGGCATGCGCGTTGACATCGGGGAACTGGCTACGGAAATCCTTGATGTGGAACCAGCTGACGGCCGCGGCGTAGCCGTCGAGCAGGCCGTAGCGCGCCAGCACGAAGCTTCCCGTGCACAGCGCCGTCAGCGGCACCCCCTTCTCGGCCGCCCGCAACAGGAAGACCTCCTTGTCGGAACTCAGGCTGCGGTTGGTGTCGAGCAGGCCGCCGACCACCACGATGTTGTCGAAATCCTCAGGATTGCCGATCCCCTTGGTGGGCAGCAATTCGACACCGCAACTCGCCCGGATCGGCAGGCCGCGTTCGCCGACGATCTCCCAGTCGAACTCGATCCTGCGGCTGCGATCGCCCTCGTCACCCGCCAGCCGCAGCGTGTCGATGAACAGTGACAGCGGCGACAGCGTGAAGTCGCGCACCAGGAGAAACGCAAACCGTCTTGCCATTATACTTCCGCAACTCGTTCGCCCGCCTTAGCCGATGCCGCAACTTACCACCAGCCTGGAAGGGCAAATTTAAGCGTTTTCTACTACAGTCGTTCGATGAGCTACAGTTCAGGAAAGGTATCCGGGTCGAATTGGCCATCACTGGATTCAGCCTCGGCCGCGTGAGACGGGCCGTTTTTTCTTCCGCCAACTTGCCGGCGGCGATCGCTTTCGTCGTGCTTCTGGTCTGCTCAATCGTCGCCGACCAGCAGAACAGAAGGGTCTCCGACCAACTGGCGCGCGCCGACGTGCTGGCAAAGGTCAACATCATCCGCGCCAAGCTCGAAGGCAACATCAACGGCAATCTTCAGCTTGTTCAGGGGTTGGTCTCGGCCATCGATACGGAACCCTATATGGGCCAGCAGCGATTTGCCTCGCTTGCCGGAAATCTGTTCCAGCAGAAATCGCAGTTACGCAACATTGCCGGCGCGCCCGACCTGGTCATCTCGCTGATGTACCCGATGGAAGGCAACGAGAAGGCGATCGGGCTCGATTACCGCAAGAACGAAGCGCAGCGGACGGCGGCGCTGCGGGCGCGCGACCATCGGGTGCTGGTGTTCGCCGGCCCGGTCGACCTTGCCCAGGGCGGGCGCGGCTTCATCGGCCGCATTCCGGTCTTTGTTCCGACCGCGGGCGGCGGCGACCGTTTCTGGGGCATCGTCTCGGCGGTGGTCGATGTCGACCGGCTCTACGCGGCGAGCGGGCTGACCGACCCTGATCTCGACATCGATGTCGCGCTCACCGGCAAGGATGCGCTGGGCGGCGCCGGCGAACGCTTTTTCGGCGCCGGCCAGGTCATCGCAGGAAATCCCGTATCGGCCGCTGTGCAGCTGCCATCGGGTTCCTGGCAGATTTCGGCCATCCCCAAGGGCGGCTGGCCGGCGGCTCCGAAAAACGAGTGGGCCTTGCGGTCGCTCATGTTGCTCGCCGGAGCGCTGGTGGTGCTGCCGATCATGGTGGCCGGCCGGCTGTTCGGCGAGAGGCAGAAAAACTACGCCGAGCTGAGGCGCCTGTCCGGGCGCCTGGAGCTGGCGCTGGAAGCCTCTGGTATCGGCGTTTGGGAACACGATCTCACCACCAACGAAATGGTGTGGGATGACCGCGTCAACGAGATCTACGGCAAGTCAGCCGACGGCAAGCCGCGCGGCTATGATGACTGGGCGCAGGCGATCCATCCTGAAGATCTCGCGCGGGCGAGACAGGACTTCGATCTCGCCGCGGCCAAACAAGGCCCCTATTCCTCACAATACCGGCTCCTACGCCCCGACGGCACCGTCCGCCATGTGCGCACGCGCGCGACCTACTTCCAGGACATCGGCGGAACGCCCAAGCTGATCGGCGCCGAATGGGACGTGACCAGCGACGTGCTGCTCAACGAAAACCTCATTCGCGAACGCCAGTTGACGGAATCGAAGAACGCCGAGCTCAATCTCGCCAAGGCACATATCGAATATGCGGCGCTGCACGATTCGCTGACCGGCCTGCCCAACCGCCGCTATCTCGATGAACTTCTGGCCGAGAACGGCAAACCGGACCGGCGCACGGCACTGCTGCACCTGGACCTCGACCGCTTCAAGCAGATCAACGATACGCTCGGCCACGCTGCGGGCGATGCCATGCTGGTGCATGCCTCCAAGGTTATCCAGGCCAATGTGGGCCGTGACGATTTCGTTGCGCGCATCGGCGGCGACGAGTTCGTCGTGGTGAGCCATGGGCTTGACGACGACGGACTGTCGGCACTTGCCCACCGCATCATCGAGGACATGCGCCAACCTGTCGATTATCGCGGTCATCCGTGCCGTTTCGGGGTCAGCATCGGCATTGCCGCCAACAACGGCGTCGACGTGAAACAGTTGCTGGTCAACGCCGATCTCGCGCTCTATCGGGCCAAAAGCCGTGGGCGCAACCGTTACGAGTTCTTCAACGAGGAGCTGCAGAGCGAGATCGTGCGGACCAAGCAGATCGCCGACGAGATCCTGGGAGGGTTGGAGCGGAACGAATTCGTCGCCTACTATCAGCCGCAGTTCGACGCCAGCACGCTCGAGATCGTCGGCGTCGAGGCGTTGTCGCGCTGGAAGCACCCGCGACGCGGCATCCTGGCCCCCGACGCCTATCTCAAGGTGGCCGAAGAACTCAATGTCGTGGCGCTGATCGATCGAATCGTCCTCAAACACGCGCTGGAGAATTTCGAGCGTTGGTCGCGCAGCCATCTCAACATCCCGCGCGTGTCGGTCAACGTCTCGGCCAGGCGGCTGGAGGACAGGGACCTGATCGAGGGTCTGCGCAAGCTCGCCATCAAGGCGGGAACGGTGTCGTTCGAACTGGTGGAGTCTATTTTCCTCGATGAAAACGACGACCTGGTCACGTGGAATATCGACCACATCAAGGAACTCGGCATAGACATCGAGATCGACGATTTCGGCACCGGCCACGCCTCGATCGTCTCGTTGCTCAAATTGCGTCCGCGCCGCCTCAAGATCGACCGCCAACTGATCACACCCATCACCGGCTCAATGGCGCAACGGCATCTGGTGGCGTCGATCATTGAGATCGGCAAATCGCTCGGCATCGAAGTGGTCGCCGAGGGCGTCGAGACGATGGAGCATGCGCGCATCCTCAAGGAACTTGGCTGCGATATCCTGCAGGGCTACCTTTTTGGCCGCCCGATGGAGGCCAAGGCCTTCAAGGCCTTCGCCCTGTCGCGTAAATGGCTGGCCGCGAGCTAGATTGCCCCTAACCAATGGCGTTGCCTTTGACCGCCGACGTGCCCGTTGCGGATCGATCGCCACATCGCTATATGGCTCCTGTCGGAAAAGGCAGGGTTGGTTTGGTAAGCCCAACTCCTCTCGGTAACGAGAGCTCTGGTCTTTGGCTTCGTGCACGAGATCCCCACGACGAACATCGGACGCTGATCGAGCGTCCAATCGTTCGTCCGTGTGGCTCCCAACGCGAGGAACGCTCCGGTCGAACATCGACCAAGGAGCAGTTCATGCACAGCCACCACCCAATTTCCCATGATGTCGTCATCTCCGGCGCCGGCCCGGTCGGCCTGTTTCTCGCTTGCGAGTTGCGTTTGGCAGGCCTCTCGGTCCTGATACTGGAAAAGGCCGAAGATCCCCGTTCGCCGCTGAAGCGGCTGCCCTTCGGCATGCGCGGTCTCTCGGCACCCACTATAGAGGCCTTCCATCGACGCGACCTGCTGGACGCCATTGCGCCGCCGACGACGAAGGATGGCTCGGGCAAATTGGTCGCCGCGCACTGGATGCAGCAGCCGCGCCGCCCGGGCGGCCATTTCGCCGGCATCCAGTTCCATCTCGACGCCGTCGACAGTTCGAAATGGCCCTATCGCCTGCCAGGCCCGGCGGGCACCAGCATGGCGGTCGAGATGGAGCAGTTGGAAACCATGCTCGCCACCCGCGCGACCGCCATGGGCGTCGAGATCAGGCGCGGCCTTGGCGTCGAAATCTTCGACCAGTCGGACGAGGACGTGACGATCCGCGCCGGTGGCGAGATTTTTCGCGCCCGCTGGCTCGTCGGTTGCGATGGCGGCCGCAGCACGGTCCGCAAGCTTGGCGGCTTTGCCTTCACCGGCACGGATGCCGAGTTCACCGGCTATTCCGTTGAGGTCGAAATAGCCGATCCGGACGCGCTCAGCCCCGGCCGCCACTACACGCCGACGGGCATGTATACCTACTCACGGCCAGGAACCATCGCGATGGTCGAGTTCGACGGCGCAACTTTCCACCGGACAGAGCCGATCACACTGGAGCATGTGCAGGCCGTGCTGCGCCGCGTGTCCGGAACCGACGTCACCCTGACGGCGCTGCGCCTCGCCACGACCTGGACCGATCGCGCCTACCAGGCATCCGCCTATCGCAACGGGCGGGTGCTGCTCGCCGGCGACGCCGCGCATATCCATTCGCCGCTCGGTGGCCAGGGGCTCAACCTTGGGATTGGCGATGCGATGAACCTCGGCTGGAAGCTCGCCGCCACCATCCGTGGCGACGCGCCGGCCGGCCTGCTCGACAGCTATTTCGATGAACGCCATCCGGTGGGAGCGCAAATTCTCGACTGGTCGCGCGCCCAGGTCGCGTTGATGCGGCCAAGCCGCAGTTCACGCGCGCTCGAAGCCATCATCCGCGACCTCATCGACACGCGCGACGGCGCGACCTACTTCGCCGAGCGCGTCTGGGGCGTGTCGCTGCGCTACGACGTCGGCGGCAGCCACCCACTGGTGGGCCGCAGCGCGCCCGATTTCGAACTGGCCGACGGAACGAGACCCGGCGAACGCTTGAGGACCGGCCAAGCCCTGCTGCTGGACTTCGCTGCCCGCCCTGCCCTCCAGGCGCTTGCAAGCCGCTGGAGCGGGCGGATCGCCTATGTCGCCGAGGACGCCAGGGAGCGCCTGGGCCTGAGCGCCCTGCTCGTGCGCCCCGATGGTGTCGTCGCCTGGGCCGCTGATGGTGAGCCTGATCTGGAGGGCGCCGCTCAGGCCGCGTCGCGATGGTTCGGCGAACCCGGACAGGTGGCTGCGTATGCCAAAGGAACTGTTTGAGCCTGATTTCGGTTGTCTGCTGTGCGAAGTGTCGTTTCACGAAGGCACCTGACGAGCGAACATGAAACATGGCAGACAAGAAGCGCGATTCCTTGCGAAAGGTCCTGGGTGGCATCGTCGCGGCAATTGCCGGCGCGCCTGATCGCACATCCGAGCAAGGCGTGAGCACCGCTAAAGCGTCAGTAGTCGCCGAATGGCCGCTGCCGCCATCGGCAACACTTGGCTCCGCCTTGCGCCTGAAGGGGATCGAACGCGAAATTCGAGCCCGTCTGCCGTGGGCTGTAAGGAAATTTGCCAAGGCTGAGACGGGCCGCATCGTCTTGCGCATGTTGAAAACCGACGCGGATGCCTTCCAGGCGGCCTCGGCAACCATCTCCAGGACACTGGAAGGGATCGAAGCCCTGGCCGTGCTTCCGCGCGAGGCAGAGGACATTCTCACCATCTCCGCCCGCGAGCGCCACAAATGGCTGAAGGACGGCCGCTTGAGGAGCATCGGCACCCGCACCGTCAAGATGCGCGGGCGATCCAAGGCCGTGACCTTCCATGTCTTCGATCCACGCCACATCGAGGATGTTCTCGATCGCGACCTGGCGAGCGCCTGGCGGGAGGAAGATGCGCAAGAAGCGTCCGAAAACAGACGGCGCGGTGCCGGCAAGGCCGCCCTGACACGCGCAGGAAAACGACAGCGCAAGGCGCGCAGCGCCAGGACTTCGGGAAAGGATGACGCTCCACCGCCGAAGCTGGAGGGCTGGGACACATTCGAAGCGGAAGGCCTGCTGCGCTGAGCCGAGGACGCATTCAACCAGTCCGAACCGTTAAATCCCGTGGTCCGGAAAAACCAGGCGGTTGTCGGGAATCGCCCCGGCCGTTCGTCCTTTGGGTGCAACCAAGAACCGAACCAACCACCCGGAGCCTCCCATGATCCCCACCATCACCGCCTTCGAACGCTCGCCCGATGGCGGCAAGGGACTGGCGCGCGATACACGTGTTCGCTGGGCGCTCGAAGAAGTGGGGCAGCCCTATGAGGTTCGTCTTGTTTCCTTTGCCGGGATGAAGGCGCCTGACCATCTGGCCATCCATCCGTTCGGCCAGATCCCCACCTATGAGGAAGGTTCTCTGTGCCTGTTCGAGACCGGCTCGATCGTCTTTCACCTTGCCGAGCAGCATGCGGGCCTGCTGCCCAGGGATCGTGATGCCCGCGCCCGCGCCATCACCTGGATGTTTGCCGCCCTCAACACCGTGGAGCCACCGATCCTCGAATTGACGACGGCGAGAATATTCGAAGCCGACAGGTCCTGGAGCGAGCAGCGCCTGCCATTGGTCAAGGACCGTGTTCGCGCCCGGCTGGACCAGCTCTCGGCCTATCTGGGCGCCGCCGAGTGGCTCGATGGTGCGTTCAGCGCCGGCGATCTGCTGATGGTGTCGGTGCTGCTTCGACTACGCATGTCGGGCATTCTGGACGAATATCAAAACCTGGCTGCCTATGTGGCGCGCGGGGAAGCCCGGCCCGCTTATGCCAGGGCCTTCGCCGCGCAATTTGCGGTCAACGCCGCATCATAAAGCTGACGCAGCAAGGCGCGGCGCTTCCAGCTTGACCGCATGCCCCAGGCGGCGACAGCTACGGATAGTTCGCCCTTGCGACCACCGGGCTCAAATCGCCCTGCAGTTCCTTCGGCAAAGGCAGGCTCGAGCATTGCAGGTGCACGTCGCGGGCGTAAAGCTTTCGCTGCTTCTGCTCGGCCTCCTTGGTGGCCGCGATGATGCCTAACCCGTACGGGCCAAGGGCGACGAATTCCCAGCCCGGGTGCTGTTTTTCGCGCGCCGCGTAGGCCGCAGCCGCCGCGCGGGCCTGCTGGCATGCTGGCGACGCCCATTTCGGATCCTGCGGCGAAAGCGACGCGCCATAATCGACGGGAGAAGTCGCGCATCCAGCCACAGTCGCGGCCAATGCGGACATTGCAATCGCCATCGCAATTCTCATCCCCAGCCCTTCCCGTGAATTGCATCATCCTGAATTCCGCGCGCGTGGCGAAATGGCGCCCCGTATCTGGCGGAACCCGCCGGCCAATCACGTGTACGCGATGTCCAGCCCCTTGCGCTTGCCATAGGCCTCGGTTCGTGTCGATCTTCCCGCGGCCAGATTCAGGCCGCGTGCCTGGAACTAAATGACGGGCGAGACTGTTCCGTTGTAACTTTAACACAGCGCTGACGCGCCAGGCCGCGCAAGCGGCGACCTCCAGGAGTTCCAAGCATGAATATTTCGTCCGGATTTCGTAGAATCGCGGTTGCCGCCATCGCCACCGCGGGCATCGGCTTTACCAGCGCCGCGCATGCCGACAGCGGCACGATCCGCTTTGCCGTCTACAAGGCGGCCTTCTTCGTCGGCGGCTCCGGCGGCGAAGGCACGTTCACTTTCCACGGCAAAACCTATCCCATCTCGATCGGCGGCGTCTCGGGCGGCCTCGCCTTCGGCGTTTCCAAGACCTATTTCCACGGCACCGTTCGCCATGTCAGGCGCGCCCGCGATGTGACGGGGGTCTACGGTGCGGCTGGCGGCGGCGGTACGCTCGGCAAAGGCGCCCAGGTGATCGTCATGACCAATGACAAGGGCGCCCAGCTTGAATTGACTGGCAAGCAGGTCGGCCTGCAGGTCAACGCCGATCTCAGCGGCTTGGCCATCTCGCTGAGGTAAGGGGGCCTATTCCTTCGACGGTAAGAGGTCGGACGGGAAATCCAGAAGGCGGCGTCGGCTCGACAGCCGCCTTTTCCTTGGCCGAAGACCGACACGCTTTTGATCCAGACACGAGGTTGGACACATGGCGCTCAAACGGATGGACAATGTCGGAATCGTCGTCGATGACCTCGAAGAGACGATTGATTTCTTTCGCGAGCTCGGCCTTGAGCTCGAAGGGCAGGCCACGATCGAAGGTGAATGGGCCGGACGTGTCACCGGACTGGGCGATCAGCACGTCGAGATTGCCATGATGCGTACGCCGGACGGTCACAGCCGGCTCGAACTGTCCCGCTTCCTCACGCCGCCGGTCGTCGCGGACCACCGTGACGACCCGGTCAACGCTCTGGGGTACCTCCGCGTCATGTTCACCGTGGACGATATCGACGATACGCTTGAAAGGCTCCGCAAGCGCGGCGCGCGGCTCGCAGGCGAGGTCGTCCAGTACAAGGACGTGTATCGGCTCTGCTACATTCGCGGACCCGGAGGGCTTCTCATCGGCCTCGCCCAGGAGCTCGGCTGAGCGCATACGACGCCGATGTCAGCGAGCGCGTCTCCGTTAGCTCCGCAGCCCCGGCGCTTCCTGCCCCGTGCGCTCGACATATTCGGTATAGCCGCCGCCATAAGTGTGGATGCCTTCCGGCGTCAGCTCCAGCACACGGTTCGACAGCGCTGCCAGAAAATGCCGGTCGTGCGAGACGAACAGCATAGTGCCCTCATACTGCGACAGCGCCTCGATCAGCATCTGCTTGGTGGCGATGTCTAGGTGGTTGGTCGGCTCGTCCAGAACCAGAAGGTTGGGCGGATCGAACAGCATCAGCGCCATCACCAGCCGCGCCTTCTCGCCGCCTGACAGCACGCGGCACTTCTTCTCGATCTCGTCGCCGGAAAAGCCGAAGCAGCCGGCAAGTGCGCGAAGCGGCGCCTGGCCGGCCTGCGGGAAATTATCTTCGAGCGTCTGGAACACGGTGCGCTCGCCTTCGAGCAGCTCCATGGCGTGCTGGGCGAAATAGCCCATTTTCACGCTCGGCCCGCGCGCCACCGTGCCGGTGTCGGGGTCGGAGGCGCCTGCCACCAGCTTCAGCAGCGTCGACTTGCCGGCGCCGTTGACGCCCATGATGCACCAGCGCTCGCGGCGGCGGACCTGGAAGTCGAGCCCCTCATAGATGCTGCGGCTGCCATAGGCCTTGTGGACATTCTTCAAGGTGACGACATCCTCGCCGCAGCGTGGCGCCGGCTGGAACTCGAAATTCACCACCTGGCGGCGCTTGGGCGGCTCGACGCGGTCGATCTTGTCGAGCTTCTTCACCCGGCTCTGCACCTGCGCCGCGTGCGAAGCGCGCGCCTTGAAGCGCTCGATGAAGGCGATCTCCTTGGCAAGCATGGCCTGCTGGCGCTCGAACTGCGCCTGCTGCTGCTTGTCGGCTATCGCCCGCTGCTGCTGGTAGAATTCGTAATTGCCGGAGTAAGCGGTGAGCGAGCCGGCATCGATCTCGACGATCTTGTTGACGATGCGGTTCATGAACTCGCGGTCATGCGAGGTCATCAGCAGCGCGCCGTCATAACCCTTCAGGAATTGCTCCAGCCAGATCAGGCTTTCGAGATCCAGATGGTTGGACGGTTCGTCGAGCAGCATGACATCGGGCCGCATCAAAAGGATGCGCGCCAGCGCCACGCGCATCTTCCAGCCGCCGGAGAGTTTTCCGACATCGCCGTCCATCATCTCCTGGCTGAAACCGAGGCCATCCAGCACCTCGCGGGCGCGGCCGTCCAGCGCATAGCCGTCGAGCTCCTCGAAGCGATGCTGCGCCTCGCCATATTTCTCGATGATCTCGTCCATCCGGTCGGCCTGGTCGGGATCGGCCATCGCCGCTTCCAGTTCAGCCATCTCTGCCGCCACGTCGCTGACCGGCCCGGCGCCGTTCATCACTTCGGCGACGGCGCTGTGGCCCGCCATGTCGCCGACATCCTGGCTGAAATAGCCGATGGTGACGCCGCGATCGACCTGCACCTGGCCCTCGTCCGGCTGCTCCTGGCTGGTGATCATGCGAAACAAGGTCGTCTTGCCGGCGCCGTTCGGCCCGACAAGGCCGACCTTCTCGCCCTTCTGCAAGGAAGCCGACGCCTCGATGAAGACAAGCTGACGGCCGTTCTGCTTGCTGATGCTTTCAAGTCTGATCATGCGGTTTCCGAAGGAATTGGAACTTGGGAGGATTTTCCCCGGGCCATACGCGATGGCGAGCGCCAGAGGAAGAGGCGCAAGCGCCGCAGACAGCCGCGGCGCTTCTTCCTTCCCCCTTGTGGGGAAGGTGGATCGGCGAGCAGCGCCGAGACCGATGAGGGGTGCTCCAGCGGAAGGAGACGTTGGCGTTCCCTGGAGCACCCCTCATCCGACCTCGCTTCGCGAGGCCACCTTCTCCCACAAGGGGAGAAGGGAAAACCCTGCCAGACACACTTCAGAAACAAGATTCAACATGCGGGAAAAACTGAAGAAAAGATCGTCTGCGATAACCATCCTCGTAGCAACCGGACAGCGGTCGCCACATAACGCGAAGGGATGGTCCCGACAATGCAACGACGTTCGACCGGATGGATGGGTGCCCTCGCAGGCATTTCGCTCTCCATGCTTGCGGTCGCGCCATCGGGTGCGGAAGCGGCGGTTACCCGGAGCGAATATTGCAGCCGGCTCGGTTCTCAACTCGACGGAGCCATCCGGACCAAGGCCGAACCCGGTGCCAGTGCGAGCCAGATCGCCACGGCAACGGCACTGCAGGACAAGGCAAACCGGTTTTGTGCCGAGCGCAAGGAGGCGCAAGGCATCCGGACCTACGCCAACGCCCTGAAACTTCTTGGAGTGACACCGGTCGACCTCGACCAGTGACAGCAGCCATCAAAGGAAAGCCTATCATGAACAAGCCCCTCCTCTGCGCCCTTGGTTTCGCCATCGCGCTCGGTCTGGCTATGCCGGTTGTCGGCACCGCCACGGCCAATGCGGCCGCCACCACCACCGCTGCGCCGACCACGGCTCCGGCTCCCGCCGCGCCGACCACGGCTCCCGCCGCCGCTGCGTCGACTACGGCTCCCGCTGCCACGGCCAAGCCGGCCCAGGCTGCCGCGCACAAGCACGTCAAGAAGCATGTCAGGCACGGCAAGAAGCACCACCGGCATCTGAGGAAGCACGGCCACCGGCACGTCGCCAAGAAGCACACCCTCAAGCGTACCCACAAGAAGCACGGCCACGCCAAGGCGGCTTGATCGCCAGCTTTCTTTCTGACTTCCTCCCGGGAAAAGGCCGCCATTCGCTGAAAAGCGCGGGCGGCTTTTTCTTGCCTGCAGCAAGGCAAGTCAGATCCGCTGAAAGTTCGTCAAAACAGAAACTTACGGCAATTCCACGATTCAGATCGTGAACCGCCTCAAGCCACACCGAGTGCGGCCCGAACCTGCGGCCCGCTCATGCCGCTGTCGAAGACTGATGTGCCGGGATCGAAGCGGCGGCCCTGCGACAGCGGTCCGACCACGACCGGGTCGAAGCCGGCATCGCCCACCAGCCGCGCCGCGAGCGCAATAGCCTCATCGTCATCGCCGGCAAGCGGGATGCCGACCCTGTCGCCGGCGCGATGTGCCTGCGATTGCAGCGTCGTCCACATGACCGTGCTGAAAGCGCGAACCAGTTTCGCGCGCGGCAGCAGCAGGGCGACCGCGAAAGCCACGCCGTCTTTGCGGGCAAGTGCGGCGTCGCCGAAGGCGCCGTCACGCGGCGGGTCGGGCACCGTGGCGTCGAGCAGCACCTTGTCGCCGAGCGCGGCCGCGATCTCGGCCGCGACACCGGGCCAGGCCCGAAACGGGATGGCGGCCAGCACGGCATCCGCGCCGGCAACGGCATCGAGGGCCGATCCCGCCGTGGCCTTGCCGCCAAGGCCGGAAAGCATCGAACGCAGCCGTTCGGGATGCCGCACGCCAAAGCTCACCTCATGTCCAGCCTGCGCCCACAGCCGTCCGACCGTGCCGCCGATCATGCCGGCGCCCAGAATTCCAACTCTCATCGTCGCCTCCTGTTCGCTCACCACGGCAGTTTCTTGCCGTCGCGGAAAAAGCCGCCGGTCGGGCCGTCATCAGGCAAGGTGGCGGCCCAGACGATGCCGGCCGCCCCTTGCGCCACCGGGCGTCCGCCCGCCCCGCCCATGTCGGTGGCGACCCAGCCGGGGCAGATGGCATTGACCAGCACGCCGGAGCCGCGCAGTTCCGCCGCCAAAACGCAGGTCAGCGCATTGAGCGTCGCCTTCGATGTCGAATAGGCTGGCGCCCCCGCTCCCATCGAGGCCAGCGAACCACCTTCGGACGACACATTGACCAGTCTGCCGTGGCCGCCGGCCTTCAGCAGCGGCGCAAAGGCGGCCGCCACCCGCCAGGCGCCGAAGACATTGGTCTCGAACGCCTCGCGGATAACCGTCCAGTCCGGCCGCAAAGCGCGCGAGCCGGTGTCGTAGTGGATGGCGGCATTGTTGATCAGCACGTCGAGCCGGCCGAACCGGCGCTGCACCTCATCGGCTGCCGTTGTCGCCGCGTCGGGTGCTGCGACATCGAGCGCGATGGCCTCGACGTGACCCTCGAGCCCTTTCGCCGCGGCCTCGCCCTTGGCCAGATCGCGCACGCCGAGCAGCACGGTGAAACCAAGTTTCGCCAGCTGGCGGCCGGTTTCCAGCCCGATGCCGCGATTGGCGCCGGTGATGAGCGCGACTTTGTTGGGGCGCGTGGTCATGGGCCACTCCTGGATTTCGATTGCTTGGAGAAAAATGGCACGAGGCAGATTGATTTATTAGGCGGCCGAGGTCGCAATCATTATGCGATCGGATGCATGAGTTGAGGGGTTGATTTCCAACATTGCATTCTCTGTCGCTCCCCAATCCCGCACTCAGCATCGCTACGAATGCTCCGCCGCAGGAATCGGGTGTCGTCCGATGTCGTGCCATGCGATCGTCCACCCACAACGGGGACCTGCCATGCTCACGCTTCACGATTATCTGCCATCGCAAAATGGCTGGAAAGTCAGGGTCCTGCTCGGCCTTCTGAAGATCCCTTACGAGACCCACATGGTCTCGATCTTCGAGGGCGAGAGCCACAGCGATGCATTTCACGAACTCAACCCCGCAGGCGCGGTCCCCGTGCTCCAGCTCGAAAATGGCAGCGCCATTGCCGAGTCCAATGCGATCCTCACCTATCTCGCCGAAGGAACGCCCCTGCTGCCGGCGGACCGCTTCCGGCGTGCCAAGGTGATGCAGTGGCTGTTCTTCGAACAATACAATGTCGAGCCCGTCATCGGCTCGCTGCGCTTCTGGACCTTGACCGGAAGGCTCGAACGCAACCACGCCATGGTTGCCGGCAAGCGCGAGGCCGGCGCCCGCACGCTGGCCGCCCTGGACCGCAGCCTTGGTAAGACGCCGTTCCTCACCGGAGACGACCTCACCATCGCCGACGTCGCCATCTACGCCTACAGCCACCGCGCCGGCGATTGCGGCTTCTCGCCGGCGGACTATCCCGCATTCCTCGCCTGGACCGGCCGCGTGCGCGACGCCATCGGCCCCGGCTACCCCGTCCACCCCTACAGCATCGACCCGCATTCGGGCGGCTGAGAGCTACTTCTTGCCCTGCGGATAGATCGTCTCGCCACGCTTCAGCATCGCGACGAAGGTCTCGATCTTCTTCTTGCGGCCGGCCTCGGTCTTCATGTTGTGGGTGCGGAAGGCGAGCGAGAAGCGGTTTTGCGCGCTGAGTTTTTCCAGCATCGCCTTCGCCGCCGGCTCGGCATCGATGGCCGCCTGCAAATCGTCGGGGATTTTCATCTCCTTGCTGCCGCCATAGGCGCGCGCCCAGCGCCCGTCGGCCTTGGCGGCTTCGACCTGTTTCAGCCCATGCCCGGTCATGCGGCCCTCCTCCACCAGCCGCGCGACATTGTCGATGTTGATCTTGCTCCAGATGCTCTTCTTGCCGCGCGGCGTGTAGCGCTGGAGAAAACTGTTCTCGTCCAGCCCCTTACGCACCGCGTCGATCCAGCCGAAGCACAGCACCACATCGATGGCCTCCTTCGGCGTGATCGACTTCAGTCCCGACCCGACCTTGTGCACCTTGATCCACACTTCGTTTTCCGTGGCGTGGTGCTGGCCGAGCCAGGCATAAAAACTCGCAGCGTCGGGGAATTCCCGGACCTTGTCGGGATCGACCTTGACCGGCGCCATCAGCGGGCCTGCCGGTTCTGTGCCGTTGTCGTTTGCTCCACGATTTCTCCTGCTTTCACTGTCGTCCTGCCTCCTGCATCGTGGCACGGATCACTGCCAGTTTCCGTCAGCAGAAAAACGTGCGGCTGCGGCTGCGAAGCGACGGAACGCATCATCCATCGCCGTGCGGTTTGAACGCAACCGACCAGATGGAGGAGCGCGACACTTTCCCCACCGTGCTATATCACCGCAAGCCGTCGGGCTTTGGGGACATGCCACAATGAAATCTCTGCTCTTCGGCCTCGCCTTGTTGCTGCCGGGCGTGGCGCTGGCCGAACCGATCGAGACCCGCAAGATCATCACGGCGCTGACCGGCGACTTCAACGGCGACGGCGCTCCCGACCTTGCCATGGTGGTCGAGACCGGGCCGACCGACCCGATGGACATCCATTTCTTCCTCGGGGACAAGGAGCACCATTACCTCAAGCCCGTCGAAATCGTGCGCGAACAGATCGGTGGCGAGTGGAACGGTTACGACCAGCCGGGCTATGAGAACTCCGACGCCGAGCCGGAGCTGACGATGCTGCCCAACGGCTCGATCAAATTCTATCTGCCGGCGCCGGAGATCGGCAGCGAGCGCACCAACCAGACGCTGATTATCGCCTACCGCAACGGCGCCTTCATCGTTGCCGGCTTCGCCTATGATTCCGATGATTACCTGCAGGAGAATGCCGCCAGCGCCTGCGACTACAACGTGCTGACCGGCAAGGGCACCAGCTCGAAGCAGCAGCCGGACGGCGGCACCAAGCACAAGACCGTGTCGGCTGAAGGCCGGACCATCGCATTCCGGGACTGGAACTCGGGCGACGCCTTCGCCGCTTGCCAGGAATAAGGGGCGCGCCCTGCCCTTCGGCCGGCATCAGGCCGGTGGTGGCATTGCCGGCGTCAGGCCATGGCGGCGCATGATCTCCATCATCGCAGCTTTGTCAGGCGGCCCGCCGGCAGCGGCGTTGAGCAAGCCGAAGGCCTCGCGGAAATAGTCCGGACCAATTGCCGCCGGCGTGATGACGCACAGCGCCTTGGCATCCCTTGTGCCATTATTGTCGAAGCGATGCACGGCGCCGCGTGGGATGCACAGCGCCTCCCCCGGCCCAACCTCGATCGGCTTGCCGTTCACGGTCCAGGTCAGGACCCCGTCAATGCCGTAGATCGTTTCCTCGTAATGATCGTGGCTGTGCGCCGGCGCGGGCAAGCGCTGCGCTCCCGGCACCATCAGTTCGAAAGCGGCGACGCTGCCATTCGAATTCTCGCCCGACACCAGGAAACGGACCGACAGCCCCTTGGTGCCGATGGTCTCATTGGCCGGGTTGACCTGAAGATCCATGGCTGACATTGCGCAAACCCCTCCGGTAAATTACATTTACTAGCCATCAGTAAACTCAATTTACCGGATCGTCAATGGCCACCTCAGCCGAAGTCCTGCAGACCAAGACCACCGACCTTTTGATCGGCGCCCTGCTGCGCGTGCCGGCGCAGGCCATCCAGCGCCGGTTGATCAAGGAGCTCAACGCCGCCGGTTTCGACGAATTGCGCCTGCCGCACATGGCCGTGCTGCAGTTTCCCGGCCCGGACGGCACGCGCCCCGGCACCATCGCCGAACGTGCCGGCATGAGCAAACAGGCGATCAACCAGCTGCTCAGCAGCCTCGAAGGCTACGGCTATATCGTCCGCTCCGACGGCGAAGGCAGCGCGCGCGTGGTTCACGCCACCGAACGCGGCCACGCCGCCTTCTGGAAGATGGTCGACATATTGCGCGACATCGAGGAGGAGTGGCGCACCGAGCTCGGACCGGAGCGCTTCGACCAGCTCAAAGCGCTGCTGTTCACCGTCTGGGACAGCCCACTGGTGCGCTGACCGCAGCCGCGTTCATGTGAGGCATCATCGGCATTTCCGATGGCGCTATCGGTTTTTTCCGTTTTCCGTCGGCACACCGGCCTGCCAATCCCCTGCCCTTGTCCCATCAAAGCAAAGGCAGAGCGACATGAACCTTTCGAACCAGAAGATCCTGATCGTCGGCGGCGGCTCCGGCATGGGCCTGGCGCTGGCCAGGCGTTGCGTCGAGGCTGGTGCCACGGTCATCATCGCAGGACGTAGCGACGACAGGTTGCGACAGGCGCGCGAGACACTTGGCAATCCCGCCGGCCTGGAGGTAGCCGTCGTCGACATCGCCAGGGAAGACCAGGTTGCGGCGCTGTTCGCCGAGGTCGGTGGCCTCGACCACATCGTCAGCACGGCGGCCGACATAGAAGGCGCCTACAGGCTGCTGCCGGAGCTTGACCTGAAGGCGGCGCAGCGCATGGTCAACAGCAAGCTCTTTGGCCCGCTACTGCTTGCCAAGCACGGCGCGCCACGGCTTGCCGCGAGCGGCTCGATGACCTTGATCTCCGGCATCGCCGCTTACCGGCCGGCCGCGCGCGGCTCGGTCGTCGCCGCCGTCAATGCCGCGCTCGAAGGGCTGGTGCGGGCGCTGGCCGTCGAACTCGCGCCGCTCCGCGTCAACGCCGTTTCGCCCGGCTGGGTCGACACCGAGATCTGGGCGCAGGTCGCCGGCGACCGCAAGGCCGAAATGCTTGCAGCGATGGCCGAGCGGCTGCCGGTCGGCAGGGTCGGCCAGCCCGAAGACATCGCCGACGCTATTTTCTTCCTCATCGGCAACGGATTTACGACCGGCACGACGCTGCATGTCGAAGGCGGGCACCGGCTGGTTTAGCTGGCGACAGTCTTCGCCAGGGAGTTGTTTGGAAACAATGCCTTGGAGCTGTCAGCCGATTCAACTTCTGAGCCCGTCTCGAGCCGTTCCGGCGCCAGCGTGTCGCGCGCGGCGGCAAGCAATTGCCTGAGCGCCGGCGGCTGGATGCGCCGGCGTCGCCAGACCATCGTCAGCGGTGCCGGCCGCATTCGACCGGGCCACGGCAATTCCACGAGCTCGCCGCGCGCCAGCGCACCGCTGACGGCGAGACGGGGAATGAGGCCGAGCCCGGCACCCGTCGCCACCAGCCGGGCAATGGCGCCGATGCTGCCGACTTCGGCCGCGGGTTTGGGCGGAGCCATATCCGCCTCGGCAAAAGCAGTGTCGAGCATGTGCCGGTAGATGCATCCGGGCTCCGTCGCCACGAAGCGCAGCGCGGCAAGGTCTGCCAGGCCACCCGGCGCGAGGGCTTGCCCGGGAGCAGCGACCAGCACCAGCGGTTCGGCCCCTATCGTGCGCCTGGCCAGGCGTCCGTCGGCCGCGCCCCGCGCACCGTCCCGACGCTCGAAGCAGAAAGCGACGTCGATGTCGCCGTCCTCCAGCAGGCGCCGCAGCGTGCCGCTGTCGGCCACCTTCATCCGCACGGTGATGTCTGGATGTCCGGCCTGGAACCCCGGCAGCCAGGGCGCCAGCCGGGCCGCGGCGATCGTCTCCAGCGCGCCGATGGTCAGCGCCCCGCTGGTGCGTCCGGCAGCCGCCAGCACCGCCGCGCGCGCCTCGCCGTCGAGCCGCAGCAGCTCTTCTGCGATCGGCATCAGCGCCAGTCCTGCCGGCGTCAGTTCAAGACCGGACTTCGAGCGCGTGAACAGGGCAGCGCCCAGTTCGGCCTCGAGGGTCTGGATCTGGTCGCTGACACTCGATTGCGCGAGATGCACCGCCTCGGCGGCACGCGTGATATTGCGGCTGCGCGCCACCGCGAGAAAGGTCTTGAGCAGTCTTGGATGCATCGCGCGGCCGACACCAGGCCTATTGCAGCTGCGGCTTCTTCAGAAAACTGCCGCGATCGGCGGATTTGACGCGCAGCCAGGTCTCGCGGCCGTCGCGCACCACGCGCATCGGGATCTCGGCGCCGGCCGAGCCGCTGTCCCACAGCTTGCGATAGAAATCGGCGAGACCGTCGACCGCGCCGTCGCGGACCTCGGAGATGACGTCGCCCTGGCGCAGGCCGGCTTTTGCCGCCGGGCCGCCCTCGGTCACGCTCATCACCACCACCTTGCCGTCGCTTTCGGCCGACAGGGCGCCGAGCCACGGACGCGGCGGCTTGGCCACCTGGCCGCGCGTCAAGAGATCGTCGAGGATCGGCGGCAACAGGTCGATCGGCACCACCATGTTGATATCGGCGACCTCGCCGGCGCGGCTCATCTGCAGGCGCAGCGAACCGATGCCGAGCAGCGCGCCATCGGCACCGAACAGCGGCGCACCGCCCCAGGACGGATGCGCCGGCGCGATGAAGATCGCCTCGTCGAGCAGATACTCCCAATAGCCGGCGAATTCCTGCTTGGTGACGATCTTGGCTTCGACCGCCCGGCCGATGCCGTCGGCAAGCACCACCGCGTCGCCGATCCTGGCCTTGCCGGCATCGCCAAGCGCCACGGCCGGCAGGCCGGTCGGCGCCAGCGCCTGGACCAGGCCGAAACCGGATTCCTGGTCATAGGCCAGCGCGTGCGCCGGGATGACGCGGCCGTCATACGCGGTCAGCCAGACCTCCTCGGCCTCGGTGATGAGATAGCCGATGGTCAGCACCAGCCCGTCATTGCGAATGACGACGCCGCTGCCCTCCCTGAGCGTACCCAGCGCGCCGGCCGTGAAGGCATCCTCGGGAACGGTCGCGCGCACGGCAACGACGGAGCGCGGATTGGGATTGATGGCCATGATTTTGTCCTGCGATGCAAATGCTTGGCGGCTTCTTCTATAGGTATGCCTCGGAGGGGATGGTGCAAGGTGCGCATCGCTAGTTCTTCCTTCTCCCCCTGTGGGAGAAGGACAAGCGCAGCACCCGCATAAAACAATAGTTCAATGCAAGTTGAACTTCCACCTCCGCAGCCCTAGCTATAGATGTGTCCGCTCAATCCCGTCCTTCCCTTCCCCATGAGGCCCGACATGACAGACTACACCCCGCCGAAAGTATGGACCTGGAACAAGGCAAATGGCGGCACCTTTGCCAGCATCAACCGTCCGATCGCCGGGCCGACGCATGACAAGGAATTGCCCATCGGCAAGCACCCCTTGCAGCTTTATTCGCTGGCAACGCCGAACGGCGTCAAAGTCACGGTGATGCTGGAGGAACTTCTGGCGCTGGGCCACAAGGGCGCCGAATACGACGCCTGGCTCATCCGGATCAACGAAGGCGACCAGTTCGGCAGCGGCTTCGTCGAGGTCAATCCCAACTCCAAGATCCCGGCCCTGATGGACCGCAGCGGCGCCACCCCGGTGCGCATCTTCGAATCCGGCTCGATCCTGGTCTATCTCGCCGAAAAGTTCGGCGAATTCCTGCCCACCGAGCAGCCGGCGCGCGCGGAAGTCCTGTCCTGGCTGTTCTGGCAGATGGGTTCGGCGCCGTATCTGGGCGGCGGCTTCGGCCATTTCTATGCCTACGCGCCGCAGAAATTCGAATATGCCATCGACCGCTTCGCCATGGAAACCAAGCGGCAGCTCGATGTGCTCGACCGCCGGCTGGCCGAAACTGAATATCTCGGCGGCAAGGACTACACGATCGCCGACATGGCGGTGTGGCCCTGGTATGGCGGGCTGGCGCTCGGGCGCATGTACAATGATTCCGGCGAGTTCCTGTCCGTGCAGGAATACAAGCACGTCCAGCGCTGGGCGAAGGCGATCGACGCCCGCCCGGCGGTCAAGCGCGGCCGCATGGTCAACCGCGCCTTCGGCGAGCCGGCCATGCAGTTGCATGAGCGCCACGACGCCAGCGATTTCGACACGAATACGCAGGACAAGCTCGCCGCCGAATAGGCGGCGGCAAGGCTGACAAGAAAAACCCGCCACCAGATTGGTAGCGGGTTTTTCAAATGCCAGATGTTGAACCAGTTAGTGCAGCACTTCGACGATCTGACGGGTCTCCGGGTCGACCAGGACAGTCTGGTCGTTGATCACGGCGACGCGATACTTGACGTTAGGCACTTCGCGCAGTTCGACCTTGTCGGGCACCGGCGAGCCGAGCTTGAGCTCGAGGCCCAGCAGATTGACCGACGCCAGCGGCTGTTTCTTGACGTATTCGCGAACCACCGTCTCCTGCTCCGGCTGGACGACGATGGTGTCCGCCAGAGCCGTACCGATGCCGCCCATCAGGATGATCGCGGCTGCCGCACTCGAAAGATAATGTTTCATAACAAACCTCCTTGGTAGCTATCTGGGTTCCGCCCTTGAGGAAAACTCTGACGTCACCGCAAGGTTCCACTCCAATTTGTGGAATAGATGTACGGCTTTCACGATATGATGATTTCAATTTTTCTCGGAATGGAGCGACGTTCCGAAATTCTGCTTGAGAAATCCGGAGATCATTACGAATATCAGAATATTATACACTTTCCTCGGAAGGCGCATATCAGGTGCTTTCTTCCGAAGGGGCCGCGATCCGCCGAATGCCTTAGAGACAGCTAACGTAGAGCGCACCGTGTCGTTCCCAGATGCCGTCGTGGAAGGCATCAAAAAGGCCCGCCCGGCCGGGAGCAGGGCGAGCCTCAAACGGTGCCGGCGGAGGTGGCAGCCTCACCGGTCACATTGGGAAAACGCCGGCGCCGGCATCCGGTTCCAGCGCCGATAACGTGACCCATTCAGCGGCAACCATGTGACGGTCATGACGTTGTCCGCCCGGACGAAATCTCCAGCAAGAATGCTCACGCCATGGCTCCCCCCGTGACCAAGCATCCCTTCATGCTGGTCGTTATCGCGCTGACGGCGCCCTTTGCCGGCCTTGCCTGGCGCACGCGCGAATGGATGGGCTGGCAGCGAGTCGTCTCACTGCCGATCTATCCCCGGTGCCCACCGTCGCGATGCAGCGGCCGAACAGCGTTGGCCTCACCCTGATCTGCGGCTTTGCGCGCGCGACTGTAGATCAGCCGGATGACGAGCGCGAAGTAACCGACCTGGAGGACAACCAGCACCGCTATCGTCCAGCCCAGCGCCTTCCAGAAAGAACCGGTGGCCATATAAGTCCAGACCGCGACGATGATGGTCGTGGCTGACATTCCTACGAGAAACTGCCCAAGATACATCGATACCCAAAGCCGCCGAAACTGCCCGTTTCGAACGACTCTCCCGCTTGGAGTCCCAATGCCCGCACACAACGTTTCATTATTTTAGCAACTGCGCAACTATGTGATCGTCCGACCCGTAACCACCCTCGAAATTTGTTGCGCGCTGACCCGGTCAGGAGCAATTTGATGCTCACGGACTGAGGTAATGCAGAAAACAAGTCCGGGGGGATGGGGAAATGACGCTCAAACTGATCGGAGCCGGTTTCGGCCGCACCGGCACGTGGTCGACTTTTGCCGCGCTGAACAGGCTCGGCCTGCCCTGCTATCACATGCAGGAAGTGATTATGAACAAGGCCAACAAGGGCCATCTCGATTTCTGGCGCAAGGTCGCCAACAGCCCGCCCGGCAGCCAGCATGACTGGAACCGCGTCTTCGCCAACTATACGGCGACCGTCGACAATCCCGGCTGCTGCGTGTGGAAGGAATTGCTGGCCGCCTACCCCGACGCCAAGGTGCTCTTGACCCTGCATCCGCGCGGCGCCGAGGCGTGGTACGAAAGCACGATCGACACGATCTACTTCACCGAGAATGTCTGGCAATTCAAGATCCTGGAATGGCTGACGCCCTTCGGTTGGAAATTCGGCGACATGTCGCGCAAGCTGATATGGGGCCGCACGCTGGACGGCGTGATGAACGACCGCGCCAAGGCGGTGGCGCGCTACAACACCTATGTCGAGCAGGTGAAGGCCGCGGTGCCGCCGCACAAGCTGCTGGTCTACAAGGTGACCGAAGGCTGGGCGCCGCTCTGCGATTTCCTCGGTGTGGCGCTGCCCAACGAACCCTTCCCCAACCTCAACGACCGCGAGACGATCAAGAAGATCATCCGCGACATCATCAAGGGGTCGTATATCATGCTGGGGCTGGCAATCGCTGCCATAGTGGCGGTGGTCGCAGCGCTGTGGTGGTGGCTAGGCTAGTCACACCCGCACGCTCAAGTCCGAAGGCGTCCGAATCCCTAGCTGCGAGGACCGGGAACTAACCATCGCACCCCGAGTTTCGCTTTCAGTCTTTCAAGGATTGGAGGCCAGCATGGCACCGCGCAGCAAACCACGCACCGGCGATGACGACAGCCCTGACGTCGAGGGGCCGACGATCGAGCAGCAGAACGCGATCAAGCGCGGCCAGATCCTGCCCGGCTCCGTGTCGGAAAACGGCGACATGCGCTACGGCGTCGAAAAGGACGGTGACCTGACGGAGGAGGACGACGACAACGCCCTCCAGGACAGCGATGACGCCTTGCCGAACGACGAAGAAGAAGCGGCAATCAAGCGGCACCCGACGCGCGAAGGTCGGTTCGACGAGACATGAGGGCTGGAAATTCCCAGCCCTTTTCAGAGCTGCAAGCGCTCCCTCCCCGCAATGCCCGCGTAATCCGTCCATGCCCGTGCGCAACCGCGACATGGCAGCGCCGCTCAGCCGGCGCGAGGTCTGCAAGTTCGAATTCCTGAACATCGGCAAGAGCCTGTTTGCCTCGCCGCTCAGACTAAACGAAGTTCAATTTGACCTGCCTGCGCAAAGGCCTTGTGTGGTGGAAGGTAGCACACCATCGTCGGACGGCAGGAGACCGATATTCCGCCCTTTCCGCCGCCCGCTTTTGCCCCTCGACAGGGTACAGGAACTATATCTCAATTGGCTAAAATAGCGGAACATCCAATGGACATTGCCGGAACCGAACATGACCCATCGGACCTTTGCTTCAGCCACCTAAGACCTTGGTCCCAAAAGGAAACGCAAAAGGCCGATGAGGCTCTCCCTCGGGAACATCCTGCGTCCGCCGTCGTTTGCGGCAAGGTCTCCGGACCGGACTGGATTTCGGAGGATGAGCGATGCGCCATCGGTCCATCATCACCAGAACAGGCCACGGCCCGGGTACGGCGGTCGCCGTGTTGATAGTCGGGCTGGCGGTGGTGGGGATTGTGTTCCTCGTCCTGGGCGGCTTGCTCTATTTCGGCGAGCAGCCGCCTGATCAACGCGCGCTGTCTTCCGTGCCAGCCCGGTCGGCCCAGGCGGCCGATCACAGGGCGGTCGATTGATAAGGCCCTGCGCGGCCGTCATGCATCATCAAAGATTGCGGCGGCCGCCGCCGAGAACCGGCCTGTCGCCTCAGAATTTGTAGTTGATCTTGCCGACCACGACATTTTCCGTGTTGCGATTGTCGACGAAGAAGCCCGGAATTGTGTCGCTTTCGCCGCTTTTCGTGCCAAAATCATAATAATTCCATTCGACGCCGGCGGTCCAATGGTCGGTCAATGCATATTCGGCGCCCAGGCCTGCCGTCCAGCCGACCCGGGATCCCCCGCCAAATGACTGGTGAAAACCGTCGACCTCAGCGATTTTATACTTGGTGAAGGCGACACCGGCATCGCCATAAATCAGGATCCGGTCGATCGCATATCCCAGGCGGCCACGCACCGAGCCCAGATAATCCTGCTTGGTCTCGCAAGTTGTGCCCAGGGCAGTAGAGCATTGACCGTCGCCCTTCACGGTCGAGCCCGCAAGGTCGCCCTCAATGCCGATGACGAATTGGTTGATCTGGTAGTTGTAGCCGATCTGGCCGCCGAAAATGCCGCCAGACCCGTTTGTGTTGAAACTGTCGAACGTGGCGCCCGACCAGCGACTGTCGTTCCAGCCACCGCCCGCCTGGACACCGCCATAAAACCCGGTCCAGGAAAAAGGCATGGCGGCGACAGGTTCGACGATATCCGCCGCCAGAACCGGAGACGCGGCTGCAAGAAATGCAACGGAACACAGCAGTGCGAGCTTCATCGATATCTCCGCATCAGTCGCCCTTCCCCCCGCGTCACATCGATACCACAAGACCGATCGCCGGCTGTAACTGAAAGAACGGAAAGTTTCAGGCGAGCGTGTTTTTAAGTGCGTCCCGTTGCACGGCAGCAACAAATAGGCCGCAGCTTGGCAGGAAAGCCTAATAAGAGGTGCTGACGCCCAGCATCTTGCCAACCCTCGCCACCGCTTTGCCCCGCCGATAGACCGTGCGGTCCTTCGGCACGGCCACCACCGCTTCGGGCACGTGCTGCGCCGGCATGGCGACGAAGTCGGCGCTGGCGCCGACGGCAATGCCATAGTCCGCCAGCCCCAGCGCCCTGGCGCCGGCATGGGTCACCACATCGAAGGCCGCCTCGAGCTCGCGGTCCTCGTAGAAGCCGGAGCGGTAGCCGATCATATTGGCCCGGTTCAGCATGTCGCCATCGCCATAGGGCCACCAGGAATCGCGGATGTTGTCGGAACCGCTGAACACGGTGACGCCGGCCTGCCGCAGGGCCGCCACCGGCGGGAAGGCATGGTTGCCGGGCGCGTTGGTCATGATCGCCACGCCAGCCGCCGCCAGCATCGCGCCGGCCTTCGCCAGGGCGTCGGCCGGGATGTCGCCAAGACCATAGGCGTGGCTGACGGCGACATGGCCCGCCATGCCGAGCGCCTTTGTCCGCGCGGCGATCTCCTCGACCTGGAACAGGCCGAGCGCGCCGCCATCATGCAGGTGGATGTCGACGCCGGCGCCATGCTTCTGCGCCAGGGCGAAGACCACATCGAGATGGCCGTTCACGTCACGGTCGAAGCTGGCGGGGTCGAGCCCGCCGATGAGATCGCAGCCGAGCTTCAGCGCCTCGTCCAGCAGTTCCGCCGTGCCCGGCGAGGACAGGATGCCGCTTTGCGGGAAGGCGACGAGCTGGATGTCGATGAGGTCGCGGTATTTTTCGCGGACGGCCAGGATGGTTTCGACATGGCGGAGTCCGACCGAGGCGTCGACCATGACATGGCTGCGCATGGCCAGGCTGCCATTGCCGACGCAGAGCTCGAGCTGGTTCTTCGCGCGCTCCGCCATCGGCGCGGCGGCGGCAAGGTTTCGCGCCTGGAAGGCGACACGCTCGCGCACGTCGAAGCCGTTGGTGCAGGGAATGTGCGGGCGCCAGGCATCGCCATAAAACGAGGTGTCGAGATGGATGTGCCCCTCGACGAAGGCCGGCACGACAAGCTGGCCGCTGAGATCGATGTCAGCGGGGTCGATGGCGGCGAAATCGGCCGGCGGCGCCTTGCCGGCCGGCGCGATGGCGCGGAAGCGGCCGCCGGTGACGAAGAGATCCGCCAGCGACCCATCGGCCAGTTTCGCATTGCGGAAAATCGTCTGCTCGCTCAAAATCGCTTGCTCGCTCATGGGCGCCATCCCTGCCGAAAGCGCCAGTCCTCGCCGCCCGCCCGCTGCGGGTCAATGCGGCAGCGACGAAAAACTGTTTCGCGCATTGCCCCTGGTTCCGGCGAGGCGGGGCGCGAATCCGCACCGCGGCTCTTGCCTATTCCGCTTTCACGGAAGTTTCGGCGGCCCCGCAATGTGCCATTGTGTTATCGCGGCGGTACGAGCCGCCCTGGTTGACGCGGGCGCCCAGCCATCCCAACAATGCGCCCCCCGCCCGCGTCGACCATGGCAGGAGCCGGTGTTGTGACCCGATCCGGTAGGTCCGGCCTACTGCGACCCCGTTGCCGCTTCAGCCGCCAACCAGCGCCTTTGTCGTCACCAGATTGACGCCGGCCTCGGCGAATTCGCGATTATGTCGGGCGATGATCTGCTCGGCGCTCTCGGCGGCACTGTCCAGCGTGCTGTGGGCATCGGAAACCACGGTGACGCCGAGCCCCCTGGCGATCGCGCCCTTGACGGTTGCCGCGACGCAAAAATCGCTCTGCGCGCCGAGGATCACAACCCCACCGGCCCCCTTGCCCGACCACCCAGTCGCCAAAGGCGGGATTGCTGAAGGCGTCGCGCACGGATTTGGCGAAAGTCGGCTCGTCCTCAGCCTGGCCAAGGGCGGACCATACCGGCCAACCTGCCTCACCCGGCGCCAGCGGATCGCCCTCAGGTCCATCATGCCTGACGAAAGCGACCTTGCGTCCACCGCGCCTTGCCCAGTCGATCACCGCCCGGGCACGCTCCGCAATGGCGGGCGCGTCGTGGATCGGCGGCTCGTGCAGGCCGTCGAACATACCGGTCTGGAGGTCGATGACGATGAGGGGCGCGTTCGCAGTGAGGCTGGGGACTGACATGGTTTTTACATAGCATGCAGGAATCAAGGCTCAAGGATTATGCCGACGGCCGCCCACAACTAGGGCAGCCTTGCCAATCCGACAAAAGCCAGCAGCGGGGTGATATCGTGGCGGTCGGCGGCTTTGAGCGCCGCGATATAACCCGCCCGCCTTTCGTTCATTTTCTGCAGATCGGAGCCGGCGGTCCAGTCTATCGGGTCGACCTTGTATATTTTCTCTAACACGGCATCGGCAAGGATGCGGGCATGGCGCCCATTGCCGTTCGCGAACGGATGGACGAACACGATCCGGTGGTGCAAACGCACCGCAGCCTCTCTGGGCATATAGGTGCCCTTATCCGCCCAGTATCGCGCGTCATCAAGAACCACCCGCAATTGCGACCCGATTTGCGCGGGATCGACGCCGATGTTCTTGCCGGTAGTCCTGAAGGCTCCTGCCCAGTTCCAGACCTGGCCAAACAGCTGCCGGTGAAGCTCTATGGCAAAGCCGTCGCTGAGAATGTCCTTCCTTCTTGTCCGGGAAAGCCAAAGCAGGCCGGAGGTGATGTTGGCTTGCTCCAGCTCATCGAGTTCGGCCTGCGTGGTGATGTGCCTGTGCTTCAATCCGGCGAGCTCGTTGGGATCAAGCGGCGTCGCGCCCACGGGATAGTCGGGCGCAATCATTTGTCCTGCCAGAAATCGGACGGCATCTCATACAGCAACTCGCTTGTCAGGCGGCTCACTTCCCGTTCCGTCCGGTTGCCCCCCACTGCCTGGTCTTCGAGGGCCATGTGCTTGCCGGCGGTGGCGACAATCGCCTTCGCCTTTTTGCGTGCCTGGGCAACGATGATGGCCTCGATCGTCTCGGGCGGAACGAACGCATAGACGAACCGGCACCCCATCGCCTCGGCCGTGGCCTGCATCGACTTCAGGGTGACGCCACCTTCGAGTTCGGCCTGCTCCACCTGGGCAATGCGGGCGCGGGTTACGCCCATGCGCCCTGCAAGCTGCGCGCCCGACATGCCGAGCGCCTTCCGCACAGTTCTTATCCAACCTTCAACAGGTATCTGGATATTCCCGGCTTGGGCGAGATCCACCACTGCCTGGTATTGTTGGCGAACAGCCTGTTTTAAGCTCATTGTAAACTCATATATTGACAAACGGCTGCATACTGTAAATATTTATGTATACAAATTTTTCTGAAAAGTCAACTTATATATTGACATTTTCAAAGCTCTCCAGCATGTTCACCCCGGTGCCCCTGCAAACAGCACCACCCCATCCCCTCCAGCCGCGGGCCAATCCCTGATGGTTCGGTCGTAGCCGCCGGTCAGCACCGTGCCGTCGGGGGCGAAGGCCACTGCGTAGATCGGGCCGGTCTGGCTGTCGAATAGGGCGATCTGGTTGCCGGTTTCCATGTCCCACAGCCGCGCCGTGCCGTCGAGCGAACCTGACAGCAGGCGCTTGCCGTCGGCCGACAGCGCCAGCGCATAGACCGTGCCTTCATGGCCCTCGAAGCGCTTCACCTCGCGGCCGCTGTCGAGATCCCAGACCTTGATCGTCAGGTCGCCGCTGCCGGTGATCAGACGATGCGCGTCGGCGGTGAACACGGCGCCATAGGTGCCTTGCTCGTGGCCGTGCCAGCTGCGCAATTGCTTGCCGCTTTCGATGTCCCAGAGTTTCAGCGTGCCGTCGATGCTGCCGCTGAGCGCCTGCTTGCCGTCGGGCGAAACGGCGACCGCGCTGATCGACCAGTCGTGCCCGGTCAGCACATGCAGAACGGAATTGTTGACGAGGTCCCAGACGATGACGTTGCCGGTGTCATGCCCGCTGACGGCGCGCTTGCCGTCCGGGCTGATCGCGAGCTTGTTGACGCCGCCATTCTGGCCAGCCTGGAAGACATGCAGCACAGCGCCATCGGCGAGTTTGCGCAGCACGATCTCGCCATCGTCGCCACCCGTCAGCGCGCTGACGCCGTCGGGCATGTAGAGCGCCGTGCGCGCCATGTCCTTGTGGACACCGAGATTTCGGATCAGCTGCTTGCCGCCAATGTCCCACAGCTTGATCACACGATCGGTGCTGGCGCTCATGATCGATCGGCCGTCCGGCGCCACCGCAAGCCAGACGACCGCGTCGCGATGGCCGTCGGGCTGCGTCGGCGCCGCCGGCGGCGGTGGCGGCAACGGCGCCACGGTGGGCGGCGGAATGACCGCGACCTCCGGCGGCGCGACGGGCGCCGGCGGCATGGCCACGGGTGGCGCCGCCGGCACAGCCACCGGCGGCGGGTTGGCGGCTATCGGTGGCGGGGCGGGTTGCGGGGCTGGAGCTGGCACAGGGGCCGGTGGCGCGCTGGCGACATCCTGGCCCTTCGGCTCGGCAGGTTTGGGTTCGGTAAGTTTGGGTTCGTCGGGCTTGGGTTCACTGGGCTTGGGCTCGGCCATCTTCGGTTCATTCGGCCGGGCGGTCACCTCGCCGCCGCCCCACGGGCCGAACCGGTCGACGGCCAGCGCCGCCAGCACGATCAACGGCAAGGCGAGGAAGATCTTGCGCAGACCGGGCCTGCCGGTCTCCTGCACTTCGGCCGCGCGGCCGAACAGCGGCGCTCCGGTCAGATGCGCAGGCCGCCCCGGCAACAGCCCGGCCCAGAACAGCACCGCGCCGGCGAGGCAGGCGAACGCCAGCAGCGAGAAGGCCACCAGCTGCGTTGCCCAGGGCTCACGCATGGCCGTCAGGCCGAAATCCTTGCCGCCCGGCAAGAGATAGAGATGGACGAGGCAAGCCGCGGCCAGCGCCATCAACAGCACCGCAAGCAATCTGTCGGCGAGCCTGGTCATGGTGCGGGGCTCATGCGGTAACCCCGCCGGTGACGGCATCGGCGTCGATATCGGCAGGTTGTGGTCGCATCGAATTCCCTCGCCGCAGCCAATCTTACGCAAGGCCGCGGCGGAGTCGAGTGGCCGCCGGTGCGAATGCCGCGTGGGCGCGAACGCACGGAAATGGCTGGACATTCCTTGCTTCGTTGGGCGCGACCTACTTCAGCTCCACCCAGACAGGCGCGTGGTCGCTGGCGCCGTCCTCACCGCGCACGTCGCGGTCGATACCCGCCCCTTTCAGCCGGCGGGCGAGCGTCTTCGACAGCAAGATGTGGTCGAGCCTGAGGCCCGCATCGCGCGGCCAGCGGTTCCGCCGATAGTCCCAGAAGGTGTAGAGCGTCTCTTTCGGATAGATTTTTCGCAGCGCGTCGACCCAGCCCTGCTCGATGAGGGCGGCGAAGGCGGCGCGGCTTTCCGGCTGCACCAGCGCGTTGTCGTCATAGGAGCGCGTGGCATAGATGTCGCGCGGCTCGGGCACGATGTTGTAGTCGCCGGCCAGCACGACCGGCAGGCCGGTGTCGAGAAGCTGCGCCGCATGCGCCTCCAGCCGCGCGTGCCAGGCAAGCTTGTACTGGAATTTCGGCCCCGGCTGCGGATTGCCGTTCGGCGCATAGAGGCAAGCGATGACGATGCCGTCGACCGCCGCCTCGATATAGCGGCTTTGCCGGTCGGCATCGTCGCCGGGCAAGGCATCGCGGGTCAGCACCGGCTCCGCGCCGCGCGCCAGGATGGCGACGCCGTTCCATGTCGGCTCGCCCTTCCACACCGCGCCATAGCCGGCATCGGCAAGCGCGGTGCGCGGAAACTGCATGTCGCGCGCCTTGAGTTCCTGCAGGCAGACGACATCGGGCTTTGCCGCCGCCAGCCAGGCCAGCAGGTTTTCCAGCCGGCTGTTGATGTTGTTGATGTTGAAGGTGGCGAGTTTCATGGTTGGATCAGGAGGCGATCCGGCCTGCCCAAGCCTTCACCGTCTCCGCCAGCGTCTTCAGATGATCGGCGGTGGAGAATCCCGAAATGCCCTTGCGCGGCTTGAGATCGTGGTCGCCATCCTCCAGCCAGATCACCTCGATCTGGTCCGACAGCCCATACCCCGCCACTTCGTCGCGCGTGCCGAACTCGTCTCGCGTGCCTTGAAAGATCAGCGTCGGCGTCTTCAGCCCGGTCAAATGTTTGGTGCGCAGCTGGTCGGGCTTTCCAGGCGGATGGAAGGGATAGCCGAGACAGACCAGCCCTGAAATCTCCCCCTTGGCGAACATCTCGTCCGCAACCATGGAAGCGACACGCCCACCCATCGACTTGCCGCCGATGATCAGCTTCCCGGTCACGCCCCTGGCCCTGAGGTCAGCGATCGCCTTGATATATTCCGGATTGACCGTCTCGGCGCGCGGCGGCGGCTTGCGGTGGCCGTAACGGCGCGCCGCCATATAGTGGAATTCGAAGCGCGCGACCTGGACACCGGCCGTGGCCAAAGCCTTGGCGGTTGCGGTCATCGAGGGAGAATCCATCGATGCGCCGGCGCCGTGGGCGAGCAGGATGGTGACGGGAGCGGTGTCGAAGCCGTCGAAGAGGAAGCTGGTCATGGGACGTCTCGCGCGGCAGTGACGCTGCCAATCTCCCCCCTCGTGGGGGAGATGCCCGGCAGGGCAGAGGGGGGCGCCAAGGAATGCCGGCCTTCAGTCAAATCTCTCCAGGGCGAGACGGCCTGAAATGAGCCGATCCGTTGGCGGGACAGCGCCCCCCTCTGTCCTGCCGGACATCTCCCCCACAAGGGGGGAGATCGGCTGTCATCGCGACCTTCGCCAATCATCCTCACCCCGCCGTCCGAGCCAGCTGCATATCCACGAACTGCACGCCTTTGGCCGCCACCCCGGCCCATTCGCTATCCGCATCGAGTTCCAGATACCGCACCCAGAGCCGCCGCGCCTCGGGCAGATTGCCGGCGTCGAATTCCAGCCTGGCCAGGTTGAACACCGGATCGGCATAGCTCTTGTCGAGCGCGATCGCCTTCTGCAAATGCCGCCGCGCGGAGGCGTCGCGGCCCTGCTCGTTCATCAGCCCGGCGAGATTGAACCAGGCTTCGACGAAGGCCGGATCGAGCTTTATCGCACGCGCATAGTCATGTGCCGCTTCCGCCGCGTGGCCGCCGGCGCGCAGGCAGTTGGCGCGGTTGAAGGCGGCGATGGCGTCGCTCGGGTCGATGGCGAGGCAGCGCTGGTAGAGCGCGGCGGCACCATCATGGTCGCCCCCCTCCTCCACCGCTTCGGCCTCGGCAAAAAGCTCTTCCAACGTGTCGTCACCACTGGCGGCGGCGCCCAGATCGAACAGCAATTGCCCGTCGAGCTCGCTCTGGCCGCCTTCGAGATAGATCGCGTCGGGGCGGCCGTGCTGCGAGCCGACATTGAGCGATTTGGCGGTGAGCGAGGCCACCGGGCCTGAGCGGTGCACGGAGCGCGCGATCGCGCCCCAGGTCGCCCCGCCGGCCACCAGCCCGGCATATTTGCGCGCCAGGATCAGGTCGCGGAAGGAGTAGGGTTCGCAATCATGCTCGAAGGCATCGAACAGGCTGAGCAGGTCGAGGTCGGTGCCCGACAGCCTGGATTGGTCGATCAGCGATTGCCGCGACAGTGACGACGCCTCCGGCGCCTTCATCAGGCCGAGCAGGCGCAGAAAACCGTTCTCGCTGATCAGTATGCGCCCGGCCGCGCGCTCGGCGGCGACGCGGCGCTCGATCCCGGCATCGCCGTTTTTCGTTAATCCGGCCTTGGCCAACAACGCCCGGCCGAACACGACATGCGTCGTGCGCCTGGTGATGCCGCGCCTCAGCTGGCCGTGCTGGCGCTCGACCTCCCGCGCGGCGAGCCGCAAGGGAAACGCCGCCAGCGCACCGATGGTACCGAAAACGGCCCCCGGAACCGAAACGGCCGGTGCCGTCATTTCTTGCTCTTGCCGACCGCCTTGAGCAGACTGGCCTTCAACGGATTCTCAGGCGCGCCACCCGCTGCCGCCTTCTTGGCGGCGGGTTTGGCCGCCACTTCGTCGGCCTTGCTCTTCGACTTGGCCGGCGGCTTCGACTGCGACAGGCTGGCCTTCAGCGCGTCCATCAGATTGATGACATTGCCACGCTCGGGCGCGGCCGCGATGATCGGCTTGTGGCCCTTCAGCTTCTCGCGGATCATCGCCATCAGCGCGATCTCGTAGCGGTCCTCATAATCCTTCGGATCGAAGGTGGTTTCCTTCTGCTTGATCAGCGCTTCGGCGAGTTCGAGCATTTCCGGGTCGGGTTTGCCGGCCGGGATATTGCCGAAATATTCAGCTGTGCCACGCACTTCGTTCGGATTCCTCAACGTACACACGAACATGCCGTTTTCGCGCGCGCCGATCGTCACCACCCGCTCGCGGCTGGACAGGACCAGCCGGGCGATCGCCAGCTTGCCGGATTTGCGCATGGCTTCGCGCAGCACGGCGAAGGTTTCCTCGGCCATCGCGCCATCCGGCGCCAGGTAATAGGGCGCGTCCTGGTAGATGACATCGACCTCGCCCTCGTCGACGAAGGCCTCGATGTTCATCGTATGGTTGGATTCGATACGCACCGTGTCGAGGTCGGCATCATCGATGATGATGTACTGCTTGTCCTCATACTCGTAGCCCTTGACCAGGTCCGAGCGCTCGACGAGCCCGAGTTCGGGATCGACCGGCTTCATGTTGATGCGGTTATGGGTCTTCTTGTGCAGCTGATTGAACGAGATGCGCTCGCTGGTCGTCGTCGCCGGATAGAGCCGGACCGGACAGCTGACGAGGCTGAGCTTGAGATAACCCTTCCAACTTGCCCTGGGCGCCATGATACACTCCTACGCGGCCATGCACTGATACTGCTCAGCGCTTTTCGTCCGAAGGACGATTGACGCCGTGGAAATCCTACACCGACCCCGCACAATAGCGGCAAATCCCTGACGAAATGTTTTAGGCTGCCGGAGGGTCACGGGCGCAGAATAATTCAAATTGTATGAAGCGTCGATGGCACCCAGCCCTTCGGATCAAGCCGAGGAAGATGACCCGGCATCCCTCTTCTTCGTCATCCTAGGGCGGAGCAAGGAGCGAAGCGACGCGGCGCAGACCCTAGGATCCATGCCGTGACCTTTAAGCGTCGCTACGGTCCAGAATTCTGATCCGCCGTATTCCACGACCGTCGTCACGGCATGGATCCTCGGGTCAGGCCCGAGGATGACGAAGCGCGAGGTGGCCTCACCATCCAGTTCCGCGAAACAGTTCGAACCAGTCTGGATTCGCCTTTTCGATCAGGTCGATCTTCCATTGGCGCAGCCGGCGCTTCAACGATTTCTCGCGCTGGATGGCGTCGGTGATGTCGAAGTATTCCTCATACCAGACCAGTCGTTGCACACCGTATTGGCTGGTGAAGCGCGAGCCTTCGCCTGACTTGTGCTCGGGCATACGGCGGCCAAGGTCGTTGGTCACCCCGATGTAGATCGTGCCGCGTTTCTGACTCGCGGTCATGTAGACGTAGCCGGTCATGCGACGACTTTAGCCGGCGCTACAGTTGGCGACCATTCTGAACCCGCTGCATTCTAAGGCCAACGTCACGGCATGGATCCTAGGGTCTACGCGTCGCTTCGCTCCTTGCTTCGCCTAGGATGACGAAAGATAGGTAGGCAAATCCCGGGCAAAGTCCTCGATATCTGCCCAGGGATCACCCGACGTCTCCAGCAGCCCCGGCAGCGACGAATAGTTCAGGTCCTGCGGCGCATCGATCGCCTCCAGATCGCTCCAGCTCACCGGGGTCGAAGCCGGCAAATTGGTGCGGGCGCGCAGCGAATAGGGCGCCGCGGAGGTGTGGCCGCGGGCGTTGCGGTGATAGTCGATGAAGATACGCTTCTTGCGGTTTTCCTTGCCCATGGTGGTGGTGAATGTGTCGGGCGCGGTCGCCGCCAGATGCGTGGAGATGGCGCTGGTCGCCTGGTGCAGCTTCTTCCAGTTCTGCTTTGACGTCACCGGCACGGTGATGTGGATGCCGCTGCCTCCTGACGTCTTGGCGAACGGCACCAGCCCCAGCCCCTCGAGCTCGCCCTTGATGTGGACGGCGGCTTCCACCACTTCGCGCCAGGAAATCCCCGCGCCCGGATCGAGGTCGAAGACGATCTGATCGGGCTTGTCGAGGCTGGTGCGGTGCGTGCCCCAGGTGTGGAACTCGACGACGCCGAACTGCGCCAGAGCCAGATAGCCTTTTGCGCCCTCGACCGAGAGATAGGATTTGGTCTCGCCCTCGGAATTGGTCGCCTGGAACGTTACCACCGAAGGCGGCATGCCGGTGAAGGCGTGGCGCTGGAAGAAGCAATCTTTCGGCAGGCCGGTCGGGCAGCGCACCAGCGACACCGGGCGGCCAAGGATGTGCGGCAGCATGAAGTCGCCGACCAGCGCGTAATAGACGGCGATGTCGAGTTTGGTCGGACCCGTCTTGCCGAACAGCCGCCGCTCCGGATTGGTCACCCAGATGGTGGCGAGATCCGCCTCCGAGATCAGCCGCTTGCGCTTGGCCGAGACCGGCGTCGACAGGCCGACATCCCTGAGACCGCGAAACACGCCATGGCGCAACGCATTGTCCGCCGTGCGGTTGGCGTAATGGATGCGCGCCGAAAACAGCGGCTTGACCCAGTGCATCTCGCGCATGATCTCGCGCGGCACGCCTTCCGGCGCCGTGGCGCCCGATGTCAGCGGCTCCAGCCGGGCGAGCAGGTCGGCTGCCGTCGCGGCATCGAAGCCGGTGCCGACCTTGCCGCGATAGTGCAGCTCGCCTTCCTCCCACTCGGCCATGCCGAGTGCCGCCAGCCCTTCCGCCGCGTCCGAAATCGTGTAACCCGCGATGACGAAATCGTCCTTCTGCAGCGCCTTGCACTTGGTCCAGCTCTTGGTGCGGCCGCTCTGGTAGATCGCGCTGGCGCGCTTGGAGATGACGCCTTCGAGCCCGAGCTCCGTCGCCTGGTCGTACAGCCCCTGCCCTGAGCCCTCGACATGGTCGGAGAACTGGATGGCGGAATTCGCCCCGAGCCCGCCAAGCAGCTCGGCCAACAGCGCCTTGCGCCGGATCAGCGGTGCCTTCAGCAAATCCCAGCCGTCGAGATGCAGGAGGTCGAAGGCATAGAAATGCAGCTTGCTGCCGGCGCCCTCGGCCAGCGCATCCTGCAGCAGCGCGAAGCGGCTGATGCCCTTGGCGTCGAGCACGACGATCTCGCCGTCGATGATCGCCTCGCGGCAGGGCAGTTTGGCGAAGGCATGCGGCAGGTCGCCATAGCGCTTCGTCCAGTCGATGCCGCCGCGGGTGATCAGCCGCACCTGCCCGTCGGACAGATGCGCCATGGTGCGGTAGCCATCGAATTTGATCTCGTGCAGCCAGAGTTCGTTGGTGTTCTCGGCGGGGCCTTCGCCGCCCGGCGGCCTCAGCGCCTGCGTTGCCAGCTGCGGCTCGATGCGGCTGAGCGCCGGCGCCTTCACCGCGCCCGGCAGTTCGCCGGGCTTTAGGGAACCCGGCTTTGGCGCGGACCTGGCCGCCGGTTTCGCGGCGGCCGCCAGTTCCTCGATAAGCAATCCGGACTTCACGCTTTCCGGCCGCGCTTCGAGGATGTCCAGCGCCGTGTCGGCGGCGAGGTCGCGCTCCTTGAACAGCAGCCAGTTCTTCTTGTTCTCGTCCTCGCCAGGCTTGGGCTTCAGGCGGGTCAGCATCCAGCCGCCATTGAGCTTTTCTCCGGCGAGGCGAAACTTGAAAGCGCCGGTGCGCAGGCTCTTCTCGACATCGTCCATCGGCGCCCAGGTGCCGGTGTCCCAGACGATCATCGGCCCGCCGCCATATTCACCCTCGGGAATGACGCCCTCGAAATCGATATATTCGAGCGGATGGTCCTCGGTCTCGACCGCCAGCCTCTTGTCGGCTGGATTGAGCGAGGGCCCGCGCGGCACTGCCCAGCTCTTCAACACGTCGCCGACCTGCAGGCGCAGATCGTAGTGGTCCGCCGTCGCGTGGTGCTTGTGGACGACAAAGCGGTTGCCGTCGCCGCTGATCAGCCCGCCGGCCGGTTCCGGCGTTTTGGAGAATTCGCGCTTGGCGCGATAGGTCTTGAGTTTGGCGGGAGCAGGCATGGGTCAGCGCCCGAAGCGCTTGGCAAGCAGGAGCAACCGCCGCGTTCCGGAACGGATGGCAGTCACGCTGTCAATCGTCGGCAGCCGGCGTCAGCTCGAGCTCGGCCGGCGACAGGCCCTGCTGCAGCTGGCTCAGCCGGAACTCATCCACCCAATAAGCCTCGCCGTCGACCAGCACGCGTGCACGGTAGGCACCGTCCGAAAAGCTTTGCGCGGTGATGTAGACCTTGTGGCGGTCGAGCGCCTTGCGCACCGCGGCGCGCTTGGCATTCTGGCCGGTGACGGGACTGAACATGACGCTGCCCTCGGTCGCCCTGACACATCGGGCGACTGGGCTCAAGGATGACGGAGACTAGCTGTCCTGTCAATTTCAAGCGCCGGAGCCGACCCTTGGTCTCGCGAAAACCCGCATCCCTGTCGAAATCCGCTCCCGGCGAACGACATTGGTGCGGCGCCAACGAGGCGCGATCATCTCAAACTGGGAGCACCACCATGGCCAAGATGCTTGTCATCTACAAAACCCCCGCCGATCCGGCGGCCTTCGAGCGCCATTACCACGACATTCACGTGCCGCTGGCCAAGCAATTGCCCGGACTGCATCGCTATGAGATCAGCAGGGCGCCGATCATGAATGTCCTGCCGGGCGAGACGCCCTACAGGGTCGCGACGCTCTACTTCGACAGTCTGGAGGCCATTCGCACGGCCTTTGACAGCGAGATCGGCCGGGCCTGTGCGGTGGACCGGCGCAAATTCGCCGGGGACGACGATCTGGTGACGATGCTGCTCTTCGACACCGAGACGCTGTGAGCCGTCAGTTGTCGCGCACGGCCATCAATTCCTGCTCCCGAAGCCGCTTCGGGAGCCGTTCTTCAATTCTTCAATTCTTCAACCGCCGAAATCGCCGCATCACGCCCTGCACGGCCTTGTACAGCCCGGGCTTGGAGCGCACGAAAAGCTCGATCTTCCCGCGCAGCTGGATATAGGTGGTCGAGCCCCGGCCGCGCAGCGTCACCGCCTCGCACAATTCTGCCAGCACCGCGCTCGAAGCGCCGATGTGCTGCTTGTAGCCCTGGCTGCCGACCGACAGGTCGAAACAGTCGAGCCCCTGCGCCACCCCCCACATCATCAGCTTGCCGATCGTCGTCAGGCCTGGCGAGGCGTTGGCCACCGCGTCGTGGTCGATCCCGAGCAGAAGCGCGTGCAAGGTGCCCTTCATGACAAGTACGTACATGACGGCGAGATAGGCTTCACCGACACGCAGCCCAAACAGCCGCACCGAGCCGTCGGACAGGCCTTGCAAGGCGGCGTTGCGGTAGAAATCGACGACCGGCGCCTGGGTCAGGAGGTCAAAGCGCCCGAGTTCGCGGAAGCGGTTGAGCCTGAGCTCGAGCAGCGTCGCGAAATGCGCCTCCACCATGTCGGGCGTCTCGGCTTCGACCAGATCGAGCTTGCCCATCTGTTCGAAGCGGCGGCAGTGCTTGTGGAAATTCTTGGCGAAGGACGATTTGCAGATGCGCTTGATCAGCGTCTGGGGATCGCCATGCAGGGCCAGGCTCGAAGCGATCTGGATGGAATCGCGCGCCTGCGAAAGCAGCGCCAGCGGATTGGCGACGCCGTGAATCTCTCGCGGAATCCCCTCTATGTGGAAGCGGTCCGTCGGCGGCAGCACGGCGCGCACCGCGGCCCAGGCGGCGTCGGCGCTCTGCGTGGTCCAGGGTCTCGCATCGGCCAGCAGCGGCGCGGAATAATCGCACACGCCGCAGCTCAGCCATTCGATCACATAATGGCCCATGGCCCGGCGGCGCATCAACGGCAACAGCATGACCGGCGCGCCCGTTGCGGCGTCGTTGACCTCGACGACCAGCAGTTCCGCGCTTTTGGGCATCAGCCGGTTTGCGATCCCTTCCACCCAGGCAAGGCCCTGATGGCCCGTGCACACGCCGGTCGCCTCGAGGCGCAGCCACAGCGGCCTTACGGAATCGAAACTGGTGTGCAGCCGCGCGGCAAAGCGCGCGGCGGCGCCCCAACCGGCGATAATTGGGGAAAGGGGTTGGCCCGGTGCATCCCCCACCGCGACTATTCGCACTGCCTGGCCTGTCACGTACTTCTCCGTCGTTCAGGCCTGCACTCAACGTCCTCCACGCGAACGCCGCAAACCTCGCATCAGTCTCTGGGCCACATTGAGCAGCCCTGGTTTGGATCGCACGAAGGCCTCGGTCCGGTTGCGTAGATCGATGGCGTTGCTCGCCGCCCTGCCCCGCATCGTGTATCCATGGCAGAGTTCCACAAGAACCGAACCCTTGGCGCCCATATGTTCCTTGTAGCTCTGGTTGCCGACCGACAGGTCGAAATAGCCGAAGTCTTGCTCGCGTGCCCACCTCATCAACCTGCCAATGATCGCCATTCCAGGTGAGACATTGGGCACGGCGCTCTGGTCCATTGCTATCAGCAGAGCATGAACAGTCCCTTGATGGACCAGCAGATATTGAACCGCGATCAGGGAGCCGCCGACGCGCAGCCCGAAGAGCCGCACCGAACCGTCCGACAAGCCCTGAATGGCCGCGTCACGGTAGAAATCGACAACCGCCTCCTGCGTCAGCAGGTCGAAGCGGCCAAGCTCGCGGAACCGGCTGAGCCGCATCCGGACCAGTTCGCCGAAGATTTCCTCCACCTGGTCCGCCGAAACGGCCTGGACGAGTTCCACATCGCCGAGCCTTTCGAGCCGGCGCCAGTCCTTGCCGAATTCCTTGACGAAAGATGGCCTGCAGAGACGCTTGAGCACGGTTTCCGGGTCGCCGTCGATGGCAAGACCGAAGGTGGTCTGGACGGAATCGCGCGCGGTCGTCAGCAACGCCAGGGGATTGGCGACGCCGCCGATCTGCTGCGGTATTCCCGTGATATGGAAGCGATCCGCCGACGGCAGCACGGAACGCACCGCGGCCCACGCAGCCTGCGCCGATTGGGCGGTCCACGTACCCGCATCGGCCAGCAACGGTGCCGAATAGTCGCACACGCCACAGCTCAGCCACTCGATCACCCGATGCTGGAAGGCTGATCGCAGCATCAGCGGCACCAGCATCAAGGGCGCGCCCGTCACCGCGTCGTTCACCTCAACGATGAGCGGCTCCGCGCCTGCCGGCATCAGCCGCGCCACGATTCCCTCCACCCACGCAAAATGCTGGTGGGCGGTGCAGACACCGTCCCTTTGGAAGCGCAGCCAGAGCGGCCTGACCGCTTCAAGGCTTGTGTGCAATCGCGCCGTATATGCATCGTTCGCCCGGACGATCACCGGACGGGAGGTTTCCCCAACGGGCAAGCCGTCATCCACCGTAGCAATTTGCACCGCCTGGCCAGCCACATCCATCTCCTATCGCTTTACCGCGGCGAACGTGACCGCCCGCCGCCAGGAGCCCAAGCGGCTGTTACGCTGCTGGTCCGGATGCTCGATGTTCCACATGCGGTGATGCGCGAAATACCATGATGCCGCGAGCACGAAGGTCTCGGAGACCGCGGAGCCCAGCAGCGCCCATGGTGGGGACGCCACGGCCAGCAGAACGGCGATCAGCGCCAGCCCGACGATGGCGCCGCCCATGGTGATGAAGGCGACGATGCGGAAATCACCGAAGATCTCCAGGACGATGCGGGGCATGATGTAGAGCATGATCGGGATGAAATTCACTGTCACCAGAAGCCCGATGAACCCGACCGAGGCATCCTGCAGGGCCTGGGATTTGATCATCGGCAGGACGAACAGGATGGCGCATCCATAGGCCAGGCCGCCGAGCCCCATGACGACCGACCAGATCTTCGCCTGCGACCAGACGCGGCGCGTTTCATTGTGCCGCATCAGCTTGGCAAGCTCCGGCTGCGTCATGTTCACGAAGGCAAGACTGATGATGCGCAGCGGCGCGAACAGCACGATCACCGCCGCCAACGGCGCGTAAGCCGCGGGTCCGGCAATGCCGGCGACCAGCAGCGCCAGGCACTGGCCCTGGATGTTGGTGGTGGTCGCGCTGAACGCCGACCAGCACAGCTGGCGCCAGAGTCTGGTATAGCGCCGCCGCGTCGGCATGCGGAAGCTGATGCGAAGCGTGCGGCGCGCCAGCCGGGCCAGGACGAAGATGCCGATCACATTGGCTGCGGCAAGGGCATAGAAGACGGTCTGCAGCGCGGCGTCGGCGTACCAGATCGCTAGGCCGGCGAACACGGTGCCGGCGATTGTGAAAGCCGCGTCGCTGACGGAGACGATCACCTGCTGGCGGCGGGCGAAGAATGCCGTGCGCATATGGCTGCGCAGCGACCATGCGCCGACGAAGCAGCCGGCCGCAATGCCGCTCGGGTCGCCCAGGAGGCGCATCAGAACAGCCGTGCCGACGGCCATCAGCAGCGCCACCACCAGCGCCGCGGATCCAAAGGCCACGTCATGGGCGTCGACGCCGGCACTGTTGGTGCTCTTGCCCATCCATATCGAGGCCGGAACCGCGGTGAGCGACCTGATGTAGGACAGTCCGACGCCGCCCATCACCATGGCTATGGCGAAAAGGCCGTAGCCTTGCGCCGACAGCATGTGCAGCAGCGCGATGTTGAGGGCAAAGTGAAAGCCGCTCTGCATCGCCTCGCCGCCGATCATCAGCACGAGGCGCCGCACCAGATGGAGGGGGAACTTCACGGCCGCGTCTCCGCCTGCCGGGTGCTTGCCGTCCGGCCCGGCCTGGCGATGGCAGCCTTTAGCTTGTCGGCGGCGATCGCCGCGATCGCGGCCGCGGCGACCGGTTCGCTGAACACCGTCTCGTAGCGCTTGCGCCCGGCGGCGACGAAACCGCGCCAGGTCTCGGGGGCGAGGATGATCTCCTGCAACTTCGCGGCCAACGCCGCTGCATTGCCTGGCGGAACATGCCAGCCGGTCTCGCCGTCGGCCACCACTTCGACCAGCCCGCCGATCGCCGACACCAGCGGCGGCCGACCATAGGCCATCGCCTCGATGGCGACACGGCCGAGCGATTCCGGACGCCGCGACGGCACGGTGACGATGTCGGCCCAGCGATAATGCTCCGAAGGGTCCGGGATGAAGGGCAAGGCGCTGACCTGACTGGCCAGCCCCATGCTCTCGACCAGGTCGGCCAGCGCGCGCTCGCGCTCGACGCTTTCGAAGGCGCCGCCGACCAGCCGCACCTCGATCCTTGACTTCAGTTCGGCCGGCAGCGAGGCGATCGCCTCCAACAGCACTTCCTGGCCCTTGATCCGGTTTACGCGGCCAAGCAGCAGCACCCGCAGCGGGCGCTTGCCGTCATAGGTCATCGCCTCCGCCGCCGCCGGACCGGCAACGCCATTGTAAACAACGTAGGAGCGCGCGGATCTCGGCTCGCCGAACGTGTCGCGCGTCGCTTTCGAGTTGAAGATGAGATCGGCACGGCTCCAGTGCATCAGGCCGACGAGGATCCGGCGCAGCACGCCTTCGGGAATTTCATGGATGTGCAGCAGCGCCTTGGCCGGCAGCAGGCGCGAGGCCAGCGCATAATCGGCGACGATCGAGGTGTTGACATAGACGAGGTCGCAAGCGCTGAGGCGCCGCCATGCCCGCCACAGCGCCACCGGCAGCCGCGCCATCTCGATGGTCGCCAGCCTCAGCATGGCCTGGCGCCTGAGCACCCAGAGCGGCTCGAAGACGATGCGGCTGGCATGGGGCTCCAGGATTTCGACGATCGGCCCGCTGCGCGGCAGCACCACTTCGATGTCGGCCAACGGAAACGCGGCGCGCAGCGCCGCCACGCTCTCCGCGAAGCTGCGGTCGGAGCCGTAGAGTTCGTACCCCTGATGGATGCAGGCAATCCGCATCTTCACGCGCATCTTTCTGTCAAGGGTGGTGTGACGATTCCGCCGCCTGACGCTATCGGCGACCGGAGACGTCAAGCCCAAGACCCCTTTGGACTTCACTGGTTTTCAGTGCGGTCACGAAACGGATCTGGATCCGGTTCACCACACCAACGCTGCACGCCTTCCGCCGATTCTGGCGCGCAGAAGTCCATCAGCAAGGTTCATGCCGGGCTAATATATCCATTTATATCCATTCGCGGGCCGACTGGCCCCGGCATCGCCTCGTTTCGGTACACATACGTTCGGAAGGTTGACCGATAGTGAAACAACTCCGGCGGCTGGAACAAATATTTTACAACCCGGATGCGACAATGGCTGGAATCGGGCCTGGCAGGCTTATTGCAAGGCCGAGACGGGACAGCCTTCCACAGCGGATTGGACGGATTTGAAAGCGCCAGCAGCCATGAAACCGGAACAGCCTTCCATCCTGATCCTGGGAACGCGCGGCATCCCCGCGGCCCATGGCGGCTTCGAAACCTTCGCCGAGAGACTGGCGCTTTTCCTGGTCGCACGCGGCTGGAAGGTCGGCGTCTACTGCCAGGAAGAGGTCGAGCGGGTCGACCAGCGGGTGCGCCTCGACAGCTGGCGCGGCATCGACCTCATCCACGTCCAGGTCGCCTCGGAGGGCCCGCGCGCGACGCTGGAATTCGACTGGCAATGCGTGCTCGACGCCGCGCGCCGGCCCGGCGTCTGCCTGGTGCTTGGCTACAATGGCGCGGTGTTCCTCACCTGGCTCAGGCTGATGCGGCGCAAGGTCATCACCAATATGGACGGCATCGAGTGGCGCCGCCCCAAATGGGGGCGCGCGGCGCGCACCTGGTTCTGGCTCAATGAGTGGATCGGCGCCTGGGCCTCGCACAGGCTGGTCGCCGACCATCCCGTCATTGCCGATCACCTGGCGACGCGCCGGCCGCGCAGCGCCATTTCCACCATCGCCTATGGCGCAGATCCGGTGACATCGGCACCCGAGGCGCCGGTGCGCGCGCTCGGCCTCGAGCCCGGCAAATACCTGATCTCGATCGCGCGCATCGAGCCCGACAACAGCATCCTGCCGATCGTCGAAGCCTTCTGCAGCAAGAAGCGCGACATGAAGCTGGTGGTGCTGGGCACGCTGTCCGACCAGATTCCCTATCATGTCGCGGTCCGCAAGGCGGCGAACGCCTCGGTGGTCCTGCCCGGCGCCATCTACGACCAGGCGGCGGTCAAGGCGCTGCGCTATCACGCCCGCGCCTATATGCATGGCCACACGGTCGGCGGCACCAACCCGTCGCTGGTCGAGGCGCTGGCCGCCGGCAACATGGTGATCGCGCACGACAATCCTTACAACAGATGGGTCGCCGGGGCCGCCGCCATCTATTTCACCGACACGCAGAGCTGCGCCGAGCGGATGCAACAGGCGATGGAGGATGACGTGCTGGTCAAGGCTTGCGGCGAGGCCGCCAGGACGCGCGCCCGCGAAGCCTTCCGCTGGGAGGATGTGCTGCAGGCCTACGAGAATGAAGCCTACCGGCTGCTCGGCGTGACATCAGACCGAACGGCCGCTATCGACCGCCCCTCGCCCGGCGCGGTATGACGGGCTGGTCGCGCCGGCGGCTTCTCACCACCGCGCTGTCGACAGCGCTGGTGCCCGCCGCCGCATCGCTGGCGCCACTTTCCACCTCCTCCGCCCTTGCCGCCAATAGCGAATGGCGTTTCCGCCGCGGCGTCAACGCCTGGCCCTGGTTCGCGCTGACACGCGAATTTCCCGCACCGCGCACCGACTATGACTGGCCGCCCTTCCAGTCGCAGCGGCCGGTGCCGACCCCGGACGACCTTGGTCGGCTACGCCAGACCGGGCTCGATTTCATCCGCCTGCCCGTCGATCCCGGCCCGTTCCTCGCTGGAGACGACGCCACGCGCGGCAAATTGCTGGACATGCTGGACGCCGCCGTCGCCGTCACGCTCGACGCCGGCCTCGGCATCATCGTCAACGTCCAGGCCAATGGCGCCACCCATTACTGGAACCCCGATCGCATGCTTTCCAGCACCGAGGCTCCGGCCTTCCACCTCTACCGGGCGCTGGTCGGCGAGCTTGCCGGCAGGCTGGCGCGCTTCGCCCCAGGCATGGTGGCGCTGGAACCGGTCAACGAACCGGCACAATCCTGCGATTCCAACGTCTGGTCGCAGGTCCAGGCATCCCTGCTGACGGCGGCCCGGGCGTCATCCCGCACCTTACCGCTGGTCGTCACCGGCGGCTGCGGCTCGATGGTGAGCGGGCTGGCGGCACTCGATCCGGCGCCGCTGGCATCCTTCGAGCCGATCCTGTTCACCTTCCACTTCTACGAGCCCTATCTGTTCAGCCACCAGGGCGCGCCCTGGATGCGCGAGCCGGTCTACCGTTCGCTGAACAATGTGCCGTGGCCGGCCTCCGCCGGTTCGCTCGACGCGACGCTCGCCTCGGTCAGGGCGCGCATGGCGCAGGATAGCGAGACCCCGGAAGCGGACAAGCAGGCCGCCTATGCCGAAACCGAGCGCGTGCTGAAAGTCTATTTCGACGCCCGGCCCGACCGCTGGTTCATCGACAAATATCTCGGCCAGGCGCGCGCCTGGGCCGATGCCCACGGCATCGCCCCGGAACGCGTCATCATGGGCGAATTCGGCGCGCTGCGCACCGATGCCCGCTATGTGGCGGCGCCCAACCCCGACCGCGCCCGCTACATATCAGATGTCCGCCAGAGCGCCGAGGCGGCCGGTTTCCCCTGGGCCTTCTGGGACCTCTTCGACGGCATGGGCATGATGGACGACACCACGCGGGCGCTGGACCCGGCAATCGTCGAAGCGCTGGGGTTGAGGATGCCGGGGTAGCGCCGACCGTCGAGATTAGCCGAAAGCTTCGTCGCTTCGTCATCCTAGGGCGGAGCAAGGAGCGAAGCGACGCGGCGCAGACCCTAGGATGACGAGACGCGGGGAACCCGACGCTAACGACGCAGCGGCAAGCCCTTTGGCTGGCCATCCCCCGGTTCGCGCGCCCGTTGCCCCACCACCACCCTTGCCGGCCGGTACAGCACCAGCGCGATTACCACGAATTTGGTCATCAGCGTGGTCTTCGACGCCAGGCTTTCTGAGGTGTTGAGCAGGATCAGCCAGCCCAGCATCAGCAGCCAGATGCCGGCATGGCAGCGGCGCGCCACTTCGTGCATGAACAGCGCGAAGCCGACGAACAGCAGCAAGGTGAAGAAGGCGCCCTGGTAGAGCACCATGCGGATGATCGGGTTCTCGATGCCCTGCTCGAGGCCGCTGATGCGGCGCAGGCTTTCGATGAGGTCGATGTCCGGCCCGACGATCAGGTCGCGCAGTTCGAAATGTTTGAACAGTTCGAACATCTCGACGCGGGCATTGGCGCTGCCGGAGTCCGACACGAAGCGCTCGAGCAGCGCATCGAAAAAGCCGTAGGCCGCCGCGACCGCGATGACCACCGGCACCAGCGCGGCAAGGATCAGGCCGAGTGCCGCGCCAAGCAGGTTGACGCGCCCCGTGCGCAAGCCGCGCAGCCCCTGGATGAGCAGGTAGCAACCGCCGAGCACGATGGTCAGCACCATCGCCGAGCGGCCGCCAAAGGCGACGAGAGCCGCAAATTGCAGGCCGATCAGCCCGAGCCGCAGCGGCATGGACAGGGATCTCGAACCGGAGAGCAGCGCCAGCACATAGATCGAGGTGACCGTGGCATTGGACAGCGGATGGCCCTGGAGCGCCGTCGAGCGCAGGTCGCTCATGAACACCTCGCCGTCGAGGCGATAGGGAAAGATCAGCGTCTTGGTGGCGAACTCGAACAAAGCGAGCAGCGCGTTCACGGTCATGATGGCGTGAACAACGGTCTGCATCCGTGCGAATGTCTTCTCGTCGTCCTCGGCCAGCATCATCACCAGCAGCGCCGGCGCCACGAAAGTGTCGATCATGCCGGCCATGCCGGGACGCTGCCTGGCGACGACGACCACCAAGAGCACGATCGAGATGACCGCCATCAGCGCGCTGGCCGGCCGCCGGTCGGCGACGGCCACCATATAGCCGATCGGATTGCCGAAGGTGCAGGCGCGCCAGGCAAACACCAGCACGAGCAGATAGGTTGACGGATGGATCTTGGTCGCCGGATTGCCGGTCAGGCCATCGTAATTGTAGCCCACCAGCCACAGCATGCCGCCGGAGATGGCGAACAGCAGCGCCACCGTCGCGACCAGGCCGAAGCGCGTGATCCAGTCGACAGTATCGCCGGTGCGGCCGGAGACTTGACCCGAACCGACCCAGCCGGCCGCCGGGTTGGCCGCCCGGGTGGCGGTCCCCGTCGCGGCCATGTCAGGCCGCCTCGTCGACCAGCAAGGCGCCGGTCGGCAACCGCCCCATGACGGAAATGGCCTGCGAGGCCGCCGTGACGTCGCGCATCGGCGTCGAGTTCAGCGTCGCGACCATCACGATCTCGTCGACCATGGCGACCAGCGGCGAGGCGTTGAGATTGTCGGCCAGCGCGCCGCCGTCGACGACGACGAGGTCGAAGTTGCGGCCCGCCTGGGCCAGCATGTGCTGCGTGAAATAGACGCCCTGCGCCTCGGAGAAGACGGCCTTTTGCCGGCCCCTGCCCAGAACCGCGACATTACTGCCGGCGGTGTGCTGGCTCACCGCCTCGAAGGCATATTCGCCGCGCAGCACGTCGAGCAGACCGGGCTGCGGCTCCTTCTTGCCGCCGCTGGCATTGTTGGTGTCGATGAACAGGACCCGGCTGCCCCTGGCGGCCGCGGCATTGGCGAGCAACCGCGCCACCCGCCCGCGATGCGCGGCGTCTTCCGGCGGCGACGTCAGCAGGATGGACGGCACCAGCGGCCAGTTCGGCGGACGCCGGCTGGAGGCGAACAGCCGCCTCAGCGCCAGGCCCGCGACCGCATCCGTCTTCTGCCCGGCCGCGGCGGCGCCGCCGCCGAAAGGCCACCAGCGGCGGCCACTGCCTGCCTTTGCGGGCAGCACGCCGAACACCGGTGCGTCGATGGCCGATTGCATCTGCGCGCTGGAAAGCACGGTCGGCGAGGAATATTCCATGATCAGCGCCAGCGCGGTGCCCAGCCCCAGCCCGCCGAAGAGGGCGCCGAAAACCAGCAGCGGCAAAGGCGGCCAGCTCTTGTTCAGGGCGGGCATGGCGTTGGAGATGATGCGCGCATTGGTGCTGTCGACATTGATCTGCTCGCGCGTTTCCTGCGCCCGCTGCAGATAGGTGGCGTAGACCGAGCGCACCGCCTCGAGGTCGCGCTGCAATTCGCGCAGCCTGACCGAGGCCTGGTCGGTGTCAAGCGACTTGCTCTTCATGCCGGCGACCTTGGCCTCCAGCGCCTGCTGGTTTGCCAGCGCCCGCTCGTAGTCGGTTTCGGCGGCGGCGCCGATGCGTCCGAGTTCGCGCGCGATGAGGGCGCGCGTGTCGCGCAGCTGCTGCTGCGCCGCGATCATCGAGGGGTGGCGCGGCCCAAGTTCCGTGCCAAGCTGCGAGACCTGGTCGACAAGCGTCGCCTCCTGCGCCCGCAGGCTCGAGATGACCGACGAGCGCATCGCTTCCGAGGTGGCGTCCGGCGCGCCGCCGGAGCGGCGCAGCTGGTCGACCTGCGCCTTCAGCGCCGCGGTGCGGCTCTGTGCGGCCGAAAGCTGCGTGTTGATCTCGGTCAGTTCCTGGTCGCTGACCAGATTGCCCGCCGCCATCACCATATTGTGGGCGGATTTGTAGGCCTCGACGGCGTTCTCGGCCTGCTGCACCCGCTTGCGCTGCTCCTCCAGCCGCGCGGTGATGGAATCGGAAGCGTCCGTGGCCATTTTCGCGCGCGCGCTCGCCTGATCGGCCAGATAGGCCTGCGCGATGGCATTGGCGAGCTTCGCCGCCTTGTCGGCGCTCTTGGCGGTGACGATCACGTCGAGCACCAGCACCTTGTCGGCACGCTTCACCGCCAGCCGGCGGCGCAGCGCATCGAGCGTCTTGCCCGTTCTGTCGGTTTCGGCCGACCCCGAGCCCAGCACGCCGCCGAGCAAGCGGCCCAGCAACCCGCCCTGCCCGTTGAATTCCGGATCCTCGGTCAGGTTGGTCGCCTCGATGGCCCGCAGCAGCACGCCCGTCGACTGAACGACGCTGACCTGGCTTTCCACCATGGTGATGCCGCCATCGGGCGGAACGCGGCTCGGATTGACGTCGTTGGTGACCACTTGCAGATCTTGCGGATCGATGAGGATTTCCGCCACCGAACTGTAGAGCGCCGGCGTCAGCAAGCCATAGGCCAGCGCCCCGAGGGTCAGCAGCGCGGCGGTCAACAAGATAAGGAAGCGGCGGCGCACCAATATGCGCTTGAGGTCACCCAGCTCGACGGTCGAGGATGCATAGGACGCCGTCGGCACTGGCTCCGGGGCGGCATATTGCATCGCCTCCGGAGCGGGTTGTTGCGGCAACGAGAGCAGGGATGATTGCAAAGGTCGCTCCGACAACACTCCGTGTGCCTGCAAGTTTAAATTGCAGCTTCGACCTAGCTATTCCTCCAACTGTTAAAACACTGTTAATTATGTTGAGAGCTCTTCTGATTTTTGGCACGGAGTTTGCCTAATAAAGGCACGTGCGTGTCGACACGGGGCCAGCGAGCAGGAGACGGATGGAAATGGGGCAGCAGATCAGTCCAGACCATCCGTGCGGCCATCTCTCCTGCCCTATTTTCGAACACCAGCCCGATACCGATCACGATGCTGGGGGTGCGACATGCAAGTGAGCCTGCGACTGGACAGCGAATGCGTCCGTGCTTTTCACCTGCTGCTGTTGGAGCGCCTGGCGGCACTGGCGCAGGTCGAGGTGTCCGTCGATGCCAGGCCGGCTGGAAGCGGCATTCCAGGCAGCGCCGCGGCATTGTTCCAGCTTGAGACAGCCATCCACGGCCTGCCGGCGGACGGGCTGGCCAAGCGCCTGCCCCTATCGGCGCTGGCGCCCTACCGGACGCAGCCGCCCGCTTCTCCCGATCTGGTGATCGACCTCTGCGGCGACGTGAGCCTGGAGGGAACGCGGGTCTGGCGCGTCACCTATGACGGCGCCGCCGGTGAAGCGGCCTTGCTGGCGCTGATCCTCGACGGCCGCACGCCGATTTCCCGCATTGAGGAGCGCGCCGCCACCGTCGCCGAAGGACGCCTGGGCACCGAATATGGCGGCATCGCGCTCGCCTCCTTCCAGGACATGCTGGCGCGCACCGCAAGCCTGATCCTCGCGGCAATGCCCCCCTCGGCAACGAATGGCGCGGCGCGGGCCGCCCTGCCGGTGCTGCCCGAACCGGCGCAGGCCGTCGCCCCGCCGCAGATACCCTCGCCCGCCAAACTCGGCATCAGGGCGGGCAAGGCGCTGGCGCGGCGCATCGTCCAGAAGATCTACCATCTCTGCTACAACGCCCCGCACTGGAAGGTCGGCTGGCGCGAGACCAAGGGGCTGGATCTGTTCGACCTGCGCGCCCATCCGGCAACCGGCTGGCAGGTGCTGCCCGACGATGGCAGCCGCTTCTACGCCGATCCATTTCCGATCCTGTACCAGGGGCAAGTGACCCTTTTCGTCGAGGATTATATCCACCGCCTGGGTCGGGCCATCATCTCCGCCGTGCCATTCGGTCCGTCCGGGCCGATCGGGCGTCCCGAGCCGGTGCTCGACCTGCCCTACCACCTCTCCTATCCCTTCGTCTTCGAGCGCGACGGCGAGGTCTGGATGGTGCCGGAAAGCTGCGCAAACCGCACCGTCGATCTCTACCGCGCCACCGCCTTCCCCGGCGGATGGGTCAAGGAAGCCACGCTCTTGTCCGACATCGTCGCCAGCGACGCCACTCTGGTCGAGCATGGCGGGCGCTGGTGGCTGTTCGCCACTGTCCGGGACGGCGGCGGCGCCTTTTCCGATGCGCTGCATCTGTGGTCGGCGCCCGACTTCCGCGGACCCTGGACACCGCATCCCAAAAACCCCGTGCTGGTCGACATCGCCTCTGCCCGGCCGGCCGGCCGCATGGTTGAGCGCAACGGCCAATTGCTGCGTCCGGTGCAGGATTGCCGCAGGAGTTATGGCGCGGCCCTTGGCATCGCACGTGTCGCTCACCTTGATTTGAACTGCATGGAGCAAGTCGTCGAGACCATCTTAACTCCTGGGGCGCTATGGAATGGGCGCAAGCTGCACACGCTCAACGAGGCGGGCGGCCTGGAATTCATCGATGGCTCGGCGATCGCGCCGCGCTGGAAACACTGGAAACAGAAGCGTTCGCCGTTAACGTAAACAATCGTTACTACCAGCCACCCGTGCTGGTTGCTTGAGGTTGATATGGGGCCGGAAGATATTTCCACTGCAGATTGTGCAGGCGCAAGATGACCAGCAGAAAGGCAAAGACATGACCACCGCCGCGGCTGGCCCGACCGAAGTCGACGTAGCGATCATCGGCGCCGGAATGGCCGGCACCACCCTGGCAACGCTGTTGGGAAACGCCGGCCGCAAGGTGGCGCTGATCGATCCGCACCGCGTTCATCACGACGAGTTCCGGGCCGAGAAGATCGGTGCGGATCAGATGCAGCTGTTCGAGAAGCTCGGCCTCGACAAGATGGTCATGCCGCTCGTCACCCCGTTTACCGACATAGATGTCTTCCGCCTCGGCCAATTCTTCGCCCGTGAAAAGAAGTGGGAGTACGCATTTTCCTATGGGGCGCTGATCAATGGCCTGCGCGACGCATTGCCGCCGCAAGTGCCGATCACGATCGGCAAGGTGGCCGAAGTGTCGACCGGACCTAACCGGCAGCGGCTTGTGCTGGCCGACGGCGCCGTCATCGATGCCCGCCTGCTGGTGGTGGCCACCGGCTACAGCGAATTGGTGCGGCGCGCCATCGGCGTCGAGCGCATCGAACTGTCGAAGGCGCATTCGCTGTCCATGGGATTCGACCTCGCCATTGCGCCGCGTGACTGCGCCTATCGGGCGGTCACCTGCTACGGCAAGCGGGCCTCGGACCGTGTCGCCTATCTCACCGTCTTTCCCATCGGCGACAAGATGCGCGCGAACATGTTCGTCTATCGCACCGTCGCCGAACAATGGACGCGGGACTTCCGCGCCGATCCGCAGAAAATGCTTTGCGAGCTCATGCCCGAAATCGCGACGCAGTGTGGTAACTTCGAGGTGGCGAGCCCTGTCGAGGTCAGGCAGGTCAATCTGACCACGACGCAGGGCCATCGCCGCGACGGCGTCGTCTTCATCGGCGACGCATTCGTGACGACATGCCCGACGCCGGGCGTCGGCATCGGGCGGGTCATGGTCGATGTCGATCAGCTCCATTCCGTTCACATTCCGCGCTGGCTGGAAACACCAGGCATGGCGGCTGACAAGATCGGCGCTTTCTATGACGACCCGGTCAAGGTGGCCGCCGACAAGGCAGGCATGCGAGTGAGCTTCTACGCCAAGCAGATCACCACCGAAACCGGACTGGAATGGCGCGTGCGGCGCCTGCGCAACAACGCGGCGCGTCAACTGATGATCATCGGCCGCAAGATGCGCCATTTGGGACCGCGGCGGGAGCCCGGCATGGCGTGAGGGTCCTCCACCCTCTCCCCCATTGAAGGCAGAGGCGTGTTCCCTTCTTCTCCCTTCAGGGAGAAGGGAAGCGCGCCAGCCTTGTGATTGCGGTGGCTGGCGGACGGTGGCAGTCGCGGGCTCTCAGGATTGGCCGTTGCCTGGCGAGCCAACGGATTCCCGCATCAAGACCCGGCAAGGTTCGAGCCGCGCTCTCGGCGGCCCCTCCTCGCCTTCAATCCGGGCAAACAGCGCCTCCATGGCGTGGCCGGCGATCTGGTGCACCGGTTGCACCACGGCGGCAATGGCCGGCCATGTCACCTGCATCCATTCGGCGTCGTCGAAGCCGACCAGCGAAATGTCATCGGGGCAGTGCCAGCCGCGCCGCCGGAACTCCGACAGCGCCACCAGCGTGCCCTTGAGGAACAGCGAATAGACGGCCGTCGGCCGCTCGCCTTTCGCAAAATAGTCGCGCAGCTGCGCCCTGAGCGGCTCGACATCGGTTTCGGCAAGCACGACATCGATGCGCACGTCCGGCGCCAGGTGCAGCGCGGTGGTGCGGAACCCGTCGAGGCGGGCGCGTACCGTGGCAGCCTGCTCGCCAAGGCCGACGACAAGGATGTGACGATGGCCCTTGCCGATCAGTTCGCGCGCCACTTCGGCGCTGGCCGCCGCACTGTCGGCCGACACCGTGTCGAAGGCGTCGTCCGACAGCACGCGGTCGATCAGCACGCCGGTCATGCCGTTGGCCTTCATGAAGGCGGCCGCCGGGCCATGCTCGTTGCGCACCGGCGCCAGCACCACGCCTGCCACCCGCCAGTCATGCATGCGGGCGAGGATTTCCGTTTCGCGCGCTTCGGATTCGCGGCTCGACGCCGCCACCAGCGTGTAGCCCCGCTGTTCGGCGAGGCTTTCGAGTTGCGTGACCATCTGGCCGAAGAACTCGCTTTCGAATTCCGGCATGATGGCGCCGATGATGCGGCGCTTGGCCCGGCGCATGTCGGAGGCCAGCGGATCGACGCGGTAACCGAGCTGTTCAATGGCATCTAAGACGCGCTGCGCATTCTCGGGCTTGACCGTGGCGACGCCGGCCATGACCTTGGAGACGGTGGCGGCCGACACGCCGGCGCGGCTCGCCACGTCGTGGATCGACGGACGCCGCTGCTGATCTTGCGCCATTGCTCCTCCCGAGGCGCGGACAGAGGCATTTTCTGTCCGTCGCAGAAACGAGTAAATCGATTTTTCGCAGTTGTAAATCGGTTCATCGGCGGTATTTTAGCCGCGAAGCCACATGTCGCCCAAAACTGAAAAACGGTTTTGGACAACGACATGGGCAAAGCAAAAATGCGCGGCGTCGGACCGCGCCGGGAGGAATCGTCGTGCCAGACAAGGATTTGCCGCTGGTGATCAGCGCGCCGGAACCGCGCTCGCTGGAGCTGATCTTCACGCCGCCGCAGCTGGCGCGCTTTCGGGCGAAATACCGCATCGTGGAGACCACGGCCGACGGCGTCGCCAAGCTCCCGGCCGATGTGCTGGCGCAGGCCCGCTATATCGTCGGCCAGCCGCCGATCTCTTCCGAGACGCTGGGTCGGATGACGGCGCTGCGCTGCGTCTTCAATGTGGAGTCCAACCTCCTCAACAACATGCCTTACGAGACGCTGTTCGCGCGCGGCATCCATGTCGTCACCACCGGTCTGGTCTTCGCCGAGCCGGTGGCCGAGCTCGGCCTTGCCATGGCGCTGAACCTTGCCCGCGACATCGTCGATGCCGACCTCGCCTTCCGCAAGGGCGAAGAGCTGTGGGGCGGCGACGGCAACCAGACGGCGCGGCTGCTGTCGGGCGCCAATGTCGGCATCATCGGCTTCGGCGATCTCGGCCGCGCGCTGAACCGGCTGCTGACGGGTTTCCGCGTCAGCACCAAAGTCTTCGATCCCTGGCTGCCGCCGTCGATCCTGATCGACAATGGCGTCGAGCCGGCTTCGCTGGACGAGGTGCTGACATCGAGCGACTTCGTCTTCGTCGTCGCCTCGGTGACCTCCGAGAACCAGGGCTTTCTCGGCGCGGACGCTTTCGCCAGCATGCGCAAGGGCGCCGCCTTCATCCTGCTCAGCCGCGCCGGCGTCGTCGATTTCCCCGCCCTTATGGCGGCGGTGAAGAGCGGCCATATCGTCGCCGCCAGCGACGTCTTCCCAGAAGAGCCGCTGGCGAGCGACCATCCGGTCCGCACCTTGCCCGGCTTCCTGCGCTCGGCCCACCGCGCCGGGGCGCTCGACATCGCTTTCAAGCGCATGGGCGACATGGTGCTGGAGGACATGGACCTGATCGACCGCGGCCTGCCGCCGCTGCGCTCCAAGCGCGCCGAGCGCGAAACGGTCTCGCGCATGCGCTCCAGGCCGGTGGACCGGAACTGACGGAGGCGGCCGTTCAGGCGATTTGTCCGTGGCTTGATAAACACCGCACTCCACAGACAAGCTCAAACCGCAATGGCGCGCGCCATAACGTGACCCTGGTCGGCGGCATAGCAATTGCATATTACTAAATTAGTGAGAACTTAACTAAAGAGCAAATGAGGGCAGATTCCAACCTGAGGGTTGGGCTGGAAAGAGACATGTACTTTCCGCAATTTCTGGTCGGTATGTCTGCAACGACAATTGGCGTTGCGATCTGGGCCTGTTTGGAGACCGGGTCGATCTGGGCGACCCTCGGCTGGTCGGTGCTGACGCTGGTCATCTTGCAGGTCGGTTACGTCGGCCTGGTCGTTCACCTGGTGTTTATGCGATCATCGGAACCATCGGACGCACGCTCGGCAGCGGATCCGACAAGCCCGCTTTTGTTCCAGACTTTTTGAACGGGCAGGATTGAACGCCGCGCCGGCGCCGCATGGGTGACATGGCGAGGGGCTAGCTCCATGAGACAGTTGCTAGGACACGTTGCATTGGCATGGCTTGTGCTGCCAGGCGATGCAGACTCCCATGATTGGTATACGGGCAAGACTGATCCCGTTCTTCACTATGACTGCTGCGGTAACAAGGATTGCTACCCGATCGATTCCAACAACGTCAGGATGACAAAAGACGGCTATTTTGTCAGGATGCCGCGACCTGCTTACTTGAATGAGTCCCAGGAAGAGGAGTGGTTTATCCCTAGAGAGCGTGTCCAGACGTCGCGTGACGATCGATACCATATCTGCGAGCGCTTGATGACGTTCTACCGGACGATCATTCCTCACTTGAGGTTCGAGGCCTATCACAGATTCAGGTGGACGTGTTTCTTCGCGCCGATGGGCACTGGTTCAATCCAACCGGAATGAACATTCCGCTGACTGGGGGATGACGAAGCTATCTGGAGGCGCGTCACAGCCATGCGACCCGCTCGGCCCGGCCTGCCGAAGGCCTGGCGACAGCTTCAGGAACAGGCGAGGCCTTGCGGCCTCGTGCCGAAGATCTGGCTGATTCGTAAGCCCGGAAGCCCGCGGGCCTCTCGTTGTGATGGAACGATCGTCCTCCTGAAAGGTTTTGCAAAAGGCCGGGCGGCGGGACGCCCGACCTACTCCAGAAGGCCCGTCACGATTCGCGTCGGTGGCGGGCCTTTTCGTTTTGCTGCGCTCATGACATGCGGAACCTTCCTGACAAAGCGACGTTGGTCCTCGCCGGTCAGGCAGACAATTCGCAAAAAGGAACATTCCATGGGAAGCACCAGCGACAAGGCCTCGGGTCTCGCCAATGAGGCCGTAGGCAAGGCCAAGGAAGGCGTCGGCAAGGCCGTCGGCAACGACCGCCTGCGCGCCGAAGGCGCGGCGCAAGAAGCCAAGGGCAAGGTCCAGAAGGCCGTCGGCGACGCCAAGTCCGCCGTCAAGGACGCGACCAACAAGACCGCGGCCGCGATCAACAAGAACCTCTGAGGGTACTTTGCTTTCTAAAGAGAAGGCCGCCGTCGAACCGGCGGCCTTTCTTCATTCGCGGATTTGAAATCGGCGGGGAACGCATTGCCACCCCAGAGATTGAGGAACCAGCGCAGCCCGCGCATTGACCCAGGGATTTTCAGTCATGGCGAAGCAAGCATCCAAATTGGCCGGAACGGCCGCGACCATCCACGATCAGAAACTGCAGCGCGGCGAAGGCGGCGAACTGCACCAGACCGCGTCCGGTTCGACAGCCGTACTGACCACCGCACAGGGCGGCCCTGTCTCGGACGACCAGAACTCGCTGAGGATCGGTGCGCGTGGGCCAACCGTGCTCGAGGACTTCCACTTCCGCGAAAAGATCTTCCATTTCGATCACGAGCGCATTCCCGAGCGCGTCGTCCATGCGCGTGGCTATGGCGCGCACGGCTATTTCGAAACCTATGAATCGCTGGCCAAATACACCCGCGCCGACATCTTCCAGCGCGCCGGCGAAAAGACGCCGGCTTTCGTGCGCTTCTCCACCGTTGCCGGCAATAAGGGCTCCGCCGATCTTGCCCGCGACGTCCGTGGCTTCGCCGTAAAACTCTACACGCAGGAAGGCAATTGGGACATTGTCGGCAACAACATGCCGGTGTTCTTCATCCAGGATGCGATCAAGTTTCCCGACCTGATCCATGCCGCGAAGGCCGAGCCCAACAGCGATTTCCCGCAGGCACAGACCGCGCACGACAATTTCTGGGATTTCATCTCGCTCACGCCGGAAAGCATGCACATGATCATGTGGGCGATGTCCGACCGCGCCATCCCGCGCTCGCTGCGCTTCATGGAAGGGTTCGGCGTCCACACTTTCCGGCTGCTCAACGCGAAGGATGAATCGACCTTCGTCAAATTCCTCTGGAAGCCGAAGCTCGGCCTCCAGTCGGTCGCCTGGAACGAGGCGGTCAAGATCAACGGCGCCGACCCCGACTTCCATCGCCGCGACCTCTGGGACGCGATCCACGCCGGGAATTTCCCCGAATGGGAACTGCAGCTGCAGCTCTTCGACCAGGCCTTCGCCGACAGCTTCGACTTCGACATCCTCGATCCGACCAAACTCATCCCCGAGGAGGTGCTGCCGCCGATCGCGGTCGGCCGACTGGTCCTCGATCGCATGCCCGACAATTTCTTCGCCGAGACCGAGCAGGTGGCGTTCATGACGCAGAACGTGCCGCCCGGCGTCGACTTCTCCAACGACCCGCTGCTGCAGGGCCGCAATTTTTCCTATCTCGACACGCAGATCAAACGGCTGGGCAGCACCAACTTCACCCACCTCCCGATCAACGCGCCGAAATGCCCCTTCCACACTTTCCAGCAGGACGGGCACATGGCGATGCGCAACCCGGTGGGCCGCGCCAACTACCAGCCCAATTCATGGGATGAAGGCCCGCGCGAATCTCCGCAAAAGGGCTTCCGATCCTTTGCCGAAGCCGAAGCCGGACCGAAGGCCCGCCTGCGGGCGGAAAGCTTTGCCGATCACTACAGCCAGGCACGCCAATTCTACATCAGCCAGCACCCCGTGGAACAAGGCCACATCGCCTCGGCGCTGACCTTCGAACTGAGCAAGGTGCACACCCCGGTCATCCGCGAGCGCATCGTATCCCACCTCCTCAATATCGATGATGCGTTGGCTCGCAAGGTGGCGGATGCGCTGGGCCTGAAGGCGATGCCGAAGCCCGCCGATGCGGGGGCGCCGACGCGCACCGACCTTCCCGCGTCCGACGCGCTCAGCATCCTCAAGAACGGCCCCGGCCGCTTCGAGGGACGCAAGCTCGGCATCCTGGTGACCGACGGCACCGACGCAGCTCTGCTCAATGCTCTGAAGCAGGCGCTGACCAAGGCCGGCGCCAAGTTCGAGATCATCGCGCCGAAGGTCGGCGGCGCCAAGGCCAGCGACGGCAGCTGGATGGACGCGCAGCAGATGATCGCCGGCGCGCCGTCTGTTCTCTACGACGCCATTGCGCTGCTGGCGGCAAAGCCTGCAATGGCCGGGCTGCTGAGGGAATCGACCGCCCGCGACTTCGTCGCCGACGCCTTTGCGCACTGCAAATTCATCGGCTTCGTCGAGGCGGCGGCACCACTGCTGGACAAGGCCGGAGTTGTCGAGGACGAGGCGGTGATCCCGCTTGCATCCGCCAAGGATGTCGCGGGCTTCATCACCAGGCTCGGCGACCTGCGCCTCTGGGCACGCGAGCCGAAGGTGAAGCTGGGCTGAACCACGAACTGAACCTGGCTGCGCCCACGCGACCGAGGCGCGGCCAGATCCAGCCGCGTGCGCATTGAGGCATCCGTGCAGCCAGATCAGCCAAGACCTGCCGGGTGAGCGTCAGGCGGCGCGGCCGAACTCGTTCTCGACAATGTCGAGCAGCAGGCCATTATTGTCTGCGCCGACGGGTGCCCTCGACCGCCAGTCGCATGCTGAGCGGTCGAACTCGATCGGTGCCGCGTAGAGCTGGGCGAAGCCAAGCACCAGCCGTTCGGCGTCCGCAAGCGACAGGTCGCAATGGCGGCTGGCCAGTCCAGCGGCCAGGACCGGGACGTTGACGATTCCAAGATCGTAAATGGTCTTGATCAGCATGCGATTGAGGTCGTCACGCAGTTCGATCGGGTAGTTGTGCATGGCAAACTCCTGTCCAGCGGACTGGGTTTTCCCTCGCTTTCACCATGCGCTCAGCGATTCGTTAAAGCAAGCAGATTGTCAAAAAAGTATTAATAAAATCAATTAGTTAGTATATTGGGCCAGTGATGCAACCGAAGCATTTTGAGTGGCTGATGCAACAAATGTATTTGACTACCTCGGAACCAAACAGGCCATTGGCAGATTGTGAGGCCCATAAGTCACTTACTCATTCGGCTCACCGGCTGCATCGCCGGAAGGAAGGGACCTCCACGATGGCTGACAATCTCGAGCGTCCTGAACGGCTGCAGGTGATGCTGAACGAGGAAGAATTCGCGGCCCTCGACACATGGCGTTTCGACAAGCGCATGCCGAGCCGCGCGGCCGCCGTGCGTGAGCTGCTGCGCCGTGGCCTGGCCGCCGAGGGCTTCCTGCATGCCGACAGCGGCACGCGTTCCGGGGATTTCGGTCTTCTGAATGGCGAACAGCACGCCCGCAAGACGAAGCCTTCGGAGGGGTGAGGATGCACGGCGCGGCCCACAGGGCGGACGGCGGTTGCCGACGCGCACAACAACAAAGGTGATGTCGTTTCCGCACTGAACTATCAGCGACTTCGGTCTTCCGGGGAGGCGTTTTATTTCCATTCCCTCGGAACCTGCCCTGTTCCACGACATTACGTCAGCTAGTCCGATCGGTCACTCCAAGCAGGTTGCCGATTGGGCAAGAGCCCGCCGGCCTTATCGGCATGGCGGGTTCTCTGCATCTCTCGCGCGGAGATTTGGGTGGACAGACCCCTATATGCCCTCGCCGAGTTTTTCTCCAAGCCGCCCGGCTTCTACGTGATGCTGGCGGCTGCCCTTGTCTGTGCGCTGCTCACCAGCGCGACGCTCGGAACCTACATCATCTCGATTTCCGCCTTGTGCCTGACGGGCGTGGTTCTCATCCAGAACTACCGCGACACCGCGGCCATGCAGGCGAAGCTCAACGAAATAATCGTCGCCCTGGACACCGCCCGCAACGAGGTGGTGGGGCTGGAACACGCCTCGCCCAAAGCCATCGATGCCGAGCTGAAAAACGTAGAAAACCGCGCCTCGACCGCCCCGGCACACGAGACGACCCAGCCAGACGCCTAGCCTTTACTTGCCTTGGCGGTTTTGGCCGCCTCGCAGGCGCGGCGAAACGCCTCCACCTCCCTTTCGGTGAGGTGCTCTATGCCGATAAAGTCATTCTTGCCGAGACCGGACCGGATCAGTTCGTCGAGCTTGACCTGGATCGCCGCGCCGTCCCTGTTCTGCGTGTTCTGGATGAGAAAGACCATCAGGAAGGTGATGATGGTGGTCCCGGTGTTGATGACCAGCTGCCAGGTTTCGGAATAGTGGAAGACCGGGCCGGTTGCCGCCCAGATCAACACCGATGCCGTGCACAGGGCGAAGGCCCATGGCCTGCCGGTGGCATGAGCGACCGCGCCGGCCATGCGGTTGAACGTCTTTTCCATGAAGATGCTTTCGAAAGTTGGAGGTTTGCCACAACTTCCGTGTCGATTCTCGGTTCCGAGATTTTCGCCCTCGCACCCCTCGCGGCGGAACATTTCCTCGCGGCGCGCATTTTGGCTGCCATTGAAGGAGAACCCCTTGGCCCGACTGCCGCAGGACAAAAACCGGATTGAACGCGCCACCCGCGCGTCGCAGTCGATCATTGCCGGAGAGCGTCAGGCGCGTGAGGACAAGACGGCGCGGCTGCGGGCACTGCGGCTCTCTTCGGACGCCCCGTCGTCGGCCGCGCCCGCCCCGCCCAAGCGCAAGGCCGCCGCTCGCAAAACACCACGAGAAACGAGCCGCGTCGACTGACGTCGTGCGCGGGTCAGCTTTACTACATCGTCCACGCTCATGCTTTGCTGCGCTTGGCCGGGTAATGCTTGCTGGCGTTAGCACTTGGCCGACTGGCTCAGCCGGTCCGCTGCCAAAGGCGATCGCGCTGCGAACGTATCTCAGCCAGCAACGCCGCTTCGTCGGTAAAGCCGTGCTGGAACGCCAGCAACACGCTTGCCGCCAATTCCTCGCTCTCGACGGCCGACCGTTCCCAATTCGCGTCGGCACGGACCTGATCGAAGATCCGCTGGCACATGGCGAGGTCTTCCGGTCCAAGAAAGACAGACTGCCAGGCAAAGCCGAACATTGAAACCACCCTCAATGGCAGAGGCCGCGTGCCACAGTCGTCATATGATCGTCCGAATTTCAAACTGGCCTACTACGCGCGCTGCCATTCGTAGGCCGGCAATACTTATTTGCGTACGATCCAGTCCAGAATGTCCGGATCGATCTCGTCCAGTTCGGTCAATTCGCGCGCCAGCACCCGGGCGTGCATGCGCCATTCCCGTTCGGCGACGCGATGTTCCACGACCGATTTCCTGAAGGCGCCGCGCAGGATCTCGCAGTCCAGCGCAGTAACTTTTTTGTCTGAATGGTCCTCCGCCATTTCAGTCTCCGCGTAGATGGCGGGAGCACCTGAGTTGGCTACCAAGCGTCCGTATGCCGTGGAAGGCGGACGACGTGGGGAGTGTACGCTTTCGTACAGAAATGGCGAGTCAATTCGTCGTGGGGAACGTTGCCGCCGCTTCATGGTTGTGCCTGCAAGGAGGCCGTCAAACCAACCCAGCGTTGTCGAGACCTTGCGGATTGTCAGGGGGCTCCTCGGTCTCGCGCGAAAGGCAGTCATCGATGCCCATCACCTGGAGGCAATGATGGAGATTGATACGCTGATGCAGGCCGCGTAGGCAGAGACGGACAGGCGGATTGCCGTCCTCGAACGGACCGCCCTGGCAACGAGATAGGCGCCTTCACGGGACCAGGCTGGCCTAGGTCCAATAAACTGCCTTTCCAACTAGCCGGCGGATTTTTCCGGAGAGCGCCCGAACATGGCGCACCGACAAGGGATATGTCGGTTTCGTACCAAGAGGCGCTTGGTACGTTTCCGACACTAACTTTGACGTCGATCTTTTCGTATGCGAGCGGCGAGAGGGAACGACGTGGATCGAATTCAGTGCCGCATTCCTAGGTCTTTTCGGTCCAGGCCCCTATATACGGGTTATCGTTCGCACGTAATCACGGGCGCGGACGGCTGGGAGTTCGGGTGGCTCTTGCCCTGCATTGGGCGGTGCTATGTCTGATCCCACATGGGACGGAAGTCCTCAATACCGAAATGAACTGCTGCGATTCATGCCTGCGGATGATCTCGCATTGCTGGCGCCGCATATGCAGCGCTGCGCGTTGCCTGTGCGCATGATGCTGGTGACACCCAATATCCCGATAGAGGCCGTCTATTTCATCGAACAGGGCATTGGTTCGGTGGTCGCCAGCACGGCGAGCGGCCATGATGCGGAGATTGGGTTCATCGGCTTCGAAGGCATGACCGGTTCCGCCCTGGTGATGGGAGATGACCGTGCCGCGCATGCCTGTTTTGTGCAGCTCGAAGGTGAAGCCATCCGCATCGATGCCGCCCCGTTCAACGCGGCCCTTGCGGCGAGCCCGACCTTGCGCCTGTTCCTGCTGCACTTCGTCAACACGCTGCACACCCAGACCGGCTGCACCGCGCTGGTCAACGCCAGGCTGAAACTCGAAGAGCGGCTGGCACGCTGGCTGCTGATGTGCGACGATCGGGTGCCGGGCGAGAGCCTCGCCATGACGCACGAATTCCTTTCCATCATGCTTGGCGTGCGGCGGCCGGGCGTCACGGTCGCCCTGCAATTGCTGGAAGGCCGCGCGCTGATCCGCTCGCGCCGTGGCGAGATCGTCATTCGCGACCGCGCCGGGCTGCTGGAACTCGCCAATGGCGGTTACGGCCAGGCCGAGGCCGAATATGCCAGGCTCATCGGTGAAATCATGCCAGGCTGATCGGCGAGATCATGCCAGGCTGATCGGTGAGATCATGCCAGGCTGATCGGTGAGATCATGCCGGGCGGATCCGCGAGATCGTCTCTCGCTGAGCGCCGCCCGATCAAGGGCTCATGCCTGGGTGGTCGCCCTTAACATTTGATATTGAAGGCGGCTTCGGACGAGCGCTATGAAAACCGACGTTCCCCATTGCTTTCCAGGGAGGTTGCGATGGATAACATGATGCCGAACGGCAAGGTCCGCCCTTGTGTGGAAGTGGTCGAGGCCTGCGGCGAATGGTTCGTCCGCGTGGTCGAGGAAGACCAGGAACTCACCCGATCTTTTGAGATTGAATCCTTTGCCCTGGCCTTCGCGGAAGGCCACAGGATGCGCCTGGGTCTTGCCGACTTCATACGGCTTTAGGGCCCTTCGGATTCAATATCCGGGCCTCGCGCAAAAGCGAGGTCCAGTTATGCGGCCCAAGGAAGGCCACAAGCTCGTGGGCCTGCGCCGTGGTGATGCCGGTTTCATTGACCAGACGGCGTACAGTGTCGTTCGTCGCAGCCGATAGCCTCTCGTGCTCGTCAACCATTTTTCGGATGTCCCTTCCGTGCGACCCAACGGCTAGCCGCACGCAATGGTTCCTGGCCTGAACAAGGATTATCCCGCGGCTCCGCACCGCCGCGCACTATTGGCCGAAGGTCCCATTCGCGGCGCCGCGATGTTGTGCGAGATTGGCGCAATATAAGCGACTACTTGAATAATGGTTCGAACGGCTGTCGAGGGGCGGTGTCGTGCCAATTCGCAAGAATCTTGCCGCGAATCTGCGACGGCTGGTCAGCGGCCATGCGTCGGTGGCAGCGGTATGCCGCGGATTGAACATGAACCGCACCCAGTTCGAGCGCTATCTGCAAGGCAAGAGCGTGCCCAACCGGGCCACCGCCAGGCTGATCTGCACCTATTTCCGCATCGACGAGGATGATTTGTACCGCGCGCCGGAAGTCCCCGCGCCCGAACACAAGGCCCTGTTGCCGATCCACCAGACGCTCTACGAGAACATGGTGCGCGGCCCGGCTCCCGCGGTCGCCGGCGGCACCTATTTCACCTACTTCACGGTTCCCGACCGTCCCGACCTGCTGGTGCGGTCAGTTACCTTCGTGCGGCGCGAGGCCGAGCTGGTGACCTTCAGGCGCGTCACACGCTGGGCCGAGGGCCATCGCCAGGGCGGAGCGCGGGTGCTCGGCTGGCATTATGGCGTGGCGATCTCACGCCTGAACTGGATCTATTTCGCCGGCATCAACCGCCGCCAGACCAGGGAGCCGTCGGTGATGACCGTGCAATGGGCACCCTTCTCGGACCCGGTTCTGGTCGGCAAAGCCTTCGTCCTGACCGGTTCGGGACCGGCCTGCGTGTCGGTCATCATGCGCCAGGAAGTCGGCAGGATCAGCCTCAGGCAGGTGCTGGGGATGTGCCGACCCGTCAGCCTAGATGACCCGCGCCTCGACCAGCTTGTGGCCAGCCTTGTGCGCGAAGGCTAGAGTGCCGTCCCGAACCAACAGACATTGGCCCGGGCTAACAGGGATCCGCGATGCTCAACAGCTTCGACTATGGCGGCAAGGAAGCCGATACCGTGCATGCGCTGGAGGAGGACATCATCTTCGGCCGGCTGGCGCCCGGCACGCGCCTGGTCGAGGATGTGCTCTTGGCCCGCTTCCCGGTGTCGCGCCACACAATCCGCCAGGCGCTGTACCAATTGGAGAGGCTGGGAATCGTCACGCGCGAGCGCAACAAGGGCGCCATGGTGCGCCGGCTCTCGCCGGAGGAGGTGCGACAGATCTACGAAGTGCGCGAAATGCTGCAGCGCCAGGCCGCGCTGATGATCCCGCTGCCGGTCAGCGAGGCGCTGATCGCGCAACTGGAGGAGATCCACCGCATCTACAGCGGCCATGTCGACGCAGGCTATCTCAGGGGCATCCACGAGGCCAATGACCGCTTCCACCTCACCATGTTCTCGGCCTGCGGCAATGCCTATCTGGTCTCCTCGATCGAACACTATATGCGCCTCAGCCTGCCGGTTCGGGCCAACTCGCTGGCCGACCGGGAAAAGCTCGACGTCTCGCGCCAGCACCACGCGATGATGATCGAGGCGCTGAAGCGCCGGGACAATTGGGTGCTGGCGCAGCTCTGCGTCGACCATCTGCAGCCGAGCAAGGTGTTTTATCTCCAGGAGATCGAGACGGCGCCGGCAGCCACCGGCTAGCTGAAGCAACGACCATGCGTCCGTAATGGCGCAAAGGGAACAAGGAGATAGTCGCCGAACGCTCGCCTATCTGACCTTGACGACGACCTTGCCCTTGGCACGCCCCGCTTCGACGTAGGCCAATGCCTCGTTCGTCTTCTCGAACGGAAAAATCCGATCGATGACAGGGCGTATGAAGCCGGATTCGATGCGCGAGGTGATCTCGCCCAGCTGATCGCCCTGCGCCCACATGAACAGGAAAGAATATCCGACACCGGCACGTCTGGCCTTGCTGCGTATGCCGCGGCTCAGCAGGCGCAGGACTAGCTTCAGGACCATGTTCAGCTTCTGCTTTCCGGCAAAATCGGGATCCGGCGGGCCGGAAATGGAGATGAGTTTCCCGCCCGGCTTCAGCACATGCAGCGATTTTTCGAGCGTTTTGGCGTCCTGGCTGTTCAGGACGACGTCGTAGCCTTGCAGGATTTTCTCGAAATCGTCTTTCTTGTAGTCGATGACGATATCGGCTCCGAGACCTTTCACCAGATCGGCATTCGCCGCGCTCGCCGTCGTCGCGACGGTCGCGCCGAGATGCTTCGCCAGTTGGATGGCGAAGGTCCCCACTCCGCCCGAGCCGGCCTGGATAAACACCTTCTGGCCCTTCTTCAGCCCGGCTGTCTCGACCAGCACCTGCCAGGCGGTCAGGCCCACCAGCGGGATCGAGGCGGCTTCTTCCATGCTGAGGTTTTTTGGCTTCAGCGCCACGTCGGCTTCATCCATGGCGATGGATTGGGCAAACGTGCCGATCCGCCCGTCGCGCGACCGCGCATAGACTTCGTCACCGAGCTTGAATTTGCGAGCTTTCGATCCGGCCCGCACGACGATCCCTGCCACGTCATGGCCCAGGATGAACGGCGGGCGATAGGGCAATATCGGCTTGAACTCCCCATCCCGAAGCTTGGAATCGAGAAGGTTCACCCCGGCGGCGTGAATTTCGACCAGGACATCATTGTCCCGCAACTCGGGTTCCGGCATCTCGGCGAGCCGCAGGGCGCCCTTCTTTTGATACTTGTCGACAACAAAGGCTTTCATCATGATCGCTTTCTAATGGTTTTCGGTGGCCGGCACGAACTGGCAAGCCGCAAGGCGTCGCTGGTCGCACTCGCGGATACGCCGGACAAGATCGGCGATGTTGCTGTTAAATCCGCGGCTTCATTCAGACAGGCAGGCGAAATTGCTTGCGCAAGATTTTGTCGAACATCCCTGTCGGCGCGAACCGGCGCAGCATGCTTACCTGCCGCGCTGCCTTGCCGGCGGTGTAGCGCCGCAGCGGATGCCGGTCGGTCGCAGCCCGCAGAACCACCTTCGCCACCACTTCCGGCAGATCGGCCTTGGGCATCACGTCGCGAAGCAATGCCTCCAAACCGGCCCGCGCCTCATCATATACCTTCATGACGGAATCGGGCTCGAATCCGTTCTGGTCGAACACGGTGCGCACGAATGCCGGTTCGATGACCGAAACGCGAATATTGAAGGCGCGAACCTCATGGTCGAGCGATTCCGAATAGCCTTCAAGCGCGTGCTTGACGGCTGAATAATGGGCCGAGTACGGCGCAGGGACCAGCCCCAGGATCGAGCCGATATTGACGATGCGCCCCTCGCCCAGCCGCCGCATCGACGGCAGCACCGCGTTGGTCATCCGCATGACGCCAAAGAGGTTGACGTCGAACAGCGCCTGCGACTGCGAGACCGAGGACTCTTCCGCGCCTCCCAGCAGCCCGATACCGGCATTGTTGACCAACAGGTCTATCCGGCCGGTCTTGCCGAGGACAGTTGAGACAAGGGACGCTACAGACGCGTCGTCGGTGACGTCGCAAACCAGCATCGATATCCCGTTCGAGCTCTGGCCGGATGCCTTGCGGCTGGTGCCGAAGACAGTGAAGCCGGCGCGTGCCAAAATCTCGGCGCTGGCACGGCCAATACCTGAGGAGGCGCCGGTCACGATCGCGGTCTTTCCCGAATTCCGGTTCATTGTGAAGGCTCCAAACGTAAGAGGTCTTGCCTGCGATCGGCGATTGAATTATGATCGTAATATCACATTATGCTCATAATGCAATAGGGAAATGAGAAGGAACCATCATGCGCTATGACAAGGGCCGGAAGGACGCATCACGCAGCCGGATCATGGAGGTGGCTTCGCACCGCTTCCGAGGTGACGGCATCGCCGCGTCCGGATTGGCCAGCATCATGAGCGACGCCGGGATGACGAATGGCGCCTTCTATCCGCACTTCCAGTCAAAGGCCGACCTCGTCCGCGAGAGCATGGCATCGGCACTGGAGACCCAGTCGCAGCAATTGCAGCAGGCACTGGCCTCAGGCGGCCTGGAACTGGCGATGGCGATGTATCTGTCGCCCGAGCACCGGGATCATCCGCAGACCGGCTGTGCTTCCGCCGCGCTGTTGCCGGAAATCGCGCGACAACCGCCCGAGACGCGCTCCCTCTACACCGAAAAGCTGCTGACCCTGGTGCACCAGTTGGCCAAGGACCTGCCGCCGCGCACCCGCGATCCCGAAGGCGTGGCGTTGGGTGTCTTCGCTGCGCTCATCGGCGCCCTTCAATTGGCCCGAGCGGTGGAGGGAACGGAATTGTCGGACCGCATCCTGGCGGCGGGCGCGGATGCGGCGCGTGCGCTGACCCAGCCGAGGCAGAAGGATGAAGCATCCTAGAGCCGTTGACGATCAGCTACTGCCTCGAAGTGTCGACGACAGAAGGTCAGAACCGACCGGCGGCGAAAGGCGCAAGTCTTTCGCTGTTGGGCCGCCGGCCGGCGATGAGGTCGCCAACCAGCCGCGCGGTGATAGCCGAGAGCGTCAGCCCGAGATGGCCATGGCCGAAGGCGTAGAACCTGCTGGCCCGACGCGGCCAGGGCCGCCGGGCAGCAGGCGGCTGAGACCCGCCATCGGCGGCAGCCGGCGCGAAAAACGGTGAAACTTTTCGCGCGCCGTTCCCGTTGCTTTGGGGATCGCCTCGCAGGCGATCGCAGACCTCCGATCAATGCCTCGCCGGTCCTGCCGGTGGGGCCTTTTCGAGGCTGACGGCGCGGAACAATCAGACAGCCGGGAAGTTTTCAAATCGCCGGACGCCGCGATGTCCGGCCGATCCCGGCGCTGGCCACCGTTCACGCCAACGGTGGGTTGTTGCGCAGCAATCCGACAGCAAAAAGAACTTTCGCTTGGGCATACGAGTGAAAAACGGGAAAGATTCAAGCTTTCGCATGACATATTTTAGAAAGCTGAGTTCGTTTCGCTCCGACAATTGGAACTTTTACCCAAATCCTCCCGTTACGCCCTTGATCGTTGCTTAGACGGTCACAAAGCAACAGGGAAGGATCCTATTATGAAAATCAAGATGATCTGCCTTGGCGCCATGGCGCTTTCGATGGTCGCCGGCTCGGCTCTCGCCGCATCGGGCAGCAGCGGCACGTCCGCTCTCGACGATCCGGCCAAGATGCAGCCCTTCTACACGGACTCCACCATGAAGAAGATGCGCAGCAATGATGAGTTCATCAAGGCCTGGAAAGCGCTGACGCCCGAAGACCAGAAGATGATGATGACGGCCTGCGAGGATGAGGCCAAGAACGCCAATGCAACCAACAGCCATCCGGAATTCTGCAGCAGCGTGAAGGCCAACGGCGGCAGCAAGTAAACGCGCCCGCCACGACCATGCAAACAGCCCCGCACGCGGGGCTGTTTTGTCAGTGGACGACCAGCCCTCGGTCGCCATCGCCCTTGCCGCCCGAGCGCGCCCTCGGCCATAATCCGCCATTCCGCGGAGACACCGATGTCGCTCAGCCCCTTGCTCAATGCCTCGCCCGTCATCCAGCTCCACGCGCTGATCGCCATCGCCGCGCTGTTGCTCGGCGCGGTGCAGCTCTGGCGCACCAAGGGCGACCGGCTGCACCGCGCGCTTGGCCGCGTCTGGGTGGCACTGATGGCGACGGTCGCCGGCTCCGGCCTGTTCATCTGGACGATCCGGCTGTGGGGGCCGTTCAGCCCGATCCACCTTCTGTCACTGTTCGTGCTGGCGATGCTGTGGCGCGGCGTGCGCGCCGCGCGCGGCGGCAACATTGCCGCCCACCGCCGCATCATGCAGGGCACCTACATTTTCGGCCTGATCGTCACCGGGCTTTTGACCTTCATTCCCGGCCGCACCATGTATGCCGTCGCCTTCGGCCCGCAGGGCGCGACACCACAGAAGCTGGCGATCTTCGCCGCTTTGGTCATCCTCGCGGCAGCGGCCGGCCTCTATGCCGCGCGTGGTGCGCGGGTGCCAGGCTAAGTGTCAGCCTATCCCGGCGGAGCCTCGGTATCCCGCCCTTTCCGACCGCCTCCTTGTTCTGGCCATGTTGCACTGCGAAAAGCATGTTGCATTGCGATTTCGGCCGGTCGGGCCGAGACGCGGGGCGGGCTGGGCGCAACGAAGGAGCTGTCGTGGCGGCATCGTTTCGGCCTGATATACAGGGATTGCGCGCGCTGGCGGTCGGCGGCGTCGTGGCCTATCATTTCGGCCTCACCGCACTGCCGGGCGGCTTTGCCGGCGTCGACATCTTCTTCGTCATTTCCGGCTGGCTGATCACCACGCACCTGATGGGCGAGATCACCGAGACCGGCCGGCTCGACCTCTGGCGTTTCTATGCCAGGCGCGCCCGGCGCCTTCTGCCGGCGGCGCTGTTCGTCATCCTGGCGACGCTTGGCCTTGGCTATTTCATCCTGGCGCCGCAGGAGCAGGCGCTCTATTCGCGCGGCGCCATGTTCGCCTCGGCCTACGCCATCAATCTATGGCTGCTGCGCTGGTCGTTCGACTATTTCGCCGCGGATGCCTTGAGCAATCCCTTCATCCATTTCTGGTCACTGTCGGTGGAAGAGCAGTTCTATCTCGTCTGGCCGGCGCTGTTGCTGTTCGCTGCCTGGCTGCGCCCGGGTCGGCGCATGGCTGTGGTGGTGATCGGCGTCGCCGGCCTCGCCTCCTTCGCCGCTTGCTTGTGGCTCACCAGCCTCTCACCGGCCTGGGCCTTCTACTTCTCGCCGCTGCGCGCCTGGGAGTTCGCCGCCGGCGGCCTGGCGACGCTGGCGCCGGCGGCCTTGTGGCGGCAGCGGCCATGGCTACGATCGGCGCAGGGCTGGCTCGGCCTGGCGCTGATCGCAGCGGCCTATCTCAGCTTGAGCGAAGACCTGCCCTTCCCCGGCTGGTACGCGCTGTTGCCGGTGGCAGGCACGGTGCTGGTGCTGCTGAGCGGCGCCGGCGAAGAACACGACGAGCAGCCAGCCAGGCCGGCTCGCTGGCAGGCCCTCGCGCCCGCTTCCCTGCTTTCGCTAGCGCCCCTGCAGTGGGTCGGCACGCTCTCCTATTCGCTCTATCTCTGGCACTGGCCGGTCATCGTCTATGCCGGCATGCTGGCGCCGGATCTCACCACCCCGCAGCGCTTCGGCTGCGGCGCGCTGGCGCTGGCGCTGGCATTCCTGACCTATCATTTGATCGAGAACCCGGCGGGGCGCGGCGGCTGGCTGACCGTTGGCAAATGGGCGCTCGCCCCCGCACTGGCCCTGACAAGTGTGGGCGTGGCGGCGGCCTATGCCAACGCGCATCTGGCGACACGCAACATCGACCCCGCCCAGCGCGGCATCGAGCGGGCCGCCGAACAGCCCTCCATCGCGCGCGCCGTCGACAAGAACTGCCTGCTCGACTTCCACACGGTGAAGCCCAAACCCTGCACTTTCGGCCCGGCCGACGCCGCCCAGACCATCGTGCTGTTCGGCGATTCGCACGCCGACCACTGGTCGACGCCGCTGGTCGAGGCGGCCAAGCGCAACGGCACCAAGGTGGTCACCTATCTCAAATCCTCCTGCCGCGCCTCGCGGCTTTCGACCTTCAACACGGTGCTGAAGCGCGACTACACCGAATGCGACGCCTGGCGCGAACAGGCGATCGCGGACATCATCCGCCGCAAGCCGCGCCTGGTGGTGATCTCGGAATTCTCGATCGGTAACCTGACGCGCGACATGCCCGCCGCGGGCCGCAAGGCCGAGACCGCGCGCTGGCAGGCCGGCCTGCGCTCCACGCTGCAGGCCTTCAGCCAGGCCGGCGTCGAGACCGCCGTCATCCGCGACACGCCGATCGACGACAGTTTCGCCGATTCCTGCGTGGCGCGTGCGCTATGGTGGCGCGAAGCCCCCTCGCGCTGCGACACGCCGAGGGCCGAGGCCGCCAACGACAACGCCGCGGCGCAAGAGCGCGCCGTGGTCAAAAGCATGCCCGACACGCGCTATGTCGACCTCACCGACCGCTTCTGCGGTCCGACGGAGTGTCACGTATTCATCGGCGGTAAACTCGCTTTCCGTGACCGGCATCATCTGGCGACAGCATTTGCCGAGACGCTGGAGGGCCCGTTGGAGAAGGCGCTGTTTTGAGGCGGTAAAGCGGTCTTCCCTCTCCCTTGTCGGAGAAGGGAAGAGCCACTCACCTAGCCTCGGCCAGTTCCGCCACATAGCGCTCAAGTGTATCTCTCCGCGCTCTGGTCTGGTCGGTGGATCGTAAAATCCATGGAACAGGCCCGCCTCCCGAGAGTTATATTAGACCAACCTTGAAAAGGAGATAGCCATGAAGAAGCTCCTGCTTGTCTCGGTTATCGCCATTGCTTCGGCGGCGGCGATGATCGCCCCGGCCGCCGCCCGCAGTCACGTCTTTATCGGCATCGGCGGCTACGACAATTATTACGGCAGTGACTATTACGATCGCTATGGGGACTATGGTGGCGGGCGTTATGTCTATAGCCCCTACGACCCCTATGATGACGGTTACAGGCCGCGTTATTTCCACCGGCACCACCGTTGCCATATCGAAGTGATCAATCACTGGCGTCATCATCACAGGATCGTCGAGGAAGTCCGCGTCTGCGGATAATCTGATCCCCGTGAACTGATCCGGCCGGCATCGCCGGCCGGATTGTTTCGCGCCCCCCTCACCGCCCCATCATCATCATCCCATAGTGCACCGCCAGCAGGTCCAGCCCGACCTTCAACAGCTTCGTCACCACATCCCTGCCCTCGCCCGTCTGTTCCGCCAGGCTCTTGATCGAGCCGCCGGCGCAGCAGACTTGTCGCACCACGGCAGCCACTTCCCAATGCCCCAGTGCCCTGGTGGCGGCGGCATGCGCCCGGCCGGCGTCGAGCACGCTGTCGGCGATGCCGCCGCCCTTGCGGCCGCCGTCGACGCGCTCGGTCCAGCGCATCGGCTTCACGCTCGCCTGCTGGCTGCACTGGAAATCCTCGCGATAACGCTGGCCGGCCTCGCGCTGCTGGCGCGACAGCGAGGTGATGCCGAGGAGCGGATCGACATTGCGCACCCGCACGATGCCGCCGGTGGAGGTGTAGCCGTCATTCGACACTTCATAGACGCGCCGTGCTTCAGCCGTGCCGGCGGCCAGCCGCTTGCGGCCGAAGGCGTCGTCGCTGAGCGCGAAATCATGGCCGAGCTCGCGGCGGATGCGCACCTGCTCGGCCTCACCCTTCGGCAGTTTCGGCGCCTGCGGTTTGGCGGCTTTGGCTTTTTTGGGCATGGGGTGGCTCCTTGGGTTTTGGGGTGGTGTTTTTGGTTAGAGAGATCATCAAGCAATCACCGGCCTCGCGGGCGCTTGCACCGCTCGCCGCGCCAGCAACTCGCGCATCGTCCGCCGCTCCCGCACCTCGATGCAGAGCTGCGCGCTTGACGGGCAGAACTGGGCGTTGCCGGTCTTAACCTCGCCGCGCACGAAGCGCTGGATGGCCGCCTGCAGATCGGCAAGCTCGGCGTCGCGCACCGCGCCGAGATAGCCGCGCATCTGCATCTCGACGTCAGTCAGGGCGGATTGCGGGAAGCATGAGAACATCGCGGCCAGCGCCTTCGTCGCCTGCTGCAGTTCGGCTGCGGTCATGGCTGCGGATCTCCTCGATGATGGCGTTGGCGGCGTCGGTGTGGGTTTTCGGCCGCTGCCAGCCGGACTTCTTCCCCGAAAAACCGGGAGTTGGTGTGTTCCTGCCCGCAGGAGGCAAATGCTGCGCATTTTCAGGGGAAGACACACCCATCCCTTTCTCTTCACGAGCCGAAAAATGCTGCGCATTTTCAGGGGAAAAAGCGGAAGCTTTTTCACTCTGGTTTCTGGAGTCTGGAGAATGCCGCGGCAAAGCGCCGGCATTTGCCGCCCCATGCGCCTTTGTTTTCAGGGCGGTAACGGCGCCGCCGCGTGCGCCGGCGGCGGCCCTCGCCTCGCTTTTGACCTGCGCCTTGTGCAATTCCCTGGTCAGCCTCTTGTGGCCGATCTCGCCCGCCTCGCGCTCGAAGAAGCTCAACAGATCGGCGCTGATGGCGCGCCATCTTTTCAGGGAAAGGCGCGCGACCCGCGCCAGCTTGGCGTCATCGTCGGGCAGCCGGCCGCCGGCGTTCCACATCGCCATCAGGATGAGCATGTAGGCGCCGATCTGCTCGGTGGAGAGTTGCAACGTGTCGCCGACGAAATCGGAGACGTAGAGCTGCATGAAGGGCCGCTCGCTCATGCCGGCCCCATGTCTGCACGCAAGCTAATGGAACCAGCCGCCGGCCTGCACGTTATGACGCGTCGATGCCAAGGGGAGGTTTGCCGATGACGGCGTTCATGCCGATTACGCTGCGCTTTTGCGACAACAAGACCATGCTGGTCGGCTCGGTGGCCGACGCCGAGACGGCATTGCGACACCAGTGGCCCGACAAGACTGCACCCGCCTTTCTCGAAGCCGCAAGGCTGGTCCGGCTGTCGGTCGAGGGCAGTTGCTGCCCACGCACCGCCTTCGAGGCCTTCAGCAAGACTGCCAGGCAACAGGGCATATTGGTGGTGAAGCCGAGAAGCCGCGCGCATGACTGGCTCGACGCCGCCGCCGGCCCGTGACGCCGGGGCGATGCAACCGCGTGGCGGCCTTGCGCGTTTATAAGCGCGGGCTTTATAGTCTCGCTGAGATCGAAGGTGAACGCCGTGGGTACGCTGAAAACCGGAGTGCCGCTCAAAGTCAGCTTGGAAGGGCAGGTCGAGGAGATCGACAGCGTCAGCGACGCGGCAGATTTCCTGCAGCGCTGGCCGATCGAGCGGCGCGGTCACATCTACCGCAGCGCGCTCAACGCCTGCAGTGCCGCGATCGCCGCGCAGATCTCCGAATCCGACGCGATAAAGGTGTTCACCGGCTTTGCCCGCGTGTCCGGCATCCTGGTTGCCGAAGGTGGCCCGCCGATGCGGCTGGAGGCGCGGACCGTGCAAAGCCGCATGCCCAAACAGGGCCGGCAGATACCGAAATAGGCTCACTGGCAAACCCGCCGCTGAAACCGCTCCTGGTGGTAGCCGCAGTAGCTTTTCTGCCCCTTGGTTCGCATGCCGCAGCACAGCATATCGGCGCCGGGCCGGCCGCCTGGCGGGTCGTTTTCCGGATCCTCTTCCAGCGTCAGGTCGAGCGGCGCGCGGCAGCGATCGAACAGGCAGGCGATGAAGCGCATCGCCACGCCATGCGGCTGGCGGCCGATCGGTCCACGCTGCGGCGCCGGCACTTCCAGACGATAGGCTTCGCCATCGGCGATCAGCACGCCCACTTCGCGCACGAACAGGCGCGTCGGCAGCCAGGCCGGCGAGGAATCGCGCCTGGGCCGCGCCTTGTTCTTGCGCCCGCCCTCGGCGGCATAGACGCCGGCGCGCTTTTGCGCCACCGTCTCGCCGCTGGCCCTGCCATTTGCCCGCTTTGCGGCCGCCGGCTTGCGCATTGTCCTTTCGCCGGCGCCTTGTCTCGCGACCGGCGGCATCCCCCGGCCATTGGCAAAGCCGATCGCGCCCAGCATGGCGTTGCGGTGGACGATGCCGATGATGGCGTTGCGTGACACCGGGCTGCCGCGCAGCGCGCTGAACGCCGCCGCGATCCTCGAGACCGAAAGCCCCTCCTTCAGCCAGCGGGCGATCTCTTGCAGTTCGGCGCGGCTGTAGCTTGCCATGTCCAGGCTCCATCCAGGGGACCGCCTTCGCCGCGCTTGTGGGCGCGCCGTCGGTCAGGGTTCAGGCCCGGTCCGGGCCACGGTCAGGGGTTCGGTGCGAAAGCCGGCTCGCGGGCCGGATCAGCCGGAGCGGATCGCGTGTTTGGCGGTCAGGCGCGACAGCCGAGCCTCCGCCGTCTTCCTGTCGGGGGCGGAAACCGCCCTGCACGGCTCGAACACGGTGCGGTCCTGCGTGCGGATGCAGGAGCGCGCATAGGGACCGGGCCGTTGGAATTGGGGGCCGGAGCCGAGGGGAGCGGCGGCTCCGGCCGTTCCGGCCGCCGGGGACAGGCGGGCCGGACCCGAGGCGTCAAAGCGCTCGGGCTTCGCCCCGGCCGGGGAGGACGACGGCCGGGACGGAAGGGTGGCGACTTCGGTCACCTTGTTTGCCTCGCGAGACGCTGGCGCTACCGCGCCATGAAAGCTGGACAGGTTCTGCATGGCCAGATATAAGCATAACTCAAAAACATATGCAAGCCATTCTTTCATAGACGAGAGCCGCTTTCATCGCTCACATGGGTGCCATGGCCAAAACGGAACTATCGATCAAGGTCGGGGCGGCGATACGCCAGGCGCGCAAGCAGCGCGGCCTGGTCATGCGCCACATTGCCGAGCACAACGACACCGATGTCGCCGCCGTCGGCAATTGGGAAACCGGCCGCAACCTGCCCAAGACCGAGAACCTGTTGAAGACCGCCGCCTTCCTGCGCGTCGACCCGGTGGCGCTGGGCAAAGGCGAGGTCGTCTTCCTCGACGATGCCGACGCGTTATCCGATGCCGAGATCGTCACCGATGCCGGCCCGATGCCCGCCGGCTCAATGGATATCGAGGTGCTGGGTGCGGCGGTCGGCGGCGATGACGGCGACTTCACCTTCAACGGCGAGCCGGCCGGCTACGTCCAGCGCCCGCCGGGCGTGCGCAACCTGCCGAAGGTGTTCGCGCTGCATGTGCTCTCCGACTCGATGGTGCCGCGCTACGAACCCGGCGACCTCATCTATTGCGGCGGCCGCGACGCGATCCCCGGCGACCATGTGGTGATCGAGACGTTTCCGGAAGAAAATGAGAAGAACGGCAAGGCCTTCGTCAAGAAACTGGTCAAGCGCACCGCGAGCGAGCTGGTGGTCGAGCAGTACAATCCGCCGAAGACGCTGACCTTCAACCGCTACGCGATCAAGCATGTCTGGCGGGTCATTCCGCTGAAGGAATTGCTGGGATATTAGAGCCCTTTTTTCCTTCTCCCTTGCGGGAGACGGAAAAACCAGCGTCGGCACCGCTCCAAAAACTCAAGCCCGCCTCGCCCCCTCCACCAGCACCTCGCGCTCGCTCAGCATCTGCGCTTCGCTGCGCACGCGCTGGCGCTCGTCGACGAAGGCCGCCTGGATCGACACCGCGGTGCCCGGCAGCCCGTCGGCGCGGCAGGCCGAGCAGACGATGCGGCCTGAAAGCTCCGCCAGCGGCGTGCTGCCCGTCACCCCGAAACGCCGGAGTTCATCCGGCTTCCACCATCTGTTGCGGCCGCAATCGGCGCACTCGACCGATATCGAGACGACGTGCGCGATGACTGGTTTCCTGCCCGGCAACGCCATGCCTCTCCACCCCTTTCGTTCCTGATTTGTTCACATAATCCTGTGTTTTGAGCCGGGAGTCGAGTCGCAGTTTTAACACTTTTCCAAAAGTTTCCCTTTTATCAATTTTTGAGTTATGCTCTTAAAAACTCACAAATGTGAGTCGCCTACCGCATCAGACCCGGGAGCAATGATGGATGCCGCCGATTTCGCCCGCGCTTGCGGTTACACCGGCGACAGCCCTGCTCTGCTTGAAGCCTTCGAGGCGATCCGCCGCAACGGTATCGCGCAGGCCCGCCAGGATCATTTCCGGCGCAAGGCCGTCATCGACGAGTTGAAACAGTCCGAACCGCTGTTCCTGGCCGCGATCGGCCCGGCGCTGTCGGCGCAGGAAGCCATCGAGGACACTACCCGCTTCATCGCCTGCTGGCGCAATATGCCGCGCTGGCGCCAGGAGCGGCGCCTGCCCGATCTTGTCCGGGCTAGGCAGCAGCATCTCGTGGCGCGTTTCTTCCGCCGCTACGGCCATCGCCTGTGGGCGCTCGAAGCGGCCTGAAACCCGGCACACTGGACCAGCCATTTGCGGGTTCCATCCGCTGAATTTTCTTTCTAGATTGCGTCGGGGTGGCTCTTCGACGTGCATGATTTGGAATGTTCAGGACTGCCCGCTCAAAATTTCAAACCTGGATCACGGCCGGCGCGGGGACCATCGCGGCGCTGTTCGTCGCCGGCCTGATGGGCGCCTTCGGCGCCCTGCCCGCCCACGCCCCGCCGCAATTGCCGCTCGACACCGCCATCGATGCCGGGCGCTGGCGCGTCCAGCCGCTGCGCGCCTATGTCAGCCACGCCAGGACATATGGCGTGCTGCTGAAGCCCGGCCAGAAGGCGCTGGTGCTGGTGGCCGACATGACCAACCGCACCGCGCAATCCGACAAGGCCTATTTCGATGTCTTCAAGCCGGACGGCATCGCCCTGCCCGATCCCATGCCGATGATTGCGCTGACACGCGATGCGACACTGACGCCGGAACTGCATCCCGGCATGACCGAGCGCATGGCCTATGTCTGGCCGCTGGCCGGCGACGCCGCTGTCCCGGCCAGCCTGAGCTTCGGCGTCACCGCCGAGATCTTCAAGCCGCGCGACAACCTCTATGGCATGCCCGGCTGGTTCAATCCCTACCGGCTCGGCACAATCACCTTGCCAATCGCCGACGTGCCGGGAACCGGCTCATGAGAATCCGCATCCTCGGCAATCTCGTCATCCTCTGCGCGACCGTGGCGCTGAGCTACGGCATGCAGGCGACGAAGCCGCATTATGCTGACCTCACCGCGCCGATCCCGGTCGACGGCGCCATGCACGACAAGGTTCGCGCGCGCAGCTTCGATGTCCGGCTCGACAAGGTCGTCTTTGCCCGCCAGCTCAAGACCAACCAGTTCGGCCAGCAAAAGCTTTTGACCACCAGCGGCCTGTGGGCTGTGGTATCGACCAGCCTCACCGCCACCGCTGCCTCCACCACAGTCGCCGACGGCACCTGGCAAGGCCCGACAGGGCTGCGCTACCACCAGACGGAGCGGCTTGGCTACCGCCAGGACATGCCGCCGCATGGCGTCGATCCGGGCTTGGAGAAGAGCGGCCTGTTCGTGTTCGAAATACCACCCGACCAGATAAGCGGCGCCAGCCTGCTGGTCGCCGCGCGCCAGTTCGGCCCTCTCGACGCCCAGGCGCGCATCAGCCTCGATGGGATACCGACAAGCGCCGACGGCCAGCCCACGGATGTGCTGCCGGAATACGATTTGGATGCGCCGCAAGGCCAGACACTTCAGGGCAAGTCATGAGCGCCGTTTCGACAGAGCCGGCGGCCGACCCGCAGGCCGAGAAAAAATGGCGGCGGCACAGCCTTGTGGCGCTTGCCATCCTGCTGCCGCTGGCGCTGGCCGAGACCAGCTATGACAGCCTGTGCGAATGGCTGCATGGCGAGGACCTCATCGCCAGGGGTGTCGATTTCGGCCAGTCGGTGCCATTCGGCGGCAGCGACTGGAAACTGGCCGATCTGCGCGGCGGCAAGGCCGACCGCCTGCCCGACCACGCCTTCGCCGTCATCGCCACTTTCACCGTCACCATTGGCGACCCCGACCTGCAAAAGCAGTGGCTGGGCTGCAAGCTGATGCTGACCGACGCCGCCGGCCGCCGCTGGCTGCCGGATGTCATCGCCGGCGTCAGCCTGCCGGCGGGTGTGATGAACTGCACCTCGGCGATCTTCTCCGGTGCCAAAAAGGGCGACACCATCACCATTGGCGACACATTTATCGTGCCCGAGGACGCGGTGAAAACCATTCGCCCCGCCGTGGGGCTTGGCAGTGAGCGCCCATGGTATCTGCGCTTTCGGCGGCCGCCGAAATAACAGCGTCCTTCTCCCCGTTCACGGGGAGAAGGGAACTCATCTACCCTTTGACAGCGAAAACGCTATCTCCAGCACGGCGGCGAGAAAACATATCCTGATCGGCTCGATCAAAATGCCGGTCGAGGAATCCTGGAACGGGCTGCCGAACAGCAGCGTCACGCCATGGGAGAGGATCTGCCAGACATCGAGTTCGTGCGGGCCGATCAGCCGCGTCGCGCCGAGCCACAGCCAGGCAGCGCCCCAGTCGATGAGGCGATAGCCGATGATCAGCGTGCACAGAAGCAGAAGGCTGGAGCTCACCGTCAGCCGCACGCCATTGGCGATCGGCAGGTAGCGCGAGCGGTAGCCGGCGATGAAATGCTCGACGAAGTCGCGCAGGAATTTCGGCAGGCCGGCATAGCGCTTGCCGAAGCGCTCCACCCGATTGTGTACGCGCATCAAGGCGGCATCGTCGCGCACGTCATAGCCGTAGATCAGCGCCGCCATGACCAGCCAGATCAGCGGCAGGAGCATGTAGAAGAACAGGTTGATGGCGACCGTCGAGGGCGCGACCGAGGTGAGCTCGACCGGCACCATCAGGGCCGCGTTCGCCACCGGCACCGGGCTCGCCAGCCCGTCGGCCGTCGCCTCCAGCACCGACCAGAAGGAGCGGCTCATCAGCCATTGCAGCGCCGTATCCTTCCAGCGGCTGATCACATAGAGACCGACGAAGATCCAGTTGGTCTCGCAGATCACCACGACGATCTGCCAGAACGAGGCGGTCTTGGTTTTCGTCTGCATGAACTTGGCCACCCGGCGGATCAGCCAGGACACCGCCACCGAGATCAGCAGCCAGCGCGAATCCAGCACGTCGAGCACATCAGCGCTCTGGCCGAAACCGGCCTGGTCGAGCGTGGCGCGCGAATATTGCCGCACGATATCGCCGAGGAACCCCCAGGCCGCGTAATAGGCAAAGAACGGCAAGAGGGCGATGGTGACCATACGCACCAGCCGCGAGCCGCGACGATCGGCAGTCTCCTGCTCCTCGGCGGCCTTGTCCGCGCCGCGCTGCGCGGCCAAGAGATGCGGCAAGCCGGGGCGCAGCACATGGAACATCGCCACCGTCACCACCAGCTGCGCCAACGCCACCAGCGTCAGCATGGCGAGCCCGGCGAAATGATTGGCGAGCGCCACTTTCGCCGCCAGCTGCAGCAACAGATCGCCGGCCAGCACCCCGGCCAGCACCAGCGCGACGAGCTGCGGCCAGAAGCGCCGCAGCAGCGAAAAACTCAAGCTGGTCGGCCTGATGATATCGGCAAACATGAGGTCTCTCACGATGCCACCCGCCCCAGGCCTTTCTAGCAAGGCCCGATCGTTTTGCAACCGGGCCGGGAAACGGCCGCGCACCTCCTCGGTGCAATGCCGGGATGTCATGGGTGTCACGCCAGCCCTGATTCCGTCGAATTGCTGCGCTGATTGATGGCCTCGAAAACCGCTGGAAGGACCGCCATGAAACGCCTTGTTCTCGCCGCCCTGTGGATGATGGCGCTTGCTCTGTCCGCCCATGCCGCAAGCGATAAGATGACCGGGCTTGCCGACGCCACGGTGTTGATCGTGCGCCATGGCGAAAAGCCCGACAGCGGCCCGGGCCTGTCGCCCGAAGGCGAAGCCCGCGCGCAGGCCTATGTCGCCTATTTCCAGCCCTTCATGCTGGACGGCGTCGCCTTCCGGCCCGATATGCTGGTGGCCAGCACCGATTCCAAGAACAGCGCACGCGAGCGGCTGACGCTCACCCCGCTCAGCCAGGCGCTGAAACTCCCCATTGACCAGCGCTTCGCCGACAAGGACGTCAAAGCCCTCGTCGCGGCACTCTCCAGCGAAACCCACGGCAAGTCGATCCTGATCGCCTGGCATCACGGCCAGCTGGGAAAACTCATCAAGGCCTTCGGCGCCGACCCGCAGGCCCTGCTGCCGAACGGCAAATGGCCCGGCGATGTCTTCAACTGGGTGGTCGTGCTGCGCTTCGATCAGGCCGGGCACCTGGTGCCGGGCTCGGCGCGGATTATTGAGGAGAAGTTGCCAGGGTAGATGCGCTGGTGCGAGGCGCGCAGACCTTTCGCCCCTACCTTCGCACCCGCGACTTCAGCCATCGGTCAAACGCCACCGCCAGGATCAGGATGAGCCCAATCACGATGCTTTGCGTGTAGGACGACACATTGTTGAACTGCAGCCCGTTCTGCAGCACGCCGATTAGCGCCGCGCCCACCACCGTGCCGCCGACCGAGCCGATGCCACCGAACAGCGAGGTGCCGCCGATGACGACGGCGGAGATCACCGTCAGCTCATAGCCGATGCCGGCGACCGCTTCCGAGGAATTGAGCCGCGCCGACAGCACGAAGGCGGCGAGCCCGGCGAAGAAGCCGACGATGACATAGACCGAGACCAGGATGCGGTCGACGCGCAGGCCCGACAGCCGTGCGGCCTCGGCATTGCCGCCGACGGCGTAGACGGCGCGGCCATAGCGCGTGTAGCGCAGCACGATGTGGCACAGGATCGCGGCGACGGCGAAGATGATCGCCGGGACCGGCACCGGGCCGATCAGCCCCGTGCCGAACCAGCGCATCGAGGCGTCGAAGCCCGAGATCGGGCCGCCATTGGAGATGGTCAGCGTCAGCCCGCGAAACACCGTAAGCCCGCCCAGCGTGACGACGAAGGGCGGCACTTTCAGGCGGGTGATGGCAAGCCCCTGCACGCCGCCGGCGGCGGCGCCGACGATGACGGCGGCGAGCAGCGCCGCGAACCAGCCATAGCCCTGCGTGCCTGAGGTCGACAGCGACAGCGTGTTGGCAGCACCGCCCTTGGCGACGACGGCGGCGACCATGCCGCAGAAGGCCAGCAGCGAGCCGACCGAGAGGTCGATACCGGCGGTGAGGATGACGAAGGTCATGCCGAGCGCGATCAGCCCGGTGATCGAGATCTGCCGCGTGATGTTGAACAGATTGATCGGGTCGATGAAGCTCGGCTTCAAAACGGTGAAGACGACGACCAGCGCCGCCAGGAACAGCAGCGGCCCGAAACTCATCAGCAGCCGCGCGATCGTCGCGCCGCCGCGCTGGCTCTGCTCTTCGGCGATGCTCATCGTGCCTGATCCTCCGCATCCTGCCCAAGCGCGTCTTGCCCAAGCGCGTCTTGCCCAAGAGCATCCTGCTTGTCGAGCGCCATCAGTTCCATCAGTTTTTCCTCGTTTGCCTCGACGCCCGGCATCTCACCAGTGATGCGACCCCGGCGCATGGTGACGATGCGGTCCGACACCGCCAGCACTTCAGGCAGTTCGGACGAGACCATCATCACCGCGATGCCGCGCGCCGCCAGTTGCACCAGGATCTGATGCACCTCCGCCTTGGCGCCGACATCGACGCCGCGCGTCGGCTCGTCGACGATCAGCACTTTCGGGTCGCGCGCCAGCCAGCGCGCCAGGATCACTTTCTGCTGGTTGCCGCCCGACAGGCCCTCGATCGCCTGCTCGGCCGAGGCCATGCGGATCGACAGCATTTTCCTGAAACCCGACAGCGCATCACGCTCGCGCCGCTCGGCCATGAAGCCTAAGCCGTTGCTGAAGCGGCCCAGCGAAGCGACGGAGAAATTCGGCAGGATGCCCAAGGCGGCGAAGATCGCCTGGTGCTTGCGGTCCTCCGGCACCAGGCCGATGCCGAGCGCGATGGCGTCGGCCGGCGAGGCCGGAGCGATCGGCTTACCGTCGAGCGTGATGGTTCCGGCCGCGATGCGGTCGGCCCCAAAAATGGCGCGTGCCAGCTCGGTGCGGCCGGAGCCGACAAGGCCGGCGACGCCGAGGATTTCGCCGGCCTTGAGATCGATGTCGACGCCGTCGAGCACAATGGCATGCGGCGCCTCGGGATCGCGCACGGTGCGCAGACCACGCACCGACAGCACGACATTGCCCGCCACCGCGCGTTGCACCGGCCGCGCGTAAAGTTCCGAAGCGGCGCGGCCGACCATTTTCTCGATGATCCGCGGCAGCTGGATCGGTCGTCCCTTGTCGCGGTCGAGATGCCCGGCCAGCCGGCCGTCGCGCAGCACCGTCATGCGGTCGCAGATCGCCGACGCCTCCTCCAGCCGGTGGGTGACGAACATGATGGCGACCTTGTCCTGGCGCAGCCGGCCCATGATCGACAACAGCCGCTGCACCTCTGTTTCGGTCAGCGCCGAGGTCGGCTCGTCCATGATGATCAGCCGGCTCTTTAGCGATAGCGCCCGGGCGATCTCGACCAGTTGCTGCTCGGCCACCGACAGCGCCGAGACCGGCGTCATCGGATCGATGGAAAGGCCGACGCGGGCGATGATGTCGCGCGAATCCCGCTCCATGCGCTTCCAGCTCACCAGCCCCAGTGGCCCGACCGGCGCGCGGCCGATGAAAATGTTCTCCGCCACCGTCAGCGTCGGGATCAGGCTCAATTCCTGGTAAATGGTGACGATGCCGAGCCGCTTGGCATCCTGCGGGCTGGACGGCGCATAGTCGGCGCCGTCGAAAGTGATGCGCCCGCTGGACGGCGGCATGACGCCCGACAGGATTTTGAGCAGCGTCGATTTGCCCGCGCCGTTTTCGCCGAGCAGGCCGAGGATCTCGCCGGGGTGGATGTCGAGCAAGACATCGCTCAGCGCGGTGACACCGGCGAAATGCTTGGTGACGCCCTCGACGGCAAGCAGGACAGGTGCGGCTTCAGCTGGCAAGGGTTGCTCCCGGATCGTGGTAAGTCGCGGGACAGCGCCCCCCTCTGTCCTGCCGGACATCTCCCCCACGAGGGGGGAGATTGGCAGTTTCGCCGGCAGCGCCTTTTTTGCAAGGCTGGTAATTGGCGAAAGCGGAGACAACGGTCGATCTCCCCCCTCGTGGGGGAGATGTCCGGCAGGACAGAGGGGGGCGCGACAGAACGCGACGTCCCCCCTTCATGCGCTCAGCTTTCACAAGCCCCCTACTTCGTCTCGCTCAACCTCTCCGCCTTATCAAGATTGTCCTTGCCGATGACGATGGGCGTCAACAGCACCAGCTTTTCCTTCGGCTCGGTCTTGTTCTTGGCGTAGGCGACCGCGATCTGCACCGCGGTGCGCGACTGCTGGCCGGGGAACTGTTCGACCGTGCCGGCGAGCTTGCCGTCGCGCACGGCAACCAGCGCTTCCGGCAGCGCGTCGAAGCCGTAGATCTTGACGTCGGTGAAGTTGCGCGCCGCACAGGCCTCGAGCGCGCCGAGCGCCATGTCGTCATTGGCGCAGATGATGGCGTCCGGCTTGCCATTGGCGGCGAGGCCGGCTTCCGTCACCGACAGCGCTTCGGCGCGGGCAAAGTTTGCGGTCTGCTCGAAGATGATCTGGTACTTGTCCTTCAGGGGATCGAGCACATTGTGCACGCCCTTGTTGCGGTCGATCGCCGGACCGGCGCCCGGCTGGCCCTGCAGATGGAACAGCTTGGCGCCGTTGGGGAACGCCGCCACCATGGCGCTGGCCTCGGCCTCGCCGCCCTTGACATTGTCGGCGCCGACATGGGCGAGAATGCCCTGGACACCGTCGACGCGGCGGTCGATCGTCACCACGGGAACACCGGCCTTGACCGCCTCCTCGATCGCCGGCGCCAGCGCGTTGACGTCGAGCGGCGAAATCACGATGGCGTTGACCTTCTGCACCAGTGCCGCCTCGATGTCTGCGGTCTGCTTGGTGGCCGAATTCTGGCCGTCGCTTTCGGTCAGGTTGACGCCTTGCGCCTGCGCCTCGGCCTTGATCTCGTTCAGCATGTGCACGAAGAACGGAAAGCCGAGATTGGGCACCGAGCCCAGTATGGTCAGCTTGTCCTCGGCGAACACCGAAGGTGCGGCAAGCACCATGGCGCCGGCGGCCACGGACGTCAGCAGGAATTCACGTCTGTTCATGGTTGATCTCCTCCACAGAACGCACGCCCCGGAAACCGGGACGGTTTCAGGAAGGATCATGCGTCGGTTCAAAGTGTTGGAGCATCCTCCTTGCGCGGGACAGCGCATGCCGCTCCAGCTGATCGCCGTTGCAAAAAACTGCCTCCCATCGGCGTCAGCAAGGGGATGCTAACCCAGGGTCAACCATTTGTGCAACATCGATATAACAGTGCTGGGCGGCGAATTATCGGAATTGTCGGAATTTTGGCTGCCGGGCGTCCTGCCCTGCATGATAGACGCGGCGCTCCGCCGACCATATCGGCTCCAGCTGACTGTCACATTCTGGTTGAAAGGCTCCCTCTCAGTGTGTATAAATACACATGAATAGCGCCGAAATTATCCGCCAGTTGCAAGCTGATGGTTGGTTCGAGGTTGCCCGAAAGGGCAGCCATGCGCAATTCAAACACCGTGACAAGCAAGGGCGGGTCACCGTCCCTCATCCCAAGCGCGATATCCCAATAGGCACTCTACGCAGCATCGAAAAGCAATCTGGACTGAAACTGAGGTGACGGACATGAAGCAGTATATCGGACTTATCCATAAGGATGCCGGCAGCGACTTCGGTGTGTCTTTCCCTGATTTCCCAGGTGTGATTACCGCCGGAAAGGATCTGGATGACGCACGGTCCATGGCTGAAGAGGCGCTCACCCTCCACATCGAAGGGCTGGTCGAGGATGGCGAAGCCATTCCGGAGCCTTCCAGTCTGCAGGCCGTGATGGCGGACGCCGATAATCGTGACGGTGTCGCAATCCTGGTCGCGGCCAAGACCGAGGCCAGGAAGGCGGTGCGTATCAACGTGACGTTGCCAGACGACGTTCTGCGGCGAATCGATGCCTTTGCCGAAGCCCACGGCTATACGCGATCCGGGTTTCTCGCAAAGGCGGCTGAGAAAGCGATGGAGCTTGAATCGGCCTGATGCATGTCGCCCCAAAAGTAATCCCTGGAGAATTGCATGAAGCCGCACATCATCTGCCATATGCTCGCCTCGCTCGACGGCGGCCTCCACCCCAGCCGCTACACCGCCAGCCCGGACGGGACCCGGGCCGAGTGGTCCGGCCTCTATGAGCAGATCCATGGCGATCTCCAGGGCGACGGCTGGATCGTCGGGCGTGTCACCATGGCCGAGATGAGCAGGGCCGGCGCGCACCCGGCGGCGCATACCGGCAAGGTCGAGCGGCCGCATCATTTCGCGCGACGCGATGCGGGCACCTATGCGGTGGCGCTCGATGCCTCCGGCAAACTCCACTTCGCCAAGCCCGATGTCGGCGGCGACCATGTCGTGGTGCTGCTCGGGCGGGACGTCGCCGACAGCCATCTGGCCGAGCTCGCCGCCGACGGCGTGTCCTACATCGTGTCGGAAACGGCCGAGATCGATCTCGCCGCCATGCTCGACGTGCTCGGGCGGGAGCTCGGAATCCGCCGGCTGCTGCTCGAAGGCGGCGCCGGCATCAACGGCTCCTTCTTCGCGGCGGGACTTGTCGATGAACTCAGCCTTCTGGTCGCGCCCGCGCTCGATGCACGGGCGGGAAACCAGGGCTTTGTCGAGTTCGGCGAAAGCGGCCTCGCCGGCAAGATGCAGCTGTCGCTGACAAGCTGCGAAACACTGGCGCATGGGCTCATCCACTTGCGCTACGCCGTCAGCCCTGGCTGAGGCCGCAGCCCATCAATAGCGCATGGCGTCGAGATCGGCGATCAGCGTCGGGCCGGTCGGATGCCAGCCGAGCCGCGCCTGGGTCAGCGCGCTTGAGGCCGGCAGGTCCATCGGGGCAAACATTCCCATCCAGCCGAAGTGCTGCGCCGCCTGTTCCGGCGCGATGGAGACGACCGGCAATTTGAGGCCCCGGCCAAGCGCCTCGGCGATGGCGCGCACCTCGACGCCTTCCTCGCCGACCGCATGGTAGCGCGCGCCCGGCTGGCGCTTTTCCACGGCAAGCCGGTAGAGCCGCGCGGCGTCGGAGAGATGCCCCGCCGAATAGCGATTGCGGCCTTCGCCGACATAGGCCGAGACGCCCTTGTCGCGCGCGATCTCGATCAGCGGCGAGATCAGCCCCTGCTTGACCGGATTGTGCACCTGCGGCAGCCGCACGACCGACAAATTGATGCCGGCCTCCAGCAAGGCATTGCCGGCGAGTTCCGAGGCGATGCGCGGATTGGGATGGCTGGCGTTGAAGACGTCCTCGACCGCCAGTTGGCCATGTCCGGGGCTGCCCATGCCGACGCCCGACGTGATCACCAGCGGCCGGTCGGATCCGGCCAATGCCTGGCCGAGTGCCGCGATCACGCGCTTGTCCTTTTCGCAGTTCTCGGCAAAGCGCGAGAAATCATGGTCGAAGGCGGTGTGGATCACGGCGTCCGCTTCGGCCGCGCCGCTGCGCAGGCTTGTCGGATCCTCAAGGGTTCCGCGATGCACTTCGGCGCCCGCGGCCGCCAGCGCCTCGGCGCCGGCATCGGAGCGGGTGACGCCGATCACCTGATGGCCGGCCTGGATGAGTTCGGGAACGAGCGCCGAGCCGATGAAGCCGGTGGCGCCGGTCAAAAAGATACGCATGCAAAATCTCCTGCACAGTTGCCCGCGCAGTATCCCCGGTCTATTATTCCATTAAAGTAGTGATCTTATCATGGTATAATCTTTAACAGGATGGCTAACAGGATGCCCACCCCAGGTTCACTCGCAGCCTTCCTGAAAGACCGGCGCACCCGGCTCGACCCCGCCTCGTTCGGCTTTTCCGGGCGCCGGCGCACGCCCGGGTTGCGCCGCGAAGAAGTCGCCCAGCGCGCCAACATCAGCCCGACCTGGTACACATGGCTGGAACAGGGCCGTGGCGGCGCGCCCTCGGCCGATGTGCTGAACCGCATCGCCAAGGGGCTGCTTTTGACCGAGGCGGAGCGCGAACATCTCTTCATGCTGGGGCTCGGACGCCCGCCCGAGGTCCGCTACCGGGGCGACGAAGGCGTCAGCCCCCGGCTGCAGCGCCTCATCGACACGCTCGAGGCCAGCCCCGCTCTGGTCAAGACCGCCACCTGGGATGTCGTCGCCTGGAACCGCGCCGCCGAGATCGTGCTGACCGACTACGGCACTATCCCAGCCGGCCGGCGCAACATATTGCGCTTCATGTTCCTCACGCCCCACATCCGCGCCAAGCAGCATGATTGGGAAAACCTTGCCCGTTTCGTCGTCGGCGCTTTCCGGGCCGATGCGGCGCGCGCCGGCGCGGTCTCCGAGGTCACCCAGCTGGTGGACGAACTGTGCAGCGGCAGCGCCGAATTCGCCACGCTGTGGCAGGAGAACGACGTGCTCGCCCATGGCGACGGAACAAAGCGCCTGAAGCACCCGGAACTGGGTGACATCGAGCTGGAATATTCGTCCTTCGCCGTCGACGGCCGGCCGGATTTGAACCTGACCGTCTACAACCCGGTCGACAGCGAGGTCGCCGACCGCATCCGCTCGCTGGCCAAGCGCCTGAGGTAAAGACCGGCGCCACTGCGATGGCGCCTCCTCAACGCCGCTCGCACACCGCCTTCAGGATCTGCAAGGTCGGCCCCCAATAGAGATTGGCATGCGGACGGATCGCCGGTTCGGCGAAGTCGCTGAGCGTCAGCGTCAGCAGCGTTCCCCCATTCGCTGCAGTCAGGGCGAAACTGACCCGCGTGTGGTTCTCGGGCACGTCCGCCAGGCGCGAGGCCGACAGCGTGCTCCAGTAACTGTAGGAGAACACCCGCTCCGGCTGGAACGCGCGGACAATGCCACGGTTCTCGAACGCCATGCCATGCAGCAGCCCGCGTATCACGACCGCGCCGCCGGCATGCCCCTCCAGGCTGACGGTCAGTCCCTCGTCGGACATCCATTGCGGGATCATCGCGGGCATCGTCAGCATGTGCCAGACCTCAGCCGGCGCTGCATCGATGGCTACGGTCTTGACGATCGGCGCGGAGTCTGGAGAACCCGTCACGGGCGCAAGGCCCACGCGATGGCGGCAGCAACGTGGCCAGGATCACGCCAGGCGTCGCAAGCCGCCAAAGGCACGGCGTTCGCCCGCCGGATCATTCGAGAGACCATAGTTTGCAAGATCCTGCCTGGAAGGTAGCGAGGCATCATCATACACCGGCCGCACAGATAGGCAGCTGACTGCGTTTCGCCGATCGCCGCTGGTTCCCGGTCAAGCCGGTGGCCTTTGGCGGCCAATTGTCAGCGTCCGCCCACGATTGTCACCACCGTGTTTGAGGAGGCCGGCAACCCGGCCGCGAAATTTCCAGACAGGCACCTTGTACGAATTTCATTATACATTATATGCAATTGTATATTGATAGGAAACCAGGTGCTCGATATGACCATGATCCGTGTAAATGACGTGCTGAGCGTCGGTCCTCAGCCCTCGATCTCCGAAATCCGGTCGCTTGCCGGCCATGGGTTTGCGGGAATGATCAACGCTCGACCTGACGGCGAAGAGGCTTCCCAGCCCGGAAACGCCGCCGAGCGGGAGGCGGCTGGTCATGCCGATGTTCCCTACACCTTCATACCCGTGACGATGCCAACCATCACCGAGGCGGACGTGCGGGCCTTCCAGAGGGCCATGGCCGATGCCGGCGGCCCGGTCTTTGCTCATTGCAAGACCGGCACGCGTGCCCTGACCCTGTATGCACTGGGCGAGGCGCTCGACGGCCGTATGTCATCCCAGGATATGGCGGCCCTCGGACAGAAGCTCGGCATCGACCTGTCGGCGGCGTCGCGATGGTTCGAAGCGCACAGGCAACTGCGACCGGACGTGAAGGGGTTCTTCGATCCCCGGACAGGAAGCGTGCAATATGTGGTTTCGGACCCGGACACCCGAAAATGCGCCATTGTCGATCCGGTTCTTGATTTCGACGAGAAGTCAGGAGCGACCACGACGCGCAACGCCGACGCGATGCTTTCCTACATTGCCGAGAACGGGTTGAGCGTCGAATGGATTCTCGACACCCATCCTCATGCCGACCATTTTTCGGCCGCGCAGTATCTGAAGGAGAAGACGGGCGCCCCCACCGCGATCGGGGCACCGGTGGTCGATGTCCAGCGCCTGTGGCGCGGCATCTACAACTGGCCCGAACTTCGCGTCGACGGCTCGCAGTGGGACAGGCTGTTCTCGGATGGCGACACTTTCAAGGTCGGTTCCATGGCGGCGCGCGTGATGTTTTCGCCCGGTCACACCCTGGCGTCGATCACCTACGTGATCGGCAATGCGGCCTTTGTTCACGACACCATCTTCATGCCTGACAGCGGCACGGCCCGTGCCGATTTTCCCGGTGGTGACGCTCGCGTCCTGTGGAAATCGATCCAGAAGATCCTGGACCTTCCGGACGAAACCCGCCTGTTTACAGGCCATGATTACCAGCCGGGTGGACGCGCGCCGAAATGGGAAAGCACGGTCGGCGAACAGAAGCGCGCCAATGCACATCTGGCCGGCGTGAACGAAGAGGCCTTTGCCGGATTGCGAGTGGCGCGTGACCGAACGCTGCCAATGCCGAAACTCATCTTGCATGCCTTGCAGGTCAACATCCAGGCGGGGCGTCTGCCCGAGCCGGAGCCGAACGGCACGCGCTATCTGAAATTTCCCCTCGACGCATTGCAAGGAGCAGTGTGGTGAGCGAGTTCCAGCCTGATGCGGTGAACATGTCGCCCGCCGCCATGGAATCGCGCGCGGGCGAAGTGGCGGCCTTGTTGAAGACACTGGCGCATCCAATGCGGCTGATGCTCGTCTGCACCCTTGTCGAAGGCGAGTATTCGGTCAGCCAGCTGGAAGAAACGCTCGACATCCACCAACCGAACCTTTCCCAGCAACTGACGGTGTTGCGCGACGCCAACATTGTGGAAACGCGGCGAGACGGAAAACAGATCTTCTACCGGCTGACCGCCGAGAAGGCCGCTCAACTGGTTGCAGCGCTTTACACGATCTTTTGTGCGGAAGGCCGGCCATGACCTCTTATCTCGTATCCCTTCTTGGTGGAGCCCTTATCGGTCTTTCATCGGTCATCCTGCTGATCCTGAACGGCAGGATCGCCGGCGTAAGCGGGATTGTCGGCAGGGCGGTCCAGGGCATCGGTGTCTGGACAAACGGTGCCTTCGTCGCCGGATTGCTGCTTGGCCCGGTGGTGTACTTCGCGGCCTTTCATCATTGGCCTACCGTGACGGTGACGGCGTCGCTCCCATTGGTGATGCTTGCGGGATTGCTGGTCGGCTTCGGATCCCGAATGGGTTCGGGTTGCACCAGCGGTCATGGCGTCATGGGGCTGGCCCGGCTATCGCCACGTTCGATCGCCGCGGTCCTGACATTCCTTGCGAGCGGCATCGTGGCTGTCGCGTTTCTTCGCGGAGCAGTCCTGTGAGACACACCAAACTACAGCCTGTTGCCGCCCTGGCCGCGGGCACCCTTTTCGGGCTTGGTCTGGCGCTGTCGGGCATGCTCGATCCTGTGCGCGTCCAGGGCTTTCTCGACGTCTTTGGCGCGTGGGATCCGAGCCTGGCCTTTGTGCTGGGCGGTGCCGTCGCGGTTGCGATGGGAGGCATGGCCTGGCTCCGGCGGATGTCGCGACCGCTGCTGGCGGATCGCTTCCATTTGCCAATGAAGTCGCGGATCGACGCCCGTCTGATCGTCGGCTCGGCGATCTTCGGCCTGGGATGGGGCCTGGGCGGGTTTTGCCCCGGCCCGGCGCTGGCTTCGCTGTCGCTTGGGCTGATGCCAACCCTGGTCTTCGTGGCCTTTATGCTGGCGGGCATGGTTGCCCATGACCGCTTCTTCGTCGGGCGGCCATCGTGAGCGCTACTTTGTTTGCCGCCCTGGGCTCTGGTGGCCTGGTCGGATTCACCCTTGGACTTGTCGGCGGCGGCGGATCGATCCTTGCCACGCCGCTCCTGCTCTATGTCGTCGGCGTCGCCCAACCCCACATTGCCATCGGCACAGGCGCGCTTGCGGTGGCCGCCAACGCATTCGCGAACTTTGGCAGCCATGCCTTGAAGGGTCACGTCTGGTGGCGCTGCGCGCTTGTGTTCGCAGCATTGGGTTCCGTGGGGGCTCTGGCGGGATCGACGCTTGGAAAGTCAATCGACGGGGCGCATCTGCTTTTCTTGTTCGGGCTGCTGATGCTGGTGGTTGGCGGTTTGATGGTCCTTCCCAGGCGTAGCACTTCGACCACGGCCCGGCCCGTCGACGCCAGAATGTGCGCGATGACCGCCGCGGTCGCCATCGTCGCCGGCGCGGCCTCCGGCTTCTTCGGCATCGGTGGCGGCTTCCTCATCGTTCCCGGGCTGATCCTGGCCACCGGAATGCCGACAATCAATGCGATAGGCACGTCCCTGCTTGCCGTCGCGGCCTTCGGTCTCGCCACGGCCTTCAACTACGCGCTATCGGGAATGGTTGAATGGCAGTTGGCCGGCGAATTCATCGTTGGCGGCATTGGCGGGGGCTTGATCGGCATGCTGGCGGCGACCCGCCTGGCATCCTACAAGAACGTGCTCAACCGCATCTTTGCCGCACTGATCTTTGTCGTTGCGGGCTATGTCCTCTACCGCAGCATCGGCGCGTTCACTTTGGGGTAGCGGCCGATCCGGAGTCCTGGAACAGGCGCCGGTGTCTGAGCCGGGAAACTTCCGCATCATCCCTTGTGTTCGAACACCGCCCCGTAGTGATACGGCGGCAAATCGACCATTCGCAGAAGCCGGAAACCAGTAGCCTCCAGAACCGCCGCCACCGCTTCGGGTGACATGCGCATCTCCGTCCTGGGGCCGCGCGGCTGACCAAGCACGGTCGTCTGCTCTCGCGGCAGCCGATGCCAATTGACAAGCGCAAACAGACCGCGCGGCTTAAGCGTACGGGCGACCGCTTTGACGAGGGCCGGCTGATCGGGCACTCCGTGGAACGTATTGGCGATCAGGGCAAAATCGATTTTTTCGGGGATCAGTTCCGCGACTTCGCTGGCGTCCGCGACAATCCACTTGAGGACCGAAACGCCGAGCTGCTTCACCTCGGCCTTGGCCGCCACGATCATTTCCGGGTCGAGGTCGAGCGCATAGACGCGGCCACTGACGATTTTCGCAAGCGGAGCGGTGAAATAGCCATCGCCACAGCACAGGTCCAGAGCTGTCATGCCCGGCTCAACGCCCAACGACAGCAAGAGGCCCGACGGGTCCGGCCAAAGCGCCTCCCACCAATCGCGGTCAGGCATGGAGGTGGCGGGAAACATTCCAGTCATGGGCGGACGCTCTAGAATTGCGCTGTTGGGCAGCTTTGACTGGCAGGCCGACAAAGGCAACGCTTTCGTTGCCGACGGCGGATCGAAGTGATGGCGGTCAGCGAAATCTGCCCGGCGCACCAAAGGCGGCGCCCCCCATAAGTTCTGATAGCCGGGGCACCGGAAACCGTCATCCAGCCGCGCCGGGCGCAGCCGCATCGGCCATGCCGCTCTCCTCACCCTTGCGCGATTGCCGGCTGATCAACGCGACGGCGGCGAAGGCCGCGATGCCGAACAGGCCGACCATGACGTTGAGCCACAGGGCCGGGAAAACGCCGAAGCCCGATATCATCAGCGTCAGGCCGAACGGGGCGAAGGCGGAACTGAACTGGCGCGCCGCGGTGATCCAGCCGACATAGGAGCCGTAGCGTTCATGGCCGAACAATTCGAGCGGCAGCGTGCCGCCGACAATGCTCATCAGGCCCGAGCCGAAGCCGAAAAGCACGGCGAACAGCATGGCGCCGGGAACGGAGGGCGCCACCATGAGCAGCACCGCAAGGCCGCCGGCCAGTCCGGCCGTCGCGCCGAGCGCCAGCGATGTCTGCGACAGGCCGCGGCCGAACAGCATGTTCACCAGCCGGCTCGCCACTTGCGATGGGCCAAACAGGCTGGCGACCAGCACCGAGGCGCCACCGAGGCCGACCAGAGTGAGCAGCGGCACCATCTGCACGAGAACAGCCGAAAGCATGAAGCCCTCTATGGCAAAGCCGGCCAGCACCAGGACGAACAGCAGCGACCATCGCCCGCCGGGCACCGGCCCGGACAGGCCCGCCGTAACCGGGACGATCCGCTCCCGCGCCTTGCCGATGCTGCCCGAAAGACGAGCCAGCCACCAATGGATCGGCAGGCAGACAAAGGCGTTGAGCGCGGCAAAGAGAATGAGCACCTCCCGCCAGCCAAGATGCTGATGCAGCAGCGTCGTCAGTGGCCAGAACAGCGTCGAGGCGAAGCCGGCGATCAAGGTGAGATGGGTAATGCCGCGCCGCGCGCCACCAAGTTGCACGATGGCGACGAAGGCGGTGCTGTAGAGCACGAAGCAGGAGGCGAGTTCCATGGCCAGCACGCCGAGCGCAAAGCCGGCGCGCCCCGGCGCCAGCGCGCACAACAGCAACGCGCCTGCCGCCGCCAGCGATCCCGGCACCATCAGACGCCCGGCCCCGACCCGGTCCGCCAGGCTGCCGGCGAACGGCGCCAGTATAGCGCTTGCCAGCAGCGACACCGACAGCACGGCGAACACCCATTGCTGCGACCAGGCGAGTTCCGCCGCCACCGCCGGCGCCAGGATGCTGTAGCTGTAGTAGAGCGTGCCGTAGCCGACGATCTGCGTGGTGCCCAGCGCCCAGATGGCGGAGGCGGGGATCCTGGCGTCGCTCACTCGGCGGCTTCCATCTTGCCGGCACAGCCGCAACCGCTTTTGCCGACGGCCTTGGCGTCGGCATCCGCCACGCAGCAGGCATCGATCGCCGCCGGCGCCGGCCCGCCGCAACAGCCCTGCGACGCACGCCCCGCCGGCACCGTGCAGACGCCGGTTTCGGGCAGCACCAGTTGCACCGCGTCGGCCGCCGCCATGTCGCCGGCGAGCGCCGCCGCGACCGAGCGGACCTGTTCGTAGCCGGTCAACAGCAGGAAGGTCGGCGCGCGGCCATAGCTCTTGATGCCGACCGTGTAGAAGCCGGGCTCCGGATGGCTGAGTTCGCGGTGGCCGTGCGGTGGCACGTCGCCGCAGGAATGCTCGTTGGGATCGATGAGCGGACCGAGCGCCTTGACGCTCTCCAGCCATGGGTCGAGATCGAGCCTGAGCTCCCGGGTCAGCGACAGGTCCGGGCGCTGCCCGGTCGCGGCGATGATGCGGTCGACGGGGCCGAGTTGAGCCAAACCCTCCTGGCCCTGCCCCTCGACGATCAGCCTTCCGTCACGCTCGCGGATCGCAAGCGTGGCAAAGCCGGTCACCAGTTGGACGCGGCCGCTTTCGGCGAGCTCGCGCACATCGGCGCCGAGTTCGCCGCGCGCCGGCAATTGGTCGGCGTCGCCGCCGCCATAGATGCGCACGAGGTCGGTTCCGCGCACCGCCCAGATGAAGGCGGTGCGGGGTTCGGTCTCCGCCAGCCTGGCAAGGTCGAGCAAGGCATTGGCCGCCGAATGGCCGGAACCCGCGACCAGCGTCGTGCGGCCGGCATAAAGCGCGCGGTCGCGGCCAAGAATGTCGGGGATGCCATAGGCGATGCGGTCGGCAGACTCCGCCTCGCCTTCCGCCGCGATGCCACCGGCGCCGAGCGGGTTGGGCGTGCGCCATGTCCCCGAGGCGTCGATGACCGCGCGGGCACTGTCGCGCCTTGTCCCATTGGCGGTCTCGACCACGAGCATGAAGGGCCGCGTCCCGCGCTCACTGCCGCGCACCTTGTCGGCGCCCCAGCGCGATATGGCAACGACACGCGCCTTGGTTTCGATGGCCGGCGCCAGTTCCGGCAGGTTGGCGAGCGGCTCGAGATAGTGCGCCACGAGTTCATCGGCGGTGGGAAAGGCTTCCGCGTCAGGCATCCGCCAGCCATGGGCTTCGAGCAGTCTCCTCGCCGCCTCGTCGACGCAATAGCGCCAGGGCGTGAACACCCGCACATGGCCCCAATCCCGCAGATTGGCCGCGACACCGTCGCCGGCTTCATAGAGCTTCACCGGCAGGCCCCGGGTCATGAGATGAACAGCGGCGGCGAGGCCAACCGGGCCGGCGCCGATGACGGCGATGGGCAGATCGTCTTGCAGGACCATATTTTCCATCCTCCCGGTATTATCGAAATAGCAGAGAAAAATTCAGGCGGCCGCGTCACCCGCTGCCGGATTGCAGGCGGCATCGGCGCAGCATTCGTCGGCCAGGAAGCCGATCAGATCGTTCATCATCGGATAGTTGGCGCGGCAGATCAGCGTCGTCGCCTGCCGCTCCTGGCTGACCAGCCCGGTCAGGATCAGCCGGTGCAGATGGTGCGACAGCGTCGAGGCGGCGATGCCGAGGCTCTCTTGCAGGAAGCCGACCGGCCGGCCAGCCTCGCCGGCCCGAACCAGGATACGATAAAGGTTCAAGCGCGTCGGATTGCCGAGCGCCTCCAATTGCTTCGCCGCTTGTTCGAGTTTCATGGAAATAGCATGCGGCCAGCGACAGGAGCCGTCAAGTCCTATTTCGATATTTTTCGAAATAGCCTCAGACGACCCGCTTGCCGCTTGCGTCGACGACGACTTCGCCGTCCTCCTTGGTGAACGGGCCGATGTCGGGATTGGGCAGGATATCGAGCACCGCTTCGGACGGCCGGGCCAGCACGACGCCGAGCGGCGTTACCACGATCGGCCGGTTGATCAGGATCGGATGCGCCAGCATGAAATCGAGGATCTCGTCGTCGCTCCATTTGGGATCGCCAAGGCCGAGCTCCGCATAGGGCGTGCCCTTCTCGCGCAGCAATTGGCGCGGCGTCATCGCCATCGCCTCGAGCAATTCGACGAGCCTGGCGCGCGACGGCGGCGTCTTCAGATATTCGATCACCTGCGGCTCCTCGCCGGATTGGCGGATGATCGCCAGCGTGTTGCGCGACGTGCCGCAATCGGGGTTGTGATAGATGGTGATGGTCATTGCGCGGCTTTCATCTCAGTGAGGGTCTTGGGTTCGGCCAGCAGCCATCCGGCCAAGGCGAGCGCCAGCAGCGCCCCCGCCAGTTCCGCCGCTATGAAGGCCGGCACATCGGAGGGCCGGATGCCGGCAAACGTGTTGGAGGAGGCACGCGCGATGGCCACCGCCGGATTGGCGAAGGAGGTCGAGGCCGTGAACCAATAGGCTGCGGTGATGTAGAGCCCGACCAGCCAGGGGATGGCATCGCTGCGGAAGCGCAAGCCGGCAAGGATGGTGAAGACCAGGCCGAAACTCGCGACCAGTTCGGCCAGCCACTGCCCCTGCCCGCTGCGCACCGTCGCCGAAACCTCCAGCAAGGGCAGCTCGAACATGGCATGCGCGACCAGCGTGCCGGCGAGGCCGCCGAGAATCTGGACCGTGATGTAGCCCAGCACGGCCAGCCAGCCAATGTCGCGCCGCAGCCCGAAAACCAGCGTGACGGCCGGATTGAAATGCGCGCCGGAAACCGGCCCCAGCGTGGTGATCAGCACCACCAGAATGGCGCCGGTGGGAATGGTGTTGCCGAGCAGCGAAAGCGCGACATCGCCGGTCAGCCGGCTGGCCATGATGCCGGAGCCGACCACCGTGGCGACCAGCATGGCGGTACCCAGCGCTTCGGCTGCGAGACGGCGGCGAAGATCGGTCATGTCAAGCTCAACATTTGCAGGTCACGGCCTGGAGGATCGGCTGGCAAAGCTCCGGCGCGCCATTGCAGCAATCCTCCATCAGATAGGCCAGCAGATCGCGGAACCCGGTCATGTCGGCCGTGTAGCGGATGCTGCGCCCGTCGCGTTCGGCATGCACCAGCCCGGCCTGGCCGAGGATCTTCAGATGCGCCGACATGGTGTTCTGCACCGTGCTGAGCCGCGTCGCGATCTCGCCTGCCGGCACGCCCTTGGCCCCGGCCCGCACCAGCAGCCGGAACACTTCCAGCCTGGTTTCCTGGCCGAGTGCTGCGAGCGCCTGCAGTGCTGTTGCCTTGTCCATCAATCCACATATCCAGATGTATGGATTAATGGCAGCGAACCATGACAACGCTGTGACAGTGGCGGCTCGCGGGTTTCGGACCGAATGCGAAAACGCCTTGCCATCGTAACGCTGTTCGCACGCGTCCTGCGCGAAGACGAGAAGCGGCGTCCTAACCCAGCCCGCCGCTGCCCTTCGAAGCCTCACCCCCAGCGCATCGTGCCGACAAAATCGATGAACGCCCTGAGCGGTGCCGGCGTGAGGCGGCGGCCGGGATAGTAGAGGAACGGGCCGGAAAATTCCTGCCACCAGGGCTCGAGCACCGGCTCCAGCCGGCCATCGTCGAAATAGGGGCGCAGCCAGTCCTCGAACAGCGAGACGATGCCGCCGCCGGCGACCGCCACTTCGAGCGCAAGCGCCATCGCCGTGCCGGTGCTGACCAGCAGCGGGCCGGTCGGCTCGACGCTCACCACCTCGCCATCGCGTTCGAACTCCCAGGGCGGCGTCAGGCCGCTGGCGAAGCGGCCGCGCAGGCAGGCGTGATGCAGCAGGTCGCGCGGATGCTCGGGCCGGCCATGCCGGTCGAGATAGGCCGGCGCGGCGGCCGTGGCGTAGTGCTGCCGGCGCGGGCCGATCGGGACGGCGATCATGTCCTGCTCCAGCCGCTCTTCATAGCGGATGCCGGCATCGCAGCCGCTCGCCAATATGTCGACGAAACTGTCCTCGGCGGTCACTTCCACGCGAATGTCGGGATAGGCGGCGAGGAAAGGCGGCAACAGCCGCGGCAGCACCAGCTTCGCCGCGACGACCGGCACGTTGAGCCGCAGCGTGCCGGCAGGGCGGCCACGAAAGCCGTTGACCACGTCGAGCGCCGCCTCGACTTCGTCGAGCGCCGGGCCGAGCCGCTCGAGCAGCCGGGCGCCGGCCTCGGTGGGCGCGACGCTGCGCGTGGTGCGGTTGAGCAGCCGCACGCCGAGCCCGGTCTCCAGCCGCCGTACCGTCTCCGAGAGGCTCGAGGCGCTGACATTGCCCACCCGTGCCGCTTCGCGAAAGCCGCCGGCGCGCGCCACCGCCACGAACGCCTGTAGGTCGCCAAGATCCGCTGCCATTGTTCGCCCTTCCGTACAGGCTGTGCCGATTGCGCCATATTATCGCGCAGGCGCGCTTTGTCTACATTGGGCCGATCCAAAGGAGATGAGACCATGACCGACATCAGCAAGGCCGGAACCTTCAAGCTCGGTGACCGCACCGTGAAGCGCCTCGGCTACGGCGCCATGCAACTGGCAGGACCGGGCGTCTTCGGCCCGCCGAAGGACCGCGACGCGGCGCTCGCCGTGCTGCGTGAGGCGATCGCCAGCGGCGTCGACCACATCGACACATCGGATTTCTATGGCCCGCACGTCACCAACCAGATCATCCGCGAGGCGCTGCACCCCTACCCCGCCAACCTCACCATCGTCACCAAGGTCAGCGCCCGGCGCGGCGCCGATGCATCCTGGATTCCAGCAATGTCGCCCAAGGAGCTGACCGAGGCCGTGCACGATAATCTGCGCAATCTCGGGCTTGATGTGATCGAGGTCGTCAACCTGCGCTCCATGCATGGCATCCACGGCCCCGCCGAAGGATCGCTCGAGCCGCAGTTGAACACGCTCGCCGAATTGCAGCGCCAGGGCCTCATCCGCCATATCGGCATGAGCAACGTCACATCGACCCAGATCGCCCAGGGACGCAGCATCGCCGATATTGTCTGCGTACAGAACCAGTACAATATCGCGCACCGCGACGACGACGCGCTCATCGACGCGCTTGCCGCCGACGGCATCGCCTATGTGCCGTTCTTCCCGCTCGGCGGCTTCACGCCGCTGCAGTCGGACACGCTGGCCAATGTCGCCCGGAAACTCGGCGCGACCCCGATGCAGGTGGCGCTCGCCTGGCTGCTACGCCGCGCGCCCAACATCCTGCTCATCCCCGGCACCTCTTCGGTCGGCCATCTCCGCGAGAACCTGGCAGCGGCCGAACTCGACCTGCCGGCCGACGCGCTCGCCGTGCTGAACGGCATAGCGGACGAGAAGGCCGCCGCCTGAGACTTCCAGCAATATTCCCTGCCGGGGTGGAAACGTCCTCCCCGGCAGTGCCCACACCCCAAGCTCTCTCGGCTTCACAAAGCGCGTTGACGGCTCGGGTCAAAACATTTATAGAACCATTTAGTTCCAGAACTAATTGGTTCCATAATGACTGCTGAGCTCTCCCTCGACGACACATTCGCCGCCCTCGCCGATCCGACGCGCCGGGCGATCCTGGCTCGGCTGCTCGAGGGTGAGGCCTCGGTTGCCGAGCTGGCGCAACCCTTCGCGCTCACCGTTCGCGCGGTCTCCAAACATGTCGGCGTGCTGGAGCAGGCCGGCCTCGTCACCCGCAGCCGGGCGGCGCAAAAACATCTCAGCCGCATCGAGCTCAGACCACTCCGCGACATCGACCGTTGGCTCGATGACTACCGCAAGCTGTGGGAAGGCCGCTTCGACCGCATGGAGGACCTGTTGCGGCGCGGCGCGGACAGGCCGGAATGAGCGCGCCCGCCGACCGCAGCTTTGCCATCGAGCGGATCTTCAACGCGCCGGTCGAACGCGTCTTCCGGCTGTGGACCGATCCGCTTCTGGTGGCGCAGTGGTGGGGCATCAGGGACTGCACCATTCCCCTTTGCGTGCTCGACGTGCGCGTCGGCGGCCGCTGGCGCATCGACATGCTGACCGCGGGCGGCGCGCTCTATCGCAACCAGGGCAGTTACCTCGAAGTCGTCGAGAACGTCAGGCTGAGCTACCGCGACGAACCGGATCCTGAAATCCGCGAATGGGCCGGCAAGCCGCCGGGCCGGAGCCGGCACACAGTGAGCTTCACGGCCAGCGGCGCGCGCACCCATGTCCATTTCGAGGTGACGTTGGCGACCGCCGCCGACCGCGAACGCCTGCTGGCGCTCGGCATGCGCGGCGGCTGGATGCAGAGCTTCGACCGGCTGGAACAGTTGATAGGCAAGGGAGCCGACCATGCTGGCTGAGAACGCCAAGCCGACCACGCAAGCCGTGCTGTCGCGGGATGGAACAGCGATCGCCTGCGAACGGCGCGGCCAGGGCCATCCGCTCATCCTCGTCGACGGCGCGCTCTGCTCGCGTGCCATGGGTCCGAGCGGCCCGCTGGCCAAGGCGCTGGAAGGCGGTTTCACCGTGTTCCGCTATGACCGCCGTGGCCGTGGCGACAGCGGCGACACCGCGCCCTACACGGTCGAGCGCGAGGTCGATGACATCGAGGCCGTGCTGCGGGCGGCCGGCGGCGAAGCCTATGTCTGGGGCATGTCTTCCGGCGCCATGCTGGCGCTGATGGCGGCAGTCCGCCTGCCCGGCATCAGGAGGCTCGCGCTCTACGAAGCGCCGCTGATCGTCGACAACAGCCGCGCGACCACGCAAGGCGACTGGGCAACGATCCGGCAAGCCATCGCCGACGACAGGCGCGGCGACGCCGTCAGCGCCTTCCTCAAATCGGTCGGCATGCCCGGCCTGCTGATCGCGGTCATGAAGCTGACGCCGATCTGGCGCAAGCTCAAGGCAGTGGCGCATACGTTGCCTTATGACGGCGCCATCGTCGCCGGCGACCAGCTCGGCAAGCCGCTGGACCCCGCCCGGTGGACCGCGCTCGGCGTGCCGACCCTGGTGACCGATGGCGGAAAAAGCCCGCCCTGGATGCGCCATGGCAACAAGGCGTTGGCGCAGGCGCTGCCCAATGCGCGCTACCAGACGCTGGCCGGCCAGAACCACATGCTGAAACCAGCCGCGCATGCGCCGGTGCTGACGGCGTTTTTCAACGGGCGGGATTGAGCGACCAGCCGCTTCGGCGCAGTGGTGTTGCGGCTTGCGGAGCCGTCGCGGCCCGTGCCATCTGTCTGATACAACCACCCGATCCGGATGAGCATGGCATCGCGACCACCCCCCGCCGGCAGGCCCGGCAAGCCGCCCGGCGTCAGCCTCAACCGCGCGCTGTCGAAACTCGGCCTGTGCTCGCGCACGCAGGCCGAGCTGCTGATCGCGGAAGGGCGTGTGCGCGTCGGCGGCAAGGTGGTGCGCGATGCCGCGCTGCGCGTCGACCTGAACCGCGACCGCATCGTCGTCGACGGCGAGCCTGTCATTGCCGAGCGCAAGGTCTATGTCATGCTCAACAAGCCGCGCGGGCTGGTCACCACCCGCGACGACCCGCAGCAGCGCGACACCGTCTATGCCTGCCTCGAAGGGCTCGATTTGCCCTTCGTCTCGCCGGTCGGCCGCCTCGACAAGGCGAGCGAAGGCCTGCTGCTGATGACCAACGACACGCATTTCGCCAACCGACTGATGGACCCGGCCTCGCATCTGCCCAAGACCTATCATGTGCAGGTCGGCACGGTGCCTGACGAAGCGATGCTGGAGACGCTGCGCGCGGGCGTAAGTGTCGACGGCGAGACGCTGACCGCCAATTCGATCGTGCTTTTGCGCAGCGGCGGCCGCACCGCCTGGCTGGAGATCGTGCTCGACGAGGGCCGCAACCGCCACATCCGCCGCCTGCTCGCCGCGCACGGCATCGAGGTCAAGCGCCTCATCCGCATCGCCATCGGCCGGCTGCCGCTGGGCGACCTTGCCAAGGGCACGGCGCGGCATTTGACGCCGGAGGAACTGGCGCTGCTGGGCGGCTGAGCGAGCGTCCCGATGGCGTTTACGTCAGCGACGGTCGCAGTGGACCAAACTGAGAGATCAACCTTATCCCAGGCGGAGCAGCTATTACATCCGGAATGCGGTTCACCATGCAGGATGCTGAGGTGTGTACGCCATCGGCGCGGTCGATCCGGATTTTGGATGATGGCCTTCCATCAACGGCCCACGTCATGTTTTCGGACTCGCCCTCCGCAAGGAGACGCAGTTCAATGTGCGCGCTTGCCGTAGGCCCTTCTACGGTTTCGACCAACGCGATGATCCGAAGACCGAGCGAGATGCCGGGCTCCAAAAACCTATTGAGGATACGACACCACATCGGTTGATTGGAAAGTACTGGCTCGCGCCGCTCGGTTACGTTTTTGATGGTAAAGCCAAGCGCATGCATCACGTGCGCCGGTACGCCTTTATACAGCTCTCCTAATTGGCCGGGCACCTTGGTCACTTTTTCCAAAAACTCGGCTTGCGTCATGTCTACGCCATAGGCACGCATCATGCGTTCGTTCGCCAGCTCTGCGTTGGTCAAGCTGCGATGCGTGAGCGAGCGAAGCTCGGTGCACGGCCCCGCAATCAGCATTCCCGCCCAGATGCGGGAGAAGTCCCAAATGCCAGTCCCGGTGAATGTAACGCCGTTCCGCTTGGCCAAGGCATCAATCTTTTCGGCCAAGGAGGGATCGGCGCCTTGCGGAAAATAGGACTCTGAGCCGTGGCAGATGACATTGATGCCGGCTCCCAAAAGGCGTTGATAAGCGGCAAAGTTGAGGCTCAGCCTCTCGGTTTGCACAACCAACGCGATGTCCGCATCCAAAGTCGCGTAGTCGGCGGTTTCGCAGTCCTGGACGACGACGCCCAAGTCTTCGTTCAGCCCGGCGAGCCGCCCTAAATCCTCACCGATCTTGGGACCTGCCCGGTTCACCGCCGCAACGATTGGCCAGCCCTTTTTTACGAGAATGCGCACAGCCTCCATTCCATAGTACCCGACGCCGTAGATCATGACCTTGGGCCTGAGACGTGCCGGGGCTTTTGCGGCGGTGCCGTGGACGACGCTCATCAAAGGGCCTTGGCGGATGAACTCGGACGAGAAGGCTTGCACGCCTTATGCTGCATCATGCCGTCAACGTCTGCTGTTTTTACGAACCGCGCATCGAAAGGGGGCTCTATCGTACCATAGGACTATGGAGCCTCGCTCAGCAGCGTCGAGAACCTTATCGCCGCTCTGTGTGAGGCCATGAAAGACGTAGCCGTCGAATTCAGCCACGTTCTCTCGCACAGCATCCCAAACCACCTTTCGCCTGACGGAACTTGTACCCGTCGTCACGAGAAGGCGCAGTGAGGCAGGACGTAGTCCATCGGTCACGATCGGTAGCCAGTATTTGCATGGTATATTAGCAAATGTTAAATTAAAGACTGGAACCGCGATTGGTATGCGGCTCGCGACCATTCCGGCGATCGCTCGCCGCCGTGGAGAAACTGGTAACCAGAAACCGGAACACGGGAGGATGAAATGACTTTCAAGCATTGTCTGCTGGCCGTCGTTTTCACGTCACTCTGCATGGGATCTGCTCAGGCCCAGTCTGCGAAAGAAGCCATCGAAGCCGCTAATGCCGACTTCGTGAAGGCGTACAACAGCAAGGATGCGGCCGGGGTTGCCTCGAAATACATGGATGATGCGGCCGCATTCCCACCGGACATGGCGCGGGTCGACGGCCGCCAGAATATCCAGAAGCTGTGGCAGGGCGCGATGGATATGGGCATATCGGAGCTCAAGCTCACGACGCTTGATGTCCAGGAAAGCGGAGATTTTGCGTTCGAGTCCGGGAGTTTCTCCCTCAAGGCGCCGGGCAAGGATTCGAAGCTGGTGGATGCCGCCGGGAAGTATGTCGTGGTCTGGAGGAAGGGTCAGGACGGAGGCTGGAAGCTCTACCGGGATATATGGAACTCCGACCCCGCGAAATGACTCCGCATGCAGCCATCCCCGCCTGCGGATGGTGCTCGCAAGCGACTGATCTGGCTGTAGGCCTGAACGCGGGGAATAATGGCGATAAGGGTGATCGGTACGGGCTTTGGCCGGACAGGAACGGACTCGATGCGCGAGGCGCTGACGATCCTTGGCTTCGGCCCCTGTCACCACATGTCCGAAGTCATGGGCAATGAAGACCAGAAGCGGCTTTGGCGTGCGCTGGCGAAGGGCGCGGCACCAGACTGGAATCAGCTGTTCGCGGGCTACGCGTCCTGCATCGACTGGCCCTCGGCGCACTATTGGCGTGATCTGATTGAGTTCTATCCGAAGGCCCGGGTCATCCTGACATACCGCTCCCCGGAAAGCTGGTGGGCAAGCTTCGAGAAAACGATACTCGCGGGTATCAGCCAGAGCACAGATCAGGAATCGCTGGGTCTTGCCTTGATCTCCAGGCAAGTCTTCGACGGCCGGCCGCACGATCGCGCCAATGCCATCGCCGTCTACGAGGCCAACGTAAGGGCGGTCATTGCGACAGTGCCGCCTAGTCGGCTGCTGGTCCACAATCTCGGAGATGGGTGGAAGCCGCTCTGCCTGCATCTCGATGTGCCGGTGCCGGACAAGCCCTATCCCAATCGCAACACCACCAAGGACTTTCAGTCGGCTCTTGCACAGAACTAGTTGCCGTCTGCAAGGGGCGCGTTAGCGGACATTCCGTACGGCGACCGTTGCACGTTTAATTAGCCACAATGTTAACGAATGAGAGCCGCCTGATCCGCGCCCGCGAAAGATTTTCGCCGCCGTACCGATGATTTCCACCCACCCGCGCTGTCTTCACCTATAGGCGCCGGAATTGTCCGGGCCGGAAAAAAGCGAGGTGATCCATGGGATCGTTGCAAGGTCAAAATGTCGTCGTGGTCGGAGGCAGCCGGGGTGTCGGCCGCTCGATCGTGGAAGCTGCGCTCGGCGAAGGCGCAAATGTGCTTGCCGTCGCCCGCGGCGCCGAAGCCCTGAAGGAGCTCGCCTGGGAGGCGTCTGGAGTCAGGACGCTGGCCGCCGACGCCACGCAGGACGTAGCACCGGATAGGGTGTTCGCCGCGCTGCAGCCGGATGTGCTGGTGATCTGCGCCGGCGCCTTCGCTCCGTCGGCCTGCATCCAGGACCAGAGCTGGGACGATTTTTCGGCGAATTGGGAGACGGACGTGAAGGCGTCGTTCCTGTTCTGCAGGGCCGCGCTGCAGGGCCGGTTGAAGCCGGGCAGCCGCGTGGTGCTGATCTCCAGCGGCGCGGCATTCAGCGGCGGACCGCCGAACTCCGGCGGCTATTCCGGCGCCAAGCAAATGCAGATGTTCCTTGCCGCCCACAGCCAAAAAGAGGCCGACCGGCTTGGCCTTGGCCTGCGCTTCATGGCGCTGGCGCCGATGCGCATCATGGCCGGCACCGGCGTCGGCCAGCGCGGCATTTCGAGCATCTCCGCCTATCTCGGCATCAGCCCGGCGGATTTCCTGGCCAGCCTGAGCGATGTGCAGACGCCCGCCGATGTCGGACGCGCCGTGGTGGCGCTCGCCGGCGGCAAGGTGCCAGGCATCGCCTTCACGGTGAGCGGCAGCGGTCTTGCCGCGGCGGCATGAGGCGCGCAGGATGCGAGGCGAACTCCGCATGGCAGGCTCGACATGACAGACGCTCCCGGCCCGCTTGAGCCGCTGGGCTCGACAGGCGGGCCGATCCTCGATCGGCCTGCCTTCGAGCGCCTGACGACGACCCATCGCCGTGCCCTGAAGCTCCACTGCTACCGGATGATGGGTTCGCTGCACGAGGCCGACGATCTCGTCCAAGAGACGTTCCTCAAGGCCTGGCGCGGCCGCGCGCAATTCGACGGGCGCGGCTCGCCGCGCGGCTGGCTCTACACGATCGCCACCAACGCCTGCCTCAACGCCATCAAGGCGCGGTCGTCGGCGCACCGTATCCTCGAAGAGCCCGCGCGGCCGCCGAGCGAAGGGCGCGCCGCCGCCGGGCTGGCCGCCGAACTCTCCTGGCTGGAGCCCTACCCCGACGCCGAGCTGCCGGACCTCATCGATGGCGAGCCTGGCCCAGATGCGCGCTACGAGACAAGCGAGGCCGTGCGGCTTGCCTTCGTCGCCGCCATCCAGCTGCTGCCGCCCAGGCAACGCGCATCCCTTTTGCTGTGCGACGTGCTGGGCTGGTCGGCGCTGGAGACCGCGCAATTGCTGGGCGGCTCGACCGCCTCGGTCAACAGCGCCTTGCAGCGGGCGCGCGCGACGCTTGGCGAGCGCTATCCGCAGGGTCGTCCCCAGCAGCGATCGCAGCCCAACCCGGAGGAAGGCGTGCTGCTCGAACGCTATATCAGCGCCTGGCAGGCCGCCAATCTCGACGGCTTCATCGCGCTGCTGCGCGAGGACGCCACCTACCACATGCCGCCATGGCGCGACTGGTATCGGGGTCGCCCGGCGATCCACGGTTTCTTCAAAACCGTGTGGGGCAATTTCGCCGGCTATCGCGCCGTGGCGACACGGGCCAACGGCCAGCCCGCCGTGGCGATCTACGCACGGCGCCATCAGGAGCCGGAATGGCGCGCCCAGTCGCTGCATGTCATCGAGCCGGCCTATGGCGCCATCGCCTCACTCACGGTCTATGTCGCCCCGCTCGGCCCCGGCCTGTTCGCCGCGTTCGGCCTGCCGCCGGTCTGGTCCGGACCGCAAGCGTAGCCGTCGCCCACTTCTGCTGACAGAAAGCTGGCAGGAGGCCTGGCCTATAGAGCGGCCGGGAAGCCCGGCCGCGGCTTCAGCCATCAAGGAGCCAATAATGAATTTCGTCTCTGTCCGCATCATCACCTCGGATGTTCAGCGCCTCGTGCGCTTCTACGGCGAGATCACCGGCATGCCGGTGACGGTCTACACGGAGGACTTCGCGGAACTTGCGACACCTTCCTGCACGCTGGCGATCGGCAGCACGCGCACCTTGATGCTGTTCGGCGGCGACATCGCCCGGCCCGCCGACAACCACACGGCCATCCTTGAATTCCGCGTCGGCGACGTCGATGCCGAATTCATCAGGTTGTCGGACTTCATCAGGGATACGACCGTGCAGAAGCCGACCACCATGCCCTGGGGCAACCGCTCGCTGCTGTTCCGCGACCCCGACGGCAAAATGGTGAATTTCTTCACGCCGGTGACGGCGGAAGCGATCAGGAAGTTCGATAAGTAGCCGCCGCTACTTCTGGTTCCATTTGCGCACGACCGGCTCGCTGAGATCATGCTCGTAGCCGAGCACGCTGATGCTGGCCGTATCGAGCACGAACAGCGCGCCGCCTTCCGGCGGCAGGCCGAGCCAGCGGGCGGCGAGCACGCGCAGGAAATGCGCGCTGGAAAAGATCAGGATCGAGCCGCCGGCTTCGCGAAGCTGTCTGATGATCCTGTCGGCGCGGGCACCGACATCGGCAGCCATCTCGCCTTGCGGGCAGCCGTCGCGAAACACGTTCCAGCCTGGCCGCTCGGCCAGGATGTCCTTGGTGGTGCGCCCCTCATAGGCGCCGTAGTCCCATTCCTGCAGATCGTCGTTTCTGACGCTTGTCGCGCCAAAGCCGGCCAGCACGCTAGTGTTGTAGGCGCGCTGCGAGGGGCTCGACCACACCGCCGAGAACGACAGGCCCTTGAGCCGCTCCGCCACGCCCCGCGCCGCGGCCTCGCCCGCCGGCGTCAGCGGCATGTCGGTGCGGCCGGTATGCTGCCCCGAAAGGCTCCACGCCGTCTCGCCATGCCGGACCAGATGGATTTGCGGTAGCACGCTGCTCATGCGCTCGGCCTTTCGTTGATGTCGGGCCAAGCTTTAGCGGTCGGCGCAAGGGAGCGAAAGACCCGGCGACCGTGGCGGCACTCAAGCGCCGCTTCGCCACCTGCGTTTCGCAGCTTGGGTGGCGGCGGTCCTTGTGCATCACCGCTAGCTTACCAATCCGTAAGGTCCTTTGCCGACGAGTTTCACGAACCTGTCATGTCCACTCGCCTATCCTTGATCCATCGCGGGCTGCGAGACGAGGGACACTCCTATGAAAACACTATCTCTGACGTTGGCTGCGGGCACGCTGACGGCGGCATTGGCTGGCGCGCTTTCCAGCGCCATCGCCGCACCCTACAAGCACGTCCTGCTCATCAGCGTCGACGGGCTTCATGCGCTCGATCTGGCAAACTATGTCGCCGCAAATCCGAAAAGCTCGCTCGCCGCGCTCGCCGATACCGGGATTTTCTATCCGAATGCGCTCGCCAGCGCCCCGTCCGACTCGTTTCCTGGCCTTGTGGCACAGGTCACCGGCGGCACACCCAAATCGACGGGCGTATTCTACGACGACAGCTACGACCGCACTTATTTCGCGCCGGCCTCGGATTGCAAGGGCGAGCCGGGCGCCGAGGTGGCTTTCGCCGAGAACATCGACGTCGATTCGACGCGCCTTGATGGTGGCGGCAAGCCAGGCGATTACCGCAGCCAGATCGACCCGGCAAAGCTGCCGATGACGCTGATCAACGGCAAATGCTCGGTGGTCTATCCGCATGATTTCGTGCGGGTCAACAACGTCTTCGAAATCGTGAAAGCGCATGGCGGCCGCACGGCCTGGTCCGACAAGCACCCGGCCTATGAATGGCTGAACGGACCTTCGGGCAAAGGCGTCGACGACCTCTACGCATTGGAACAGGACAGCTTGATTCCCGGCACCAAGGTCAAGACGACGGGCAGCTTCAAGGCCGAGCGCGACTTCGATGAAGCGCGGGTCCAGGCGGTGATCAACGAGATCAAAGGCCTCGACAGCACCGGCTCGCATCCCGCCGCGGTTCCCACGCTTTTCGGCATGAATTTCCAGGCGGTGAGCGTGGGCCAGAAGCTTCCTAAGGCCGGTCCTGGCGATGAGGCTGGTCTGGTGGGCGGTTATCTGGATGCCAGCGGCACGCCTGGCAACGGTCTCGCCGGGCAGCTCGCCTATGTAGATGGCGCTGTCGGCGAACTGATGGCCGCACTCAAGGACAACAAACTCGCCAATTCGACCCTGATCATACTTGCCTCGAAGCATGGCCAGTCGCCCATCGACCCGGCGTCGTTCCAGCCACTGGACGACGATCCCTATACGAAGACACCGGGCTATGCCTTCCACATCGCCGACGACGCCGCGCTGATCTGGCTCAAACCGCAAGACAGGGTCAGAAACCTCGCGGCCGCGCAGGATTATCTCGAGAAATCGAGCAAGGCTGAAGGCATCGCCCAGATCCAGCCGCCGAATGCCCTTGCTCTCGCTTATCAGGATCCGGCCACCGACAGCCGTACGCCGGACTTCATAGCCACGGTCAATCCGGGCGTGGTCTACACATCCGGCTCGAAGATTGCCGAGCACGGTGGCGCCAATGTGAACGATCGCAACGTGGCGCTTCTCATCAGCGGTCCTTCGCTCAAGCCGAGGTCGGTGCCAGCTCTGGTGCAGACGACGCAGGTAGCTCCCACGATCCTGCGGGCTCTTGGCTATGACGCGAACGAACTCCAGGCTGTGAAGCTCGAAGGCACCCAGGAGCTGCCGGCGGCACCGTTCTAGGCGTTCAGCTCCGCAGCAACAGCCTGACGGATTGGCTGACAGAATGCGCGATTTCGACCTCGCGGCGCTGACGCTTGCGTATTTGCGCCCGTTTGTTCGGCTTGTAGTCGGCTGGATCGCGTCGAACCTTCGCCAGGGGCAAGGCATACATCGTCCGACATATTGGCCTACCCCCGGATTCCACCCAAAAGCTGTCATAGTCCGCGGTGATGCGGCGGCGCAAAGCATAGTCCCTCGAAAAGACGTGGCCTGCGTTTGATGCCGCGACAAGGCCACGCAGTTTGAGTGAGGATGCCAAATTCTGGGCGACCAGGAGCAGCAGGGTTTTCGGTCGCAAACCTTCCATGGCTTTGGTCAGTATCCGGGAATCCTCGAGACCTTGCGTACCGGTCGACATCGACTTCAGAGCGCCAATATAGAGAATCTCGCCACCGCCACCGAGTTGTAGAAGCGACCGGTGCACAATCGCGAGCCCCATTTCGATGACGGGACGTCCTTCCAGGCGCAGGAGAAGGCGCCATTCCGCCTCTCGGTACAAACCTGCCTGGCCCGTCAGTTCTACCGTGACTTCACCGGCAACGGTCGACATTGCCAGGAGATGACGACCGCGCGTGTGGCTCTCGACCAAGGCGGCGTCAGTCAAAAGACGCCCCGCCGCGGTGTAGTGACCAATGACGGCGATCGAACGATGGATACGCATCAGATTGGCGGCGAGATACGGCCGAACCGGCTTCAGCGCAATGTCGGGATATTGGGCAAGGATTGCAGTGAACGGCTCAGCACCGAGGGCCGATCGAATGGCGGCGATATCGCGCCGGAACATCCACCGAAGCGCCGCCCATTTGCTTTCATGCACCCAATTGTTCAGCTTGTGCCGAAACTTGGAGGGCGACCGTTTTATTGGGCCTGTTGGCCGTAATGGCCGCGGAGCGCCGATGGCAATCATCATTTGCTGCATTCTCGGTGGGACGTGTCAGTCAAAGGCAACTGATGATCTCAATGTTGGATGTCGCAACTTACGGCCACCTCGCCGCGGATATACGAATTCGTAAGGGAGCCATTAAGGTCGACCTGCTCGCGCATGTCTTCGACGCGAGGTTCTGCTCTTCGTCGCAATCACCCCGGTTGCGGCGCAACCGAGCCAAGGCCAACACCGGAAGATCGCCATGGCGCGCGCCCTCGCCTGGCCCTGATCCACATGATGCTGGCCCTGTGAGCAGACCGGCGGCGCAACTATATCAGGAGGAGCCACCAAGGCTCCCGCCACCCCCAAGGGCGCCAGCCCTGCACAACAGGTCAGATCATCATGTACAAACATCTGCTCATCGCCACCGACGGATCGGAACTGGCCGACAAGGGCGTTGCCCATGGCCTCACATTGGCAAAAGGCATCGGCGCCGCCGTCACCTTCGTCACGGTCTCGGAACCGTTCCCCATCTTTGCCTGGGGCGGCGCCATGGCCGGTTATGCGGCGGGCGACGAACTGGCCGTCTACCAGGAAGAGGCGCGCAAATATGGCAAGGAGGTTCTGGCCAAGTGCAAGGCCTCGTCCGACGCAGCCGGCGTGCCCGCCAAGCTTGTGCACGTCGAGGACAAACGGCCCGCCGAAGCGATCCTGGAACTGTCGCAGGCGCAGGGCTGCGACCTGATCGTGATGGCCTCGCATGGCCGCCGCGGACTGGGCAAGCTGCTTCTCGGCAGCCAGACGGCCGAAGTGCTGTCCTATACCGCAATCCCGGTGCTGGTCGTTCGCTAAGGTGTGACCCCGAGAGCTGGAACCGGCTTTCGGAATCATGCTCAAGTAGACAGCCGGGGGCGCATCCCGGCGCGGACGTCAGGCGCCAAGATTCGTTCGACCGCGCCGGAGGAAAACAACGAATGGCGCATGAGGGCCGCACAAGGACAATTGCTGCGAGAACGTCGGAATCGGCGGCCATGCTGGCGGACGTCAAGCGGGCGATGGCGATCACTGCCCGTCTCAACCGCTTGACGTTTAACGACGCGGACGAAGTCCGCTTCCTGTTCGGCGAGCTGATCGGCAGACAAGTGGACGGCAGCTTCCTGCTGATCCCGCCCTTCTACGCGACTGGCGGCGCCGGGACCCGAGTAGGGCGCAATGTCTTCATCAATCAGAACTGCACTTTTTATGATCTTGGCGGGCTCGACATTGCCGACGATGTGCTGATCGGGCCGAATGTCAGCCTGATCACGTCAGGCCATCCGCTCGAACCGTCGCGGCGCCGCGCCTTCACCACCGCGAGGCCGATCGTCATCGAACGCAACGTCTGGATCGCCGCCGGCGCTACGGTGATCGGCGGCGTGACGGTCGGCGAAAACGCCGTCGTCGCGGCAGGCTCGGTGGTCACGAAAGACGTTCCCGCGAACACGCTTGTCGGCGGAAACCCGGCGCGGGTTATCCGGTCCATTGCCGAGTGAGGCCAACCTCACCGCAGCGCCTCCAGCGCGAGATACACTCCCAGCGCCAGCAACCCCGCAAAAAACACCCTTCGAAAAGTCTCGACGCTCATCGCCTGCCGCAGCGCTTGGCCGATGAACATGCCGGCCAGCGCTGGCAGCAGCGCCAGGATCGAGCCTGTCAGCTGCGCCGTCGGCGATGCCAGCGCGCCCGTCCTGAACAGGCCGATGGCAAGGGCCGCCGTCGAGACGGTGAAGGAGAGGCCGAGCGCCTGGATGAGATCTTCCTTCTCCAGCCGCAGCGATTGCAGATAAGGCACCGCCGGGATGACGAAGACGCCGGTGGCGCCGGTGACCAGCCCTGTCGCCACGCCGACCAGCGGTGACATCAAGGCCTCGTGGCGCGCCGGCGTGGTGAAGCTGAGCTTGAACAGGCCAAAGATGGCGTAAAGCACCAGCGCCGCCCCAAGCCCCACAGAGGCCGCGCCCGCATGCGCGCCTGTGAGCACCCCTGCCCCCGCGACGGCGCCCAGCATGATGCCGGCCATCATCGTCCACAGCCGCCTGCACAGGCCGGCGAAGGCGGGGCCGGTGAACAACTGCCAGAGATTGGTGACCAGCGACGGGATCAGAAGCAAGGCGGCGGCCTCGGCCGGCGGCATCGTCACCGCCAGCAGGCCCATCGCCACGGTCGGCAGGCCCATGCCGGCGACCCCCTTGACGAAACCGGCGGCGAGGAAGACCGCGCCGATCCAGGCGATGGAGCCGGCGCTCAGCATGCCCACGGGATCAATCATGCAGCAGCATGTCAGCGGCATCGGCATCCGGTTTTGCCGGCACGGCATTGTGGCTGGCGGGAACAGTCGTCGTGCATCCGCGCGGGCCAGGCTGTGCCTGCGCCATGGCAAGCGAGGCCACGGCGACCGCCAGCACGATCGACATGCCTTCAAGAATACCGAGCCGGCCCGTCGCCTTTTCGCTCATCGCAAATCTCCATCGCAAAAGATTTGACGGACATCGGGCCCGCGCACAATGTGGAAGTTGCGCTGTCAGCCTTCGTCCAGGCCGAAGGCTGAAGCCAACGCCATGCACCTCGCAGGGAGCAAGAAATGCGCTTCGATCTCACCGATCTCCGGCTGTTCCTGCTGGTGGCCGAGCGCGGCAGCATCACCCACGGCGCCGAGCTTGCCGGGCTGGCGCTGGCCTCGGCGAGCGCCCGCATCAAAGGCATGGAGGAGCGGCTCGGCGCGCCGCTGCTGGAACGCCGCCGCCGCGGCGTGGTGCCGACGGCGGCCGGCCAGGCGCTGCTGCATCATGCGCGCGCCGTGCAGAACCAGATCGAGGCGATGGCCGGCGACCTCCGCGCCTATGCCGGCGGCCTGCGCGCCCGTGTCCGGCTGATGGCCAACACCGCCGCCACGGCCGAGCTTTTGCGTGACATCCTGCCGGCCTTCCTCGTCGCGCATCCCGGCATCGACATTGATTTGGACGAGCGCCCCAGCCACGAGATCGCCGAGGCGGTGGCGAGCGGTGCGGCCGATCTCGGCATCGCCGCGACCTGGGCCGGCCTCTCGCATCTCGAACAGAAACCGTTCTTCATCGACCGGCTGGTGGTGATCCTCGCGCGGAACTGGCCGGGGCTTGCCGGCCGGCATAGCGCCAGCCTCGCCGACATGCTGGGCGAATCCTTTGTTGGCCTCAGCCTCGGCCACGCCCTGCAGGAGCACATCAACCGCCAGGCCGCACGCCTGGGCCGCCATCTGCACATCCGCATCCGCGTGCCCGGCCTCGACAATGTCTGCCGGCTGGTCGCGCAAGGCGCCGGCATCGCCATCGTGCCGGAGAGTGCGGCGCCGCTCGCCCCGCACATTGCGCAGCTTGCGGCTCAGCGACGACTGGGCCACGCGGCAGCTCAATTTGTGCGCCCGCAGCTTCGACGAGTTGACACCGCAGGCAAAGCTGCTGGCCGCGGCCCTGGCCGGAGCCGAAACGGGTGGCCTGCCGGGCCGTTACCAGGGCAACGGACCCTCATCATAGAAATAGCCGCCGGTCGGACCGTTTTTGTCCAGGGTCGCCAGGCGAACAATGATCTCGGCCGCCTGCCCCACGGTGCGGTAGCCGCTGTGTCCGTTGAAGTCCGTCGCGGTATAGCCGGGATCGGCCGAATTGACCTTAATACCCGCTGCGGCAAACTCCTTCGAGAAGGCAACGGTGGCGGCGTTGAGCGCCGTCTTGGAGCTGTTGTAGCCAAGGATATTGATCGCATAGAACTCACTGGCCGGATCGGTCAACCCGCCGAGTGACCCCAGCCCGCTGGAAACCATCACCACATTGGCGCACGGGGCGGCCTTGAGCAGCGGCAGGAAGGCCTGCGTGGTGCGGATCGGGCCGAACACGTTGACCTCGTAGACATCCTTGATGATGGCTATGGGCTCTTCACTGGGAGCGAGCATGGAGCCCAGGATGCCGGCATTGTTGACGAGCGCATCGAGGCGTCCGTCCTCCTCAAAAACGCGCAGGGCGGCGGCCTCGACGCTGGCGTCGCTGGCGACGTCGATCTCCAGCATGCGCACATCAAGGCCCTTTTGCCTGAGCTCGGCCGCCGCAGCTTCGCCGCGTTCCCTGTCGCGGCTGCCCAGCCAAATCCTATAGCCCGCTTCGCCCAGCCGGCGCGCGGTTTCGTAGCCTATGCTCTTGTTGGCACCGGTCACCAATGCGGTCTTGTCTGTCATGTCCATCTCCAGTTTGATCTGTGGTTGGTCTGCGGCAGAGATGGGGCGGACCGCTGGCAGCTGCGTGCCGAAAACTGGTGAGTTCTTGCCTATTCCTGCCGGGAGCTTGATTGCCGGCGGCGCCGATGCGATCTACAGGCTGTGATGAAATCGCTCGACAACCTCAAAGCGCTGGTGATGCGCCATGCGCGCGGCCGGCTGACCGAAACCGGCATCCCCCGCGTCGCCATCATGAAGGGCGAGGCGACGACCGGGCCGTTGCTGGGGCTCTACGACCCAAGGCTTTGCCTGGTCCTGCAGGGCGCCAAATCCGTCATGATCGGCGATCAGCTGCTGCATTACGACGCCGGCCGCTACTTCATTGCCGCGGTCGAAGTGCCGGCCGTCGGCAGGGTTTTGCAGGCCAGCCCACAGCATCCCTACCTCTCCGTCAGCCTGGCCTTCGACACCACGCTCATCGCCTCGCTGCTGCTCGACATGCCGCCCGTTGCCGAGGCGCCGATCGGCCATGGCTTTGCCGTCAGCCGGGCCGACGAGGCGCTGGTCGATGCGTGGCTGCGCATGATTGAGCTCATCGATCATCCGGCCGAAATCCCAGTGCTGGCGCCCTTGCTCGAACGCGAAATCCTCTTTCGGCTGCTGCAAGGTCCGCAAGGCGCCATGCTGCGCCAGATTGCCGGCGCCGATAGCCGCCTGTCGCAGATTCGCCGCGCGCTGGCCTGGATCCGCGACCACTATGCGGAGCCGTTCCGCGTCGAGGATCTTGCCCGCATGGCCGGCATGAGCGCCTCGGTGTTCCACCGCCACTTCAAGGCGGTCACGGCGATGACGCCGATCCAGTACCAGAAGCGCATCCGCCTCAACGAAGCGCGCCGCCGCCTGCTCGCCACGTCGGGCGATGCGGCCGGCGTCGCCTTCTCCGTCGGCTATGAAAGCGCTTCCCAGTTCTCCCGCGAATATGCCCGCCTCTTCGGCGCACCGCCGGTGCGCGATGTCGGCCGCCTGCGCGCCACGCCGGTGCCCACCGAGCTCGCCTGATCCCCTTGAATTCGAAGATGCAAGAGCAAGGCGGGAAGACCACGCCTTGCCAGCCCGTGCGCCGCGCCCTCGAGCGGCCCGTGCGTCGGCTTCGACCGATCTACCACCAGGCGCTTGATCCCACCTGCCTGAATGGAGAAGAGATGGTCATAGCCCAGAGGCGATACGGGTCTTGCTGTTGTTAAAAATTTCCCATATTGTCTTTTCACATAAGAAAGAAAATGGCGTCTATTTCTCTCATTTGTGAAAGACGGGCACTTTGCGGGAACATCTCGATCTGACCGATCGGCGGCTGGTCAAACAGCTGTCGCAGGACGCGCAGCCGGGCATCAACCGACTCGCCGAGATCTTGGCGATTTCGGTGCCCACGGTGCGCTCGCGGCTGCGCAATTTGCTCGACCGCAACCTGCTCAAGATCGTCGGCCTGCTGAACCTGACCGAACGGCCCGAACTGATCTCGGCCATTGTCGGCATCAACGCTCAGGGGCGCGGCCGGGCCCGCGAACTGGCGCAGCGCATTTCCGAACTGCCCTTCGTCAACTCGGCTTCGGTGGTCACCGGGCGCTTCGACATCATCGTCGACGTGACGGTGGCCGGTGACGTCGCCGACCTCTACCGCGTCACCAGCGAGCTGATCCCGGGCGCCGGCGAGCCGGGCGAGGTCGTGCGCAGCGAGACCTTCGTCGTCATGGCGTCCTGCAACAAATGGGTCAGCCTGCCAGAAGGCTGCTGGTCGGACGACCGCAAGGAGCCGGCATGAGGATCGCGGTTCTCGGCGGCCTCGGCCTGCAAGGCCGGGCGGCCATCGCCGATCTCGTCGCCAGCGGTGTCGATGAGGTGATCTGCGTCGATACCGCGCCGGATGGCGCGGCCCGGCTGGCTGATCTGACCGACCTTTCCCGCGTGCGCTTCGTCGTGCCAGAAGGCGCGATCGGACCGGCGCTTGCCGATGTGCTGGCTGACGCCGACTCCGTCATCGATTTGCTGCCGCAGCCGCTGATGCGCGAGGCGGTGCAAGCCGCGATCGCAACCCGCACGCCGCTGGTCACCACCAATTACGGCAAGGCCATCGCCGACCTGGCGCCGGAAGCCGAACGGGCCGGCGTTTCGGTCATGACCGAATGCGGGCTCGACCCCGGCATCGACCTTGTGCTCTACGCCCGCGCCGCAAAACAGTTCGATGCGATCACATCGATCGATTCCTATTGCGGCGGCATCCCCGAGCCGAAGGCGATGGCCAAGCCGCTTTGCTACAAGGTGAGCTGGAACTTCGACATGGTCCTGGTCAGCCAGAACCGCGACAGCGTGATGATCGAGGACGGCAAGCGCGTCGAAGTACCCGCCGCCCGCCAGCATGACAGCCCTTTCATCCATGAGATCGAAGTCGCCGGCCTCGGCCGGCTGGAAGCCTTCCCCAATGGCGATGCGCTGCATTATGTCGAGATGCTTCCCGCCGCAAAGGGGCTGCGCCGCTCCGGCCGCTACACGTTGCGCTGGCCGGGATGGTCGGCCTTCTGGGCGCCGTTGAAGGAGCTTGGTTTTCTCTCCGAGGACAAGGTGCCCGGCACCTCCAGCAGCCCGCGCGAATTCCTCGGCCGGCTGCTCGGCCCGCAACTGCAATACGGCCCCGGCGAGAAGGACCTTTGCGTGATGCGCAATGTCTTTTCCGGCCTCGAAGGCGGCCGCGCCAAGACCGTGACATCCGATCTGATCATCGAGCGCGACCTCGCGTCGGGCCTGTTCGGCATGAGCCTCGGCGTCGGCTATCCCGCCAGCATCGTGGCGCAGATGCTCGCGCGGCGCGAGATCATCACGCCGGGCCTTTTGAACCCGCTGCTCGACGTGCCCGACGAACCCTTCTTCGACGAATTGGCCAAACGCGGCATCAAAATTGCCGAGACGGTGGCCTGGGACTGAGGATTTCGAACGGTGGCCGCCGCCGGCAACGGCGCTGCCGCTCAAAAAAGCACCCCGAAGGGTGAAACAACAACGTGGAACAATAAAACAAGGAGGAATGCCAAATGAAGATTGCCAGACTTTTCATCGCCGGACTTGCGCTCGCGGGCTTGACCGCTGCCGCCAGCGCCGGGACGCTGGACGAGATCACCAAGCGCGGCGAATTGCGCGTTGCCGTGCAGACGCAAGGACCGCCCTTCTCGTTGGTCGGCGCCAATGGCGAACGCACCGGCAGTTCGGTCGAACTCGCCGAGCTGATGGCCAAGGAAATGGGTGTGAAGATCAAATTCCTCGATTTCGACTGGGACGGCCTGATCCCGGCGCTGCTTTCGGGCAAAGCCGATCTTCTGGTCGCCGACATGACGCCGACGCTGGCGCGCGGCATGAAAGTCGCCTTCACCACGCCCTACATGTACACGGGCAGCACCGTCTTCACCAAGGCCGACAGCAAGTTCAAGACCACCGAGGACTGCAAGGCCAAGGGCACCAAGATCGCCGTGCTGCTCGGCGCCACCGGCGAAAAGGAAGCCAAGACCGCCTTCCCCGATGCCGACATCAAGAGCTACAAGGGCGGCGGCCCGCTGCTGCTCGACGCGGTCAACAACGGCCAGGCCGATTGCGGCGTCAACGACGTCTCGGCGGTCAAGGGCCAGTCGACCGCCTATCCGGCCGGCAGCTTCACCATCATGCCGGACCTCTTGTCGAAGGAGCCGCTTGCCTTCGCCACCCGCTATGACGAGCCGGACCTGCTGGTCTGGATGAACCTGTTCCTCAACCAGGTCACCATCGACGGCCGCCTGCAGAAGAACCTCGACTACTGGGTGAATTCCGACGCCTGGAAGAAAGACCACTGAGAAATTAGGGATTGGTGAGTAGGCAGTAGGAAATAGTGAATGGTGAATAGCCATTCGACACATTTCCCTACTGCCTACTGCCTACTGCCTACTGCCTACTCACTACTCACACCGCCACGCAGCCATGCTCGAAAATTTCAGTTTCCGCACCATCGTCGAATACCTGCCTTTGTTCGGGCAGGGCCTGGTCACGACCGTGTGGCTGTCGGCGATCTCCTTTGTCGGTGCGCTCATCGTCGGCATCGTCCTGTGCGCCATGGGCCTGCAGCGCGGCTGGCTGTTTCGCGCGCCGGCCAAGGCCTATATCGATGCCGTGCGCGCCACGCCCTTGCTGGCGCAGCTCTATTTCCTCTATTTCGGCCTGCCGCGGCTCGGCTTCGTGCTGCCGGAACTCGTCGTCGGCATCCTCGCTTTGTCATTGAACAGCGGCGCCTATATCGCTGAAATCATTCGCGCCGGCATCCTGTCGATCCCGCGCGGTCAGGTCGAGGCCAGCGTCGCCTCGGGCATGACCTATGTCCAGCGCATGCGCCTGGTCGTCCTGCCGCAGGCCTTCAAGGTGACGATCCCGCCGTTGCTCGGCCAGGCGATCGTGCTGGTCAAGGATTCCGCGCTGCTGTCGCTGATTTCGGTTGCCGAGCTGACGCGCGCCGGGCAGTTGCTCGCCTCCGACCGCTTCATGCCGGCCGAAGGCTTCCTCACCATCGCCGCCTTCTATTTGCTGCTCTACTACGGCCTCAAAGGGTTGGCTGTTGTCTCCGGCCGCTGGCTCGGCACGGCGGGGGCGCGCGCATGATCTGGCAACAATTCCTCAGCCTCGCCGGCTCCTATCCCCTCGCCTTGCGTGGCCTCGGCATGACCGTCGTGCTGTCGCTGATCAGCCTGGTGCTCGGCACCGTGCTCGGCTTCGGTCTCGGCATCCTGCGCACCGGCGGCAATAGGCTGCTCTCGGGCATCATCGGCGCCTGGGTCGACCTCATCCGCGGCACGCCGTTCCTGGTGCAGATCTTCCTGATCTTCTTCATCCTGCCGGAATTCGGCATCGAGCTCGACGCCTTCACCGCCGGCATCATCGCGCTGACCAACCTCGCCGCCTGCTTCATCTGCGAGATCGTCGCCGCCGGCATCCGGTCGGTGCCGACCGGTCAGGTCGAGGCGGCGCTGGCGTCCGGCCTGTCGCGCTGGCAGCGCATGCGCCAGGTGGTGCTGCCGCAGGCGATGCGCATCGTGATGCCGCCGCTGGTCGGCCAATATGTGCTCTTGATCAAGGATTCCTCCGTCGTCTCGGCCATCGGCCTGACCGACCTCACCCGGGTCGGCTGGCTGGTGGTGCAGCGCGTGCCGAACGGCCTGCTGGTCTTCTTCCTGGTCGGCGTCGGCTATTTCATCGTCTGCTATCCCCTCATCATGCTGGCCCGCCGGCTCGAACGCCGCATGGGCGCGGCGCATGGCGAGGTGCAGCTGTGACATCGAACTCCGAAGGGCCAACGACTATGACCAAAGCGGGCATGACCCAACCAGGCCTGACCAAGACCGGCATGATCGACTTTCGCGGCGTCAACAAATGGTTCGGCGCGCTCAACGTGTTGAAGGACATCACGCTCAGCGTCGAGCCGCGCGAAGTGGTCGTCGTCTGCGGTCCGAGCGGCTCGGGCAAGAGCACGCTGATCCGCTGCATCAACGGCCTGGAGACGATCAAGGATGGCGACCTCGTCGTCGACGGCCAGCGTGTCGGCGACCCCGCCACCAACATGACGCAGCTGCGCACCGAGATCGGCTTCGTCTTCCAGTCCTTCAACCTCTACCCGCACAAGACCGCGCTCGAAAACGTAACGCTCGCTCCGATCCACGTGCGCAAGATCCCCCGCGCCGAGGCCGAACATGCCGGGCGCGAATTGCTGGCCAAGGTCGGGCTGGCCGACAAGGTCAACGCCTACCCGGCACAGCTCTCCGGCGGCCAGCAGCAGCGCGTGGCGATCGCGCGTTGCCTTGGCATGCGGCCCAAGATCATGCTGTTCGACGAACCGACCTCGGCGCTTGACCCCGAGATGATTTCGGAAGTGCTCGACGTCATGGTGGCGGTCGCCGAGGAAGGCATGACCATGATGGTGGTGACGCACGAGATGGGCTTTGCCCGCAAGGTCGCCCAGCGCGTCGTGTTCATGGACGCCGGCGCCATCGTCGAAAGCGGCACGCCCGACGAGTTCTTCTCACACCCCAAAACCGACCGCAGCCGCACCTTCCTGAGCAAGATTCTCAGGCATTGAGGGCGGGCGGCATAAGAGCCTTCTTTAGACGTCGGGCTTCCCCTTGGCCGGCACCGAACCGATATACCGGCACTCACCTGACGTGCTTGGCCCACATCGCGCTCAGGAAGGCAGTGCTGTCGAAGGCAATGGGTTCCCCAGAGTCTTCGCCAGCAATGAGGGCGTTCTGCAGGGCACGAACCCCATGCCCTTCGCGCACGCGAGACGATGGATCGGCCAGTCGGTGAAATCGCCCAAGGCTCGCATAATTCTTGCGCGGCCCTTTGACCCGCCAGACCTCCACCCATTCGCCGGACCTGCGAAAGAAGAAATGCCCGACATAAAGATCGGCGCCGCAGAGATGGCGGATGGTCTGCGCCGCCTCCGGCCCAAGCTCGATGAAGTCGCGGCCGTCGGCATGAAGGATGCGCACCGAACCCTCGCCCGGCTCGAGCCGATAGCGTCGGCTTGCCGGCATTTCGTGGGAGCCGATCCGCATGGTTCCATGCTCGGTGAAGGCATTTTCCGTGACCACGGCGTCGCCGGCGAAGCGGTAAGTCGCGCCGGCCAGGAAATCGATCATGGTGCGGCGGACTTTCCACTCGCCGACGAGATGATCTGCCATTGTCCTCAATCTTCGCTGTCCTCGGCGGCCGCAGGAACACAGAGCGCAACCAGCGCACTTAGTCTAGGCATCATGGCAGCATACCCAGCGAGCGCAGGCCGGCAACGGCGCCACGATATTCGATGTAACCCTTGGGGCAGGTCCTGGCGGCGAGACGGTAAAGCCGCACGGCTTCTTCGTTGCGGGCCTGCAACCGGTCGAGTTCTGCGGTGTAGAAATTGGCCTCGCACACTTGCCCGCTTGTTTGCGCGGAGTCTCCGGTGCCGGCATCGGCAAGGGTCTCGGCGGATGTCTTTTGCCCCAGCAGCATCTTGATCACCGGCGCAGGCCACTTCGACATGTCGAGCTTGGCAATTGCTTCCCGCAAATGACTGGTGCCGCCACTGCGCCGGTCGATGATGTCGAGCCAGATCGCCAAATAGGCATTGTCGGGCGCAAGCGCCGCCGCCTTGGCAAAATCGGGCTCTGCCTTTGCCAGCATTCCGGAATAGAAATTCACGAAGCCCCGGCCCGCATAAGCGTTGGGAAAGTTCGGATCGAGCGCGATCGCCTGGTTGTAGTCAGCCAGGGCTGGGGCGAAATCGCCTTTTGCCGCCCGGGCGATCGCCCGGTTGCTGTATATTTTTGCCTGCTTCGGATCGAGACCGATCGCGCGGTTGAGATCGGCAAGCGCACGCTCGTATTCACCCAGCTCGTTCAGGACGAAACCCCGATCGTTCAGCGCCATGGCGTTTGTCGGTTCGAGCGTGATGACCTCGCTATAGTCGGTGATGGCGCGGTCCCTGTCGCCCTTTCTGAGCCATTCGGTGCCCCTGTCGTAGTAGGCTGCGGCCATCTTGGGATCGAGGCGGATCGCCTCGTCGAAATCGGCGATCGCGCGATCGCCGTCGCCCTTGCGCAACCACGCCAGACCTTTGTTGTAGCGGATGCTGGGGTCTGTCGGATCGAGGCTGATCACCTGGCTATAGTCCGCGATGGCCCTGCTATCGTCACCCTTGCGCGACCAGATCAGGCCACGACGATAGTAGGCATGGGCGTTTTTCGTATCGAGAATGATCACCTGGTTGTAGTCGGCCATCGCGCGATCATCGTCGCCCTTGCTGTCCCAGGCGTCGCCCCGGTTGTTGTATGAGCTGGCATTCTTTGGATCGAGCGAGATGGCCTGGCTGTAGTCGGCTATGGCGCGCTCCTTATCGCCTTTCCGTGCCCAGTTCAGGCCCCGGTTGTGATAGGCCCTGGCATCTCCGGGATTGAGCTTGATCGCGGCGTCGTAGTCGGCGATGGCACGCTCGTCATTGCCCTTGTAGGACCAGGCAACGCCTCTGTTGTAGTAGAATTCGGCGTTGTCCGGATCGAGGAAGATTGCCTGGTCCAGATAGGTTATCGCCCGGTCATAGTCGCCCTTGAGCACCAGGATGATGCCGTTGTTATAGTAGGCGGCCGACAACTCCGGGTTGATGCCGATCGCCTTGTCGTAGTCGGCGAACGCATCGTCGTTGTCGCCTCTCCTGATGAGAGCGCCGGCGCGATTGAAATAGGCCGCGGCGCGGTTGTCCGAAGCTTCCGCCTTGTCTTCGATGATTGCCGTGCAAGCGGCAATCTTGTGGGCAGCCTCCACCCCTTCATTGACACAGTCGGCATGGTCCTTGCCGGCAGCCGTCGCCGCAGTGCCGAGCGCGAACATCACTGCCACAGCAGTCAGGCCGGAACGCCAGTGGAACCTCATGGCGCCTTGCCCATCACGCGCAGTGCGCTGGTGGCGGCGGTGTACTCGATGAAATCGCGAGGACAGCCGCCAAGGGCCAGCCGGTAGAGCCGCAACGCCTCCTCATCATGGTGTTGCAGCCGCTGGAACTCCGCGACGTAGAAATTCGCCTCGCAGAGCTGCTCGCTTTTCTTCGTCGCATCCGGATTGTCGGCGGCGAGGAGCGTGGCCTCCGGCGTCTGCTGGCCAAGCAGCAGGCGAACCACCGCCGCCGGCCATCTCGTCATGTCGAGCTTGGCATCCACAAGGATGGAGGGCTGCCCGTTGCGCCGCCGCGCGAGATCGAGCCAGATCGCATGATAGGAATCCCCGGGCTTGATCGCGGCCGCCTGCTCGAAGTCGGCCTGCGCCTTGGCGGGCGGGCCGAAATAGAAGCTGGCAATGCCCCGGTTCCGGTAGGCGCTGGCATTTTTCGGGCTGAGGCGGATCGCTTCATCATAATCGGCCAGCGCGCCGGCATAGTCGGCCTTGTAGACCATCGCCAGGCCGCGCGTGTCGTGGGCTCTAGCGCTTTTGGGTCCGATGCGGATCGCCTGATCCAGATCGGCGATGGCCTTAGTATAGTCTGCCTTGTAGATCCTGCTGCGGCCCCGGCCGACATAGGCGTCGGCATCGTCCGGGTCGTGATCGATCGCCTGGTCGAAGTCGGCTATGGCGTAGTCGAACTGGCCCTTCCGGTTCCAGGCATTGCCCCGGTTGCGGTAAGCGCTGACAAATCCGGCGTCGATCAGGATCGCCATATTGTAGTCGGCGATGGCAAGGTCGTACTGGTTCTTGTCCATCCGCGCGAGCCCCCTGTCATTATAGGCCGGCGCATATTTCGGATCGACGATCACGGCCTGGTCGAAGGCCGATATGGCACGGTCAAGGTCGCCCTTATCCCACCACGCCAGGCCCAGATTGTCGTAAGCCAGCACATAGTTCGGATCGAAGGCGGTTGCCTTGACATAGTCAACGATGGCGCGGTCGGTCTCATGTTTCAGCGACCACATCCAGCCACGGCCATTGTAGGCCACCGCGTCGTTCGGAGCGAAGGCGATCGCCTGATCGTAATCCGCGATGGCGCGGTCGTAGTCCCGTTTGCGCTCCCAGATCCTGGCGCGGTTGCGGAACGTCTCGGCGTCGCCGGGATCGAGCCTGATCGCCTCGGTATAGTCCGACAGGGCCTGGTCCGTATCGCCTCGCTTCACCCAGGCGTCGGCGCGCCAGCGATAGGCTTCGGCATGGTTCGCATCGAGGCTGATCGCCTGGCTGTAATCCGCTATGGCGCGCTCCAGATTGCCCTTGGTGGTCCAGGCCAGCCCGAGGTTGAAATACTGGTTCGGATCTTGCGAGTCGAGAAAGATCGCCTGGCTGTAGCTGGTGATGGCCTGGTCGTAGTCGCCCTTGCGCAGATAGGCATTGCCGCGAAGATTGTACAGGCCGTTGTTTTCCGGATCGAGGCGGATCGCCTTGTCGAAATCGGCGATGGCCTTCACATAGTCGTGCTTTATATCGTTCCAGATCAGGCCGCGGTTGGCATAGGCAATGGCAATCTGCGGATTGAGCTCGATCGCCTTGTCATAGTCGGCCAGGGCGCGGTCAAAATCCTTCTTGTGGCCCCAGATCAGCCCCCGGTTGTTGAAAGCCTCGGCGTCTTTGGGATTGAAGGCGATCGCCTTGTCGTAGTCGGCGATGGCACGGTCGAACTCGCCGTTCCTGTCCAGCGCGTTGGCGCGGTTGAAATAGGCAACGGCCTGGTCGCTCGCCGAAGCGGCCTTGTCCTCCAGCACATTGGTGCAGGCGACGATCCGGTTGGGCGGTGTAAGCTTGTCGTTCGCGCAATCCTCCAGAAGGCTTCCAGCCTGGGCGGGAGCGCCGAGTGCGAGCAGGATCGCAGGAACAGCCAGAGACCGCCCTGCCCCCGCAGCCAATCGCAAAAATCCATGAAGCATCATGTCAGCGGAATCTGGATCGCAATTACTGGTTGTTGGCCTTATGCCGACTTGATCAGGCAAATTCCTGGTCGCCGCAAGTCACCGTGGAAAAGAAATCCGGTCAGGCCTGGTCTTAACGTCCCGGCAAGATGTTCAATCTGGCCGCGGACCAGCATAGCAGCCAAACCGGCCCCTCATTGAGGAGCCGGCTGCCTTGTGTGCAAGCAAAGGAGCACACCGTCTGGGATGGGCGGCTCAGGCCGCCGTCGGGTAATCCGTATAGCCCCTGGCATCGCCGCCATAGAACGTCGCCTTGTCAGGGGCATTCAGTTCGGCATTGCGCTTCAGCCGGCTGACGAGGTCGGGGTTGGCGATGAACAGCTTGCCGAACGCGACAAGCTCGGCATAGCCGTCACCGACCGCTTTTTCGGCCAGTTCCTTGTCGTAGCCATTGTTCACCAGCCAGGCGCCAGCGCCGCCGGCCTTGCGATAGGTGGCCTTGAGTTCCTCGTAATCGAACGGCCTGTCGCCCTGGCTGAAGTCGCGCGCGCCGCCGGTCGCGCCTTCGACGATGTGGATATAGGCCAGCCCGCGACCTCCGAGGCCCGCCACCACATGGTTGAACAGCGGCTGCGGATCGCTATCCGAAGCGTCGTTGGCGGGCGTCACCGGCGACAGCCTGATCCCGGTCCTGCCGGCACCGACTGCGCCCGTGACCGCGTCGACCACCTCGAACAGGAAGCGCGTCCGGTTCTCGATCGACCCGCCATACGCGTCGTTACGATGATTGGTGCCTGAACGCAGGAACTGGTCGATGAGATATCCGTTGGCGCCATGGATCTCGACGCCGTCGAAACCCGCCACCTCGATCGCCGCCTTGGCGGCGCGGCGGAAATCATCGACGATGCCGGGAAGTTCGGCCGCATCGAGCGCGCGCGGCTCGGAGGTCTCGGCGAACTCGCCGCTGCCATCCGGCTTGACCAGGAAGGTCTTGGAGTTTGCCCTGATCGCCGACGGCGCCACCGGCTTGCCGCCGCCGGGCTGCAATGTGTTGTGCGAGATGCGCCCGACATGCCAGAGCTGCACCACAATCTTGCCGCCGCCTCTATGGACGGCGTCCGTGACACGCCTCCAGCCGGCCAGCTGATCCGCGCCATAGAGGCCGGGCACGTTGGCATAGCCCTGGCCCTGATGGCTGATGGCGGTGGCCTCGGTCACGATGAGACCAGCCGTGGCGCGCTGGCTGTAATAGGTCACCGAGAGGTCGCCGGGCACCGCATTGGGCGAGCGATTGCGCGTCAGCGGCGCCATGACGATGCGGTTCGCCAGCGTCAGGTCGCCGGCCCGCAAGGGATCAAACAGGGTAGTCATGAGAAATGCCTTTCATGCATTCTGGGGGATCGGGGGAGGATCGTCAGAGATCGGACAAGGCGGCCTGAAAGGCGGCGATGGTTTCTTCGTTGCGCTTGTAGAACACCCATTGGCCGACCCGACGCGTCGTCACGAGGTCGGCCGATGCCAGCGTCGCCAGATGCGCCGAGACGCTGGACTGCGCCAGGCCGCGATGGTCGAACTGGCTGGCGCAGACACCCATCTCGAGCGGATGCGCCTGCGCGGCGAAGTGCTGTTCAGGCTCCTTCAGCCACGCCAGGACATCGCGTCGAAACGGATGCGCCAGTGCCTTCAATATGATGTCGCGGTCCATCTTCACCTCGCATCGATCTCATCCAATATATAGATCGGGTAGAGCCGATATGGCAGGAAATCCATGCCATTTTCGAAGGCAATCGGAGCAAGTTGGTCTCCGAACATAGCATGAAACCGAAATAGCGCCGCCGGGCGCCAGCCTCCGCGGCGAATGCGCCGCCATCGCGTCATGTCACCGCCAGCACCTTGCCCGTATCATGCTGGCGCACGAAATCCACGCGCTTGCCGTCCCAGTGGTAGGAGTAGTGCCGGCCCTGCACCGGCACGGGGATGACATCGGGCCAGAAGATGCCGATGCATTGTCCGTCCGGCATGCGCACGCTGTTCCAGACAAGTCCGTCGCTGCCCCCTGCCCGCAGCGCCCGCCCCTCCGCCTGCGAAGCGGTGTAATCGTCCGGGTCGAGCACACCGGGCACCGCGTTGACGTCGTCGAGGTCGCGGTCGACGCTGCCGATCAGCACGCGAAAGTCCGCCGTCCAGCCGGGATCCTCATTGGTGGCACGCATGAAATTCTGGTGGTGGTGGATGGTCTCGGCGAGAGCCACATCCTCGCTGTCGCCGGCATAATAGAGGCCGTAGCTGCCGTCGGAAAAACGCCCGGGCCGCAGCGTCGAACAATGCACGAAGGGCGCCATGACGAAGCTGGCGCCAGGGCCTGACACCCGCCTTGCCGCCGTGACCTTGCCGAGGTCGCCGATCTCCAGCCGGATCCGCGGGTTGGTCTTCTCCTCGACGGCGGCAAGCGCCTCCCAGTCGCGCGGGTCGGCAATGTCCTCGAACAGGTCGATCGGCGGATGGATGGAGCGGATGATGCGAAACGTCTGGGGCCAGTGGACGCGGCGCCGGACCGCAAGCCCACTCACCATGCACCACGCTCCGCATCGAGCCATTCGCGCATGGCGGCAAGGTCGGAGATTTCGCCGCGCAGCATCAGGTCGAGCGCCGACTGGCCGCCGAACGTGGCATTGGGCTTGCGGATCCAGGCATAGCCGCGCGCCGGCTCGGTGAAGAGATAGCGCAGGCCCTTGTGGATGCCCATCAGATGCGCCATGCGGGTGCGCAGGTCACGGTCGATCCGGCCGATGCCGCCTTCCTTCCAGCGTGCCCCAGTCTTCCAACGTGCCCAAGTGCGCGCCGACATGCCGCCGAGCAGGATGCAGGCCTCGAGGTCGGTGAGGTTCCACGCCTTGAACAGGTTGACCGTGGTGCGCGCCAGCGCGCCCGCCTCTTCTTCCGAAATGGCGCTGCCGACCGTGGCCGGCGTGGTGACGATGGACTGAAGCTGCATGTTGCTCACCCTGCTATTGGCAGAGATATAGCATGTATTTGCCAATTGGCAAGGATGAGGGCTGCAACATACTTGGGTTTCTCTCCCCACGCAGCTCGGCGACGCCCAGAAGGAAAGAGGATGACTCGGCTCTTGGAGAATTCAGCGAGACCTAGGCTGGGAACTCATAAATGCGAAGTAGAAGCCGAGGGTTACGCTGCAAGCGCCCGTTCTGCTAGAAATTTGGGGATGCTTCTGGGCGTCCTATCTATTGTTCGATCAGACATGGAGGCGAGTTGGTGAGTGCGCTTAATTCCGAGGCTCCCAGATGTGAATGCGGGGCACTTGAAACGCTTTCCAAGGAACCGTCGATTCCTATCGTGTTCGATGCTGAGCTCAATGAGTATCACATCGTTGGAACTGGTCAGCAGCAGGTCTTGATCTATCACTGCATCTTCTGCGGCGGACAAACGCCAGCCTCACGCAGGGACGAGCTTTTCATGCATGTGACCAAAGAAGAATTTGAAAAGCTTAGGAAGGCGACAAACGGCCTGAAGACGGTGGACGATGTTGTGGGAGCTTTTGGGCCACCGGACTTCGACCATCCAGCCGGAATCAGTTCCACAGAACCCGTCGGTCTCGGTCCGCGCAGAACCACCGACTTTAGACAGATAACTTTCAGTTCCCTATCAGACACCGCAGATGTCCACGTCGCCATAGGTTTGAACGACAAGGTCCAATTCAGCTTTACGCCCAAGCCCGTAGCGCGAGACTGACGGCAAGATGCAGATGATCGACGACGCCATTGTTCGTGTCCATCAGGAATCCACAATTAACCGTTTCGGCCGGCGTCGCGTTGCCGCCGGCCCAACTGCGTCGTGCCCTACTCCGCCGCCTCATACCCCGCGATGCCCTTGATCTCCAGAAAATCCTCCAGCCCGTATTCGGCATATTCGCGGCCGTTGCCCGACTGCTTGTAGCCGCCAAAGGGCAGGCCGGCGTCCCAGGCCGGATAGTTGATGTAGACATTGCCGGAGCGCATGCGTGCGGCCACGTCGCGCGCCTTCTGGATGTCCTTGGCCTGGATGTAGGAGGCAAGGCCGTAGACGGTGTCGTTGGCCTGTTCGACGGCCTTTTCGACCGTGTCGTAGGGCAGGATCGCCAGCACCGGCCCGAATATTTCCTCGCGCGCAATGCGCATGTCGTGGGTGACGTCGGCGAACACCGTCGGCCTGACATAGTAGCCGCGGTTGAGTTCGGCCGGGCGGCCGGGGCCGCCGGCCACCAGCGTCGCACCCTCGTCGATGCCGGCCTGGATCAGGTCCTGGATCTTGTCGAACTGCATCTGGCTGACGACGGGGCCAAGCTTGGTGTTGGCGCCGTCGGCCGGGCCGACCACGAACTTTTCCGCCGCCGCCTTGGCATAACCGGCGGCCTCGTCATGGCGGTCGCGCGGCACGAACATGCGGGTGGGCGCATTGCAGGACTGGCCGCTATTGCCGAAGCAGCCGGCGACGCCCTTGGTGACGGCGCGGGCCAGGTCGACATCCGGGAACAGGATGTTGGCCGACTTGCCGCCCAGTTCCTGGTGCACGCGCTTGACCGTGTCGGCGGCGGCCTTGGCCACCAATATGCCGGCCCGGGTCGAACCGGTGAACGACATCATGTCGACGTCGGGATGGCTGGAGAGCGCCTGGCCGACACCGGGACCGTCGCCATTGACGAGGTTGAACACGCCCTTCGGCACGCCGGCCTCGTCGATGATCTCGGCGAAGATGATGGCGTCGAGCGGCGCGATCTCCGATGGCTTCAGCACCATTGTACAGCCGGCGGCGAGTGCCGGGCCGACCTTGCAGGTGATCTGGTTCAGCGGCCAGTTCCATGGCGTGATCAGGCCGACGACGCCGATCGGTTCCTTGACGATCAGCGCACTCCCCTTGACGTGACGGAACTGAAAAGTCCTGAGCACTTCGGCCATCTTCTCCAGATGCGCCAGGCCGACGCCAACCTGGCTGTCGAGCGCCATCTGGCGCGGCGCGCCCATTTCGCGCGACACGGCGAGCGCGAGGTCCTTGGAGCGCTTCTTGTAGACCTCGATGACGCGGTTTAGGATATCGAGGCGTTCTTCGACCGAGGTGAAGCCGAACGAATTGAAGGCGCGCTTGGCGGCGGCCACCGCCTTGTCGACATCGGCCTTGGAGCCGAGCGAGATCTGCGCGAAGGCATCCTCGTTCGACGGATCGATGACATCGAGCGTGTTGGGCACGACAGGATCGACCCACGCGCCGTCGACATAGAACTGCAGATTGTGTGACATGGTTTTCTCCTTGGGGTGCTGCAGGGCCGTTCCGACCGTGATATCCAGCTAGAAATAACGATGCGCAAACAGCGCCGTCAAACGCAACCCCCGAAGTGGTTGAGCCAGCCCGCCAGTGATTGAGCCAGAGGCGTTGGGCCAGGAAGCGGTGCGGTCAGTTCGGCTTTGAACCGACATCGCATGGGGCTTCGAAACCCGCATTGGCAAGCCGCTGGCAAAACCGGCGAACCCAATCGTTGCCTTCGTCTCGAAGCATGTCCCACAGCGGCCATTCGGGAGCCGCTTCGACCGCATGTAGAATGGACCAGTTGAGCCCGTAGGCTGTGTCGCCGTCGGCAGGCAGCAACGATATCAGGCCGCTGACGTCATCCGTGGACAATGGCAGGACCAAGGCCTCGATGCACTTCTGCGCTGCGGTAGTTTGCTCGAAATTGAGGTCGTCCGTCAGCTTGGGAGCAATCCTGCAAAGGTCGCGGACGGCTTCTTGCATCACGTCAGCACCTTTTTCGCTCACGACAACAGCGTGTGTCCTGCCTCGACCAGATGCTGTCGCGCCGCTTCCTGGTCCGCCGCTTTCACCAGCAGATGATCGCCGTCGAAGGTGGACACCAGGAAGATGCCCAGCCCGTTTTCCGACAGCGGCTGGATGACCGACAGCACGATGCCGGTTTCGTCGAAAGCAAAGGGCCCCTGCAATTTGAAGGCGACCCAGTCGCCATCGTGCTTGACCGTGCCTGGAACGCGATCCTGCAGGCACGTGATCGAAAGCTCGTCGTCGGTCCTGGTGATGCTGACGAAGCCCGGCCCGTCCGCCCAGCCCGGAATGCCGTCACCCGCCCCGAGCCGCGAAATCGCGTACGACCCGGGCAGTTGCTTCAATTTGACCTTGGCCGCCATCGCCTTGTCCATGCCTCCGATTGTCCGCTATCGCGTCAATTTCTTGCTCATATAGACCGTCATGCCGCCCATGAACGGCTCCTCCCGGTTGATCGTATAGCCATGCCTTTTGTACAACAACACATTGGCCTCGAAAGCCCCATTGGTCAGCAGGCGCAGCTCCGCGCGGCCCGCTTCGAGCGCCTTCTGCTCGGCCCGCTCCAGCAGCAGCCGGCCGATCCCCTTGCCCTGCGCCTGCGGCGCGACGCAGACATTCTCGATCCACAAATGATCGCCGGCCAGCATGGTTTCGATCATGCCGACGATGCGGCCGTCGGCGACGGCGAGCTCGAACGGATGCTCGGCAACGGCCTTCCCGTAGTCGGCGCGCATCGGCAGCGGCTCGCGGCCGATCACCGGCACCCATTTGCCATAGGCTGATCGCACGATGTCCCTGATCGCGGCGGCGTCAGCGGGTTCGGCCGGCCGAAACCGGATGGAAGAATTGATGGTCATGACAATGCTCCAGACATGAAAACCCCCGCCGGCGGTGTCGCGGGCGGGGCTGGAAACGAACGAACCGGATCTATCCTGCCGGCCTTTGTCGTCGCGCAATCAGCTCGCCGCTCCGCAATGGGCGGCGGCGTCGCGTGCTGTTTGTGGGCGCGAGGACGAACATGACGCCAAGCTGGAGCAGGAAGCGTACGGCTGTCAAGGTTGGGGATTAGCCCAAGCCATCCCAGTGTCGTCGTTGCTGATCGATGCGCTGCGCTATGGCGACTGATCCACCTGGACTGCGCCCGCAGCCGTTCTATCTTCCTGCCGGAACGTGATCTGACGAAACCCCGGAGCCGTCGCCGTGACCGAAACCGACCTCTACCGAGGCTATATCGACTGCCTCAACAACCAGGATTGGCAGCGACTGCATCGCTTCGTCCATGACGAGGTCCACTATAATGGCGACCGCGTCGGGCTCTCAGGCTACCGCGCCATGCTGGAGCGGGATTTTCGCGAAATCCCGGACCTCTATTTCGATGTCCAGCTGCTGGTCTCCGAACCGCCCTTCATCGCCAGCCGCCTGCAGTTCAACTGCACGCCGAACGGAACTTTCTTCGGCCTGCCCATCAACGGCAAAAAGGTCTCCTTCAGCGAGAACGTGTTCTATGAATTCCTGAACGACCGGATCAGGAACGTCTGGTCGGTCATCGACAAGGCGGCGATCGAGGCGCAGCTGTAGCCTAGCCTCTTCGCTCCACTATCCGGGCGTTTGCGCCGCCCCTCATCGCCCTGCCGGGCAGTTCTCCCCGTATAGTGACGGGGAGAAGGACGCTATGATCGCCGATTTCGCCAATCGCCGGCGTTGCAAGAGGGTCGCCGGCGTTGCCGCCAGCCACTCTCGCCCCGCTTACCGGGAGATGTCCGGCAGGACAGTGAGGGGCGGCGCTGACTTTTCAAAATGAACCCAAACCGTTCGTAAAAATCGATCATTCCAACCAAAACAATTCGTTGGAAAGATCGTTTGAGGAATGACAGTCTCCCGGCATACCCGCCTGGAGCATTGCATTGTCTTCCCTTACCCACATCGCGAACGATATTCCCAAAGGCCTGATATCGGCCGACCTGGCCGCAGGGCGCAAGCGGCTCGATTCAGTGTGGAACGGCATCATTCCCGGCCTCGTGCTGGTGGCGATGATCACAGCCGTTGCCTTCTCGGCGCACAATGTTTCCGGCTTTGCCCTGTTCAGCCCGATGATCCTGGCCGTCGTCGCCGGCATGGTCTATTCCAACGTGCTCGGTACGCCGGCGCATGCCAAGGCCGGCATCGCCTTCTCGCAAAAGCGCCTGCTGCGCTTTGCCATCGTGCTGCTCGGCTTCCAGCTGACGCTCGGCCAGGTCGTCTCGATCGGCGCCGGCGGGGTCGGCATCGTGGCGGCGACGCTTGGCGCCACCTTCGTCTTCACCATCACGCTCGGCCGGCTGATCGGCGTCGACCGCAAGCTCGCGCAGCTGATCGCCGCCGGCACCTCGATCTGCGGCGCCTCGGCCATCGTCGCCACCAACATCGTCACCGATGCGCGCGACGAGGACGTCACTTATGCCGTCGCCTCGATCACGCTGTTCGGCACCGTCGCCATGCTCGGCTTCCCGCTGCTCGCACCCGCGCTCGGCCTCGACCAGCATGCTTTCGGCCTGTGGGCCGGCGCCTCCATCCATGAGGTGGCGCAGGTCATCGGCGCCGGTTTCCAGAACGGCACCCAGTCCGGCGAGATCGCCACCGTGGCCAAGCTGACGCGCGTTACCATGCTGGCGCCGATGGTCATCGCGCTCGGCCTGATGGCACGGCGCAAGACGAGCGGCGGCCAGCAGGCTGCGCGGCCGCCCATGCCGTGGTTCGTCGCCGCCTTCGTCGCCGTCGTGGCTCTGAACAGCCTGGTCACCGTACCGGCGGAAGTAAAATCGGCGATGGCGCTCGCCACCACCATCATGCTGACCATGGGACTGGCTGCCATGGGCCTGCAGGCCGACATTTCGCAGCTCCGCTCGCGCGGCCTGCGCCCGCTGGCGCTCGCCTTCTGCGCCTTCCTGTTCATCGGCTGCTTCAGCCTGGTGCTGGTGAAGTTCGTCTGAGGGCTCGGGGTTAGCCCTCGACGCCGTCTGCGCCGAGCGGTCCTCAATCGCGATTAAGCACGCATGATGGTGCGGGCCGGTCGCGCGGCGAGATCCACGCGCAGCTGATCGAGATGGCGGTTGGGGCGTTTACCCACGCGTTGAAAGCAGGGCCATAGGCTTGCGAGGTAGCGCCCTACGGCGCCAACGCTTATCCTGATGACGACCGCTCAGTCCTCGAACGAACTCGCCGCCGCATAGATCGCGGCGAGCGTTTCGATGCCGGCCTGGTCGGCCTTGTCGAAGCGACCGGGCAGCGGGCTGTCGAGATCGAGCACGCCGAAGACGCCTTCATCGTCCTCAAGCAGCACGACCAGTTCCGAACGTGAATCGGCGTCGCAGGCGATGTGGCCGGGAAAATCATGCACGTCCTTGATCAGCATCGAGGTGCCGAGTTGCACCGCCGTTCCGCAGACACCTTTGCCGACCGCGATGCGCACGCAGGCCGGTTTACCCTGGAATGGCCCCAGCACCAGCTCCTCGTCAGAGGCCAGGAAATAGAAACCGGCCCAGTTGAGGTCGGGCACCATCTGAAAGATCAGGGCCGCGGTGTTGGCGGCATTGGCGATCGAGTCGCTCTCACCGTCGAGCAGCGCTTTCAGCTGAGCGGCGAGGTCGCTGTAGAACGCGGCCTTGTCCGAGGTGTCGATGGCCTTGGCGGCAAACATGGCTTGTCTCCGAACTGAGAATCGCGGTTGCGTTTCCGCAAGCTCTCTGCACCAAACGACCACTTGACGATACTAGCTTGAATTCCAGTCGCCGCGAAAGTCGCAAGAAGATGCCCTGTCCGACATTCGGCAGCACGGCACCGAACCGTGCTGCCTTGATCAAGGAGGCAAGTCCATCAGCCGGCGGGTTTGTACGCTCCGGCTGCCTTCTTGGCCGCCGCGAGCACTGCCTTCATGTCGAGTTCTTCCAGGACAACCATCTCGGTCAGCGAGCCGCTCGCTCGCACCGCAAGGGACATGCCAATCCCCGCTGACTGGTCCGGCACCTCGCCATTGACAACGACGTCGTAGATGCCGCGCGTGAACATCACGCTGGTCATCTTGCCGCCAACGCTTTCAAAAAGCGCCTTGACCGCAGCCTGCCTGTCCGAGCCTTGCATCAATCCTTTGGCGGCATGGGGCGCATAGTTTGCCAAGATAGTCACTTTCATGGGTATTTCCTCCAAATGTCATTGTCTCGTGCTGCTCCATAATTCGAGCGGCACGGAGTGATTTGTTTTTCGGAACAATTGCAGGCGCCCTGGGACGCGTTGGCGGCCAAGGGCTCGCTGCCGGGCAAATATGCGCTGAAGCTAATATAATGACAATACCGGACACGCCGATACTGCCGACAGGAAGCTATCTGGCTGGACCGCGCTCGGCATGCGGCATCGAACTCGCGCCGCTGACCCGCGATGTGATTGTGACGATGAGGCTGAACGGCCAGTAGCGGCGAGGCGCGACCTTACATCGGACGCTTCGGCTCGCCCTTCTGTGGCGCGGCCGTGTCGGAATCCGATTTCTTGTGCTTGTCGGCGGCAATCCTGCGGATGCGGTCGAAGCGGCTTTCCTCGGTGGTTTCGGTCGTGACGACCGTCTGTGGCTTCTGCGCGAACACGATCATGGATCGATCTCCTGGGCTAGAGGCCTGTACGCCGGGAGAAAATCCCCCGGCGGTAGCAACCGGCTCCTGGAGCCGGCGCGGATTCAGGTCAGGCTAAAAGGTGACTCGTATGAACCACCTTCCAGACCGGCTGAATCCTTAGTAGCCGCCCATCCCGCCGCCGCCACCGCCGGCAGGCGCCGCATCCTTGGCCGGGATGTCGGTGATCATGGCTTCGGCGGTGATCAGAAGTGCTGCGATCGAGCCGGCGTCCTGCAGTGCGGTGCGCACGACTTTCGCCGGGTCGACGATGCCGGCCTTGATCATGTCGACATAGGTCTCGTTCTGGGCGTCAAAACCCAGATTGTGGTCCTTGCTGTCGGCGAGCTTGCCGACGACGATCGAGCCCTCGACGCCGGAATTCTCGGCGATCTGGCGGATCGGCGCTTCAAGCGCCCTGAGCACGATCGAAATGCCGGCGGTGACATCGGCATTGGCGCCGTTGAGGCCCGACAGCGCCGACCTTGCGCGCAGCAGGGCGACGCCGCCGCCGGGCACGATGCCTTCCTCGACCGCCGCGCGCGTCGCGTTCAACGCATCGTCGATGCGGTCCTTCTTTTCCTTGACTTCCGACTCGGTGACGCCGCCGACGCGGATGACGGCAACGCCGCCCGACAGCTTGGCCAGCCGCTCCTGCAGCTTCTCCTTGTCGTAGTCGGAGGTGGTCTCCTCGATCTGGCCCTTGATCTGGGCGACGCGCGCCTGGATGGTCGCCTTGGTGCCGGCGCCGTCGATGATCGTGGTGGTGTCCTTCTCGATCAGCACACGCTTGGCGCGGCCGAGCATCTCGATGGTGACGTTTTCGAGCTTGATGCCGAGATCCTCGGAAATCATCTGGCCTGCGGTCAGCACCGCGATGTCTTCCAGCATCGCCTTGCGGCGATCACCGAAGCCCGGCGCCTTGACGGCCGCGACCTTGAGGCCGCCGCGCAATTTGTTGACGACCAGCGTGGCAAGCGCTTCGCCTTCGACGTCCTCGGAGATGATCAGCAGCGGCCTGCCGCTCTGCACCACCGCTTCGAGGATCGGCAGCATCGCCTGCAGATTGCCGAGCTTCTTCTCGTGGATGAGCACATAGGGCTCTTCCAGCTCGACGCGCATCTTGTCGGCATTGGTGACGAAATACGGGCTGAGATAGCCACGGTCGAACTGCATGCCCTCGACGACGTCGAGTTCGGTTTCGGCGGTCTTGGCTTCCTCGACGGTGATGACGCCGTCATTGCCGACCTTGTCCATCGCCTTGGCGATCATCGCGCCGACGGTTGCATCGCCGTTGGCGGCGATGGTGCCGACCTGGGCGATCTCGGCCGACGACTTGACCTTCTTGGCCTTCGCCTTGATCTCGACGACGACGGCGGCAACCGCCTGGTCGATGCCGCGCTTCAAGTCCATCGGGTTCATGCCGGCGGCAACCAGCTTGGCGCCCTCGCGCAGGATCGAGGCGGCCAGCACGGTCGCGGTGGTGGTACCGTCGCCGGCGAGATCATTGGTCTTCGAGGCCACTTCGCGCACCATCTGCGCGCCCATGTTCTCGAACTTGTCGGCAAGCTCGATTTCCTTGGCGACGGTGACGCCGTCCTTGGTGATGCGCGGCGCGCCATAGGCCTTGTCGATGATGACGTTGCGGCCCTTGGGGCCCAGCGTGACCTTCACCGCATTGGTGAGGATCTCGACGCCGCGCAGCATGCGGTCACGCGCGTCGGTGGCGAATTTGATTTCCTTGGCAGACATTTTTTCAATCCCGTTCGAATTTGGAGTGGACGAACCCCGCGCGGAAGGCGCGGCGCTCCAGTCAGGCGGCCTTCTTGGCTTCGACGCTCTTGTCGATGACGCCCATAATGTCGGCTTCCTTCATGATCAGAAGGTCCTCGCCGTCGATCTTGACCTCGGTGCCCGACCATTTGCCGAACAGGATCAGGTCGCCGGCCTTTACGTCGAGCGGCACAAGCGCGCCGTTTTCGTCGCGTGCGCCGGGGCCGACGGCGATAACTTCGCCTTCCTGCGGCTTTTCCTTGGCGTTGTCGGGAATGATGATGCCGCCCTTGGATTTGGTATCGCCTTCGGCGCGCCGGATGACGACGCGGTCGTGGAGTGGCCGAAACTTCATGAAAACTTCTTTCTGGGGCCGGCTTAGGCGGCCGCTTCCCCCATATAGGCGCTTTGGCACTCGATAGATAGGAGTGCCAAAAATTATTCGCGGTCTCGATAAATATTGAAAAGTATTATTTCGGCCGGCGATTTCGTGATATCGCGAATGGTATAAATAATTCAAAAAATTGAATTTTGCCGGTTGAGTGCCTATTTATCGGACAAGTTCACTTTCACGATTTCAAACGCAAGGGAGATTTGTTCGATGGCCGACGGCAATCAGACGATCATGGAAAAAGCTGAAGCCCGCTTCGTCGACAAGCAGAAGAAGACGGCGGAGCGCAACAAGGCGACCGCCGAGTACATGTCCGAGGCGAAGGCCAGGGAGATCAAGACGGCGAAGCTCAGGACATTGCGCCTGGCCAAGGAAGAGGCAGACCGCGTCGCCGAAGCCCTGAACCCGACGCCGAAGAAGAAGCGGGCGACCAAGAAGGCCGCCGCAACGGAGGCAAAAACATGAGCCTGACCTTCCCCAACCGCAGCCGCAGCTATGACGAAGCCGGCAAGCGCATTCGTTTCGTCGGCCATGACGGCATGTTCCAGATTTCCTTCTCGGTCGCCGCCGATGCCATGACCAGGATGCAGCCGGCAACCGCGGCCAACGAGGCCGGTTACCTCGCCACATTCGACACCGAGAGCAGCGCCATCCGCGACGTGGCCTCGAAGGCCTACGGCCGCACGCGCAAGAGCATGTATGTGCTGACGGCCGACGACTTCGGCTGATCAGCCGAGGTCCATGTCCTCGATCATCGTCCGTATCTTCGCGGCTTTTTCGAAATGGTCGAGGCGGTGGGTCCTGATCCACCATTCCGCTGCTTCCATCAGCAGTTCGGGGTCGTCATTCCTGTTGGCGAAAAACGCGTAGAACGACACGCCGACGGCAGGCCCTTTCTCGGAAATCTTGCGGTCGCAGACCTCTAGTATCTTTTGCCTCAGGCTCGCTCTCACGGGAATCCTCTTCGTTCTGGTGCTGCGGGGTCCTGGCCACCCTCAGAGCCGGCGGCGGGAACGTTCAACCCTTGCGCTCCGCCCTCTCCCGGCGCCGGATGTCGCCGACATTCATCTGCAAGACCATGTCCTCGGCCTCGCGCGGGCTCATGCCGACCATCACTTTTTGCCTGATCACGGCTGGCTGGCCAGTGAAGACATCGACGATGGCCCAGCTCTGGGGCAGATCCATGCGCAGTGTATAGCGATTGGCCATGATTCTCAGCCCTGCAACATGAAAAACACCGTACCCAGGACCAGGATCGTCCAGGCGATCACCGACAGCTTCAGCGCCATTCCGCCATGCGTGGCCAGAAGGTCCCGCAGGCGCGCTACGATACCGGCCGAAGCGACCGGCGACGCCACGACGGCGACGGATGCCTTGACGCCGAGTTTTCCAAAGACCGGCAGCGGTGACGGTTCACGCACGAAAATGACCTCGAATGTCGGGGAAAGTAGAAGCGAGCAGGCTCGCGCCCCTGCCATAGCACTCTTTTCGCGAGCACCCTGCATGCCAAATGCAGATAGGTGGTTTTAACGTCGGCCCTTCGCGACCATGGTCGTCGGAGGCGACAATGCCGCAACCGCGCAAACCGGCCGCGACAAGAGGTCGGGCGCAGCTTCTCGGCTGTATGATTTTTGGAGGCCTCGCCTCGGGATCGAACCGAGGCTTCAGAGATTTGCCGTCTCCAGCGTAGCCGCTCCGCCACGAGGCCATTGCAACCGACCTAACGGGGAAATGCTTGCGGAAAAGTTAAGCCTGACGGCTGTTCTGTCGGCACTTTGCGAAATGTCGCTTGGCATCGCTCTTCGGCAGACTTTGTGCCCCGAAATCCCGAGGAGCGAGCGGTGCCGTGAGTATCCAGGCTGCGCGGACAATAAATGACCGGCACGCAGCGTGCCGCCAGGCGATTCAGAGCTTCAAATAACAGCCCTATCTCTTTGTTTGCAAACAATTCCAAGGGGAAGCCATCCAGGCCTTTCCTGAAAAACTCAGGCCCCTACGCCGCGGCGCTGCGGTCTTTCCCGCCGGCCTCGGCCTTGAAGATGCGGAACGTGTTGCGCCCTGCCGCCTTGGCGGCATAGAGCGCGGTGTCGGCCTGCGCGAAGAGATCGCAAGGCGCGCCTTGCCCGGCAAATGCAATGCCAACCGAGGCGCCCAGCCGCAGCGACTGGCCACGCACCACGACCGGCTTGCCCATCCCCTCGATGATCTCACGCGCCACGCCGGAGACGGCAGCCCGGTCGAGATGCGAGCCAAGCAGCACCGCGAACTCGTCGCCGCCGACGCGCGCCACCAGATCCGCCTCGCCGCAACCTTCGGCGAGGCGCTCGGCCGCCGCCTTCAGGCACTCGTCGCCGACGACATGGCCGAACGTGTCGTTGACCGCCTTGAAGCCGTCGAGATCGATCAGCAGCAGCGCGCCGAGTGGACGGCTGGCATCCGGCTGCGCCAGCCGCGCCTGGAAGCGGGCGCGATTGGCAAGCCCGGTCATGGGGTCGAATTCGGCGAGATAGCGCATCCGGTCCGACAGGATCTTTTCCTCGGTGATGTCTTGCTTCATGCCGAAGATGCGCACCGGCACATCAGCCTCGCACTCGACGGTCGCGGTGATGCGGATCCAGCGGCTGTGTCCGGCGAAGGTGGTGATCTCGGCGTCGAGGGTGAAGCCGCTGCGCTCGGCGATCGCGCGGCTGCGCAGACTGTCCAGCGCCTTGCGCGACTCCGCCGGATAGCACTTGATGATCTCCGAACGGTCGAGTGCTGCGCCGCGCGGCAGGTCGAACAGGTCGTAGACCACATCGGTCCAGTGCAATTGTTCGCCGGGCAGGCTGCATTCCCACACGCCGATGCGCGCGGCGACCGAGGCGCGGTCGAAGATCTTGCGGCTGTGCGCCAGCGCAACCTCTTGGCCGGCGATCAGCGCCGCCTGCGCGGCAAGTTCAGCCTTGAGCTTGGCGATGGCTGCTTCGCGGCGGCGCTCGGCCCAACGCGCATCCTGCCGACCCTTGCCGTTTCGTGTCGAAGCGGTGGGCCGCGCCGGACCTTTGAGACTGTAGGGTGTGTCGGACATTGCGGGGCTCTGCTGCCTTGGCGGACAGCCACCATGGCGCAGGAGCGATTAACACTTCGCTGACACTTCCCGAGCGGCAGCGGAATCTCCGGCGAAAATCCATCGATGCCAAGCTTGCGGCGAAGCGATCGCCGACGTCAACTTTTCCCCTTGAACACTCCCCCGATCTAGCCTACCCTCGACTTGAGAAAAGGTTTTTCCAAACAGTTCCGATCGGGCTCGGCCATTGGCCGGGCCTTGTTCCGGTCTGTAAGAGAAAACCTTTTCCCAACTAAGGATTCTCGATGGCAGCGGACGATCAGCCTGTTCCGGTCTTTCCCAAGCCCGTCACCTTGCGTGACGTGGCGGCGCGGGCCGGCGTCAGCGTTGCCACCGCCTCGAAGGCGCTCAACGACCAGGGGCGGATGACCGCCGAGACGCGCGAGCGCATCCGCGAGACGGCGCGCAGCCTCGGCTTCCGGCCCAACAGCCTGGCGCAGAGCCTGCTCAGGCGCCGCTCCTTCACCGTCGGCCTGCTCACCAACGATACTTACGGCCGCTTCTCGCTGCCGCTGATGTCGGGCATTTCGGACGCGCTGGTCGACAATGGCGTCTCGGTGTTCCTGTGCAATGTCGAGGAGGATCCGCGGCTGGGCCAGCTGCATGTCGAGGCCATGCTCGACAAGCGCGTCGACGGCATCATCGCTACGGGAAAACGCATCGACCGCCATCTGCCCGTCGATCTCGCCAATCTGCGCATCCCGGTGATCTATGCCTTCACCCAGCCCGATCCCGACGCCGTCGCCTTCGTCTCGGACGATGCCGGCGGCGCGCGGCTGGCGGTCGAGCATTTCTGCCGGCTCGGCCGCAGGCGCATCGCCCATGTCAGTGGGCCGGCGAGCTTTGCCGTGGTGCACGCCCGCGCCCAGGCCTATCGCGACGTGCTCGCCGAAAACGGCCTGCCGGTCACCGAGCCGCTGCTCGGCGCCTGGTCGGAAGCCTGGGGACATGAAGCGGTGGCGCAATTGTTCGACGGCAAAAGCCAACGGCCGGACGCCGTCTTTTGCGGCAACGATCAGATCGCGCGCGGCGTCATTGACGCCCTGCGCGAGCGCGGCCTCGACGTTCCCGGCGATGTCGGCGTCATCGGTTTCGACAATTGGGAGATCGTCGCGGAAGCGACGCGCCCGCCGCTGACCTCGGTCGACATGAACCTGGTCGCCCTCGGCCGCGAGGCCGGGCTGACCCTGCTTTCCCTGGTCGGCGGTCGGCCCGCCGCGCCGGGCATTCGAAAACTGCCGTGCCGGCTGGTGGTACGGCGTTCCTGCGGCCATCCGCTGGATGGCTGAAACGACGCGCCGCGTGATCGGCGCCAAGCCGCGGATAGCGGCCAACCCTGGAGGAGGAGAAGATGAGGAACGTGATTGCCAAACTGGCCCTGGCCGCTGCCGTACTGGGCAGTGGTCTCGGCACTGCCGCCGCCGACACCGCCAACATCTGGGTGCGTGCCGACGGCTCGAATTTCATGCCGCGCATCGTCGACGCCTACAACAAGGCGCATAAGGACCAGATCAGGCTCGACATCATCCCCAACGCCGAGATCATCCCGAAATATGGCGCGGCCGCCGCCGGCGGCACGGCGCCCGACGCACTGTCGCTCGACCTGATCTACACGCCCTCCTTCGCCGCCGCCGGCCAGCTGGAGGACATCACCGACTGGGCCAAATCCCTGCCCTATTTCGCCAGCCTGTCGCCGGCGCATGTCAAGACCGGCACCTACAAGGACCACATTTACGGCCTGCCCTTCTCGGCCGACGCCTCGGTGCTGATCTGGAACAAGAAACTGTTCAAGCAGGCCGGCCTCGACCCTGAAAAAGGCCCCACCAACTGGGCCGAAATCGCCGCCGATGCCGAGAAGGTCAATGCGCTTGGCGGCAACATCAAGGGTTTCTACTTCTCCGGCAATTGCGGCGGTTGCAACATCTTCACCTTCACCCCGCTGATCTGGGCCTCGGGCGGCGATATCCTCTCGGCGGACGGCTCCAAGGCGACGCTGGACAGCCCGCAATTGCGCGGCGCCATCGATCTCTACCGCTCGATGGTCAAGAAGGACCTGGTGCCGGCAGGCGCGCAGACCGACACCGGCGCCAACTTCTTTGCCGCCTTTGCCGCCGGCAATATCGGCATCTCGCCCTCCGGCGCCTTCGCCATCGGCGCGCTCAACACCCAGTATCCCAATGTCGACTACGGCATCACCTTCCTGCCGGGCAAGGATGGCGGCTGGTCGTCCTTCGCCGGCGGCGACAATTTCGTCGTCACCAAGGGCACCAAGAAGCTCGCCGTGGTGAAGGAGTTCCTGGACTTCGCCTATTCGCTCGAAGGCCAGACCATCCTCGCCAAATACGGCAGCCTGCCGGTGCGCGGCGACATCGCCAAGGACGCGCTGAAGGATCTCGACCCGCGCTACCAGGTCGCCGCCGAGGCCATGGCCAAGGGCAAGACGCCCTATTCGGTGGTGTTCAACGACCTGATCAACTCCGCCAACGGCCCGTGGACGCAGATGATCAACGAGGTCTTCTTCGGTGACGATGTCGATGGCGCCATAGCGAATGCGCAGGAGACCATGCAGTCGATCATCGACCAGGCGCCGCAGAAGTAGCGGCCGCCTGCCGGCCGCCCGCCTGTCTCCCTGGGCGGGTGGTCGGCGTGCTCCTTACCCTCCCCCTTGTGGGGAGGGTCGCTGCGAAGCAGCGGGGTGGGGTCAGCGCCAGCCCCCCACCCGGACCTGCGGTCCGACCTCCCCACAAGGGGAGGTAGGGCGGCCAACTGGATGCGACGCAAGAACAGGCAAAGCATGACCACCATCACCGCAAGCACCACCGCCCCGCCCCGTGCCCGAAAGCTGGTCGGTGCCGGCCGCCGGCAGTGGATCGGCCTCATCTATGTCGCGCCGGCGGTGGCGCTGGTCATGGTGTTCTTCGTCATCCCGCTCGGCATGACGGCGTGGATGTCGCTGCACAACTGGCCGCTGATGGGCGAGCATACCTTCATCGGGCTCGACAATTACTGGGCGATCCTGCGCGACACCAGGTTCTGGAATGCACTCAAATTTACCGGCTACTACACAGTGGTCGTCACCATCGCGATCTTCGCCGTCGCCTTTCCCCTGGCGATCTTCATCGAAAAACCGCGGCCGCTGACCAACCTCTACCGCACCTTCTTCTTCATGCCGGCGGTGGTCGGTTTCGCCTCCGCGAGCCTGCTTTGGTCGTGGCTGCTCAACGTCGATTCCGGCCTGTTCAGCCCGGCTGCCTACGACCTCGGCCTGATCGACAGGAAGTTCAACCTGCTCGCCACCTTCCAGCCGGCCTTCTGGTCGATCATCGCCATGGTGGTGTGGAAGGTCGCCGGCTTCACCATGATCATCCTGATGACCGGCCTGCAATCGATCCCGCAGGATCTGCAGGAGGCCGCCGTCATCGACGGCGCAGGACCGTTCGCCAGGTTCCGGGCGATCACCTTGCCGCTGATGCGCCGCACGCTGGCGCTGGCGCTGATCCTGTCGGTCGCGGGCTCGATCCTCGCCTTCGACCAGTTCTACATCATCCTGCGCGGCGGCCCGCGTAACCAGACGCTGACGGCGGTCTACTGGATCTTCAACCAGTCCTTCGTGTCGTTCAAGCTAGGCTATGGCGCGGCACTGTCCATGGTGCTGCTGGTCATCCTGGTGGCGCTCAGCCTCATCCAGCTGTGGCTGCTGCGCAAGCCCGAGGGGCTCGACTGATGGCGCAAGCGATTTCAGCCAGGGGCAAGCTCGCCGCACGCCTGGCCAGGCACTCCACCGGCATCATCGCCTCGCTGCTGTTCCTGGCGCCGATCGTGTGGACGGCGCTGTCGGCCTTCAAGCCCGCGGCCGAAGCGCGCCTGCCGCCGCTGCCGCCCTGGCCGACCACGGGCGTCTCGCTGGAAAACTATGCCACGCTCAACTCCTTCGGCGACGGGCTCTGGGTCTCGGCGCAAAACAGCATCTACGTCTCGGTGATGACTGTCCTTTTGTCGGTCATCGTCAGCGTGCTGGCCGGCTACGGCTTTTCGCGCTTCCGCTTTCCGTTCAAGGACCTGTTCTTCGTCCTCATCCTGTCGACGATCATGATCCCGTTCCAGTCGATCCTGACGCCGATCTTCCTGGTGCTGACCAGGCTTGGCCTGCACAACACGCTGACCGGCCTGGTCGGCGTCTATGTGACGCTGCAATTGCCGTTTTCGATCTTCATGATGCGCAACGCCTTCGACGCCGTGCCGCGCGAGATCGAGGAGGCCGCGCGCATGGACGGCGCCGGCAACGCCACCATGCTTTTGAAGGTCATGCTGCCGCTGGTCTGGCCGGGCGTCGTCACCATCGCGCTGTTCGCCTTTCTCGGCGCCTGGAACGAATTCCTCGCCGCGCTGGTGCTGATGACCGACCAGTCCAAATTCACGCTGCCAGTGATGATGACGGCACTGCAGTCGGGCCGCTTCGGCGCCATCGACTGGGGCGCCGTGCAGGCGGGCGTAACCGTGATGATGGTGCCGTGCCTGATCCTGTTCCTTGCTTTGCAGCGCTTCTACATCCGCGGCCTGATGGCCGGGGCCGTCAAATAGACAGAACGGAGTGAGTTCATGACCGCATCGCCATCCCCCCGCCCCACCACGAAGGGCAAGCCGAAACTCGCCTTCCGGCCGCTGCCGGTGCCGCAGGTCGATGTGCACGGCTTCTGGGGCGACCGCGCCGACGCGGTGGCCACCCGCACCGCCGACATCCTCTACGAACGCTGCGTCGAGGCGCGCATGCTGGAGCAGATCGATCCGGACCGCCCCTCGCCCGGCATCGTCATCCCCTTCCATTCACCCTCGCCCGATGAAGCGGACCGCCAAGGCGCCGAATTCACCGGCTCGACGGTGACGACGCAGATGTTCTGGGATTCCGATCTCGGCAAGACGATCGAGACCGCGGCCTATTCGCTCTACCGGCGCAAGAACCCGCAACTGGAGAAGAAGATCGACGCCGTCATCGACATGTACGGCAAGCTGCAGCAGGAGGACGGCTATCTCTCCAGCTGGTACCAGCGCATCCAGCCCGGCAAGCGCTGGACAAACCTGCGCGACTGCCACGAGCTCTATTGCGCCGGGCACCTGATCGAGGGCGCGGTCGCCTATTACCAGGCGACGGGCAAGCGCAAGCTGCTCGACATTATGTGCCGCTATGCCGACCACATCGCCTCGGTGCTGGGGCCTGAACCCGACAAGAAGAAAGGCTATTGCGGCCACGAGGAGATCGAACTGGCGCTGGTCAAGCTGGCGCGGGTGACCGGCGAGCAGAAATATATGGATCTGGCGAAGTACTTCATCGACCAGCGCGGCCAACAGCCGCATTATTTCGACGAGGAGGCGCGCGCCCGTGGCGCCGACCCAAGAGCCTATCATTTCAAGACCTATGAATACAGCCAGTCGCACAGACCGGTGCGCGAGCAGGACAAGGTCGTCGGCCATGCGGTGCGGGCGATGTACCTCTACTCGGGCATGGCCGACATCGCCACCGAATATGGCGACGACAGCCTGCGCGTCGCCCTCGACCGGCTGTGGGACGACCTCACCACGAAGAACCTGTACATCACCGGCGGGCTTGGGCCGTCGGCGCACAATGAGGGTTTCACCAGCGACTACGACCTGCCCAACGAGAGCGCCTATGCCGAGACCTGCGCCGCCGTCGGCCTGGTGTTCTGGGCGAGCCGCATGCTCGGCATGGGGCCGAACGCCCGCTACGCCGACATGATGGAGCGCGCGCTCTACAATGGCTCGATCTCCGGCCTGTCGCTCGACGGCTCGCTGTTCTTCTACGAGAACCCGCTGGAAAGCCGGGGCCGGCACAACAGGTGGAAATGGCACCGCTGCCCTTGCTGTCCGCCCAATGTCGGGCGCATGGTCGCCTCGATCGGCAGCTATTTCTACAGCCTGGCGGATGATGCACTGGCCGTTCACCTCTACGGCGATTCCACCGCCCGCTTCGACATTGCGAGCACGCCGGTGCAGCTCACGCAAGCAAGCCGCTATCCCTGGGACGGCGCCGTGGAGATCACGGTCGAGCCGCAGGCGCCGGTCGAGTTCACGCTGCATCTACGCATCCCGGCATGGAGCAGCAGTGCGACGCTTGAGATCAATGGCGAGGCGGTCGACCTCGAAGACATGACCAGCGACGGTTATGCCGCGATCCGGCGCAGCTGGCAGAAGGGCGACCGCGTCCGGCTCGACCTCGAAATGCCGATCGAGCGGCTCTACGCCAATCCCGAGGTCCGGCAGGATGCCGGCCGCGTCGCGCTGTCGCGCGGGCCGCTGATCTACTGCGTCGAGGCATCGGACAATGACGGCCGGCTGCATCGCCTGACCCTGCCGCGCACGGCAAGCATAGACGCGCATGAAGCGCCCGAACTGCTGGGCGGCGTGGTGACGCTTTCAGCGAAGGCGCGGGCCGATGCAGGCGACGGCTGGCAGGACGGACTCTACCGGCGCGAGCCGCCGGCCAGCGTCGAGACGCGCCTGACCGCCATCCCCTATTACGCCTGGGACAACCGCGAGCCCGGCGAGATGCTGGTGTGGCTGCGGGACGGCTGAGGCCTCCCGCTGCTCGACTATGTCCGGCTTGATTGGGCGGCGGCGGGCAGCGCCACGCTCTGTGCCGCTTGCGGCGCGCTGTTGTCGATATGCGCCCAGGCCGGCCGCTCGAACAGGAACATGCCGAAGCCCACGCGCTGGATGATGAGGTAGAGCACGACAGGGCTGATGATCGAGACCAGCAGCACCGCCAGGCTGAGCATGCCGGTGTCGGTCAGCATACCGCTTGCCAGTGCGGCGCCACGGAACAGCGACATCGGGATGGTGAAGGCGACATAGACGACCAGCGAATGTTCGCCGAGCCAGCGCAGCCATTCCATGACAGGGAATGTCGAGAGCAAGCCTCCAAGCACGCAGAGCGCCACCGCGCCGGCGACGGCCAAAGTAAGATGCAGCGGCGGCCATGCCGCCAGCCCCATCTGAATGCCGACCGGCTGCATGGCATAGCCCGGCGAATAGACGAGCAGGCCGTTGATAACTGCCCATAAAGCCAGGCCGGCGACGGCCAGCGCCGGGCGGGGCTGCGTCCATTCGACGAGCCGGAACACCGGCGGCGCCATGACGAAGCCGACATAGAAGAACACGAAATAGGCCGCGAACTGTTCGACCGCATAGCTGTCGGGATGCGGCGCCCACATCTGCAGTCCGGCAGCGATCGGGATGACGATCCAGGCCGGCACACGAAACTGCCGCAAGAGCTTGGCGGTAAGGCCGAACACCGCCAGCATGTAGATGAACCACAGCACGCCATAAGGCTGGACGACGGCCATCGCGAGATCGTGCAGCATGCCGCCGGGATCGCGGCTGAAGATGCCGATCTTCAACCCGATGGAGATGATCGCCCACAGCACGTAGAAATAGAGATGGTGGACGACGCGCCGGTCGAAGTAGCGCCGCCACGGCCGGTCGATCACCTGCGACAGGAACAGGCCGGAGATCAGGAAGAATTCCGGCATGCGGAACGGCGTCGCGAAGCCGATGACATAATGCAGGAAGCCGACGCCGCCCGTGTACTCGCCCGTGTTGTAGGCCGCGTACATCATGACCACGAGGATGATCGAGAGGCCTTTGGCCGTGTCCACCCACGGCATGCGCATCGGGCTGTTCATGGCAAATCCATCCGGGGCCGGCCGAGGCGGCCAGCCATCATCCGGCGACATCTAGCACCATCAGGCTTCCCAGATCGTAAACATGGAAGGTCTTGGGGTGGCAGGATGGCGGCGCCTAAGTCGTGAACTCACAGAGTATGACAGCGATGGGGTGGGAAACAGAGTGATGGGGTTGGCTTAGCCCTCCACTTCCCATTTTAGTTGGCTGGCGTCGACTGCGTCTGATCCCATATGCTCAACAAAATAGTCTCGTATCCTCTGGCGATGCCGATCCCATCGGGGAGACATTCGCACACTCTCACTCTCATACTCAGCTAGAAATACCCATTCCACGAATTGATCCGCTGTAACATTACCGGATTGTGGAATAAAATCGGTGACATCCATGAACTTGTCGCCGTGCATTCCTCCGCAATAGCCATGCCCAGCACAGACCGCATGCATAAGCGAGTAAAATCTATTATTTTCTTTCATGAAAATGCGCGATGATGAAGCGGAATGCCTACGCGCGCTGGCGCAATATATCCTTCTTGGGCGTAGGTCCGCAATGGGCCGTCTTCCGACCGAGACTCTTGGCGCGCAACCTCGTCGAGCGGTTACGCGACAATGAGACTACGCCCTAGCGCTTGGCCTTCGACTTGTTCAGCGCCACGGCAGCCCGCACCAGCGCCTTCAGCGCCTCTTCGTCGACCTCCTCACCCTTCTGAAAATCGATCGCCCGCCGCGTATTGCCGTCGAGGCTGGAGTTGAACAGGCGGGCGGGATCGGGCAGCGCCGCGCCCTTGGCGAAGGTCAGCTTGACGACGCTCTTGTAGGTCTCGCCGGTGCAGATCATGCCGTCATGCTCCCACACCGGCACGCCGCGCCACTTCCAGGTCTCGACCACGTCGGGATCGGCTTGATGGATGAGCGCGCGCAGCCGGGCCAGCATCTCGCCGCGCCAGTCGCCGAGTTCCATGATCCTGCCGTCGATCAGTTCGGAGGGAGATTTGCTCTCCTGCAATCCGGTCATGCTGCTTCTCCTCAAAACATGAACAATAGCGCGCTCACATGCGCTCGCCAGGCAATTGGCTGGCCTGCTTTACCCAGGCGCTGAATTGCGCCTCGTCGAACGCGTCGTCCTCATGGATGTCGAGGTAGCGCGTGTCCCGGCTTCGGGATTCGCCCGGCGGCGCCGGCTTCAGCGACGCGCCGCGAAAGAAGGCCACCTTGATATATCCTGTGAGGCAATGGAGGCCGAGGAACCAGCCCTCGCCTTCGATACCATAGAGCGGCGAGTTCCATTTGACCGCCTTGTGCACGCCGGGCACGGCGCGCTCGATGAGTGCGTCGAGCCGCCCGCCCATCTCGCGCATCCAGCCCGGCATCGCCGCGATATAGGCCTGCACGGGAGCATCGCCATAACCCTTGGCGATCTGCGGATTGCCGCCCGAAAGCAGCTTCCGCTCGGCCTTGGCAGCGGTCGATTTGGCCATGCGCTTTCCTCCTATCCGTTGACCCGCTGTGTGTTGCGTCCTTTCGCGACATAGGGCAGCACGAACATATAAAGGCCGCTGAACAGCATAAGGAAGAGCGGCGGCAGTGGCGAATAGACCACCCAGGCGGGCGGCTGTCCAAACGCCATGGTGACGAAATTGGCGACGACGGTCGCCGTGAAGATGATCGACAGCCAGCGATGCGCCTGCCTGATCCATGTGCTCCAGTCCAAGATGACCTCCCGTGAAACGTGTGAAACCGGGGGCGCTACCAGCGCGCCAGTTGCGTGATCTGGATGAGATTGCCGCAGCCGTCGTTGAGCTTGGCGATGGTCGAGCCGGTCACCTCGGTCGGCGCCATGGCGAAGATGCCGCCGCGCGCCTTGATGCGCTCATGATCGCCCTTGATGTCGTCGGTGAAGAACATCACCGCCGGCTGGCCCTGCTCGAACATCGCCTGCTGGTAGGCCTTGGCCGCCGGTTTGTCGTTGAGCGCCAGCTGCAGCTCGGTGCCCTCGGGTTCGTCCGGCGAGGCGACCGTCAGCCAGCGGAACGGCCCATTGCTGAAATCGGCCTTCTTGGTCAGGCCGAGCACGCCGGTGTAGAAGGCAAGCGCCTTTTCCTGCTCGTCGACATAGATGCTGGTCAGTTTGATCTTCATCGTCTTTCTCCATAGGTTTTGCTGGCGGTGGACCGCCCGGTGAAGTCGGGTGTCGGGTTCGATCGGCCGGCGGAGCAATTCCAGGAAAAGTGTGAAACGGTTTTCCGTTCGGAATTGCGTCAAAACAACGAGTCTAGTCCGTCCGGTCGAGAAGCTGCTCCAGCTTCTCGAAGAATTGCGGCCAACCCATCTTGGCGCCGCCATAGGCGCGCCGCTGATCGGGCCGGAAACCGGATTGCTCCATGCGCAGATGCGTTCCGGTTGGCGTCGGGGTGAGCGTGAAGGTCACCACGCTCCTGAGATCGAACGCCGGGTCCTGGTGCGCGAGGTTCCAGGTGTAGGACAGCGTCTTGTTCGGCTCGACGGCCAATACCTCGCAGTCGAGCACGCCGCCCCAATCGGCGCTGATGTTGAAGCGGTGGCCGACAGCGGGCTTGAAATCGTTCTTCATCAGCCACTCCTCGATCAGATGCGGTTGCGTCAGCGCGCGCCAGAGTTTTTCCGGCGGATGGGAAATCTGCCGCTCGACGACGACAGTGCGGTTTTCCGTGGCACTATCGTTCACTGGTCCATCCTTTTGAGCAAATCCTCGAGATCATCGAACCGAGCCTCCCAAAACCCGGCCATCTCACGTGTCCAGTCCATCAGCGGCGCCAGCGCGCCGAGCTGCGCACTGTAATGCGTCTGGCGACCCTCGTGGCGGTCGCGCACCAGCCCGGCCTGCTTGAGCACGCCCAGATGCTTCGACACGGCCGGCTGCGAGACGCCGGACTGGCTCGTCAGCGCGCCCACCGTCTGTTCACCCTGGCGGCACAGCCGTTCGAAGATCGCCCGCCTGGTCGGGTCGGCGAGCGTCCTGAAGAGCATGTCATGGGTATCAGGCATCTCAGATCGATAACCCGTTGGCTATTGGTTTACGTATAACCGCAGAGATATATGTTCGTCAAGCGGAAGATCGGAGCGCCCGAAATATCGGCGGGCGGCTAGGGAGCCGCATGGGTGCGGCCGATCTCCTGCGCCACCAGTTCCTGCAACTGCCATAGATTGCGGTCGCGTATGCCGCAGGCGTCAAGGTGGCGGATCGTCTCGAACAGATATTGCGCGCCCGAGCCCCAGTGGCCGACGGCCCTGGCCAAAGTCGCCGCGACCGCGGACTTGTCGAGCTTGCCGGCATAGCGCGGATTGGCCGGATCGACGACAAAGCCGAGCGCACGGCTCGCCCCGCCTTCCGTGCTGACCTGCAGCCAGCGCGGCACGTTGACGGCGGGCAGAATGGTCATCTCGCGGCGCAGCAGCGCTTCCAGATTTTCGGCGACCGGCGCGGCGATCTCGAACACCATGCCCTGGCACTGGCCGCCACGATCGAGCGCCATCATCAGGCCGGGCTGCTCGAGCGTGCCGCGAAAGCGCTGCACCGTGAAGCAGAATGACCGGTGCCAGCCGCGCGCCACCGCCCGCTCGCCACCCCTGACCTCGCCGGCCGGCTTCCACAGCAGCGAGCCATAGGCGAACAGCTTCAGCGGTCCAGGCGGTGCCGAGGCCAGGATCTCGTCGCGAAACCGCGCATAGTCGGCGTCCAGCATATGGACCATGCCCGGCGTCGGCCCGGCATCCTCGACCACCCGCATGGTCCGCGCCACCAGCGCCTCGGTCAGCGCCATCGGCGTCTTGCGCGGTACGGACTTGCCCGGTGCGGCGGAAATGGCCTTGTTCATCCTTGCGCTCCCAGCCTTGCCGCCATGTTGCCGAAGGCTGGGGGATTCTCAAGGGCGACCGGCGCGAAATCCGCCGGTCAATGCCGGGCGTGCGCGGCACGCACGCCCGGCAGGTCTGTTCTAATGCTTGGTGCTCTTGCCACCGATGGGGATGCGCTTTGCCTTGCTCTGCGCCTTCTCGGACTTCGGCAAGCTCACGGACAGTACGCCGTTGCGGAAATCGGCGGCGACCTTGTCCTCCGCGACTTCGAAGCCGATCGGGATGCGACGTTCGAAGCGGCCATAGAACCGCTCGGAGAACTGACGCTCCTTGTCGTCGGTTTCGGAGTGTTTTTCGCCGCGCAACGTCAGGACGCCGTCATCGAGCAACACCTCGATGTCCTTCTCCTCCATGCCGGGTATCTCGGCTGTGACGCGGATATCCTTGTCCGTTTCGGAGATTTCCACGCTGGGCCAACCGGTGCCGGCCAAAGAGAACCTGCCCATGGACGGAAGCCGCGACTCGAAGCCGCGGAACATGTCGTCGACCAGGCGGCTCATCTCGCGATGCAGGCCCATGAACGGGTCCCGATCGCCTTCGCGAAAGAGGGTCGGAGACTGGCTGGTGTCGCGGCCCCATGGCATGAGATCACGAATGGTCATTGCACTTTCTCCTTTCTTGATCCTGTTTTTGGCACGTTTGTATGCTCTGGCTGCCATGCTCCGGAGGACAACGCGCCGTCTGAAGCCGGCATCGCTCCCCGCCCCATCTGTGCTGCTGTTTTGGCTCTGCTTCTGGTCCGATCCGCTCAACCTTTGGGAACGCCCTCGCCCGGTCGCGGCCTCTCGCGACATCATCGCCTCCGGCACATGAGGCCCGAGTTCGACGGTCGCAAGACCGCCGCCCATGAAGCTGACGCCCACGTCTACACCGGCCCATCTGGCGACGGCATGGTCGATCTGGGGTTCGTTGCGGAGGGGTCAAGAGCTGGTAATGCAAAGTGATCGTCGGATGCACATACGCCCGCCTGGGGCAATCTGGCCGCCTTGCACAAGGCCGTTCGCGACGCCCGCGTCGAAGCACTGTCGGGCTTCCGCAGGGAGGTCGCCGGCGGCAGCTACCCGGGCAAGGCCGAGATCGCCGGCATTACCGACGTTGAGCTCAAGGCGTTTCGCGAGCAGCTGTAGGCTTACGTCTTCCGGCGGTCTTCGAGCCATGATTGTTCACGTCAAGGCGCGTCCCCATACCGGCGATGAGAATGGATAGACCTTCCTCAAACGGGGTCTTCATCCTCGATGCCTTCTTTGCCTTTCGCACCTCCTCGAGCACCATCGAGATGGTCGGGAAGCGTGCTGCGTCAAGTCGCGTCTCGGGAGGGACTGACACCGCCGGGTCGGCCTGTTCCTCGAACGTCGTCCCAAGCGTGAAATGAAGCGCGACCAAGACGCTGGACAGCGCATCGCCAGCGGGAAAGCCCGCGCGCAAGAGAATCTTCAGGGAATCCTCGACCATCCGCATGAGTGCGGTCCTGGAGATGTCGGCTGCCGCGACAAGACGCGCTCCGTCCCGACAGGAAAGCATCGCCTCGCGAAACCGCCGGCACGAAGAGCGAAGCCACACCTGCCAAGAAACCTCTCTGCGCGGAGGCCGGTACCAGGCGGCCAGCAGCGCATCCGCCATTTCGTCGACAAGCGCCTGCTTGTCCTTGATATGCCAGTAAAGGGTGGGATTCTGAACGTCCAGTTCCTTCGCGAGGCGGCGAACGGTAAGCCCTTCGAGCCCCACTTCGCCAAGCAATCCCAATGCTGTCGCCACCACCTTGGCGCGATCGAGTGGAGGCCTAGCCTTTTTGCCCATCCATCCCTCCTTCCAGGCGACTGACTGCTTGACTCTAGCAACGCTAGAGAACGATGCTACGCACGGCAAGGAAAAAACCGCCGCCATCGAGCGGCAGACGACCAATACATCGGGCTGGATCTGTCATTCATGGATGAGCAAGCTGCAATGACCCACACGGCAGTGTCTCGCGCCAACCGCGTGGTCAGCTGGGAAAGCCATGGGACCGGGCCGGGCCTGGTCGTGTTGCATGGAGCCGCGAGGGCAGCGCACCACTATCGCCCGCTTGCCAAGGCACTGTCTCATCGCTTCACCGTACATCTGGTCAATCGAAATGGCAGAGGCCTGAGCGCCCCCGCGACACCCGAGAAAGGCATCGCAGGACAGGTCGACGACGTCGCTGCGGTCTTTGAGGCAACCCGCGCAGCCTATTTGTTCGGGCACAGCGCCGGCGGCATGGTCGCCCTGGAAGCGGCACGCGTCGTCAAGGCTGAGCGGATGGCTGTCTATGACCCCGGAATATCGATCGACGGCTCATTCCCGAGCAGCCTTCTTAATCAGCTCACACGCGATCTCGAGCTGGATGACCTCGCAGCGGCTCAGACCCATCTGGCGAAGGCGGTTGGTGTGTTGCCCGCCTGGCTGCCGGATTTCGCGCTTCGCTGGCTGTTTGGAAAGATCCTGAGCGGGGATGGTGGCGCTGAACTCAGACAGTTGCTGCCGACGCTCCGAGACGATCTGGGTCTCATCGAGGCGCTGGCCGGCCCGGCAACCCGTTTCGACGATATTCGAATGCCAACTCTCGTCATCTGGGGGTCGAAAAGCCCGGCTTTCCTTGTCCAGGCTTGCAAGCAACTGGCCGCCGCGCTGCCCCAGGCTCAATCCCTCGCCCTTGCCGGCCAGGGACACAATGCACCCGACCTGACCGGCACGGCAGCTGTCGCCCGGCTGCTGGAACAGGTTTTCATGCCGCCGACAGCGCCTGCGCCGCCAACGACTTGCTCGCTCTCAGCGAACTGAAATCCATCCAAGCTGGTCCATGAACTGGATGAGCCTCGGCACCACGGCATCGGGTGCTGTCTCCCTGTTCCATTGCCTTCGCACTATGGCGGTGCCGACCGCCATTGCGAGTGGTAGAAGGCGTACAGGCAGCTGGTCGTCAGCCAGCTATGACACCAGAGGCATCGGCACTTTCAGCCCGTCGATCAGCGCGTCGCGGAACAGCGCGATCGGCCCGGCGAGCCGTCCGGCGGGCGGGCGGTGCAGCAGCCAGGCGCGCACTTGCGGTTTGAAGTCGGGACAGTCGATGACCTCCACCTTGTCGCGCCAGCGGCTGTCGGCGAAGGCGCCGGGCGTGACGATGCCGATGCCATGGCCGCGCGCCACCAGCGACATTCTGAGGTCGACGCTGAGCGCCTCCACCCCGACCTGGAATGGCAGCCTTGCCGCCTCGAAACTCTGGCGGATGAAGGCGCGAAACCCGCAGCCGTTTTCGTTCATCACCCAGGCAAAGCGCGACAGGTCGGCGAGCTTCGCCGGGTTCGGCACGCCGAGGCTGGGGGATGCGACCAGCAGCACCGATTGCGCGCCGAGATCGTCGCAGACCAGCTCGTCCGGCGGCGCCAGGCCTTCGGCGAGGCACACCGCCACGGCGTCGAGCTCGCTGCGCGCCACCTGCTCAACCAGCCTTGGCGACCAGCCTGAGGTGATGCGCAGCGTCAGTTGCGGAAAGGCGGCGCGCAGAGTGTCGAGCGGCAGCGCAAGTGCCGCGTCGGAGAGATAGGGCATGACGCCCAGGCGGAACTCGCCCTTGACCTCGCCTTGCGGCGACACGCCCGCCCTGAGATCCTCCAGCGAGCGCAGCACCCGCCTTCCATGCTCATAGGCTTCGCGCCCGGACGCCGTCGGCTTCAGCGGCTTCGACTGGCGGTCGAGCAGCGCTGTCGCCAGCCCATCCTCGAGATTCTGGATGCGGCGCGTGACGCCCGGCTGGGTGAGGTTGAGCCTGGCCGAGGCGCCGACGATCGAGCCGGTTTCCACCACAGCGATGAAGGCTTCGAGATCATGGATGTTCATGCGCATCTCGCATAGTGATTATCGAATTGATTGAATTGTAGCATGATAATGCTTCGGCATAAAGTCCTCAAGCAATATGCAACTTCCTGAGGACTCCATGACTGATACCAATGACGGCCAGCTGTGCGAGCGGCTGCCGGCTGCGACCATCACCGGCCCGCAGACGCTGCTCTTCGCCGCCTCCACCGGCATCATCGTCACCAATCTGTTCGCGCCGCAGACGCTGGTCGGGCTGATCGGCCCGTCGCTCGGCGCCAGCGCCGCCAGCGTCGGCCTCGTCGCCATGGCCACGCTGCTCGGCTATGCCGCCGGCCTGTTCTTCCTGGTGCCGATGGCAGACCTTGCCGAAAACCGCGCCCTGATCCTGCGCATGCTGGCCGCGGCCGCCCTTGCGGCCGGCGTCGCCGCCTTCGCGCCCACCATCGCCTCGCTGCTGGTCGTCCTGTTCGTCCTCGGCGCTGCCTGCTCGGCGATTCAGATCCTGGTGCCGATCGCCGCCTCGATGGCGCCGCCCGGCGAAGCCGGCCGCGTCATCGGCGATGTGATGAGCGGGGTGATGATCGGCATCCTGCTGGCGCGGCCGCTGGCCAGCCTGATCGCCGACGCCTGGGGCTGGCGCGCCTTCTACGGCCTCAGCGCCGCCGCGCTCGTCCTGCTCGCCGGCGTGCTTGCCTTCACCTTGCCGCAGCGCCGCCCAGAGGCGAAATCGACTTATGGCGCGCTGATCGCGTCGCTGTTCGGGCTGCTGCGCGACGAACCGGTGCTACGGCGCCGTGCGCTGACGGCAGCGCTGGTGATGGCGGCCTTCAGCCTGTTCTGGACGGCGGTCGCTTTGCGCCTCGCTGAGCCGCCCTTCGGCCTTGGCCAGCGCGGCATTGCGCTCTTCGCGCTCGTCGGCGCCGGCGGCGCCGTGGTCACGCCGCTGTTCGGCCGGGCCGGCGACCATGGCTGGACGCGATCCGCCACTATCGTCTGTCACCTCGTGCTGATCGGCGCGATGGCGCTCGCCGCCTGGGTCGGCGCCTCTCAGTCCGAAGCGTCATGGCTGCCGCTGGTGCTGATGGGCATTAGCGCCGTGCTGCTCGACATCGGCGTCACCGGCGACCAGACGCTTGGCCGCCGTGCCGTCAATCTGCTTCAGCCCATGGCGCGCGGCCGGCTCAACGGCCTGTTCGTCGGCATCTTCTTCATCGGCGGCGCCATCGGCTCCTTGCTGGCCGGTGTCGCCTGGAGCTGGGGCGGATGGACTTGCGTGTGCGCCATCGGCGCAGCCTTTGGGCTCGTCGCACTTCTGGTCGACTGGATCGGCGGGCCGGAATGACGCCAGCCGGCTCAGGGGAAGACGTTCACCCTCTTGACGCTCACCTCCGCCGATCCGAGGTTGTTGTGCCTATAGAAAAAGTTGGAGACGCCAGGCAGGGCGATCACCGCATCGTTGACGTAGAAATAGAGCTCGCCCGAGTTTTTGGGCTTGATCTCGGCGGTGAGCCGCATGTTGAGACATTTTCCGAGTGTCGTGGGTCCGACGGGATCGAGCGCGTATTCGTCATTGCCGAACCGGCCGATGCGCGCGATTGGCTTGAAATAAGGCTCAGCCCACCAGCGCTTGAGCAGCGAGGCCAAATAGTGGACGAGGCTGCCTTCCGCGACGCCCATCGTGTCGGCACAGCCTCTGTCCCGGATTGGGTCTGGGTCTTTCTCCCCGTCGATCCAGGGGTCCTTGGGATCAATGGTAACAATGACCTCGTAGCGAACCCCTTCCTGCAGCCAATTGCCGGTGTCACTGCACATCGCATTCGTCTTGAAACCAGCGGAGGTCGCACTCAGCCTTTCAACCCCCGTTGAATTTGCAAGCACCGGCTCCGCGCAGTAGGTTCCCATGGAATCGGCGACTTCGAATATCGTCTTGTTGACCGCGCACACGACAAGATAGGCCGACAGAGCCAGAAAGGCCGCCGGCAGCAAATACTCCCTGAGCAGCTTGTAGAGCCGCTGGGCGCCGTGATTGTTGCGGATGGCGCGGGCGATCACCAGGGAAACAGGCGTCGACGCAGCACGAGGCCCGCGCGCGCTCAGGAAGAGGTAGGTGGCCAGACAGCCGAGCGACGCAACGGCGAGAAACAGGCCTGCCCAGGCTATCCAGGCTGTCTCCGCAATGCTTTTCCATTCGAGTATGAAGCTGTGCTCCCAAGGTCGTCCTGCTGCCAGCGCACAGAAGCCCAGGACGACCGCCCCGATCAATGCACTGCGCCGGTGCGCATCGTTTCTGTCCGATGGGGGCACCCTTACACCCTGCCCCCTGTCAACATTCCAGGCCAACCGTGCCCGGTCGTCTATGCGTGTGCGCAGGACGCCGTTGATCCACAGGAAAAAGCCAAGCGCCACGACGAGGATCGCGGCCAGCCCGGAATGCGTCGTCACCGCATCCACCCAGGGCGCGGCGAGGCCGGGGAGGAAGCCGCTGATCAGCCCGATGACCGGCCCTGCAAGACCGTTCGCGGCCTGTTCCAGCTGCCCGGTTGCACCGAGCGTGACATATCCGGCAAGCAGCGGAAACGCCGCGAAGAGAACGGCAATCGACAACATCACGTAGTAAAGCCCGCGCCGCCACCAGACCGTGTCCTTCGTCAGTTGGAAGCGTTCCGTGCGGCCCTCGGCGCTTTGCGGCTTGAACGCACCCAATGCCTGGCCGAATTTCGTGTTCATGGTGGCCAGGTCGCGCTTGCGATCCTCTGGAAGCTCTAATTTGTCGACGACGCCCGCGGCTGTCGGCACTGGTCGGCCGCCTATCAAATCCGTGAAGGGAACCTTGAAGCCAAGCGGCGTCAGGACATCGAACTCTTCAGGCAACGAGATCGGCGCATAGTCGTCGCTGCCTTTCGCGATCCGGGTGATGACGCTGGCGTCGACGAGCGGCGTCACGCCTCTCCCCATCAGATCCTTCACATTGCGTGGATGGTAGCGGTAGAAGACGCCAAAGCCGGACCGGGAATCGTAGATGCGTCCGGCTTCGGACGCATAGTCCCAATAGTCAGCGACAACTTCCGACTTGAAGCGCAACTTCTGCTCGGCAGCCTCCCCGATCATCCAGCACAAAGGTATGTGGGCGAGCCTGTCATCGGCATAGCCGCCGCCGACATTGGCATGGCACCCGGCGAACCAAACCTGTTTGAGGCGGGGATCGGCGTCCTTTTCGCTCTCGGATACTTCATGGTTGGTTGCCGGCTCGGCCTGTGCGTCGTCTTGCTTGGCAGAGCCACTTTCATCCCACGGGATTGGAAAAAAAGTGCGCCGCTCATCATCGATGCTGAATGCCTGCCTTGCGCATTGCACGGCACGCAGAAGGTTCCTTTTCTCGAACGTGATCGGCCAGACCCATTTATGCACCGCCTTCGTCAACTCATCGACCGGCAGGCCGTAGGCGGCGACGGTATCCCAGACGCCGACGAAGGCGATCCGGATGTTTTTGGCTGCCCGCGGGTCGACGCCATTTGGTTTGACTTGATCGTAGGGACGGCTTCCCGTGATCTGGTTCCAAAAGGCAAACCACTGCTGGGCTATGTAGCGGGCGAACACAACCCAAGGTAGCTTGGACCCAAAGGCCTTCGGCCGGTAGGCGCGATATGCGGCATGGGCGTTGCGGTCGAGCTCCTCTTCGGATTCTGCTTTTACCAGCCCTTCGCGCGCGATCATGCCGACCAGCACGCGGATGGTGAAGGCGCCGCGGCTGAAGCCGAAGGCGAAGATCCTGTCGCCCGGCTCATAGTTGAGGCACAGGAACTTGTAGAGCGCCAGCACGCGCCGCTTGACGCCGAAGCCCAGGGCCAGGCCGATGATCTCGAACGGCTTGAATTGCGAGGTGCCGACACCGTCGCTGAAGACGGCGATCTGGTCAGCGCCGGTCAGGTCGAGCGCCTGGTAAAGGCGCCACACATTGGTCTTGAACGCCTTGGCGGCGCTGTTGCCGGTGCCGTCGGCAAAGACGACGATGTTCCTGCGCGGATCCTTGCCTGGAACATCTGCCATCGGTTCCCCCCTGCGCCCTATTGCTTTGCCGCGCGCACGTATTTGTCGATCTTGCCGAGCAGACCCCACGCGGTCAGCGCCAGCGAAATCGGCATCATGATCGGCGCCAGTCCCGGTATCGCGCCGAGAAGCGGGATGAGTTCGCCCAAGGGCGAAGTCGCCGCCGTCCCCGCCGCCCCTCCGGCCGCGGCCGGCGTGAGCAAGGCGCTTGCCAGCACTCCAATGATGCCGAGCGCGCTCTTGCGCCCGTCGAGCAACTTTCCCAGCCATTGGCCGAGCGCGCCATTGACCGGCGTCAGCACATTGGTGGCCGCCGAATTCGGCGGCAGGATGACAGGGTTGCCATCCAGACCCTGCGCCAGCTGACGCAGGAGCAAGGCCAGGCTGGCGGCCGCCGCCACGGTGGTCCCCGTTCCCGTTGCCGGCGTGGTGGTTGCCGGCGTGGTCGTCGTGGGTCCAGTTGTTGTGGTTGCGCCAGGCTGCAGTGCAACCAGCAGCGCCTGAATGAATTCGCTCACTTTGTCCGTCACGACAGGATCCCCTTCTTCTAGGTTCGGCGTGGGTATCGGAAGCGTCTGTTCGCCGTCTTCCTCAAGCCAGCGCTCGGTTTCGAGCCGCAGCTTGTTGACGCGCCGATTGAAGCCGTTCTTGTAGTGCTCGTAATCGCGGTGCGCGCGCAGCTTCGCGTCGTAGAGATCTATGATGTCGCCGATCACATCCGGCAGCGGCGCCTTCGGGATCGCGCCCAGGGTCTCGCCGCCGATGCCGCCGTCGACGGCCACCGCCGCTCCATTCTGGTTGAGCGCCTTTTGCAGAAAGGTTGCCGCGTCGCGAACCCCGGCGTGGACGGCGACATTGTAGACGGCGAGCGCCAGCGGACCAGGCATCGCGCCGCAGGACGATTTCGACCAGTATTCGGAGAAAAAAATCTCCTTGGCTTCCTGATAGCTCATATTGGCGACGTCGGCCTTGGAGACCGGCTTGCCGCGCCACGCCGCAAGCGTCTTGCGGGCGATGCCGAAATTGGTGGCCCCGCCAGGATCCTTCGGATCGTCGGAATAGCCGCCTTCGAACTCGCGAACGATTCCTTGGGCGCGTTCGAAATTGGTCCTGCCGCCATCGGCCGGTGGCGATACCGCCGCCTGGCCGGCTGTCGAGGCGCCGCTTCCATGGGTCGAGCCTGCTGACGTCGAGGGGGCCACCGGCGCGTCGGGCGGCGGCTGCAAGCCCAGCGCCGCAAGCAGCATCGTCAGCACATCGGGCGCCAGATCGGTTTCGTCGGGAATATCCGGATTGCCCGATGTCGCCTGGTCGGCAGGGCCCGTCGGCATCGGCGGCGTACCGGCGTTGGCGATGGTGGGAAGATCGACGCCGAGTGCCGCCGCCGTTATCTCTCCGCACACGCCATCCGCGGCGCCCGCGCCAAACTGGCGCTTCTGGAAATTCACCAGCGCCATCAGCGACAGCCGCCCGAAGGCACCGTCGGGCGTGCCCTGCAAATCGCCTTGCTTGACCAGCGACTGCTGCACTTTCTTGGCGAGTGCGCCCGACGAGCCGAAGCGGACAACCTGCTTCAGCACCGTGTCGTCGACCTTGTCGACGGACGACAATTCCTCGGCGGTGAACAGCAGATAGACGAAACGGGTCTGACTGGTGCCGTAGGCACTGTCGATGAAGGCGCGCCAGGGGCCTGTCTCCGGCGCCATGTTGCGTTTCGGCGATTGCGGCAGACCGCAGACCACCTGGCAGCCGGCGCTGGAATAGCCCACCTCCGGATTGTCGTAATAGGCGCTGTGGATATTGTCCCAGACGAAATCTCCCGAACTCGAGCCGAAATCCAGCCTGTCCTGAAGGTCGTAGTCCAGATTGTCGGCGGTGCGCCAAACCGGTTGGAAAGACGCCTGACGAAAGGCCCGGTGGGCACCTGACTTGCCTGCCTTGTGCGTGCCGCGCTCATGTTCGAAGCGGCCAGGCATCAAAAGATTGGTGCCGATGCCGCCTCTGGCCTGGGCACTCTTGATGTTGAGCAGCGATGGCACGGTCGAGCCCGGAAACAGCGCCACTTCGCCTGTCTCCATCTTCCACTGCCCAAGAGTGCAGCGCATGCGGCGGAAATCATAGGCGCTGAAATGCGCCGGCTGACTCTGCGCGAAAGTATTCTCGAAAGGATGATCTGGAGACAGGCCGCGAATGCCAAAGAACACCAGGCCTTTGGCGGGAACGGCATAGCCATTCCTCTTCGCAGCACGAGAGAGCAAGCTCGCGCTTACAGAAATGTCCGTCATTGGAGCCCCCCAATTCGGCAACCACAAATCGTATTCTTATATTACCTAATATGTCAAGTGACGCTGATTCGGGGGTAATAGAAGATAATTCAACTTGTTCTAAAAGTCTGCTCTCTTAAACTATTGCGAACTCGGTCAACTCCTGGGTAGCAACGGCCGATGGATTGACAATACGAGGTGCAACCTGGCCTCGTGAGGTCTCCCCGGGGGCGGCGCCGACGCCGTTCAGAACCGCCGCGCATACAGCGACCCCCGGGGGGAACAATGTTGCCGGCAAACTGTTTTAGTCCTGCGGAGGATACCATGAACGACGCGTCGGCGACGCCCGCGGGTCCCGTCCTTTCGTCGGCGGAGCGCGTGAATACGCTGTCGCATTTCCATCGCGCCGAGATCGCGCGCATGGCGGGCTGGCGTGATCGGCTTGACAGGACCACGAACTGGGCGATCACCGTGGTGGCAGCGATGCTCTCGGTCTCGCTGTCGACGGCCAGCGCCCATCATGGCGTGCTGTTGTTCGCCATGCTGCTGATCCTGCTGCTTTTGTGGATCGAGGCGCGCCGCTACCGCTTCTTCGACTTCTACCGGGCCCGCGTGCGCCAGTTCGAGCGCCACTATTTCGCGCAGATCTTCTCGCCGCAGCCCGACTTCGCCTCGGATTGGCTGCTCATCGTCGGCGAAGGCCTGCGCGCGCCGAAATTTCTGCTGTCGCAGCGCGCCGCCTTGGCGCGCCGCCTGCGCCGCAATTACATCTACCTCTTCCTGATCCTGCTCTTGGCATGGGTGCTGAAAATATCGACGCCCAGCCTGCAGGTCGGGGGCGTCGCGACCGGCTTCGTCGGCTCGATCCGCTATGCCGTCGACAGCGCCGCGCTCGGTCCCATTCCTGGCGTGGCGATCGTGGTCGGCGTGGCTGCATTCTACGCCTGGCTGTTCGCCATCGTCCTTTTCGCGTCCGGTGGCGACGGCGAACTCACCTTCGGCGACGTCCACGTCTGACCTCGATGACTTCCAGTCCGGCAACCGGCGGCTGCAACGCAAAGGCCGGCCATGCGTTGTGATGATCAGTCCGCCGCGACCTTTTGAAGGACCCCATGAACCGGCAAACGGCCATAAGGTCACACGGAGTTGCGGCCTTGCTTCTGCTAACCGCGTCCTTGCTGGCACCGGCAAGTAACGCCTTCGCCGCCCAGGCGCCCGGACATGCCTCGGGCATGGGCGGCTCGGCCGAGGGCCTGTTCGTCGCGGAGATCGTGCTTCTCCTACTGGTCGGCCGCGGCCTCGGCGAAATCTTCCAGCGCGACGGCCAGCCGGCGATCATGGGCCAGCTGATCGGCGGCATCCTGCTCGGGCCATCGCTGTTCGGCTGGATTTGGCCCGACGGCCAGCACCTGATCTTCTCCAGCGATCCGGCGCAGAAGGGCATGATCGATGCCGTCTCCCAGCTCGGCATCCTGCTGCTCCTGCTCCTGACCGGCATGGAGACGGACCTGCGCCTGGTGCGCCGCGTCGGGGCGGCCTGTTTTTCGATCTCGATCACCGGCGTCGTCGTGCCTTTCGTCTGCGGCTTCGCGCTGGCGCAGTTCCTGCCGGACGCGCTGCTGCCCGACCCGAGACAGCGCGTCGTTGCCGGGCTGTTCCTCGGCACGGCGCTGTCGATCTCCTCCGTCAAGATCGTCGCCATGGTGGTGCGCGAGATGAACTTCATGCGCCGCAATCTCGGCCAGGTCATCATCTCCTCGGCCATCATCGAGGACACGATCGGCTGGCTGATCATCGCCGTCACCTTCGGCATCGCCACCAATGGCAGCCTGCAGGTCCTGCCGCTCATCACCACCGTGGCCGAGGTGGCGCTGTTCATGGCGTTTTCCTTCACCATCGGCCGCCGGCTTGTCTTCACGCTGATCCGCTGGAGCAACGACTCTTTCCGCAGCGAATATGCCGTCATCACCGTCATCCTCATCATCATGGGCGTGATGGCGCTGATCACCAACCTGATCGGCGTCCACACGGTGCTCGGCGCCTTCGTCGCCGGCATACTGGTCGGGGAATCGCCGATCCTGTCCGACCACATCGAGAGCCAGTTGCGCGGCCTCATCACCGCGCTGTTCATGCCGGTGTTCTTCGGCATGGCCGGCCTGTCCGCCGACCTCACCGTGCTCACCGACCCGACGCTGGCATTGCTGACGCTGGCATTGGTCGCCATCGCCAGCATCGGCAAGTTCGGCGGCGCTTTCATCGGCGGCCGGCTGGCCGGCATGTCGCTGAAGGAAGCCACCGCCGTCGGCAGCGCCATGAACGCCCGCGGCTCGACCGAAGTCATCGTCGCCAGCATCGGCCTGTCGATGAACATCCTGTCCCACAATCTGTTCACGATGATCGTCACCATGGCCGTCATCACCACGCTGGCCATGCCGCCCATGCTGCGCTGGGCGCTCGGCCATCTGCCGGTCGGGCATGCCGAGAAGCAGCGCGTCGACCGCGAACTGCTCGACGAGCGCGGCTTCGTCTCCGGGCTGGAGCGCCTGCTGCTGCTGGTCGACGACAGCCCGGTCGGCAAATTCACCGCCTACCTTGCGGGCTTGATCAGCGGCGGCAGCGGCATGCCGACCACACTGCTTCATCTCCAGGACGGCGAGCTCGCCGGGCAGGCCGGCGACAAAGGTCCGGAACGGGCATCCAGGGAGGTCAAGAAAGGTGCCGCCAGGAGTGCAAGGGCCGTCAGCAAGGCCGAGGACACGCTTGTCGACAAGGTCCACCTCACAGCCCGCACCGAGCTTGAGGCCAGCGCCGAGACAATCGCCGCGGAAGCCCGCAAGGGCTATGGACTTCTGCTGGCCGGGCTGGAGAACACCCTGACCGACAAAGGCACCTTCAGCGGCGCGCTGAAGGACATCAGCAGCGGTTTCGACGGCCCGCTCTGCCTCGTGCTGAACGGCGCCAGGGCCAATGGAAAGATGCCGGTGCTAAGCGCCGGAACGACGATACTGGTCCCCGTCAACGGCACCGAAGTCGCCCGCCGCGCCGCCGATTTCGCGCTGGCGCTGGCGCGGCCGCACCGGACCCGCGTCAAGGTACTCTATGTCTCGCAAGCCAGGCAAGGAAGCCGGCCGGGCTCGGTGTCGCACCGCCGGGAGGAAGCCGTGCTCAAGGATGTCGCCGATCTCGCCGACCGCTACGGCGTCGCCGTCGACACCGCGATCCGCACGCGAGCCACGGCGGACAGGGCGATCGCCAGGGAGGTGGCCAAAGGGGCCGCCATGGTGGTCATGGGTGTCACCCAACGGCCGGGCGAAGAGCTGTTCTTCGGCGACACCGCGACAGCCGTGCTCGCTGCGGTCGCCTGCCCGGTCGTGCTTCTGGCCAGCGAACGCGTCAAGCGGGCCGATGCCAATGCCGAGGAGGCGGCGGCCGAAATCAGTGCCTGATCCTTCCGGCTCGGCTATCGGAACCTACAGGCCGAAGAACTGTCGTCCGATCATGTACCCCAGCGCCGCCGCGACGAGCGGAAACAGCGCCGGCGCGGCCTTGCTGAAGAAGGAAACTTTCGTGTCCTTGGGCGGCACATAGCGTGCGTTGCCGAGATTCTTGGTCATTGCGTACCCCCGCGCCAAACCAATCAGTTTCGCGCATGCCATTATCCAAAACCGCTGCGCGGTTCCGGCCGAAATGCATTAGCAGACGCTTATTGACAACATGGCCGAATTAACGGCTTGCAAAGAAATTCGATAGAATCGCCGACCATTGCGTGGCGTGGCCCTGTATCCAAAGGAAAATTCCACGCGTCGAGAACCGATCGGCCCCCTGCGGTCGCTACAGCCGGCATCCAGGGCCTGCTCGACCAGGAACCTTATTGTTGTCGCAGGCCCCAAGACATCAGCGCCAAGACATCAGAGCTTGGTTCCGTGACCGGAAGACCTGACGTCGCTCGCCAGAACCAGCCTGGCATCGTCCGCGACATAGCCGACATAGCGATAGTCACGGATGAAGCTGATCCGCCCTTCCCGCCACTCCAGCCACATGAAATGGGTTGGCTTCGGGGCCGCCCGATGTTCGAACACGGCGATCACCTCGCGGCCTTCGACCCATGCCGGCTTGAGCCACAGGCCCTCGCTCTTGGCATAGATCGTGAAGAACATCCCAACATCGGCCGCACCGGAGCGTGGCGGGTGCATGGACTGCTGAAGTCTCACATCCTCGGCAAGCAACGCGCGCAAGCCATCCCAGTCGCGCTGGTTGAACAGATTGATGTAACGGACCACGTTGGCTGAAGCGATGCGCGCGTCGGGAAACGGGTCGGTCCTGGCGTTGATCTCCCGAAGCCGGGCACGGCCGCGAGACAGGTGCGCTTTCACGGCATCGACCGAAATGCCAAGCAGGGCCGCGATCTCGGCCAGCGGTTCATCGAGCACATCTTTCAAGATGATGACGCTGCGCTGGACGACCGGGAGCTCAGCAAAGCGCGACACGGCCGTTTCGATTGCCTCCTTGCGCATCAGCGTCTCCACCGCATCGGCTTTGCTGTCATCGACGATTTCAAGCGCCGCTTCGATGGGCTCCGCAACGCGGGTTGCGCGACTGCGCAGCAGGTCCAGCGCCCTGTTGTGGGCAATGCGAAACAGCCAGGGCCTGAGCTGCGGCACCGCGCACAGTTCGTCCAGCGCAACGAAGGCCCGGGCAAAGGTGTCCTGCACCACATCCTCGCCATCGATGACCGAGCCCATCAGGCGCGCGCAATAGCGGTGCAGCTCCGGCCGCAGCGCGGCGGCAAGGGCAAGCAGCGCTTCGCGTCGGTCGCGTTCCACGCCAGGCTTCCCGCCGTTCAAGCCGCCGCACCCTCCATGATCGTAACGCCGGCGTCGCCGCTGAGGCCGAAGACGACACCCTCGGCATATTGCGGGTCCTCCAGCACCGAAACCACCCTGTCGCCGAACGCGCGGGGCGGCATCGGCGCCCCGAAGCGGGTGACGAATTGTTCCGGCGTGATGCCCATGGAGCCTGCGTAGGCGCCGGCCGCGGCGTCGCCGGTTCCGGTACCGAGGATCATCTGCCGCGGCAGGATCGCCTGGAAGCGGATGCCGAGCTCCTTCTCCTGCGAGACGCCATTGGCATATTTGGCCATGAACCAGAGCATGCGCTTGGAGCCGCCATAGCCGCCGGACATCTGCGATCCGGTAACGGCAGCACCACTCGACCCCACCAGCACCCGGCTGCCCGGCTTGAGCGGCAGGTTCAGCGCCGCCTGCAGCCAGTAGAGCCCGGCCTTGACGTCGGTCTCCCAGGCGATGGAGAAATCCTCCCATCTCAACTGATCCAACCGCCCCATCCGGGGTGTCGCGCCGGCATTCAGCACCAGTATGTCAGGGCTGATCTCGCCAAGGATACGATAGGCCGCGTCCTCGTCCGTGACGTCGGCGGCAATCGTGGCGACCCCGAGTCGCGCACCGACCGCCTCCAGCGCTTCGGCGCCACGCGCGACAACCGTCACTCGAGCATCATGCTCGACCAGCGCTTCGACCAATCCCAGGCCAAGCCCACGGCTGCCACCGGTGACCACGATTTTCTTGTCCTTGAGGCTCATCGACCCTGCTCCATTGCTTCACTGTAGCAAAGACGTTTGAGCATCGGGAAAAGAGTCAGCCCCGCGCCGATCAGCCTGTTCGACGACCGCCTACTTGTCGCCGTTCTCGAAGGCACCGATGCCTTGCGCGATGAGGTTGGTGGCCATGACCAGCGAGATGATCGCGGCCGAATTGAACACCACCACCCACCATTTGCCGCCGGTGAGGAAGCCGTAGCCGTCGGCGATCGCCAGCCCCCAGTCGGCCGATGGCGGCTGGATGCCGAGGCCGAGGAAGCTCAGCGTCGCGATCGAGAAGAAGGCGTAGCCGAGCCGGGTGATCAATTCGATCAGGATGGTTTCCCGGACATTGGGCAGGATTTCGAGAAACATGATCGCCAGCCGTCCCTCGCCGGCGAGACGGGCGGCGCTGACATAGTCGCGCTCGCGCTGTTCGCGCGCGGCGGTGCGCACCGTGCGCGCCACCAGCGGCGCATAGGCAAGGCCGATGACCGCGATGACGGTGAGGTTAGACGGACCGATCGCCACCAGCGCCATGGTCACCAGCACGATGAAGGGCAGCGACATGACGGCATCGAGCAGCCGCGCGCCGACCGCATCGACCAGGCCGCCGAAGGTGCCGAGCACCAGGCCGATGACGCTGCCGGCGGTGACACCCGCCAGCGTCGCCAGCGGCGCCACCAGGAGGATATCGCGCGAGCCGACGACGATGCGCGAAAGCACGTCGCGGCCGAGCTGGTCGGTGCCGAACCAGTGTACCGCGTCGGGCGGCGTCATCATCGACAGGAAATCCTCGGCATACGGATCGAACGGCACGAATTGCGCACCGAACACCGCGCAGGCAACCCAGAACAGAAGCACCGCCGAACCGACTACGGTCGACGGCGCCACATCGGGCAAAAGACCGCGCAGCCGGCCGATCCAGGAGAGCCGGATTTCACTGCGCATGGGGGACTGGGCGAGTTCGGTCATGGGGCGTTGCTCCGGCGCTGGCGCGGGTCGAGCAGCGCCTGCAGGAGATCGCCGATCGCGGCCGTCGACACGAAAATCGCAGCCATCACCAGCACGCCGGCCTCGAGCATCGGGAAGTCGCGCGCCTTGGCCGCGCTCAGCACCAGATTGCCGAGACCCTGTATGCCGAACAACGCCTCGATCACCACCAGCCCGCCGAGCAGGAAGCCGCTCTGCGTGGCGATGACCGCCACCGTCGGCACCAGCGCGTTGCGCAGCACGTGCTTGAACAGCACCTGCGCGGGGCTGAGCCCCTTCAGGATCGCGGTGCGCGTATAGTCCGCCGCGCGCGCCTCGATCACCCCGGCCCTGGTCATGCGCGCGACGTAGCCGATCAGGTTCAGCACCAGCGGCAGCGCCGGCAGAATGAGATAGTGGCTGGCCGTCCAGAAGCCGGCCCCGTTGGGCGCAGCACCGGTGATCGGAAACCAGGCCAGCCACAGGCCGAAGACCATCAGCAACAGCAGGCCGGAGACGAAATCGGGCACGATCGAGAGCGAGACCCCGGTCAGCACGATCAGCCTGTCGGCAAGGCTCCCCGAGCGCAGGCCTGCGACGACGCCGGCGCCGATGCCGATCGGCACCAGGAACAGCAGCACGACGCCGGCAAGTGCCGAGGAATTCTTGATGCTCGACAGGACGAACGGCGCCACCGGCGCGCGCATCGACAGCGAGTCGCCGAAATCGCCCGTGATCGCCCGGCTGAACCAGTGCCAGTACTGCTGAGGGATCGGCTGGTCGGTGCCGAGCTTGCGGTTCAACTCAGCGACCGCCTGCGCGTCGGCGAACGGGCCGAGCATGACGCGGCCGACATCGCCGGGCAGCACCTGCCCGGCGAGGAAGACCAGCGCGCTGACCAGCCACAGCGTCAACAGCAGCGAGCCCGCGCGTGCCGCCAGCGGCCGCGCCATCGAGGCGATGCCGCTCACACGAACGACACCTTGTCGAGCAGCAGATGCGAGATGGCGGTGAAGCGCACGCCCTCGACCTTCGCGGAGACGATGCGGCTGTACTGCGAGAAATAGCTGATGATCAGCGGCGTCTCGTCGAGCAGCAAATTCTGGATCTTGCCGGCGGCCACGCGCTGCGCCTGCAGGTCGCGGGCCTTGCCATAGTCGATGAGCAGCGCGTCATAATCCGGGTTGTTGAAATGCGCCGCGTTCCAGGCGCCCGAGCTCTTCAGCGTCGCGTTGAGGAAGATGTCGGGCGTGCCGCGATGGCCGAAATCGGTGATGCCGAGATTGGAGTCCAGCCACGGTGAGCTGCCGAACGTCGCCGAGCCGTAATAGGCGTCCTGCGGCAGCACGTTGAGCTTGATGTCGATGCCGGCCTTCCTGGCGAAGTTCTGGATGATCACGGCGTAGTCGGGAATGTCATAGGCGCGTTCGGTGGTCAGCGTCACCTCGAAGCCGTTGGGCACGCCGGCCTCGCCAAGCAGCCGCTTGGCTTCGGCAATGTCCTGCTTGCGCTGCGGCACCGACGGATCGGCCGACGGGAAGATCGGCGCGAACGGCGTGTCGTTGCCGACGACGGCGCGGCCCTTGAGCAGGCCCTTGACCACGGCCTCGCGGTCGATGGTCAGCGCCAGCGCGCGCCGCACGCGCTTGTCGGTGAACGGCGCCTGGTCGGTCCGCAGATGCGCCGGATCATGCGAGCTGGCCTGCACGCTGAGCAGCTTGAAGTTGGGATTGCCTTCGATCGCCAGCTCCAGCCGCGTGGTCGAGGGGATGACGTCGAGCTGGCCGGCCTGCAGCGCCAGCACCTGCGCCTGCTCGTCGTCGAAGAACTTGATCTCGACGCGGTCGGGCAGCGCCTTGTCGCCCCAATAGTCCGGGTTGCGCACGAAGCTCGCGCCTTGCTTGGGGCGGAAGGACTCCAGCTTGAACGGACCCGTGCCGTTGAAGGTCTTCTCGAAATCGCCGGCATAGTCGGCGGGCACGATGACGGCATTGTAGACGTCGGAGGAAACATAGAACGGGAAGTTGCTGTTCGACTGGTCGAGATCGAAGGCGACGGTCTCATCGTCGACGACCTTGGCGCCGCCCTTGGAGAGAATGCCCTTGTAGGCCGACAGCGCCGACGAGCCGCTGGCCGGATCGACCAGCCGCTCGAAGCTTGCCACCACATCCTTGGCGGTGACCGTGCGGCCGTCGTGGAACTTCACGCCGGGCCTGAGCTTGAAGGTCCAGCGCTTGGCCGTCTCGTCGGCTTCCCACGAGAGCGCCAGCTTCGGCTGCAGCCCGTCCTTGGGATCGTCGAGGATCAGATATTCGCCGACCTGGCTGATCACGCCGATGCTGGCCGGGTCGGTGATCGTGACGGGATCGATCGCCTTGGTTGGCTGGCCGAGCCCGACACGGACCGTGCCGCCAGCTGTCGCCGCGCGCGCCGCGCCCGGCGTGAACAGGCCTTGCGAGGCGGCAAAGCCGGTGAGGCCCAGAAGTGCCGCGTATTTCAGCAGGTCGCGGCGCTTCAGGAAGCCCTGCGCATATTCGTCGACCGCGACATTCCAGATGTCGCCGGTATGGCCGCGCGTCGACTGGTTGCGCAAAAGATCGATGTCGGAACGGTTCGTCATTGTCAGTCTCTCGTCAATTGGAGGATGTGGGAGAAAAAAGCCGTCGTCAGGCCGGCTGGCCGTCGAGATGGATGCGGTCGACCGCTTGCGGATAGAAGGCGATCAGCCCTTTGATTTTCGGCATTTCGTCGATCGGGTCGCGATAGCTCCAGGCAATGTCGGGGCGCACCGAACCGTCCTTCAGCAGGCCCGACCAGTAGGAGGCGATGCCCTTGTAGGGACATCGCGTCGTCGAGCTCGACGCCGTCAGCCGCTCCAGCCGGACATCCTCCGGACGCAGGTAGAAACGCGTCGGCAGATGGGTTTCGAACAGCAGCACCGGCCGGTGGCTGTCGGCGATGATGTCGCCGTCGAACCAGACCTGCACATGGCTGGAACTGTGCAGCACATCGATGCGCGCATAGGGATCGCGGGCGTGGACGAAGACTTCCTCTTCCTCCTCGAACCACTGGTCGACCGCCTTCCAGGTAAAGGCGATGCGGCCGGCGAGCGGCGAAAGGTTTTCATCCGGGGGCGCCGTGAACGACCACGCCGCATTGGCGGCGCGCCTGTCGCCGCTGTCGATGTCCCAATAGGCCGTTTCCCCGCCGACCGCGTGCGGTTCGCGATGCAGCGACGGCTTCAGCACCGACGCATCGACCGAGGACGGCGGGAAGAAATAGATCGGCAGGAAATGGTTGGAGCGCAGCACCAGCACGTTGCGGCTGTCGGCGATGGTGCGGCCGCCGAACTTGACGCGCACGCGCTTGGGGCTGTGCAGCACATTGACGAGACGCGGAGCGGTGGCTTCGCGGGGCTGGAGATTAGGCGCTGCGGTCACGGCTGCCTCCTCAGGACACGGCGCGCTGATTGGCGCGCTGCTCGGCGAAACGGTTGGCGGGGCGGGCAAGGCCGAGGCGATCGCGCAAGGTGCCCGGCGCGTATTCGGTGGGGACGAGGCCGCGCCGCTGCAGTTCCGGCACCACCTGTTCGGCGAAATTCACCCAGTCCTCCGGCAGCAGCGGGAACATCAGGTTGAAGCCGTCGGCGGCGCCTGAAACGAACCAGTCTTCGAGCTGGTCGGCGATCTGCTTCGGCGTGCCGGCGACCGTCGGCACCGAGCCGCTGTTGGCGAGCTTGCGGGCGATGTCGCGCAGGCTGAGATTCTGCTTCGACCATTGCTTGACGCGGTTGAGCGAGGTGCGCCCGCCATTGAAGGTGCTCTCGTCCGGCAGCGGCGGCAGCGGCCCATCCGGCGGATAGGCCGAGAGGTCGATGCCGCTCCAGCTCGACAACAGGTCGATGCCGACCTGGTCTGGGAGAAGCGTCTGCAGATATTCCTGCTTGTCCCGGCCCTCGGCCTCGGAAGCGGCGACGATGGGCAGGATGCCGGGCAGGATCTTGAAGCTCTCCGGCCGCCTGCCATGGCGTGCAAGCCGCTCATTGATGTCCTGGCGGTATTTGATGCCGTCTTCCCTTGTGCTGTAGATGGCGAAATGCGCATCGGCATGGGCGGTGGCGAAATTCTTGCCGTCCTCGGACGAACCGGCCTGGACGATCAGCGGATGGCCCTGCGGCGGCCGCGACACGTTGAGCGGGCCGCGCACCTTGAAGTGCTTGCCCTTGTGGTCGATCGGATGGACCTTGTCGGGATCGGCGAAATAGCCAGTCTCCTTGTCGATGAGCAGCGCCTCGTCCTCCCAGCTGTCCCACAGCGCCTTGACGATATCGAGGAACTCGCCGGCGCGTTCATAGCGGAAGGCGTGCTCGATATTGCCGTCGCGGCCGAAATTGCGCGCCTCCTCGTCCATCGCCGAGGTGACGACGTTCCACGACGCCCTGCCCTTGCTGATATGGTCGAGCGAGGCGAACAGGCGCGCCACGTTGTAGGGCTCGCTGTAGGAGCTCGACGCCGTGGTGATCAGGCCGATATGCTTGGTCACGGCGGCCAGCGCCGACAAAAGCGTCAGCGGCTCGAGGCGGGCATTGGCATAGTGCGCGACGCCGCTCTTGACCGAATCCCAGATCGACACGTGGTCGGCGACGAAGATGGTGTCGATGCGTGCCCGTTCGGCCGCCTGCACCAGCTCGCGATAATAGTCGAAATCGAGCACTTCGCGGCCGGGCGCGCGGGGGTGGCGCCATGCCATGCGGTGGTCGCCCTGCGGATTGAAGAAGAACGCGCTGAGGATCATGTGCGACATCTCTGTTCCTTCCCTGCGGATGCGGAAAACCGCCAGTGCCGCGGCCTGTGGCCGTGCCCCGAAAATTGTCCAGTCAGCGAAAGTTAGATTGCGCCCGGGCTTAATTCGAGTAATTTTATAGAGATTGTTCCATGTGAAAGCGGAAGCGATTGCCCCTGATCGCCGCGCGGACAGAAAGTGGTTTCGGGCATGTCCTCTTCATCGTCGTCCTCGGTTCTGAACGTCGAGCACCTCAGCGTTTCCTATCGCGGAGCCAGGCACCGCGCGGTCGATGACATCTCGCTCGAGATCGGCCAGGGCGAAGCGCTCGGGCTGGTTGGCGAATCCGGTTCCGGCAAGAGCTCGGTGGCGCTGGCGGTGCTGCGCTATTTGCCCAGGCATGCCCGGGTCGAAGCCGCGCAACTGGCCTTCGAAAATCGCGAGATCCGCGACCTCTCCGCCAACGAGCTGCGTCGGCTGCGCGGCGACCGCATCGCCGCCGTCTACCAGCATCCCGGTTCGGCGCTGAACCCGAGCATGACCATTGGCGGCCAGATCACCGAGACGATCCTGCGCCATCGCCCGATGCATCACGACGATGCGTTTGCGCGCGCCGCGCAACTGCTCGGCCGCGTGCGCGTCGCCAATCCCGAACGCGTGCTGCGGCTCTATCCGCACGAACTGTCGGGCGGCATGCAGCAGCGCGCCAACATCGCCATTGCGATCGCGCTCGACCCGGCGCTGCTGGTGATGGACGAGCCGACGACGGCGCTCGACGCCAGCGTGCAGTCCGAGATCATCGCCATCCTCGACGATCTGCGCCGCGAGCACCGCACCTCGATCCTGCTGATCAGCCACGACATCAATCTGATCCGCCGCGCCTGCGACCGGGTCTCGGTGATGCAATCCGGCTCGATCGTCGAAACCGGTGCCGCTACAGAAGTCTTCGACAATCCGCGTCACGCCTACACAAGGGCGCTGGTCGCCGCCATTCCGACGCTCAACCGCACCAAGCGCGACGGCAGGCTGGCCGAGGATGCGAGCCCGGTGGATCTCGCTTCCGACGCGCCGGCCGGGGAGCAAGCGCAAAGCGCCCTGCCCGCGTCACAACGCGAAATCGCCCTTTCTTGCCGGGGCATAAGACAATCCTTCGGCGGCCAGCCGGTGCTGCACGGCATCGACCTCGACATCGCCGGCGGCGAGACCTTTGGGCTGATCGGCGAATCCGGCTCCGGCAAGTCGACGCTGGCCCGCATCGTCACCGGCCTGCAGCCGCCGACGGCGGGCACGGTCGAGCTGTTCGGCAAGACCGTGGCGCCGCTGGTCGAGCGGCGCCAGCCAGGCGAGCGGCGCGACGTGCAGATGGTGTTCCAGTCGCCCGACCGCACGCTCAACCCGCGCCAGCGCATCGGCCGCATCCTCGGCCGCCCGCTGCGGCGGCTGGCCGGCCTGCCGCGCCGCGCCGTGCCGCAGCGCGTCGGCGACCTGCTGGCCTCGGTCCGCCTCGCCGGCACGACGGCGGAGCAGAAGCCCGGGACACTGTCCGGCGGCCAACGCCAGCGCACGGCCATTGCGCGGGCCTTCGCCGGCCTGCCAAGGCTGGTGGTGCTGGACGAGCCGACCTCGGCGCTCGACGTCTCGGTGCAGGCGACCGTGCTCAACCTGCTCAACGATCTGCAGAAGAAAGGGGATACCGCCTATCTCTTCATCAGCCATGATCTCAGGGTCGTGCGCTACATGGCCGACCGCATCGGCGTGCTCTATCGCGGCCGCCTGGTCGAGACCGGCTCCTCCGACCAGATCTTCGCCGGCCCCAACCATCCCTACACGCAGCTGCTGCTGGCGTCCTCCTCCAACGATGGGCAGGCGACGACCATGGCCGAAGCCGCCATCGAGACCGGCCCCGGCGGCTGCGCCTTCGCCGGCCGCTGCCCGCTGGCCGACGCCGGCTGCCTCCAGGCCGAACCTGTGGCCACGGAGGTCGAAGCAGGCCATTTCATCGCCTGCTGGAAACGCGCCGGCTGAGCGAGGCCGGAAGAACCGGCCGCGCCCCAGGAAACCCTACGCCGGCAGCGACGGCTCGGTGTTCGGCTCCAGCGCCTCTTCCGCCTCATGCTCGTCCGGCAGCACCTCGCCATGCACCCCCAGCGGCCGGCCGATCCACACCGGATCGACCAGATGGTCGCGCTTGGGGTTCTCCGTGTTCGGGTGGATGAGGATGCTCAGGCCGCCATGGTTCAGCATCAGCCACGGAACCAGCGCGCCGAAAATCTCGTTGGCGAAGGAGACCTGGTACATGGCCTGGTCATGCGGGCCGACTTTCCCGTCGTGCCAATTGCCCAGGCGCACGCGGAAACGCTCGCCGATGCGCAGCCGCAGCCATTCGGCATGTTGCCGCTCGGCCGGTCCATCGAAGTAGATATGGGCATGATAGCTGGCGATCTCGGCGAGCGGCCTTGGATTGTCCTTGCTCATCTCGATGCCCTCCTCGCGGCGTATCCCGCCATTCAGCCCAAGAACAAGGGTTTAAGCAAGGCCACCCGACCCGTCGGGGAAGATTGGTAACGGCCGGACGCGGCTCTCATCGGCCAGGCATCCGGTCACGCCGCGCGCGGCGCGAGGCTTTCGGCCCCGCGCGCATCGTGTAGTCTGACGGTTTTCCTGGGGAAACATGACACGATGAACACTGCCGAAACACTGCCCTACCTGTCGTCGGCGGTTCTCGATCGCCTGGCGATCTCGACGCCTGAAATCGTCGACGAGATCGAACGCCAGATCGTCGGCCAGAGGCGGGGCGAAGTCTGGTGCGCGCCCAAGGCCGCCGTGTGGCCGGGCGACGACCGCTACTTCATGGCCACGCTCGGCGTCGCCACCGTGCCATCAGTGCTGGCCACCAAGTCGCTGGTGGTGAACCCGCGCAACGCCGCGCGCGGGCTGGCCACGCTCAATTCGCTGATCACCCTGCTCGACGCCGAGACCGGCCTGCCGCTGGCCCTGGTCGACGGCAATTGGGTGACGGCCAAACGCACGGCGGGCCTCAGCGCCGTCGCCGCCAGGCGCATGGCAAGGCACGATGCGTCGTCCGTCGCCTTCATCGGCTGCGGGGTGCAAGCGCGCGGCCACCTGGAAGCGTTCGCCGACCTCTTTCCGCTGCGCGAAATCCGCGCGTTCGGCCGCGGCAAAAGCAATCGCGAAGCGCTTTGCGAGATGGCGCGGTCGCGCGGCCTGGAAGCAATCCCCTGCGACACGGCAAGGGCCGCGGTGGAGGGCGCCGACATGGTGGTGTCGACGGTGACCCTGGTGCCGGAACCCGAACCGTTCCTCGACGCGAACTGGCTGAAACCGGGAAGCTTCACCGCCATCACCGACCTCGCACTGCCCTGGCTGCCCGAAACGATGCGCCGCTTCGACCGCATCGTCGTCGACGATCTGGAGCAGGAGAAGAAGATGCCCAAACCCCTGGTCGACCCCACGCTGGTCGCCGGCGACCTGACGGGCCTGGTCTGCGGTGATTTTGCGGGGCGGGAGGGACCGGGCGAGGCTACGGCGTTTGTGTTCCGGGGCATGGCTGTTGGGGATCTGGCGGTGGCCGGGCTGGTGTATGTGCGGGCTCAGGCAGCGGGGGTGTGACACAGAAAGACTGGGAGTACTTTCACGCGATCCATTCCACAATTATTTGTTAATCATCGCGCAAACAAGCGACAGACCGTTCAAGAGAATGCAGGCCACCCGGTAAATTTCCCAAGGCGCCAGCCTAGACTTCGCCGGACACGTCGATAACAATAATCGCAATGCGATTTTTGGAGTTTTCCGGAAGTAGATATTTCAGCATTTGCTCCAATTCATCCGCCGAGGTCGGGCGGCTCAATCCTTCCGGTGGAGCGGGGATTGCTCCTTTGCGTTTGTCGCCGAACCAGAAAACGCAATAAATGCCGAAGCCTTTTGCTCCCGGATCGGGCGTATAAAAACGGTCCAGTTGCCCGATTGCCGCCGTCCATAATTCGGGATGGTTGTCGCGCTTCAGCTCGCAAAGAATTTTGTGAGCCGCAATCGACACGGCAATGTCCGCACGTTTGTCCCTTACCATATGCCCTTCAGGCTCAGAAATGATGCCAAGCGCTTGCAGCGGTGGCCGCATCAAAGTGAGGAGGTCGTCACGGCAAGCCTCTTCCGGACGCGGGTCGACCGGTTTTGCGTGTGCGTCGATATTCCAGAACTGTTTAAAGATATCGGTGTTCTCCCGCTCGATGCGCTTCTTAAGATCTCGCAACTGGTCAATGACCAGGGCCTGAAGATCGGCAACGGTCGCAGGTGGCCCGTTCGACAGCGCAGCTACAGTTCGTGGCCAGTTCGGACGGTCATATTCCACATCGCGCCGGCGCTTACGTTGATTAGCAAGGGCGTGCAGCATATGCGGCTTGTAAGATGCCAATTCCGTGTTTGCCACCAGCCTTTCGAGCGCCAGTGTCGCAGCTTCGGTCGGCTGCGCCGAAATCGTATCGAAAAGCTTGCGGCAATATTCGGCCGCGTCCCAGGCATTCGTATCGCCGCTCCATCCACCCGAAGGATATGGCGCTTCAGGAAAAAGGGTGCCGGTCAAACGCGCCATGAACTCAAGTTGTGGAAGCGACAGCGCCGTCTCGGTTGCCTGCCCTCCCGACGCAAAGCCGCTCCGGTCGCGTAGCTGAAAAATGATAGCGGGGTGGTTGCGCGCAAACGCCTCAACCCGATCCGCAAACTGGGCGGGCGAGAGCAGGTAGGCTGCCGCCAACCACATTGCATACCGTGGCTCATTGTTGGCCGCAGTTCCCAAAACCACGTTTGCAGCGAGCGCCAGAAACTCCGCGCGCGCATTCGGCAATTTGGTAATCGCATCCAGCATGTCGCCGAGGCGAAACAAGTTCGCATTTGGGAAATCGCGCAGCAATTCAAGCGCAATATCCTTTCGATAAGGCTCAAATGCCGCTGCGGTCAGAAGTTCGTGCAGCCCATCAACGCCCAGTTCCTCAGCTGACAGGCGAAGCCGCGCCAATGCAAGATAGGCGTCCCGCGCCAAGTCGGAGTGTTGCTTGACCAAACCGTCTTTCCAAGGCTGATGCAACTGAGTGGCCGTTTCATCCCGGTTGACGAAGCCTGGATTCGCAAGGTCGAAGACCAAAATGGCTTTCAAGAAATCATCCGTAAGGCCGGCAAATCCTTCCCCAATAGCCCAACGCTCGTTGAGTCCGGCGACGAGCGCGTGCCACCAGTCCCGACGCTTATGGGCCGCTGCAAGAGCCATCACATCCGCAAAGGTCGGCAAATCATTGCGCGACAACGCCGCTCGCAGGCCCGCAAGGGCACTGTCGATATGGTTTTCGCCAACCCATGCGGCAACTCTGTCGCGGGGCTCAAGGCTTCGGTCAACATCATTGTACAAACCGAAGTAAATCTTCCCGAGATGGTTTAACCAACCTAGATCCGCGCCGCTGCGAATGGCCTCGACCTTCTGCGCAAACTCCGCGCGCTGGCTCTCGCGTGCGGCGTCGTTTTCGGCCTGTCGATCCTTTCGTCCTTTGAAATATCCGTCATATAAGTCCGACTTCACCGAGGCTGCGCGAATCGGCTTGAGGCTGGGTTCCCGCTCAGCCAGTTCATACAGAGCCCCGAACATTTCGCCGGCCCGAGGCTGTTCCACCCTGTAGCAAAGCGTCAATGCGAGTTCATAGAAGAAGGCGCGTCTTGCGCTGCCGTCCTCGGCAGCCGTGAGTTGCTCTACAACGATACGAAGCAAAGGCCCGGACGGAAGCGCCTGCAAGGTGCTCCGCTGAAATGTCGAATACTTTTGCCACCGTTCGCTATCCGCAACCAGCGTGCCAAAGAAGTGGCTTGCCATGGCCTCCAGATTTTCGGGTGTCTCTATGATCGCATCGCGCAATTCCTGAACCTGGCTGTCGTCGTCGAATGCCAGACGCTTGTGGAGCCACCGCAGCGCGCGTTCCGCATCAAACGGGCCGGGCTCACGCCACGCGCGCACAAGGCTGCGTGTGAACAACGTCGCGACTTCACTATGCCTGCGGTTATGTTGGCCGTATTCGTTCTGCTGCGGCGTAGCGATACCGTCGAGCAGCGATGGCAGATCGGCAACCGGAATACTGTCGGCCAGTACCCATAGGGTTCCGGTCGCAAGGAAGTCTTCCTCACCTTGTAACGTATCGTTGACGAGCTGGACCACGTCAGCATGGCCAAAAGGATTCCCATAGAGCTGCTCTATAATCTCTGCCCGCAGCCGAAGGTCGTTTGCCGTTTTCCCGAGCCGCGTCCGGAAAGCCGCAACGATCGCGGATTTGCCTTCCTCACCTAGCCGAAGTAGCGCTTCCAACGCATGCACCCGCTCTGAATAGGGCGCATCCCCGGATATTACGGAGACAAGGTCGCGCTGCAGCTCAGCGTGTGGCGTGCCTAGTCGGAGTGCATCAATCACCACCGAGCGTATGCCGAATCCAGCATCTGGGTCGTTCAAGATCGCGCGGAACTCTTCAACCATGTCCGGCCGGGAGAGAGCTCCAATCGGAGGCGCGTCCCAGTTTCCAGACCGAAACCAGGGGTCAGACTTGGAAAGGCGGCCAAGAGAGCGCAGCAGCGCCATACAGGATGAAGGCGAGAGAGATGCTGCATCGCCGTAGGCGAGAACGCCGTAAGGGTCCGTCTCGATCAGTTCATCGGCATGTTCAGGAAGATGGATTGCAAGCCAGGCGTGGAGGCCGCGCAACTCCGATGCCGGATGCCCGTCAACGCCCATCAGAGCCATAACACGGCCAAATGGCAGCCCGTCGCGCACTTTTTGCGCGAGAAACGCTGCGGCCAGATATTCGGCCGTAGTGCGGTGGGCATAGTCGACGGTTTCGGCCTCGGGGCCAGCGACGAAAACCCTTCGGCCTAACGCCGCTTGTGCCTTTGCCGGATCAAGAAAAGTAAGGGACCGATAGCCTGGAGATTCAAGAGTTCCTTCCTGCTCAGTCAGGCTAATGGCCTCGACATCAGCGATCAGGCGCGCGGCGCAGATTCCTCCGGCCGCGTCGCGCAATTCCGCAGCTGAAAAAACGCCGACGCCTTTGCGGGCGTGGTCCTTGTCAAATTCTTGAAGCATGAGCCCGGTCGATAGCTCGAAGAGTTCCCGGCGTGTCTTGGGCCACGAACCGGTTTGCACCGCACGCGACAGCATGATGAGGTTCTGTGGGTTCTCTAGAAAATCACTGAGGCCCCGTCTCTCTGCCTCAACAAGAAACGAATCCGCATCACCCGGTTCTACGCCTTGCGCAGCGAGCACCGCACGCTGTTCATCATGAGACAGCTTCTGAAGCAGCAGGACCGGTGGCGTGCCCATTTGGTCAAAGTAAGGACCAAACGCAGCCAGATCACTGTCTCCAAGCCAATCCGGAGCCCGGCATGAAATTCGAACCTTTGCCGGACCGATGGCGAACAACTTCTCGACGACCTGGCCGACCGTGTCCAGGTCGCCGCGCCCAGTACGTCGTTCATCCAGGCCGTCGATAAAAAGCACTTTGCCAGCGAGCTTTGTAGGCGGCGTTACAAGAAATGCCCGTGCCGTAATTGACCGCACGCCTTCCGCGTGCGCTGCTTCGCGGAACAGGTAAGATTTTCCGGCTCCCGGATCTCCCAACAGAACAATGTTCGGCGCGCTCTCGAAGTCCGAGAACAGGCGCGGGCGCGCTTCTTCAGGTTTGTCATACGGGGCGTTGGTTTGACGGACAGTCCGAGTCATTCGTGAGACAATGCTTGCAAAGGAAAGCATCAAGCTCGGTGTTTGCAGGGCCGCTTGTCAAGCAACAGTGTTGATGGCTTTAAATTCTTCTGTAAACGCACGGGGCAGCCACGGCGGGGCCACGCGGAGTCTTATGCTTTCCTTGATTGGATCTGACTGCCCGTTAGTGGCAGAAAAATGCGGCCATAGCACAAATTTTTGCGATGTTCTCGAATGGCCTTACGCAAAGCGTTAGATCCTCTCGACGCCTTCGACAACTGATTTCGCCTCATTGCGGCGAAACGGCAGATTATACTACGAATCGTCGCCAGACAGCCATTTCAGATTCGGCCCATCCAGGACGTTCGAGACCTTGAAGTTAACGTCGGCGAGGCGTCCCCCTACCCCCCCGCCAGCCTCGGCAACAAAAAAATCTCCGCCCCCTCCGGCAGCTTCTTGCTCCACGTATCCCGATAAATCGTCCCGTCGATCGCAACCGCAATCCCACGATCGATCCAAGGCTCAAACCCGGGATACTGTTCAGCCAGTTTCCTGAACAGTTCCCTGATGTCCTTGGCCTCGACCTCGACCTTGCTCTTGCCGCCGGCGAGCTGGCCGAGCGCGCCCCAGAGGGTGACTTCGACCAGATCTACTCTCCCCGTTCCGCTTCGATGGCCGCCAGGATGCGTGGCGGCGACATCGGGATGTGGGTCATGCGCACGCCGGCCGCGTTCGACACCGCGTTGGCGATCGCCGCCAGCGGCGGCACGATCGAGGTTTCGCCGACGCCGCGCACGCCATAGGGGTGGTTGGGGTTGGGGATTTCCAGGATCTGCGTGTCGATCATCGGCAGGTCGGAGCACACCGGGATGCGGTAGTCGAGGAAGCCGGCGTTCTGCAGCCTTCCGTCCTTGCCGTAAATATACTCCTCGTTGAGCGCCCAGCCGATGCCTTGCGCCGCACCGCCCTGGTACTGGCCCTCGACATAGGTCGGGTGCACCGCCTTGCCGGCATCCTGCACCACCGTGTAGCGGATCACCCGGGTCGAGCCGGTCTCGGGGTCGACCTCGATGTCGCATATGTGGGTGGCGAAGGAGACGCCGGCGCCGTCGGCGACGAGCTCGCTGTGGCCGGCGATCGGCCCGCCGGTCTTGCCGGACTGGGCCGCGATCTCCTTCAGCGACAGTTTGCCGAGATTGCCGTGCTTCTCGCCCTTGGCGACCGCATGGCCCAGTTCCCAGACCACGTCGTCGACGGAAATGTCCCACATCTGCGCGGCGCGCTCGCGCAGGATTTTTATCGCGTTGCGGGCGGCCGAGATGGTCGCCATGGAGGAGGAGAAGGTGCCGCGGCTGCCGTCGGTCATGTCGTTATAACCGAGCGAAGAGGTGTCGGCGACCACCGCCTTGAGCTGGGCATAGTCGATACCGAGCTCCTCCGCCGCCACCAGCGACAGCGACGCGCGGGAACCGCCCACGTCCACCGTGCCGACGGCGAGCGAGACCGAGCCGTCCATGCCGATGTTGAGGTCCACGCAGGTCTGGCCGCCGAAATTGAACCAGAAGCCGCAGGCCATGCCCCTGCCCTGGTTCTTTTTGAGCGGCGCCTTCATGTGCGGATGGTGCTTCACCGCTTCCAGCGTCGGGCCGATGCCGATCGGGCCATAGACCGGGCCGTAGGACGAGCGTGTTCCTTCCTGCGCGGCGTTCTTGATGCGGAAGTCGACCGGGTCCATGCCGAGCTCCTTGGCGAGCTCGTCGACCGCACTTTCCACCGCGAAGGCCGCCATCGGTGCGGAGGGCGCGCGATAGGCCGCGGTCTTGGGCCGGTTGACCAGCACTTCGTAACCGACCGTCTTGACGTTATCGAGCTTGTAGCAGGCGAAGGCCGTCATGGCGCCGATCTCGGCCCAGGAGCCGGCATAGGGGCCGGCGCTGTAGCGCAGCGTCGCTTCGGCGGCAGTGATGGTGCCGTCCTTGCGGGCGCCGATCTTGACGTCGATCGAGGTGGCGCTGGTTGGCCCTGAGGCGCGGAACACCTCGTCGCGGGTCATCACCAGCTTCACCGGCCGCCCGGCCTTGCGTGACAAGGCAAGCGCCACCGGCTCGGCCCAGACATGGGTCTTGCCGCCGAAGCCGCCGCCGATCTCCGACGAGGTGACGCGCAGCTTCGAGGCTTCCATGCCGAGCAGCTGGGCGCAGTGCTGGCGGTAGACGAAATGGCCCTGCGTGCAGACCCAGAGGTCGGCGGTGCCGTCGGACGAGACGCTCGCCACGCAGGCATGCGGCTCGATATAGCCCTGGTGCGTCTGCTCGGTCTTGAAGGAGCGCTCGACGATGAAGTCGGCGTGCCCAAAGCCCTGATGGACGTCGCCATGGCCGAACTGGCTGCGCTTGGTGACGTTGGAGGGTTTTACCGGCTTTTCCTCCAGCCCCTCGGTGAAGATCGTGTCGTTGATCAGCGGCGCGTGGTGCTGCATCGCCTCGTCGACATCGGTGACATGCGGCAGGATCTCGTACTCGACCTCGATCAGCTTCAGCGCCTGCCTTGCCGTACGGGCATCGACCGCGGCGACCGCGGCCACCGCATGGCCGTCATAGAGCGCCTTGGTGCGCGCCATGCAATTGTCGAGGATGTCGTACATGGCGGCATCGCCATCGGTGAGGTCGGGCAGGTCTTTCGCCGTGATCACCGCCTTCACGCCGTTCAGCTTTTCCGCCTTCGACGTGTCGATCTTGAGGATCTTGGCGTGCGCATGCGGGCTGCGCAGAACGCGGCCGACCAGCTGGCCGGCCATGTTGAAGTCGGCGCCGTAGCGGGCGCGGCCCGTCACCTTGTCGACGCCGTCGGGGCGGATGGGGCGCGTGCCGACGGATGCGAATTTACGCCCGGAAAAACGCGGATCGAAATTCATCTTCAGGCTCCCTTCATCACAATTGCGGCGTCCTGGACGGCGCGCACGATCTTGTCATAGCCGGTGCAGCGGCAGAGATTGCCGGCGAGGCCGAAGCGGATTTCCTCCTCGGTCGGGTCGGGGTTTTTCGCCAGCAGATCCTTGGCCGCGATCAGGAAACCCGGCGTGCAGATGCCGCATTGCAGGGCCGCGTGCTCGAGGAATTTCTGCTGCAGCGTGTGCAGCTGGTCGCCATGCGCCATGCCTTCGACGGTCTCGATGCGCCGGCCTTCGGCCTCGGCGCCCAGCACCAGGCAGGAGCAGACCAGCCGGTCGTCGAGGATGATGCTGCAGGCGCCGCAGTCGCCGGTGCCGCAGCCTTCCTTGGCGCCGGTCAGGCCGAGCCGGTCGCGCAGCACGTCGAGCAGCGTCTCGTCAGGCTGGCAGAGATACTCGATATTGTCGCCGTTGATTGTCGTCGAGACTGCAATGCCAGCCATTATTTGCCTCCTGCACGTGCGTAGGCGGTCGTGGCGGCTCTCCTGGCCAGCACGCCCGCAACTTTGCGTCTGAATTCGATGGTACCGCGCTTGTCGTCGATCGGGCGGCAGGCGCCCGCGCAGACTTTTGCCAGCCGCTCGAGTGCTGCCTCGTCGAGCTTCCTGCCGATCAGAGCCTCGGCGGCTTCTTCCACCAGCAGCACCGTCGGCGCCGCAGCACCCAGCGCCACGCGGGCCGCCGTGACGACGCCATGCTCGTCGATCGTCAGGTTCACCCCGGCGCTGACCACGGCGATGTCCATCTCGGTGCGCGGAATGAAGCGCAGATAGGCATCGCCCGAGCGCGGCGAGCGCTTGTCGAGCAGGATCGCCTCGATGATCTCGCCCTTGGCGAGCGACGTCTTGCCCGGCCCGGTCGGCACGGCCTCAACGGCGATGGTGCGTTTGCCCGAGGGTCCGGCGATCACTGCCTTGGCGCCCGCGGCCACCAGCGCCGGCACGCTGTCCGCCGCCGGCGAGGCGTTGCACAGATTGCCGGTGATGGTGCAGCGTCCCTGCACCTGCTTGGAGCCGATCAGCTTGGCCGCCTCGACGACGCCGGGCCATGCCTTCTTCAAGGCGGCGTTCTCGCCCAGCACGGCGCAGGGGACGGCGGCACCAATGCTGAAGCCGTCGGCGGTTTCGCGGATGTCGCTCAGGCCCGCGATCGACTTGATGTCGACGATCAGGTCGGGCTCGACAAAGCCCCCCTTCATCCTCACCAGCAGGTCGCTGCCTCCGGCCAGAATGGCGGCCGTGCCAGCCGATCCGGCCAATTGGCCGACGGCATCTTCGATTGAAAGCGGACGTATGTAGCGCATCGTCTCCCCTTGGATATCGCGATTTCAGCGACCGTTATAAACACTCTCCTCATAATGGCTATCGGGTTCGTCATTTGCGACGATTGGTCCAGCCGCCGCAAATCGAGTCCCAAATCAAGCTGAATCGGCCTACGCCAGTGCATGTCGCCCAAAACTGCGCAGCGGTTTTAGGACAACGACATGCACAGAGATGAGACAGGCTCGCGGCCGGGTACACAAAAATCTAGGCGCCCGTGTCGGATCGGCCAGACCCCGTTCGTCCTTGGGACATCGAACAGGCATCATGAAAGGACAGGATATGCCCGGCACCGTACGTTTGCACCGCGTTCTCACCACCAGCCCGGAAAAGGTCTATCGCGCCTTCGTCGAAGCCGACGCGCTGGCGAAGTGGCTTCCGCCGAACGGCTTCACCTGCACGGTCGATCATCTCGAAGCCAAGGTCGGCGGCACGTTCAAGATGTCGTTCCGAAACTTCACCACGGGCGGCAGCCACGCCTTCGGCGGCGAATATCTCGAACTCGTGCCGGGCGAGCGCCTGCGCTACACCGACAGGTTCGACGACCCCAATTTGCCCGGCGAGATCCAGGTGACGGTGATCCTGAAGAAAGTCTCGGTCGGCACCGAAATCGACATCACCCAGGCCGGCATCCCCGACGTCATCCCGGTCGAGGCCTGCTATCTCGGCTGGCAGGAATCGCTGCGGAACCTGGCAAAGCTGGTCGAGCCGGAGATCAATCAGTAAGGCAGCTCCAGAACCTGCGCAGCGCCGCCGCCGATGACATGCCCATCGGCGGCGGCTGTGCGTCGAGGCCTTGACCGTGCGATCGCATGCATGAAATCCTCCCGGCCAAAGGGAGGCGTTTCCATGCGACATCTGCTGCTCGTGCTTCCCGCCCTGCTGCTGGCCACCTCTGCCGAAGCCAGGACCATCTACTACGGCAACAAGGTGGGAATGGAGCTCACCATCGTCAAAAAGTCGGGCATCGGCTCCGAGCACGCCAGCATCCTGGCCAAGCACAACAGGCAGAAGGCGGGCGTCTACTGCCGCGAATATGGCCACGATTTCTCCAAGGAGTGCATCGACGCGGAAATGAAGTCGCCCCTGCACTTCGAGATCACCGCCAATTGCAAGACCGGCAAGTTCACCACCTTCTATGGCGGCAACATGCTGTTCCAGGGCCGCAACAAGGGCACTGAGGTGACGACGGATTACCTGATCACATCGATCGATGACAATGTGGTGCTCGACGGCTCCGGCGCCTCGTCATACGATGTCACGCTGGACCAGTTCAAAGCCCTCTGCCCCAATCGCGTACGCTAGCAGCGTTTGCGGACCGCAAAGCCGGGTGGCCCCACATATCGGTCTCGGCTACGGTCAGAAGATGAACCTGCCGCTCCGCCGCATCGTCCTCATCGTCGCGCTGCTCAATCTCGCCTATTTCGGGATCGAGTTCGCTGTGGCGTTCACCATCGGGTCCGTGTCCCTGTTCGCGGACAGCGTCGACTTTCTCGAAGATGCCTCGGTAAATCTCCTCATCCTGCTCGCACTCGGCTGGTCGTTACGCGCTCGCGCCAAGGTGGGCATGGCGCTGGCGCTGATCCTGCTGGTGCCGGGTCTGGCAACACTCTGGACGGCATGGGAGAAGTTCAACATGCCCGTGCCGCCGCAGCCCATCGCCTTGACCTTGGCGGGACTCGGCGCGCTCGCCGTCAACCTCTCCTGCGCCTGGATGCTCGCCGCCTACCGTCATCACGGCGGCAGCCTGACGAAGGCCGCTTTCCTGTCGGCTCGCAATGACGCCATCGCCAACATCGCCATCATAGCGGCCGGGTTGGTTACGGCTCTTCTGTGGCGCTCCGCGTGGCCGGATCTGGTCGTGGGGCTGGGTATCGCCGCGATGAATGCCGATGCGGCACGCGAGGTGTGGCAAGCGGCGCGGGAAGAACACCGGGCCGAAGCGTAGCTTGCGCTTTCATGCCCTTGCCACCCTAAACCAGCTGGGAATTTCGAGTGGCATATCGAGTTTCGACGTGCTGGAGCGACCGGGCATGTTATGGGAGATACGACCGAACGGAGGCGGAAACCATGACCCTCACCAACCGGGATATCGTCGAGCTGACCGAGTGGCGGCGCAAGCTGCACCGGCAGCCGGAAATCTCCAATGAGGAGGAGAAGACCGCGAAAGAAGTCGTCTCCTTCCTCGCCGACACCGGGCCGGACAAGGTCCTGACCGGCCTCGGCGGACATGGCGTGGCGGCGGTCTATGACAGCGGCAAGGCCGGGCCGACCGTGCTGTTCCGCTCCGAACTCGACGCACTGCCGATCGAGGAGCTCTCCGGCGTGCCGCATGCCTCGCAAGTGCCGGGGAAGTCGCATATGTGCGGCCATGACGGCCACACCGCGATCCTGGCCGCGCTTGGCCGCCAGCTGGGGCGCGAGCGCCCGGCCAGCGGCCGCGTCGTGCTGATGTTCCAGCCGGCGGAAGAGACCGGCAATGGCGCCGCCGGCGTCGTCGCCGATCCGCGCTATGGCGAGATCGCGCCGGATTTCGCCTTCTCGCTGCACAATCTGCCCGGCGTGCCGTTCGGCGAGGTCAGGCTCAAGCCCGGCGTGGTCAACTGCGCCTCGCGCGGCATGCGCATCGTGCTCGAGGGCAAGACCGCGCATTCCTCCATGCCCGAGACCGGCATTTCGCCCATGCCGGCGATCTCAGAGCTGATGCCGGCGCTGCCCGCGCTCGGCCGCGCCACCTTCGCCGACGACGATTTTTCCATGGTCACCGTCACCCATGCCGAGATGGGCGAAGCCGTGTTCGGCATCGCGCCCGCGCATGCCGAGGTGTGGGCGACGCTGCGCACCCGTCGCGACGAGCGCATGGCGGATCTCTGCGCCGCGGCGCAAGCGCTGGTCACCGAGATCGCGGCCCGCCATCGCCTCTCAGCGCGCTGGGACTACCACGAGATCTTCGTCGCCAGCGTCAACGCGCCGGACGCGGTGGAGCACCTGCAGCGCGCGCTCGACGAAGAAGGCGTCGTGCATGGTGAAGAGGCCTTGCCGATGCGCGCCTCGGAGGATTTCGGCCTGTTTGGCCACAGTGCCCCATCGGCGATGTTCTTCCTCGGCGCGGGCGAGCGGCACCCTTCCCTGCACAATCCGGACTATGATTTCCCCGACAACTTGATCCCGATCGGCTCGAAAATCTTCATGCGCACGGCGCGCAACCTGCTGGGGTGAATTCGCCCGCCCTGGTTACGCGGATTTGAGGTAAGGGCGCTTCTGGATGCCACGCTTTTCCAGGTAGCTCGCGGCGGGAACCGGACGGCCGACGCGAAAACCCTGGATCTTGTCGATGCCGAATTCGCGCATCAGCGCGATCTGCTCGTCGGTTTCCACGCCTTCGACCAGGATCTTGTGGCCGCGATTGCGCACCAGGGCAATGATGTCCTGCAGCATCGCCATGCCTTTCGGGGTGCCACAGTCGTGCAGGAACGAGCGGTCGATCTTCACCGTGTCGAAATCGATCAGACGCAGCCACGACAGGCCGGCAAAGCCCGTGCCGAAATCATCGAGCCAGATCTTGATGCCGAGCAGCTTCAGGTCGCTGATGCAGCGCAGGATGTCCGAGTGCATCTCCATCTCGAGCCCTTCGGTGATTTCGAAGGCCAGCCTGTTGCCGGTCACACCGGTCTCGCCCAGAATGGTCGCGACGGACGCGGCGAAGCCAGGCGTCTTGAGCTGGATCGGCGAGACGTTGACACTGACGAGAGGGACGTGATCGTCCGCCAGCAGCTCGGCGCACACCGTGCGTATTGCCCAGCGGCCGAGTTCCAGGATCGCACCGGTGCGTTCCGCCACGGGAATGAACAGGCTCGGCGGAACCAGGGTTCCATCCAGCATCTTGAGACGCATCAGCGCCTCTACCGCCTCGACACGGCCTGACACGACATCCTGGATCGGCTGATAGACGAGTGAAACCAGGCCCTGTCCGATCGCGATCTTCAGCAGCGCCGCGAGGTTCTCGCTCTCGTCGCTGCTCTGCGGATCGGTCGGGTCGAACAGCCGGGCGCAATTGCGCCCACCAGCCTTGGCCAGATAGAGCGCGCGATCGGCCTCGTGGATGATCTTTTCCAGCTTGGCGCCGGCCTGCGTCCTGGTGAACGCGGCACCCACGCTCGCCGTCACGATCGAGATCCCGTCGCGCCTGAGCTCGTGGGTGATCGCCAGGTTCTCAACCGTGCGGCAGATGGCCTCGGCGAGCTCGGCGACCTGGTCCTTCTTGTCCATGCGGGCGAGCACGATGAATTCCTCGCCGCCATAGCGCCCGATCGAGCCATTGTAGTTCTTGATCAGATCGCTCAGCGCATTGGCGACATGGATCAGGCAGCGGTCGCCTTCCTGGTGGCCGTAGCAGTCGTTGAACTTCTTGAAGAAGTCGACGTCGATGAGGATGGCCGCGAACTTGCTGCCAAGCTTCTGCCAATCGCTCCAATAATCGCGCAGCTTCTCGTCGATCGCGCGCCGGTTCTCCAGCCCAGTCAGCGGATCCGTCCGCGACAGTCTGAGCAGGGCCTTGCCGCGTTCGGTCGCCTCCTTGTGCTGGATCTTGGCTTCCAGCGCGTTCAGGAAGACGTTGTAGCGCTCCTCATTCAGCTTCCAGTTCACATAGGAGGTGAAGGTGAAGCACGAAACGTAGAAAATTCCGAACACCATCTTGTATGTCAGCGATGCCGGCACAAAATAGTTCACAACATACAAGATAAACAATATGATTGTCGACGTTATGATCGACACCTTGAAGCTGAACGTGAAAAATAGATTGGCGCTCATCATGAAAATGGTGCCGAATACCATGTAGTAAGCGACGCTTTCCTTGTCCGCTCCCATGGATGCCGGGAGGAGCCAGCCGATATAGCCAAAGATGATCGCCGCGGCGCAGGTCACGTCGAGCCACTCCGTCGCCACGCCCCGGCGAAGCTGTGCTTCCAGGGTCAGCAGAGCGGTCAATCCGACCGCGAAGCGCGCCGTGATCGTGTAGGCCGCCACGTCGGGTATCAGCAGCAGGTCCGATACCGAAAACAGCACATAGATGACGACGGCGATCCAGAGCCCGGGCCGGGCATCTTTCCTTCGCTTCGCCAAGGCTTCGGCGCGGTAAAGGATGCGCAGTTCCGCCACCCCCAGTTCCTGGCGCGGATCATACGGTTCCACATCCGCCGTATCGGCCAATCTGGATGACGCGCGTTCGTTCACAAATCCCCGTTGCGGGGGATTTTGCGCTCCGAACTCTTTTCCAACTTCTGCCCCCACGCAGGACGACTCCTTGGGACGCGACGCGATTGCCATGCGGTAAAATGCGATGGCGCCAGACAAGTTTGCGTTAACTCGGACCCAGAATCTTATCTGCAAGATCGCTAATAAATTGAGATGGTTAGCGGGAAATTAATCATAACAATAAAATGCGTCCGAAGCGCCGTTGGCAAATGGTGCATTCTACGCAATAAGTTAACTGACTGTTAACCAAGGAGTCCTGGTGTGCAAACCGTGTTTGATGGCCAAAGCCTGATTACCGCAGAGATTATCGCCGGCAGCCTGCGCCGGGGTAAGCTCGAGCATCACGGCGAAGAGTTCGAAACCGCCCGTGCGGAACTGGCGCTCATCCTCCACGCCACACAGCAGCAGATCGAGCAGCAGAAATATCCCGCCGAGATCGTTCGCCGGCTGCTGTCGCTGCTCAGCGCGCTGCGGGCCAAGGTGCATCCGGACGTCTGGCAGGCCTTGATACCGGTGGCGCAGAACCACCCGATCCTGGAGTATTTTCTCCAGGATCCGCTGACGCACTGGTCTTTCACCAAGCCCAGGGGCTATTCCGGCGACGCGCAGCTGCTCGACTACATCTATTGCGACCCGCACGTGGCCGAGAGCGTGGCGAGCGCTTCCGAGGTCGGCAAGGCGCTTTACAGCCACACCCAGAACGTTCCGTCATGCGTGGCGGCACGCGAACGGCGCGATCTCCTGACCCGCTATGTCGACGAGACGGCGGCCAAAAACGGACCCGAAACCGAGGTGCTGGCGATCGCGGCCGGCCATCTGCGCGAAGCCAACCGCTCCGTCGCTTTGGCCGAGGGCCGTCTCAAGCGCTGGGTCGCGCTTGACCAGGATCCGCAGAGCGTCGGGCTGATCGCACGCGACTTCCAGGGCACCGCGGTCGAGGCCGTCGACGGCTCGGTGCGGACCGTGCTGACCAGAGGCCACAAGCTCGGCAAGTTCGATCTCATCTACGCCTCGGGCCTCTACGACTACCTCCAGCACAATGTCGCCGTGAAACTCACCAAGACCTGCCTGCAGATGCTGAAGCCGAACGGCACATTCCTGTTCGCCAACTACGCCGAGGGCACCCCTGACGCCGGCTACCGGGAAACCTTCATGGACTGGGTGCTGCTGCTGCGCTCGGAGGTCGACATGTGGAACATCGTCAACGCCAGCGTCGATCGCAACGCCGTCGAGGCAAAGGTGTATTTCGGCGAGAACCGCAACGTGCTTTACGCCGTGATCGAGAAGCGCGGGTAAGCAGGCGGCGCTGGCATCCGGGGGGTGCCGCGCCCAAAGGCGACGAAGGTCACCGCTGGGCCAAATACAGCCGACAATTCACGAATGGCAGGCTTCGGACCTGGACGGAGTGACCAATTCGCGGCTGCCGAAAGCAGATATCTCAGGCGTCGCTTCTGCGCCAGGAACATCTATACCGATAGGAACGGGTTGTCGGCGACAGCGCCCGTCCGGCTCGAGGTCGGTGCGCACGGGCGATAGAGCGCAGCGTGCTCGAGCACAGCCAGGCGTGTCAGAGGTAGTCGGGATGCTGTTGATTCAGCAAGGTCGACAGGGCCGTGATGATCTGCGGCAGGAAAAAGGGCTTGGTAATCATGACGCTTTCCGGAACACCCTCGGCGCCCCAGTGGATGGCGCTATCGCCACTCATGTAGATCACGGGGATTGTCGGGTTGGCCTGGCGCAGATGCCGTGCAACATCCCAGCCGGATTTGCCCGCCCCCAGGCGAATGTCGGTGACGAGGCCCTTGAACTTGCCCGGCTCGGCGTCGAAGGCCGCCAGGGCCTTGGCCGCATTGTGAGCCGCCACGACTTCGAAGCCGGCTTCTTCCAGGGCCGACTCGACGTCAAGCAGGATCAACTGCTCATCCTCCACGACCAGAACCGCGCCGTTGCTCATCTGGATAATCCCCTCGGCAGTCCCCCCACTACGGTTTCGACCACGATTTAGTTCCATATAATAAATTCAACTGGTTGTGAGACCGGCTTAAGTCTTGAAAGAATGGGTCGGACGATCCGCGCCTAGAGCTTCCGACGCGTTTCAATCGGCGACAGCATCCGGCGCATCTGTTCGACGATCGTTACGTCGCTATAGGGCTTGGGAAAAAACTGACTTCCTTCAGGTAGCCGGCTCTGTTCGATGATCGACCTGCCGGAAGCGACGATCAACTTGACCGGCGGCCATCGGTTTCGGATGTGGTGAGCCAATTTGACGCCGTCCATCGTGCCGGGCATGCCGACGTCGGTGAACACCAGAACGATGTCCGTTCGTGCCTCCAGCAGCCGAATTGCCTCGTCCGCATTGCTGGCCTCCAGCGCCTCGTAACCGGCATGGACGACAAGGTCGACTGCTCCCATCCTGATAATGGCGCTGTCTTCGACGATCAGGATGACGGCCTTGCGGTTTGCCGTCATGTCTCCGGCGTGCGCGGGACCAAGTTTAGCATTGGGCAATGGTTGCCCCGCGTCAGCGGATTTTGGTGTGGTCATCTGCCTATGCTGCCGCCGGTACACTGTCGATGACGTCGGCAAGGTGCCTAACAGATACGAGAGTTCCGGGATTTGCATCGGTCACGCTGATGTCACTTTGCAAGTTCCTGGCAAGCGCCTCGACGATACCGGTACCGAGCCCGGCCTTTGCGGCACTGTCGCCCATGCCGATCCCGTCATCGCGAACTGACAGGGTCCAATCCTGCCCGTGCGAACGGTAGTCGACCGAGATCTTGCCGGACCGCTCCTGCGGAAACGCATGCTTCAGTGCATTGATCACCAGTTCGGTGACGATCAGCCCCAAGCTGATCGAAATGTCCGACTTCACGACGCTGTCGTCGACGGAAACGACGATTGAAAGCCGGTCCTTGTCGGAGATCATCGACGCGCCAAGGCTTTCACTTAACTGCGTAAAATAGGTCCGCAGCGAAACGTTCTCCACGCCGGACTGGGCGAGGTGCCGCTGCACGGCCGCGATCGACATGACCCTGTTGTGGGCGTCATGCAGATGGCCGCGAGTCTCTTCGGACTGGACCCTGCGCGCGCTCTGCATCAGCACGCTCGCGATGATCTGCAAGCTGTTGGCGACCCGGTGTTGCACTTCCTGCATCAGGATTGCCTTGTCGCGAATGAGATCGTCCTTTTGACGGGCGTCCGCCCGAGCATCCGTGACGTCGGCTACGGCCACCAGAAGGCGAATTCGGTCATGATCGCCGTCTTCGAGCACACGCGCGTTCACGACCAGCTGGCGGGTCTTCTGGCCCGCCCGCTTCAGGTCGATCTCATAGGCCTCGATCTTGGCGCTGCCGGCGGCGGTTGCCTTGAGCAATGAGTTCAGCTTCGGCATGTCCCATTCGCCTGTGCCGATTTCCGAGAGCAATTTGCCTGAAACCGTTGCTGGATCGATCTGAAAGATCCGGCAAAACGAGGCACTGACAACAATGACCCTGAGATCATCGGTCAGGAACAGAAGCGGCTCGTTCGATGAAACGACCACTGCGAGCGTGCTCGCGGCTTCCAGATGGGATGCTGAAACGGATGCCATGAAAAAAGGCCCTCAAGGGCCGAAAGCTCGCGAAGCGAGCCATCACTCGGCAGGAACGCCGACCGGAATTCATACCCGGCCGAAAAACATGAGCCACCTTATCACGTTGTGGGTCGCTGGCTATGCAATTTAAGTCGGGCCTCAGATAGGCGGCTCATGTTCCGGAATTGACGGCAAGAACTCAGCCCCGTCTTCCTCAGGCGGCTCCGCTGTCGGAACTGCGGGGTCACGCTGAGCAATCGGCTCGTATCGTCGGGCGGGAACTGCACGTGCTCGCTGGCCCACTGATGGCCGCTGGCCCTGCTGTCCCTGATCCCGGTCCTGGTGCTATGCCTGCCCAAGCAGCGCTTCGTCGTCGATGCGCTGGGCGACAAGTTGAAGGCCGAAAGCAAGGGATCATGAGCACAGTCATCGTTGTCGGCCACGTTAATCACGACCAGGTCTGGTCGCTGTCAGCGCCCCTCGCCTCGGGCTCGCGCCTCACCTATTCCGATCGTGTTGTCAGGCTTGGCGGCGGCGGCTTTCACACCGGCACCCAGCTGGCGAAGCTCGGCAACGATGTCCGGCTGATCAGCAATCTGATGGACGACGACCATGGCCGGGCGGCACTCGCCAAGTTGCAGGCGAGCGGCATCGATACCGGCTACGTCACCATGTGGACCGGCGAAACCCGGTTCACCGAAATCCTGCTTGAGCCGAATGGCGAGCGCACAATTTTGAACCCCGGCGGCCAGTTGCGCCCTCCCTTCGCCGCACCGGAGCCTGTCAGCGGCGACGCCGCCTATCTCAACGCCCTGGTGCTCGACGATGGTCTCGTTGCCTCGCTGCGGACGATCCCGCTTGTCATCTCGCAGTTTCCGTTGCGCAGCCCATCGCACCGCCCGGCCGACATCGTCATCGGATCGCGCGCCGACTTTCCCGGCGAGGACGTGCAAGGGATCTGGGAGCGAGCGTCAAGGATTGCCGGGCCCCGCCTGAGGACGCTGGTGCTGACCGATGGAATGCGGCCGATCTCGCTCTATGACGGCAAGGCGCTCAATCATGTCACGCCGCTGAAGCAGGTCTCAGTGCCCGACACGATCGGCGCCGGCGACTGTTTCACCGGGATCTTCCTGCACGGCCTGCTGCAGGGGCTAATCCCTGAGCTTTCCGCTGAACAGGCAAGCCAGCAAACCGCCGAATGGCTGTCGGAACGATCACGTACCGGCTGAATTAGGGGCTCCGGCAAGGCCGGCTTTCATGAAAATGTCATAAAAATCAAATGGAAACCGACATTCGAGTGAACTAGAAAACATGTCCTGGAGAGATCGTGATCGAAGCGTCGGCAAGCCGGCGCATCATCGCCATGATCGGCGTCTTCCATCGCCCCAACGATGTCGCCGACCTTGTCGCCCGCGAAATCCACCTTGAAATCGCTGCCTTGCAAGAGACATGACATGTGGCTGAGTGAATTCGAAATTGTCCTGCGCGACCGCGTCATCCCGAACGGCGCCGTCAGGATCGAAGACGGCCGGATCGCCGAAATCCGCGACAGGCCTGTCGCGCATGCCGACATCGACGGCGGCGGCCGCCTGCTGCTGCCCGGCTTCATCGACATGCATGGCGACATGGTGGAGAGGGAAGTCGAGCCGCGCATCGGCGTGCATGTGCCGATGCGGATCGGCATTGCCGAGCTCGACAAGAAGCTCGCCTCCTGCGGCATCACCACCGCCTATGCCGCGCTCTCCTTCATCGGCGCCAGCGTCACCAGCGGCGTGCTGCGCTCGGAAGACCATACGACAGAAATCATCGACACCATTGCCGGGATGAAGGACCATCTGTTGGTCGACCACCGCACCCACGCCCGCTTCGAAGTGACCTTCACCCCGGCGATTCCCACGCTGCAGAAGCTGATGGACGCCGGCAGGCTGGATTTGATCTCGCTGATGGACCACACGCCCGGACAGGGGCAGTACCGCGACGTCGAACTCTACATCGCCCGCATCGCCAAGGAGCGCGGCATGTCCGTTGCCGCGGCCTCCGAGGTCGTCGGCAAGCGCATGGCCGGCCGCGAAGGACAAGGCAATGTGCTGAACGCCCTGCAGGACCTGTCGGCGCGTGCCCGGGCCGCCGGCATCGTGCTCGCCTCGCATGACGACGACACGCTTGAAAAGGTCGAGCTGGTCCATGGCCTGGGTGCCGCACTCAGCGAATTTCCGGTGACGCTGGAAGCGGCGCAGGAAGCCCGCAGGCTCGGCATGCATACCGCCATGGGCGCGCCCAACGCGCTGCGCGGCGAGTCCTATTCCGGCAATCTTTCCGCCCGGCAGGCCTATCAAGCCGGGCTGCTCGACATGCTGGCAAGCGACTACCATCCGGCCTCCATCCTGCCAGCCGTGCTCGGCCTGGCGGAGCTGCGGGGCGATGGCCTCGCGGCGGCGGCGGCGCTGACAAGCGCCAACCCGGCCAACGCCTTGGGGCTCACCGATCGCGGGGCCGTCGAGCCCGGCCTTCTGGCCGATTTCGTGGTGGCCGACCGCTATCCCGTGCCACGCGTCCGCGCCACCTTCCGCGCCGGCCGCATGATCTACGGTGATGGCACGCTTGCACTAGCGGGCAAGGCAGAACGCCTTGGTCCCGTGGCGGCTGAACGGCTACCGGCTGCCTAGAGCAGTCCCGGGAAAGGTGTGGAACTGCTTTCCTGCAGGAATCGCGTCAAAACAAAGAGTCAGAGCGGTTCACCGTTTCCGTCAAACGGTGAACCGCTCTAGACATCGAGCACGACCGTCATGCCGCGCACCTCGGCCATTTCCAGCAGCATGTCCTGCAGGGTTTCGACGGTCAGCGCCGCACCGGTTATGGCCAGCAGCTCGGTGATAGTCTCTCTCATGGAAATGACCGCGACTCCGGTTTTCTCGGAAAGCAGCCGTCCGATGGCCGCGCGGATCAAGGCGTCCTGGTCAGGCATGATTCCCCCTTTCATGCTGGATGACGGTATAAGTTTTCCCAAACGGTATGCTTTTTGCGCAACTTCTGCGAGCTTTAGCTTACGCTTGCAAGCCGTTTTGGTGTGTCTGATCTCCATTATTTGTCCGACCGTTGCTCGGCGATGACAGCGACGGCGCGCCCATAGGTTGCCGCTTGCTCCATGGCGGCAAACACGGCCGGCGGCACGTCGTGCCGACAGAGCCCGATGAGAGCCCTGCCCATGCCGAGCCGGCAATTCCGTAAATCCGTCGAAAATGGAACGCGCGCCTGTCGGCTACCGGAGACACCTGAGCACCGCCGGCAGGCAACCGCAGGAACAACGCGTTCCGACAAAGATTGACTGCTGGCCCTTGCCGAAGCCGGCGGGCTCGCTCATCCATGGCGTGCAGACAACAGCCTGGAACCAGCGATGACCGATGCCAGCCTTCATCTCGTCGAAGCGACGATCGACCAACTGCGCCGCGCGCTCGATGACGGCCTCGTCACCAGTGTCGAGCTGGTCGCGGTGTATCTCAGGCGGATCGCGCATTTCGACCGGCATGGCATCAGCCTCAACGCCGTCCCCGTGCTCAATCCCAAAATGTTCGAGGAGGCCGCCGCTTCCGACCAGCGGCGGCGCGAAGGCGCTGTGCTCGGGCCGCTCGACGGCATTCCCTACACCGCCAAGGACAGCTACAAGGTCAAAGGCCTGACGGTCGCCTCCGGCTCTCCGGCCTTCGAACATCTCGTCGCCAATGAGGACGCTTTCACCATCGCCCGGCTGCGCGCCGGCGGTGCTGTGCTGATCGGCCTCACCAACATGCCGCCAATGGCCAATGGCGGCATGCAGCGCGGTCTCTATGGCCGCGCCGAAAGCCCCTACAATGCCGATTACCTGACCGCCGCCTTCGCGTCGGGGTCGTCCAACGGATCCGGCACGGCGACGGCCGCCAGCTTCTGCGCCTTCGGGCTCGGCGAGGAGACCTGGTCGTCCGGCCGCGCCCCGGCCACCAACAATGCGTTGGTCGCCTACACGCCGTCGCGCGGCGTGATCTCGGTGCGCGGCAACTGGCCGCTGGTGCCGACCATGGATGTCGTCGTGCCGCACACGCGGACCATGCAAGACATGCTGGAGCTGCTCGACGTCATCGTCGCCGACGACCCGCAGACGCGGGGCGATTTCTGGCGCGCCCAGCCCTGGGTCGAACTGCCGAAGAGTTCTGAGCTGCGACCGCAACGCTACACCGATCTGGTGCTTGCCGGCACGCTGAGGGGCAAGCGGCTCGGCGTGCCAAAAATGTATATCGGCCGCGACAGAGAGGCCGATAAACCGATCGAGACCCGCGCCTCGGTGCTTGCGCTGTGGGAACAGGCGGCGGCGGCTCTACGCAGGCTTGGCGCGGAGGTGGTGGAGGTCGATTTTCCCGTCGTCTCCAATTACGAGCGCGACCGTCCCGGCGCCCGCACCATGGTCGAGCGCGGGCTGGTGCCGCCGGATTTCGCCGACCGCGAAATCTGGGATCTCTGCATCTGGGGCTGGGACGATTTCCTGCGCGCCAATGCCGACCCGGCCCTACCCGATCTCGCTTCGGTCGATGGCCCAAAGATTTTCCCGCAGCCGCCCGGCACATTGCCTGATCGTTACGAGGGTGGCTTCGACCTGGCGGAGTATGTCGAGCGCGCCAAATCCGGCGTCACGCCCTTCAGGGATATCCCGACGCTTGAAGACGGCCTGAAAGGGCTGGAAGCGACACGACGGATCGATTTCGAGGACTGGCTCGACGCCCAAGGCATCGACGCCGTGGTGCTGCCCGCCGCCGCCGATGTCGGCCCGGCCGACGCCGACGTCAACAAGGCGTCGGCGGACCTCGCCTGGCGCAACGGCACCTGGGTCGCTAACGGCAATCTGGTCTGGCGCCATTTCGGCATTCCGACCGTCACCGTGCCGATGGGTACCATGGCCGACATCGGCATGCCGGTCGGCCTGACCTTCGCCGGCAAGGCCTATGACGACGAAAGGCTGCTGCGCATGGCCGGCGATTTCGAGCGCGCCACCCAGCGCCGCACAAGCCCGCCGCGCACGCCCGAGCTGGCCGATGATGTGTTTTCAGGACGGAGCGCCAAGGCTGGCAACGGCAAATCGCCACCGCTGACAATTTCGCTTGCCGCCGAGACGCGGACTTCGGGCGGTCAGTACGAGATCGCGATCACACTCGACCTGCCGGTCGAGGTGGTGAACACCAGCATCAAGGTGCATGTCAATGGAGAGGCGGTGGCGATGCATCGAAGCGGCACGCGCTTCAGCGGGCGGGCGCTCGCGCCGGCCGCCGAGCATCAGCGCCTCCACAGCGTCTGGCGCGGCTCCTATGGCTCGATCGTGACGGCGGTGGTGCGGTTGGAAGATGGACGCACCGCCGGCGCCTATGTGGTTACCGGCGGGATCGGGTGAGGGCATGGTGCCGTTCAGCACAAGCGGAAAGCAGTTCCATGAGTTCTGTATTGACACCGCTGGGCTATGATGCACGGTTGGCGGCGATGAAGGCATCAATCGATCCAAGGAAGGTCGGCAGTTCGGCCTTGATCCTCTCGTCGCTCCACTCCCACCAGCGAATCGCCAGCAAACTCGCGATCTGGTCATCCGTAAACCTGTTCCGGATGAACCTGGCGGGATTTCCCGCGACGACCGCGTAGGGTGCGACGTCCTTCGTGACGACCGAGCCGGCTCCGACAACGGCACCATCTCCAATGGTTATTCCCGGCAGGATGATTGCGCGTCGTCCAATCCAGACATCGTTGCCGATTTTTGTCGGCCCGTTGACCACCAGGTCATCAAAGGCCGCGATCGAATTTGTCATGTGAACTTCAAATGGAAAAGTCGAGACGAAGTGCGTCGGATGATTGGCGCGGCAAAGGAACAGCGTCTCCTCCGCTATGGAGCAGAACGCTCCTATCTCAAGCGGCGAGGTCTCGTCACAGCCATAGATATTGCTGGGCTTCGTGTAAAAGAGCGTTCTTCGCCCGATCGATGCGTGCAGCGGTATCTTTTCCGGCTTTGGCGCTCGTCTAAGACCGAGCATGGTTCGAAGTTTTCTTGCAAATCCCATTTGTTTCTAAGCCATGGTTGGTCTTGACCGGCCGTCACGGAAAGGGCTTGCGTGCGGAGGCGTCCATTTCCATACCCATCAGGTCGGCTTTCGCAACACCTTCATGGTGAGATCCGCATCGTATCCGGCAGGACAAAGGCGGCGAAGAGCGCCAACATCGCTGCTACCCCCGCGCCGCCCAAAGCAAACCACGCTCGACAATCAGCGCCATTTCCGGCACCGCGAACTCGTCCGCCGTGTGCCCGAGCGAACTGTAGAAAACCTTTCCCGCGCCATATCTGCGCTTCCAGACCACCGGCATGACGACACCATCGATGCCCGGGAAATGCGCGTCGGTGAAAGTGGTGGTCGCCAGTACCTCGTTGCTCGGATCGACATGCATGTAATACTGCTCCGACCGGTAGGCGAAATCACCGACGCCTTTGGTGATCGGGTCGTCGGGCTGCGTGATCGCCACACGATAATCGATGATGTTGCCGGGGTGCGCGACCCATTGGCCGCCGGTCATGAACTGATAGTCGGGCTCGTTGCGGAAACTGTCGCCCATCGTGCCGTGGAAGCCGCCGAGGCCTGTTCCCTCGCGAACCGCGGCGGTCAGGTTCTGCAGCTCGGCCTTTTCGATCGTCGACATGGTGATGGCAGGCACGATGAGATCGAAGGAAGACAGTTGCGGATCGGCGAACATCGCCGTGCCTTGGCCCAGCGTGACATCAAAACCGTTGCGCTGAAGCAGCGCGCGGATGACGTTGGCGCTGCGTTCGGGCGTGTGGCCTTCCCAACCACCCCAGGCAATCAAAGCCTTCTTCGCCATGCCGTGAACCTCCTGAATCGCCTGCCGCGATCGATGGTTACATGGCGCGGCTGTCAGCGCCAGCCCAGGGCGGGCGCCACATGGGTCAGGATCGCCTCGATGACATGGGCGTTGTAGTCGACGCCGAGCTGGTTGGGCACGGTGAGCAGCAGCGTATCGGCCTCGGCGATCGCCTCGTCCTGCGCCAATTCCTTGATCAGCACGTCGGGCTCGGCGGCGTAGCTGCGGCCGAAGATCGCCCGCGTATTCTCCTCGATGAAGCCGATCTGGTCGCGGCTCTCATTGCCGCGGCCGAAATAGGCGCGGTCGCGATCGTCGACCAGCGCGAAGATGCTGCGGCTGACCGAGACGCGCGGCTCGCGCTCGTGGCCGGCCGCCTTCCAGGCCTCACGGTAGATCCGGATCTGCTCGGCCTGCTGGATGTGGAAGGGCTTGCCGCTCTCGTCGAACTTCAGCGTCGAGCTCTGCAGATTCATGCCGAGCTTGGCCGCCCATTCCGAGGTGGCGTTGGTGGCAGCGCCCCACCAGATGCGCTCGCGCAGGCCTTCAGAATGCGGCTCGAGCCGAAGCAGGCCGGGCGGGTTGGGGAACATTGGCCGTGGATTGGGTTGGGCGAAGCCTTGGCCGCGCAGCGTGTCGAGAAAAACCTCGGCGTGATGCCGCGCCATGTCGGCGTCGCTTTTGCCTTCCTGCGGCTGGTAGCCGAAATAGCGCCAGCCATCGATCACCTGTTCGGGCGAGCCACGGCTGATGCCGAGCTGCAGCCGCCCGCCGGCGATGATGTCGGCTGCCCCCGCATCCTCGGCCATGTAGAGCGGATTCTCATAGCGCATGTCGATGACCGCTGTGCCGATCTCGATGCGGCTGGTCTTGGCGCCGACAGCCGCCAGCAGCGGGAACGGCGAAGCGAGCTGGCGGGCGAAATGATGCACCCGGAAATAGGCGCCGTCAGCGCCGAGCTGCTCGGCCGCGACGGCGAGATCGATGGATTGCAGCAGCGCGTCGGAAGCCGAGCGCACCTGCGATTGCGACGAGGGCGTCCAGTGCCCGAATGACAGAAAACCGATTTTTTTCATGGACCTGAAGTATATGCGGGCGGCACATGCTTCAATGCCAAAACAGCGGGGTTACACACCGTCACCTTGCGCCATACTCTGGGGTTGAAGGCCGTGGAGGGTGGAATGCTGAAGGGGACGCGTATCATCGAGATCGAGGCGCTCGGGCCGGCGCCCTTCGCCGGCATGTTGCTCGCCGATCTCGGCGCCGATGTCATCGTCGTCCACCGCAAGCAGGCGCCCATGCCGGGCCTGCCCGAACGCTCGCTGCTCGATCGCGGCAAGCGCTCCATCGCGCTCGACCTCAGGGATGCCGGCGATGTCGCCGTGCTGATGCACCTCATCGCCACCGCAGACGGCCTGATCGAGGGATTCCGGCCCGGCGTCATGGAGCGCCTCGGCCTCGGCCCGGATGCCTGCCTGGCGGTCAGCCCAAAGCTGGTCTACGGCCGCATGACCGGCTGGGGCCAGCACGGCCCCCTCGCCCGCACCGCCGGGCATGACATGAACTATACCGGCGTGTCGGGCGCGCTCTGGTACGCCTCCTTGCCGGGCGAGCCGCCCATGGCGCCGCCGACGCTCACCGGCGACATAGGCGGCGGCGCGCTCTATCTGGTGATCGGCATGCTGGCCGGCATCATGAATGCGCGGGCCGGCGGCCCGGGCACCGTGGTCGACGCGGCCATCGTCGACGGCTCGGCCCACATGATGAACCTGCTGATGGTGCTCGGCCAGTCCGGCGGGCTCGTCGCCGAACGCGGTCAAAGCCTTCTCGACGGTCCGCATTGGTGCCGCGTTTACCGCTCAGCCGACGGCGGCTTCATCAGCGTCCAGTGCATCGAGCCGAAATTCTATACGCTGTTTCTCGACAGGCTCGGCCTCGCCGCCGATCCGCGATTCGCCAAGCAATTCGACCGCGATCTCTGGCCGGAGCTCGGCAGCCGGCTGGCGGCGATCTTTGCAGCTAAACCGCGCGACGAATGGACCAGCCTGTTCGAAGGCTCGGATGCCTGCGTCTCCCCGGTGCTCAGTCCATGGGAAGCAGCCCAGCATCCGCACATGGCCGCGCGCGGCTCGTGGCTGGCGGTGGACGGCGTCCTGCAGGCAGCCGCCGCTCCGCGCTTTTCCGGATGGGCGCAAAAGACGCCGGCGAAAGGTCCCGCGCGCGACGAACATGGCGCCGAGATTCGCGCGGAATTGGCGGACCCAGGTACAGCCGTTGAAATCAGCCCGTTTCAGGCTGCTGAAATTTACCATTGGCTGCCCGGCCCGACACTGGCTTGAGCTGACCGCCGCGCGGCTCAGCTATTTCCCGCAATGATGATCGTTGATCTTGTTCAACGCATTCGCATCCGGCCCCACCGGGTGGTAGGAACAGGCGCCCGCCGCCGTCGTGAACAGCTGCTGGTCGTAGTAGCGCGGACCGCCGAACAGGAAGCCGATGAGATCGTCATCGGCTGGAACGTAGCGTTCCGGCTCGGCCTGATGATGGCGATGCCTAGAGCCGGCGAATGCCGACATTGACATGCCACAGGCCATCGCCACGGCAAGAGCGCAGATCGCAAACCGTTTCGTCGTCATCGGCAACACCCTCCTGGCCGTTCGCATTTCTATATAGGCAAAAATCACCAGCCGAACAAAGGTTCCCTTGCGACGGTTTTGCCTGGCCCGCGATTTGCATGGCCGCCGGGGCAAACTGCAGCGCATCACCCCCCACACGCGCCAGGGTGTGTCGATATTCAGGTCAGGCGGAGTCGAGAACCGTAGCTTCCGAGAACCGGAGCGGAGCGTACTTACAGTACGTGAGCACCGGAAGCGCAGGAAGCTGCCGTTCGCAGGCCGGCCTCACCTGAATATCAGTCGGTCTGGATCCAGACTGACTTGGTCTCCAGATACTCATGCAGATGCTCGATGCCGCCTTCGCGGCCATAGCCGGACATCTTCATGCCGCCGAACGGCACCGCCGGGTCGATGGCATGGTACATGTTGACCCAGACCGAGCCGGCCCTGATGCGGCGCGCCAGTTTGTGCGCGGTGCCCAGATGCGTGGTGAAGATGCCGGCCGCCAGCCCATAAGGCGTCGCATTGGCGCGCGCCACGACCTCATCGAGCGTGTCGAAGGGCATGGCCGAAATGACCGGCCCGAAAATCTCCTCGCGTGCAATGGTCATCTTGTCCGATACCGAACCGAAGACGGTCGGCGCGATGAAGTTGCCGCCGTCATAAAGCGCGCCCGTCAGCCGCGAGCCGCCGGCGACCAGTTTCGCGCCCTCGTCACTGCCGGCCTTGATATAGCCTTCCACCTTGCCGGCCTGCCTGGCATTGATCAGCGGCCCGATTTCGGTTTCCGCCTCGATGCCGTGGCCGATGCGCAGCCTGCCAGCGAATTCCGCGACGCGGCGCACGAACTCGTCGTGGATTTCACGCGCCACGAAAAGCCGCGAGCCGGCGATGCAGATCTGGCCCGAATGCACGAACACCGCCATCGCCGCGACCGGAACGGCCTTGTCGATGTCGGCGTCGCGGCAGACGATGATCGGCGACTTGCCGCCGAGTTCCAGCGAAACCCGTTTAAGATTGGTCACACCCGCCCGCGCGATCGCCTGTCCGGTCAGCGTCGAACCGGTGAAGACGATCTTGTTGACGTCGGGATGTTCGGCGAGCCGCGCGCCGGCCTCCGCCCCGGTGCCGGTGACGATGTTGACGACGCCGTCGGGCACGCCGGCTTCCTGCATCAGACGCGCGATCAGCAGCGGCGTCAGCGACGCCTCCTCGGAGGGCTTCAGCACGATGGTGCAGCCTGTCGCCAGCGCCGGTGCGATCTTCCAGATCGAGGCGGCGGTCGGCGCGTTCCAGGGGATGATCGCACCGACGACACCCACCGGCTCGCGCCTTGTGAAGGAGACGATCTCGCCAGGGATCGAATTGTCGATCGCCTCGCCATGCAGCGCCGTCGCCATGCCGCCATAGAAGCGCAGCATGCCGATAACGCGGCGCCGGTTGGCCAGCGTGCGGGTGATCGGCAGCCCCATGTCGAGCGTGTCGGAAACGCTGAGTTCTTCCCAATGCGTCTCGAACAGATCGGCGATGCGCAACAGCACGCATTGCCGTTCATAGGGCGAGAATTTCGACCACGGCCCTTCGAAGGCCGCACGTGCGGCGGCCACCGCAGCGTCAACATCGGCGGCCCCGCCGCGCGGCACCGTGGTCAGCACCTCGCCCGTCGCCGGGTTCAGCGCCTGCATTTCCTGGCCGGACTGCGCCGCGACCCACTTGCCGCCGATGAACATCGGCCGGAATTCGCCATGGTAGAGCGTCGTGGCCTTCGCCCTCGGGTCGAAGCTCAGCGTCATCTCTTCCTCCTCACGGATTCCACCGCGACTATTACTCCCGGCGCGGTCGACCTCAACAAGGAAAGATGAGCTTGGGCTGCAGGCCGGCGGCGACCAGCACCGCAAACGCCGCCCGGGCGGCTGTCGGAAGCCGGCGTCAGGCACATGCTCGCATGGCGAAACAAGGGTGGTTCAGTCGAAGAAGCCCGCATCCTCTTCGCCGAGATACTTCCTGGCCGCTTCGGCGTCGATATCGAGCCCCAGGCCCGGCGCTTCGAGCAGGTCCACCATGCTGTCCCTGACGATCTGCGCCGGCAGGCCGATCACCAGATCCTCCCACCACGGGTCCGAGGCGCTGGGATATTCGAACGCAACGTAATTTGCCGGCAAGGTGGCGCAGACATTGATCAGCGCGCCGAGGCCGAGCAGGCCATTCGCGGTGCCGTGCGGCGCCATCAGGATCGAGTGCATATAGGCGTGCTCGGCAACCCATTTGAGCTCGGCAATGCCGCCGATATCGGCCGGGTCCGGACCGATGACCCGCACCGCCTGCGTCTCGATCAGTTCCTTGAAATTGTGCCTGAGGTAGATCTGCTCGCCGGTGTGGATCGGCGTCGAGGTGGAGGTGGTCAGCTCGCGATAGGCTTGCGGATTGACCCACGGCACATAGTCGCCGGTCAGCATGTCCTCGAGCCACATCAGATTGTACTTCTCGACCGCTCGGGCGAACTTGATCGCATCGGGCAGCATCCAGCCCGGGCCGCAGTCGAGCGCCAGGCTGACCTTGTCGCCCAGTACTTCCTTCATCGCGATCACGCAGTCGAGCATGTGATTGAAACCGCGTTCGCTGATCACGCCCTGATCCATGGCGCCGTGATAGCCGGCCTTCTTCTGCGTCACGCCGTAATGGAAGCCCTCGATGCTGTCCTTCATGTTGGAGTGGAACGAGATCCCCTGCTTGACCATGAAGAAGTTCTGCGGCTGCTCCATCATCCATTTGACGTCGGCGGCGTAGTCCTCCGGCCGGTCGCCGGCGCGTTTCCGGCGGATCGAGCCGTTGTAGACCCGCACCTTGTCGCGCACCTTGCCGCCAAGCAGTTTGTAGACCGGCACGCCCGCCGCCTTGCCGGCGATGTCCCATAAGGCATGCTCGATGGCGGAGACGGCGGCGCCATAGGGCTTGAACGAGCCGCGCTGGCGGATCTTCAGCATCACCCGCTCGACGTCGGTCGGGTCCTCGCCGATCAACGCCTCGCGGAAATGCAGCACAAAGGGCTTGAGATAGGTCTTGGTGAACTCGACCTCACCAAGGCCATGGAGACCTTCGTCCGTGACGATGCGGACAATCGGGTGCTTGCCGATGACGGCGCAACGCAGGTCGGTGATCTTCATGGCGCGGTCCTATTTCACGGACGAGAAAGCTGTCGGCGTGAGCAGCTGGCTGCTGATATTGGCGATGATCTGCCCGTCGCGCTGAGACTCGTCCACGGCCCTGTGCCATGCCGGATCGGTGACGAAAGCCGCCCATTTCGCCTCACGCTCGGCCATCGATTCCCAGGCGAGGAAATAGGTGAGGCGATTGCTGTTTTCGCCGATCACCGTGGTGAAAAACCCGGCTTGGCGGATGCCAAGCCTCTCCCAAATGGCCAGCGTTTGGTCTGAAAAGCGCTTGAGCAAAGCCGGCAGCCTGCCCGGCAGGCAGTCATAGATACGCAGTTCGTAGATCATGGTTTCGTCCGTTTCTTTCTTCGCCTCTCCCGTGGGAGAGGTCGACACGAATGGTCGGTCGTTGGCCCTGTGAGCCTGGGAGAATGATGGCAGGGGGGCTGGGCTAACTCCAGGTCCGGTCCCAGCTATATTCATTGTCCCAATGCTCGGTGGATTGCCATATCCCCGTGACACCGGGCTGCAGATGCTGGCTGATCACCTCGTCGACCACATCGTCTATGCCCAGCCCCGGCCTGTCGGGCACGGTAATGAAGCCGTCCTTGACGAGCGGCTTGGGGAGGCCGGTGACGATATCGTCCCACCAGTCGACATCGGCGGAGTGGTATTCGAGCGCCATGAAGTTCTCGGTCGCGGTGGCGACATGTGCCGCGGCCATCGCGGCGATCGGGCTTTCGGCCATATGAATGGCCATGGCGACGCCGTGATCCTGCGCCATGTCGCCGATCTTCTTGGTTTCGAGGATGCCCCCGCTGGTGAGCAGATCCGGGTGGATGACCGAGAGGCCGCCGCTCTTGAGCAGAGGCTCGAAGCCTTCCTTGAGGTAGATGTCCTCGCCGGTGCAGATCGGCACCGTGGTGGCTTGCTGCAATTGCCGGTACTGCTCGGTATATTGCCAGGGGATGACGTCCTCCAGCCAGGCCGGAACGTATTTCTCGATACGGCGCGACAGGCGTATGCCGTCCTGCAGCGAGATGTGGCCGACATGGTCGATGGCGAGCGGGATCTCGTATCCGATCACCTCGCGAACCTCGTGGATATACTGCTCGAGCAGATCGATCCCCTTTTCGGTGAAATGCAGGCCGGTGAATGGGTGCTGCACGTTCTGCGCATCATAGGCTAGATTGCGGGCCTTGCGCTCCCCGAGCGTGCCGCCACGGCCGCGTGGATTGGCATGAAACCCGTCGAGCGCGCCGGCGGGCGCGGATACGGCGCCCGCGACATGGGCGATCTGCATCAAGCCCAGGTCCATCTTGAGGAAGGTGAACCCGCGGTCCATGCGCTGCTTGAGGCGCTTTCCGGTTTCGGTGCCGCTCGGCTTCTCGGCATCGGTATCGCAATAGACGCGCACCTGATCGCGAAACTTGCCGCCGAGCATCTGGTAGACGGGGACGCCATAGGCCTTGCCGGCGAGATCCCACAGGGCGATCTCGACCGCCGACACGCCGCCGCCCTGCCGGCCGTGCCCGCCGAACTGCTTGATGCGGCGAAACAGGCGATCGATGTCGCAAGGGTTCTCGCCAAGCAGCCGGCTTTTGAGCATCAGCGCGTAGGTGGCGCTGGCGCCGTCACGCACCTCGCCGAGCCCGACGATCCCCTGATTGGTATAGATCTTGAGCAGCGCCGAGGTGAATGGTGCGCCGACGATTTCGGCAACCCGCATGTCGGTGATGCGAAGGTCGGATGGTTTGGAATTCGTGTTGACCCGATTGAGAGCCTCGCCGGCTCCATCCGTCTTTGGCATGATTTGTCCTCGTTTTGGCCGGGGGCTTGTCGCCCAAGGCGCCGCCCGGCATTGAGCGTTGCTAGCCCAGCTCGATCTCATGGGCTTGCAGGTAGTCGCGGTTCATCTCGACACCGAGACCAGGCTTCGACGTCAGCTTGAGGCTGCCGTTCGAAACATCGAGCGGTCTGTCGATGAGATGATCGTATTTGCCCAGGTTCCACTCCGACGTTTCGAGCTTGTAGAAGTTGGGAACGGTCATCATCACCTGCGCCCCCGCGACCACGTTGATCGGCCCTGCGGCATCATGTGGCGAGACCGGGATGTAGTAGGCCTCGCACAGGGCGGAAATCTTCTTGAGTTCCGTAATGCCGCCGGTCCAGGTGACATCAGGCATGATGTAGTCGGCGAGCTTGTTCTCGAGTACCGGCACGAAATCCCATTTCGTATGGCCGCGCTCGCCCCACGAGATCGGGGCACTGACCTTGTCACGCACCTGCTTCAGCGCGTTGAGGCTTTCGGGCGGACAGGGCTCCTCGAACCAGTCGATCTGGGCGGCCTCCTCGAGGCTGCGACAGAGACGAATGGCGGTGGGAACGTCGAAGCGGCCATGCGCATCGATCAGGATGTCGACGTCGGGGCCCGCCGTTTCGCGGATCAGCGCCGTGAGTTCGGCTGCCTCACGCTCGTCCTTGCGGGTCATGCTGCCATCGAGATAGCCGTCCCGCTGCTCGCGCGACAGCCCATCGGCGCCGCGGCCCTGATGCGGGAAAGGATCGAACTTGAGCCCCGTATGCCCGGACTCGACGATGTCGCGGATTTCGCGGACCACAGCCTCCTTGCTGGTGAATTTGGCCTGGTTGGGATGGGTGTAGAGCGCGATTTCATCGCGCACCGGTCCGCCCAGCAACTCGTAGATCGGCTTGCCGAGGACTTTGCCCCGGATATCCCAGAGCGCTATGTCGATGGCGCTCACGCATTCGACGGCGGCGCCGCGGCTGCCCATATAGGTAAAGCTGCGGAAAATCTTGTGCCACAGGTGCTCGATGCGCGCCGGATCCTCGCCGGTCACGGCGGCGCCGATCTGCCGCAGGATCGTGCAGAGCGCCCGGTTGGCCAGCTTCGTCGTGGTGGTGATCTCTCCCCAGCCACTCACGCCTTCGTCGGTCGTCACTTCGACGAACAGGTACTCTCCCCAATAAGACGCATCGGATTTGATCAGCCACGGCCGGATGCTCGTGATTTTCATCTCTCAACTACCCTTATCTGGAATGACCCGAAGAGCGGTGTTCCGGGCCGATTGTTCTACCCTGCCCGGGCGGCGTTGCGGGCGCGCATGTGTTCGAGGACATGCCGGCCGGAGCCCTCGACATGGCGGGCGATGAGTTCGGCTGCCTCGTCGGCATTTCCCGCCTTCACATGTGCGATGAGCTCGCGGTGCTCGCGAATGATGGCGGCACGCCGGGCGAGCGTGAAATTGAAACGCCGGCTCACGGCGCGCAGCACTTCGCGATGCTTCCACCAAAGCTCGGCGGCATGGCGGTTGTAGTGCCGCTGGTACATCACGGTGTGGAAAGCCGTGTCCAGCTCGCTGTGCCTGAACGTGTCGGCAAAATTGTTCTCTTCGATCAGGCCCTGGATACGTTCGAGTTCGGCAATGTCCTCGACGGTAGCCATGTTCACGAACCATCGCGTCAGGGCCGGCTCGATGAGCACACCGATCTCGTAGATATCGCGGACAAAATCCTGATCTATGGGCCGCACACGCGCCCCGCGATTGGGGAGAAAGATGACGAAACCCTCGCCGCGCAACAGCTGCAGAGCTTCGCGCACGGGATTGGTCGAGGTGCCGTGACGCCGGGCCAGATCGGTAACCACGAGCCGCTCATTGGCGGCGAGCCGGCCCTCGATGATGTCCTCCCTGATCAGTTCATAAAGCGAGGCGCCCTCGCTCGAGGCGCCGAGAGGATCGATCCCCTCGGGTGGCTCTGCTTTAAATTCCCGCGTCTCGGCCAAGGCCGGCTCCCCCTTCCGTGAATACACGCCTTTCTCGATATCACGCACGATTTCCATAAACAATGTACGATTTGTTGCGTTGACAGGCAATCTGCGATCTGAAAACGTATAAAGTGCTCGAAGGGATACATTTGAGGAGATGTCCCCGCAGCCGACGAGTAAAGCCGCTCGCCTCGATGCAGAGCGGCATGGGAGAGAAACCTGGAGGATACCTATGACGAGGATCACACTCGGCGGTGCCGTCCTGCGCGGCACTGTCTCCACTGCATTGATCGCATCGTTGATGTCCGCACCGGCTCTGGGCGCGGCGCCGGTCGACTTGAGCAAGTGGTCGCCTGAATATGTGCGCTCCATTGCGGGCACGCAGGAATTTGATACCGCGGCCGATTGCGCCAAGGTCACCCCGCTCGACTACAAGGGGCGACTGACCTTCTGGTATCAGGGCGTGTTCGAGGGCGACCCCGATCTCTTGCGCCAGTACTACAAGGATTTCTTCGAGACCTTCCGCAAGACCTATCCGAACATCCAGCTCGAGGAACAGGCCCTCACCTACAACGACCTCCTGGACAAGTTCCGCACGGCGCTGCTTGGCAATGCGGCGCCGATGGCGGTCCGCCTGCAAATCCTGGGTGGCACCGAGTTCGCATCAAAGGGCTATCTGCAGCCGCTGAAGCCCGAGGATGTAGGGTATTCGACCGATGATTTCTGGCCCGGCGCCATGAAAGCCGTGACCTGGGACGGCGTGACCTACGGCATTCCAACCAACAATGAAACGATGGCGTTCATCTGGAATGCCGATATCTTCAAGCGCGCGGGTCTCGATCCGGACAAGGCTCCGGCAACCTGGGACGATGTCGTCAAATATTCCAAGCAGATCCACGACAAGCTCGGCATTGCCGGTTACGGCCTCGTGGCTCGCAAGAATGCCGGCAATACCCCGTATCGCTTCATGCCTCAATTGTGGGCCTATGGCGGCGGCGTCTTCGACGAAGCCACGGCGAACCCGACCTACAAGGAGATCGAGCTCGACAGCCCGCAGAGCAAGGCGGCGCTGCAAGCCTCTTACGACATGTATGTCCGCGACAAGTCGGTTCCGGTTTCGGCGCTCACCAACCAGCAGGCCGACAACCAGCCGCTGTTCCTCGCCGGCCAGCTCGGCATGATGATCTCGCACCCGTCCGACTATAATGTCATGCTCGACCTGCAGAAGAAGGCGACCGGCACCGACAAGGACAAGGCGCAGACCGTCATCGACAACATGCGCTACGGCCTGATCCCGACCGGCCCCGACGGCAAGCGCGCAGTCGTGTTCGGCGGCTCGAACATCCACATCCTGAAGCCCGAATATGTCGAGGGCGGCAAGGTGGATGAACCGGCCGCGAAGGCCATCATCTGCATGTGGACCAGCCCGGAATGGTCGCTGAAGATGGCCTATGCCGGCTCGAACCCGGGCAATCTCAACGGCTTCAAGACCAAGTGGATGAAGGAACGCCTGGACAACATCAAGTTCCTCGATGTCACGACCTCGATGCTGCCATACGGCATCCCGTTCCCGGCGCTGCCGCAATCTCCCGAGATCATGAACATCATCATCCCGGACATGCTGCAGAATGCCCTGACCGGAGCGATGACCGTCGATCAGGCTGCGGACGACGCGGCCAAGAAAGTGAAAGACCTGATGGGCGGACTCTAGTCTAAGCCTGACCTGCGATCTTAACCGGCTGCTCCGAGGGTCAGCCGGTTCGTTCCGAAGAACAAGGGCACGCCAAAGTGACGATCGTGACCGGCAAGACCGAGGCTCGCCGAAGATTGCAACCCGGTAAATCTGGCGTGCTGCGCAAGATCTGGGAGCATCGCGCCGACTATGCGTACGTGCTCCCCGCGATCGCCGTGATGCTCATCGTCATTGCCTATCCGATCTACTACACGATCGAGCTGTCGTTCTTTAATACGCCGCCTGGCCTGCAGCTCCGCGACAAGACCTTCGTCGGCTTCAACAATTACACGGCCATCCTCACCAGTGCGGTGTTCTGGAAGGTCACCTGGAACACGCTGATCTGGACGGTGGGGTCCACCGGCATCTCCTTCGTCCTGGGGTTTGCCGCCGCGCTGGCACTCCACCGTGACTTTTTCGGCCGTGGCGTCCTGCGCGCCATCCTGATCATTCCCTGGGTCATCAGCGCGGTCGCCGCCTCCTATATCTGGAAGTGGATCTACCACTCGGACTTCGGCATCATCGGCGCGGTGCTGGTCGGCCTCGGACTGGCCGACCGGCCGCCGAATTTCATCGACAGCGTCTCGACGGTGCTGCCCTCGCTGATCGTCGTCAACATCTGGCGCGAATTTCCGTTTGCCATGATCATGATGATGGCCGGCCTGCAGACGGTTCCCGACCAGTTGCTGCGCGCCGCCAAAGTCGACGGGGCCAATGCGTGGCAGCGCTTCTGGCACGTCACCTTCCCGCATTTGAGAAACGTCTCGACTGTGACGATCCTGCTGCTGGCTGTCGCCAACTTCAACTCCTTCATCATACCCTGGATCATGACCGGCGGCGGTCCGTCGAACGCATCGCATATCTGGATCACCCACATCTATGAGCTCGCCTTCGGCCGGCAGCGCTGGGGGGTGGCGTCGGCCTACTCGGTGCTGCTGTTCCTCATCCTGATGACGTTCGGCTACTTCTATGTCCGCGCGCTAAGCGGCAACGACAGGAAGGATGGCAGCGCATGAGCACGATTGCCGAGACAGCCGCTCGAGGCCAGGCCCGTCGCCGCCTACGCTTCGACGGATGGCGGTGGGGCGGACGCATCTTCCTCGTGTTCATGCTGCTTTACACCGCGTTGCCGATGGTCTGGATGCTGCTCACCTCGATCAAGTCCGGCTTCGCCGCGATGCAGTTCCCGCCGCAATGGTGGCCTGACCAACCGACCCTTGCCAGCTACCAGAAGCTGCTCGATCCGCAGAACAGCGTCGGCCAGGACTTCCTCCGCTTCTTCTGGAATAGCCTTTTCGTCTCCACCGCCACGACGATCCTTTCGGTGATCGTGGCGGTTCCCGCGGCCTACGCGTTTTCGCGCTTCACCTTCCCGGGCCGGAACTTTCTGTTCTTCACCGTCCTGCTGCGCAACATGTTCCCGGCGGTGATCTTTCTCGTCCCGCTCTTCATCCTGATGCGCGCGATCGGGCTGGTGAACACGCATGGCTCGCTCGTTCTCACCTACCTCACCTTCGGCCTGCCGCTGGCGATCTGGCTGCTCAAGGGATTCTACGACAACATCCCGGTGCAGCTCGAGCAGGCGGCGCGTATTGATGGAGCAACGCGGTTCCAGGCCTTCATCCTGATCGTGATGCCGCTCTCGACGCCGGGAATCATCGCCACGGCGATCTATTCCTTCATCGGCGCGTGGAACGAGTACATCTACGCCTACACCTTCCTCTCCAAAAACGAGCAGCTGACGCTGCCGGTCGGCATCCAGCGCTTCTTCTCGGAAAACACGACAGACTTTCCGGGCCTGATGGCGGCCAGCTTCATCATGAGCGTGCCCGTCGTGGTGCTGTTCCTCGTCCTGCAACGATACTTCGTACGCGCCCTTACAGAAGGCGCGGTCAAGCATTAGGGAGTTGCCGATGGCCCATGTGGTCCTCAAAGATCTCGTCAAGACCTATGGCGGCTTCAAAGCCGTCAACGAGGTCTCGCTGACGGTCAATGATGGTGAGTTCGTTGCGCTCGTCGGCCCCTCGGGCTGCGGCAAGACGACGACGCTCAACCTCATCGCCGGGCTGATCCCGATCACATCGGGCGACATCGTCATCGGCGACCAGCTGGTCAACGACCTCGACCCCAAGGACCGGGACATCGCAATGGTGTTCCAGAACTACGCGCTCTATCCGCAAAAGTCGGTCTATATGAACCTCGCCTTCCCGCTGCAGATGCGCAAGCTGCCCAAGGCCGAGATCGACAAGAAGGTCCGCGAAGCTGCGCGGGTGCTCGACATGACACAGTTGCTCGAGCGCAAGCCGCGCGAACTTTCGGGCGGGCAACAGCAGCGTGTGGCCTTGGGTCGCGCGCTTGTTCGAGATCCGGCGGTGTTCCTGATGGACGAACCGCTCTCCAATCTCGACGCCAAGCTGCGCGTGCAGATGCGCTCCGAAATCAAGCGGTTCCATCAGGACCTCAAGGCGACGATCGTCTATGTGACGCACGACCAGCTCGAGGCCGTGACCATGGCGGACAGGATGGCTGTGATGAACGGCGGCTATCTGCAGCAATATGATTCGCCGGCGCAGGTTTTCGCGCATCCCGCCAACATGTTCGTCGCCAGCTTCGTCGGCAGCCCGGCGATGAGCCTTATTCCGCTGGAGGCATCGACGGCAAACGGCGACACCGTCCTGAAGAGCGCGGAAGGCTGGAGCCTCGGGCTGTCGCAGCCCAACGCGCGCAAGGCGCAGAGCGCGACCAGCAGGAAGATCGTGCTCGGTGCGCGACACTCGACGATCAGACTCCACAAAAGCGCGGTCCCCGGCGCCATTCCGGCCAAGGCCTATACGGTGGAACCAACCGGAGACGTCACCTTCGTGCAGGCGCTGCTCTCCGGCGCCATCGTCAACATCAGCGTGTCCCCCAATATTGCCGTCAAGCCTGACGAGCAGATCTGGCTCGAGTTCGACCAGGAGCGGATGCACCTGTTCGACGGCGAAACCGAAATGGCTCTCGAGGCCGCCTGAGACAGGCGTTTGGGACGTGGGCGTGGATGACGACGAAGCTCAAGATCACCGCGATCAAGCCCTACCCGGTGTGGGTGGGAACGCGCAACCAGATGCTGGTGAAGGTCGAGACCGACCAGGGCATCTTCGGCTGGGGCGAGAGCGGCCTGAGCGGCCGCGAGAGAGCCGTGACCGGCGCGGTCGAGCACTATCGCGAATTCCTCGTCGGCCGCGATCCCCTGCAGATCGGCCGGATCTGGCAAGAGGCCTATCGCAGCCAGTATTTTGAAGGCGGGCGCGTTTTGCAGGCGGCGATTTCCGCCATCGACATCGCGCTTCACGACATTAAGGGCAAGGCGCTGGGCGTGCCGGTCTACGAACTGCTCGGCGGCAGACAGCGCGACCGCATCCCCACTTTCGCCTCGACCGGTGACGAGGCCGAGGGCGATGTCGCCATCGAACGGGCCCGCGAATTGTACCAACAAGGCTGGCAGGCGATCCGCTTCTTTCCCGCCGGGCAAAGCAGCAAGGATATCTTCGAGCCGCGCGAGTCGATCGGCGTGACCGCGCGGATGCTGAACAAGGCCCGCGAGGCGCTGGGCGACGACGTCGTCCTCGGCATCGACTATCATCATCGGCTGTCGGTGGCCGAGGCGGCGAGCTTCTGCAACAAGCTCGGCCGCGGCGTGCTCGATTTCCTCGAGGAGCCGATACGCGACGAAACCCCGGAAGCCTACGAATCCCTGCGCACGATGACCGACATCCCGTTCGCCATCGGCGAGGAATTTGCCAGCAAGTGGCAGTTCCTGCCCTATATCGAGCGCGGCATCCACCAATTCAACCGGCTCGATGTCTGCAATGTCGGCGGGCTCACCGAAGCGATGAAGGTCGCCGGCTGGAGCGAGGCGCACTATGTCGACCTGATGCCGCACAATCCGCTTGGCCCGGTATGCACGGCCGCGACCGTGCATCTTGCCGCCGCGGTCCCCAATTTCGCCTGGCTCGAGACCAGGGCGCCCGAAAGAAAGCTGGGCTTCGACAGTTCCGAGTTCTTCCCGGTGCAACCACAACTCGACGGCCCCGCCTATCCGGTCGGCGACCTGCCGGGGCTCGGCGTCGAGGTCAACGAGGCGGCGATCCAGGCGCAGAGTTTCCGCTTCTGGGAAGCGCCCCACCTCAAGCGCCGCGACGGTTCTGTCACCAACTGGTAGTTCAATTTCAACCGGAGTCCACCATGACGCATACCTCCGACATAATCCGGCCGCCCAAGGACCTGATCGAGGGATTGAGGGAGATCGGCGCAGCGACCGTTGCCGGCACGCTAGGCCATATGGGCTTCCGCAATCCGCATATGGTCGGACCGGTGGCGCAGAACCACGGCAAGTCGATCGTCGGGCCGGCGCTGACGCTGCAGTTCCTTCCGCAGCGGCCGGACCTCTTCAACGAGGGAGAGTATGCCGACCCGGAGACGCAACTGCACCGGCACGTGCTCTATCACGCCCAGGAAGGCGACGTGGTCGTGGTCGACGCGCGCGGCGACATGAGCTCGGGTGTCTTCGGCGACATGATGTCGACCTACTTCAAGGGCAGAGGCGGCGCCGGCATCGTCATCGATGGATGCATGCGCGACAGGCCCAATGTCGAAAAACTCGACCTGCCGCTTTGGCTGCGCGGCTGGACGCCCAACTATCATGTGCAGACCAGCATCTATCCCAATGCCGTCAATGTTCCGATTGCATGCGGCGGCGTCACGGTGATCCCCGGCGACATCATCGTTGCCGACGATGATGGCGTCGTGGTGGTTCCCGTCGCAATGGCCGCAAAGGTCATCGAAGAAGCGAAGAAGCATCACGATTGGGAAGAGTTCTCGCGAGAGAAGCTCCTCCAAGGCGCCCCATTGCAACGCTACTATCCGCTGCATGACGACGCGCGCGCAGAGTACGAGGCGTGGCGCAAAGCAAACGGCTTGGGGAACCCAAATTAGCGCGGGGATCACTCGCTGCGGGCGGCAGCCCTTCCGGCGGCGCGATGGCCTCTCGCCGCAGCGTCGCGCGATATTTTGAGCCTGCCTCGCCCACGGGCGGGCTCACAGAAAACGTGACGAATCGAACAGCTCGGCGACGCCGTCCAGTCCCTTGTGCCAGCAACGGTCGAGATAGACAGCGAATGCGCCTCCGGAGGGACCTCGTCCGGCTGTACCTCGCCTTCCAGCAGCTCCGCCGCGACCAGCGTCGCGCCCTCGATCGGCAGCAGGCCGAGCCGGCGCGCGCGAAACCAGGTCGAAACGCCGGTATAGCGCGGCTCTCCGGTGGGCAGCCGCGTCCAGGCGCCCCCGGGCGGGAAGCGTTCCGCGCCGCTCGACGCGCAGAGTTGCGCCAGGTCTATATCGGTGAAGCGGAGCAGGTGGATCACCATGGTCTCGGCCCGCAGCACGGGCTCGGACGAGGTCGATTTCATCGACAGCGAGAAGGCGACGACCGGCGGCGCGGCACTCACCGAGATCAGCGAGGACACGGTCATCGCCACCGGCCTGTCGCCGGGATCGGCCGTGATCACGGCGCCACCCACCTATTGATTTTATTAAGTTTTTCCTGGGCGCTTTGGCCGGCGCCTGGGCACGAACGGCGAATCCCAACGAGCTCTATTCGAAGGAGTAGGTAAATCCTTCCGACGAGGCGCCGACGGTGACTTTTGTCATCTTCTTGCCCTCCAGCGAGCGATTGAGCACGCCGCGGCTGAGTTCCGGCAGCAGCGTGTTGGTGAGGATCGCGTCGATCATGCGTCCGCCGGATTCGATCTCGGTGCAGCGCGCCTTGACCATGTCCATGACACCGTCGCCGATCACCAGCTCGGCATCGTTGGTTGCCTTGAGGCGGCGCGCGATCTTGCCGAACTGGTGCCTGGTGATCGCCTCGATCATCGCGTCCGAGAGCGGATAGTAAGGGATCGTCACCACGCGGCCGAGGAAAGCGGCCGGAAACACTTTCAGCAGCGGGCCGCGCAAGGCGGTGTCCAGATCGTCCATGCCGGTGCGCAAGGTGCCGTTCTTCGTGCGGTCCATGATAACCTCGGAGCCGACATTCGAGGTGAGCAGGATCAGAGTGTTCTTGAAGTCGATCCGGCGGCCTTCGCTGTCGTCCATCATCCCCTTGTCGAAGACCTGGAAGAAGATCTCGTGTACGTCCGGATGCGCCTTCTCGACCTCGTCGAGCAGGATCACCGAATAGGGCTTGCGCCGCACGGCCTCGGTCAGGATGCCGCCCTTGCCATAACCGACATAACCGGGCGGCGCGCCCTTCAGCGTCGAGACCGTGTGCGCCTCCTGGAATTCGGACATGTTGATCGAAATCAGGTTCTGCTCGCCGCCATAAAGCGTTTCGGCCAGCGCCAGGGCTGTCTCGGTCTTGCCGACGCCCGAGGGGCCGCAAAGCAGGAACACGCCGACCGGCTTCTCCGGCGCGCCGAGGCCGGCGCGGCTGGTCTGCACACGTCTCGCGATCATCTCCATCGCATGGTCCTGACCCACAACGCGCTCAGCCAAGGTGGCGGCGAGCTTGAGCGCCTTCTCGGTCTGGCTGGACAGCATCCGTCCCGTCGGAATGCCGGTCCAGTCCTGGACAACGGCCGCCACGGCATTGCGATCGACCGACGGCAGGATCAGCGGGGTCTCGCCCTGCGCCTCGGCAAGTTCCGCCATCAATTCGCGCAGTCGAGCCAGATCTGCAGCGGAATCCGGCACAGGAACAGGCTCGTGCGCAGCAACGGCCTCCATCTTTGCCGCCTTTGTTTTCGCGGACTTGCTCTTCGAGCCCTTGGGTTCAGCCGTCTCGGGTTTCGGCGTTTTGGCCTCAGGCGCCTTCCTTTCATGCGACGTGGCAGCTGGCGCATCGACGGCCTCGCCCGGAGCGGCTTCCCCGCCCTCCACCGCGTCAAGCGGCACGCCCTCGCCCCGGAGTTTGGCGCGCAGATCGAGAATCTCGGCGACCAGCGCCTTTTCCCGATCCCAGCGTGCTTGCGCTGCCGCAAGCGTGGTCTCGGTTTCCGCCAACCCGGCCTCCACGCGAGCCTGTCTGTCGACCACTTCGATGCCGATCGCCGCCTCGCGGCCGATGATGCCTTCCTCGACCTCGAGCGCCTGGCGGCGCCGCAGAATGTCCTCGACCTCCGCCGGCGTAGCGTGCTGCGAGACGGCAACGCGGGCGCAGGCTGTGTCGAGGAGGCTGACCGCCTTGTCGGGCAGCTGTCTGGCCGGAATGTAGCGGTGCGAAAGCGAAACCGAGGCCTCGATCGCCTCGTCGAGGATCTGTACCTTGTGGTGCTGCTCGAGAACACCGGCGACACCGCGCAACATCAGCACGGCCACCGTTTCGGAAGGCTCTTCGATCTTGACCACCTGGAACCGACGGGTCAGCGCCGGATCCTTCTCGATATGTTGCTTGTATTCGGCCCAGGTCGTGGCGGCGATGGTGCGAAGCTCGCCGCGCGCGAGCGCGGGCTTGAGGAGATTGGCCGCATCGCCGGTTCCCGCCGCGCCGCCGGCACCGATCAGCGTGTGCGCCTCGTCGATGAAGAGGATGATCGGCGTCTCCGAGGCCTGGACCTCGTCGATGACGGCCTTCAGCCGCTTTTCGAACTCGCCCTTGACGCTGGCGCCCGCCTGCATCAGCCCGACATCGAGCATGCGTACGCTGACATTTTGAAGCGTCGGCGGCACGTCGCCCTGGGCGATGCGCAAGGCAAAGCCCTCGACGACCGCCGTCTTGCCGACACCTGCCTCGCCGGTCAGGATCGGGTTGTTTTGCCGGCGCCGCATCAGGATATCGACAATCTGGCGGATTTCGGGATCGCGGCCGATAACCGGATCGATCTTGCCGTCGCGGGCACGCTGGGTCAGGTCGGTGGCGTATTTGGCGAGTGCCGAATCCCCGCCCAAACCGCGTTTCATCGGTGTTTCGGCCGCAGCTGCGGCCGGAGGTGAACCGGCTTCGAGCGAGCCCTCAGTGACGTCGGCGAAGCGGGCTATGACCCCGTCCGCATCGATCTTGTCGAATTCGGCGCTGATTTTCGAAACCAGCCCTTCCAGCGCCGGTGTCTTCAGACAGGCGAGAAGAATATGCGCGCTGCGCACCTCCTCGACACCGAATTCCAGTGTGGCCAGGCTCCAGCCTTCCTGTATGGCGTGGAAGATGTGATCGGAGAATTCCTCCACCGAGGTCGCGCCGTAGGGAAGCTTGTCGATGGCGCGGGTCATATCGGCCGTCAGCCGGCTGACATCCAGCCCGGCATCGGCAACGATCATCTGCACATCCGAACGCTCGGACAGCACCAGTTGCTGGACGAAATGGACGAGCTCGACATAGGGGTTGCCGCGCATCTTCGCCGTGTCCGCGGCAGCCTTGAAGGCGCGCAACCCCGTGGGATTGAGCTTTGCAACCAGTTCCTTGCGCTTGAAACTCTGCGACGATCGGCGCTGTTCCATTGAACCTGCCCCCGAAATCTGCTGACCGTACCCTGCCATAGAAGCGGCCGCTTGACAAAGCCGTGTGACGAACGAGGCCTTCCGCCCCGGTTCAGGCGGCACCTCGCGGTTACACAAGCCCTGCAAACTCCACCCGGATTGTGGTCCGAACTATGCGAACCATTTCGCATGCCCGGCCCGCCAATCGCGCAGTGGGTTTCGTTGAAAGATTACCGGAGAATTCAGCTTCTGTTAGTTTTTGAGGAAGTGCTCAATTGTCGTGGCATGGGACCGATGATAACGTTGCGTCACATGGGTCACAGGGCCCTTTGCTGGGGGTAGGTGTGATTGATCTCGCACTCTGGCTGAATCCTCTGAACGGTGCGAACCCGTCGGGAGAGGATTTACGCAACGACCCGGCCTTTCACGAGCTGGAGCGGCTCACGGAAGCCCAGCTCAAGGTCGTCCATGACGGTGGCAACAAGGCTTCGCAATCAACCAGCTCCGTCGACTGGGCCGCCGTCCTCGAAAAATCGGAAGAATTGCAGTCGCGCGGCCGGGATTTGCGCCTTCTGGTCATCGTCACGCGCGCGCTGGCCAATGAAGAGAAGCTCGCCGGCCTCACCCAGGGGCTGACCTTGATCGCAAGGACTTTCGAGCAGTACTGGGATACGATGCATCCGGCTTTGCGGACGGGTGCCACACCCCGCGACGCGGCGCTGCGACGCATCAATGCGCTGCTTGACCTCCAGAACGGCCAGGAAGGCCTGCTGGGGAACCTCAGGCAGACCGTCTTCTTCTCACCGCGCGCCATTGGGCCGATCAGCGGGCGAGACCTGGAACAGGCAGCGCTCGACGAGCGCGTCATGCTCCAGGAAGCAGCCTCGGGCCTCGGAACGGCCGAAAAGGCGGCGCTGACGGCCGCCCACAACCAACTGCTGAATCGGGTGCGCACGGGATGCGCGGCGCAGATCGATCAGGCCGCGGACACTGTCACGACACTTTTGGCCGATGCGCGCGCCGCGATTTCGGCGCTGGAGGCGGTGGATACCGCGCTCAATGCCCGCATCGACGGCAATGGCGCGGCCGTTCCGGATCTGAAGAAGTTCCTGCAGCGCCTGCTGACGACGCTGGAGCGGAATTCCAGCGCCGGCGCCATGGTCAACGGTGCGACGAGGCCCGCCCCGCAGCCGGCTCAACCGGCATCGACGCCCACCCAAAACGGTCATGGAGCCGAGACGATGGCAAGTGTGGCAAGCTCTGTGGAACCCAGCGCCGGCCTGCCTGACCGGATCAACTCGCGCGACGACGTCGTCAAATGCCTCGATCTCGTGGTCGCCTTCTACGACCGCACCGAGCCGTCCAGCCCTATCCCGCACCTCGCCCGGCGCGTGCGCAGGATGGTGCACATGGATTTCGTGGAACTGATGGAAGATCTCGCCCCGTCGGGGCTGAAGGAATTCCGGCTGCTTGCCGGTGTCGCCGATCCCAAGAAGCCGGCCCAGAAGGATGAAAGGTAACCAGCATGCCAGCAGAGAGCAAAGCCAAGGTCATCGAAAGAAACCGCGCCCCGCGCGTGCAGATCGCCTACGACGTCGAAACCTACGGCAGCCCCACGACGATCGAGTTGCCGTTCGTCATGGCTGTCATGGCCGACCTTTCCGGCGCCTCGCAGACCAAGGAAGCGTCGAAGTCGGTTCTGGACCGCAATTTCGTCGAAACCGACGCCAATCGCTTCCCCAAATTCATGGAAGCGATGGGACCACGCGTGAAGGCGCGCGTGAAGAACACGTTGCCGCAAGCCGAAGGCGCCGAGCGGGACGAGGAACTGGCGATCGATCTCACCTTTTCCAAAATGGGCGATTTCGCGCCCGACAAGGTCGCCGAGCAGGTGCCGCAACTGGCCGAGATCCTCAAGATGCGGCGTCAGCTTGAGGAACTGCTGGGCTTCATGGATGGCCGGGTCGACGCCGAAAAGCGCATCGCGCAGCTTCTGAACAACGAGCCGCTGCTGAGCAAGATCGCCAGCCAGGCGATTTCTGACGGCAAGGGCGAGGAGTAAGTCATGGCCGAACAGCAAAAGACCGCAGCCGCTACCGCCGAGGCCGAAGCCATCGATCTTGGCGAGTTCAGCGGCCTCCTTGAAAAGGATTTCAAGGTCAAGAAGGACGACAGCGAGAAACTGCAGCAGTTGGTGCGCAACCTGGCGCTGGCCGCTCAGTCCCGCTCCGAGACGACGACCATCTCGTCCAATGCGATCAAGTCGATCAAGTCGCTGATCGCGGGCATCGACAAGATGCTGACGACGCAGGTCAACGAGATCCTGCATGCCCCGGAAGTGCGGGAGATGGAAGGCACCTGGCGAGGCCTTTGGTACCTCATCAACAACACCGAGACAGACACCAAGCTGAAGATCCGGGTGATGAACATCTCCAAGGAGCAGTTGGCCGACACGCTGGAAGACTATGAAGGCCAGATGTGGGACCAGAGCCCGATCTTCAAGAAAGTCTACACGGACGAGTATTCGATGCTGGGCGGCGAGCCGATCGGCTGCATCATCGGCGCCTACGAATTCTCCAACCATCCGCGCGACGTCGGCCTGCTGCGCAACATCTCGGGTGTCTGTGCCTCGGCGCACACGCCATTCATCGCGGCTGCCTCGCCGCGGCTGTTCCGTATGGACAGCTGGCAGGAACTGCCGAACCCGCAAGACCTGCAGATGATCGTCAACAACCCGGCCTATGCCTCATGGCAGTCGCTGCGCGAGAGCGAGGACGCCCGCTATATCGGGCTCACCATGCCGCGCGTGCTGGCACGCCTGCCCTACGGCTCGGAAACCGTTCCGGTGAAGGGCTTCACCTTCGAGGAAGAGGTGGGCGGCGACCACAACAAATATGTCTGGATGAACGCCGCCTTCCCGATGGGCGTCAACATCAACCGCAGCCATAAGCTCTATGGCTGGGGAACGCAGATCCGCGGCGTCGAGAATGGCGGCACGGTGCTCAACCTGCCGGTGCACGCTTTCCCGACGGACGACGGTTCGATCGCAATGAAATGCCCGACCGAGGTCGCCATCGACGACCGGCGCGAGGCGGAATTGGCGAAGCTTGGCCTGATGCCGATCTTGCACCGCAAGAACACCGATCTCGCAGCCTTCATCGGCGCGCACTCGCTCCAGGATGACGAGACGCGCGCCGGGCGCCTCGTCGACCCCGACGCCCAGTCGAACGAACGGCTGAGCGCCAACCTGCCCTACCTCTTCCCGGTGTCGCGTTTCGCGCATTACCTCAAGGCGATCGCGCGCGACAAGATCGGATCGTTCAAGGAACGCACCGATATGGAGATCTGGTTGACCGAATGGATCAACCGGTACGTGCTGGCCAATCCGGCCTTCGCCGACGACAAGGCGCGGGCCAAGCGTCCGCTTGCCGCTGCCGAGGTTCAGGTCGACAGCGTCGAAGGCCGGCCCGGTTACTACAACGCCCGTTTCTATCTGCGTCCGCACTACCAGCTGGAAGGCATCAACGCTTCCCTCCGGCTGGTGTCGGAACTGCCGTCAGTGAAGGGCTGAAGTCGCAGCGAAGTCATCTTGTTTCGTTTGAAAGCGGTGGAGAAAGACAATGCCGACCACAGAGAGAAGCGAGGCTCCTTCAATGAAGATCGATGGTTTTTTGAAAGTCCCGGACATCAAGGGCCCGAGCAAGCGCGACGGCCATGAAGACGAGATCGAAGTGCATGGCGTCGATTACAAGATGATAGCGCCCTACGACCCGAATTCGCTTTCGCGACGCGGCCGTGTGTCGATGGGAATGATCAAATTCATCAAGCACTACGACAAGTCGTCGCCATATCTGAAGAAGGCGCTGTTCGAGAACAAGGCGCTCGACGAGGTGGTGTTCTCGGCACGCCGCACCATTGACGGCGAGACCAGCGACTATCTGGTCGTGACGCTCACCGACGCCTCGGTCATGGAGTACGATATGCGGCAGGCCACCGACGAGGCCGATCTTATCGAGGAAGAAGTCAGCTTCGCCTACAAGAAGATCAAGTTCGTCTACGACAAGGACGACGAGATCGAAATGGACGTCTATGTCGGCAAGTGAGGCCAAGCGGCTTGGCGCGAAGTCGCAGCTTGCCGGCAGTTCGCGGGCAAAGCGCGAGGCGGTCCAGCCCTCGCTCTGGGATCGCCTCGTCAACGACTTGCCGGGGCTGGCCTCGGAGATCGACGGGCTGCGCCGGCTGCTGGATGAAGAACTCGGCGCCGAGCGCGTCGAGGCTCTTCTTGCCGGCAGCGCGCGCGGCATCGATACCGACGCCGAACTGACGCCCGAGCAGAGACGGCGCCTGCACCGACTGGTCTTCCAGGCCGAGCATCGCGCCGAGATCGAAAGCCGCGGCGTGGTGGTTTCGGCACGCGTGTTGAGAGAAGCCGTGCGGCGCGACATCGAGGCCCTGTTCAACACCGAGCGCTTCGAATCCGTACCGATGCTCTCCGATGCCGAACACGAACAGCCCCTGGACGAACTGCCGTCGCTGGCCGACTTTCCGGAGGTACGCCGCAGCGTGGTCAATTATGGCGTGCCGTCCTTTTCCGGCCGCTCTTCGCGGGATTTCGACCGCGATGTGCTGGCGCGCGAAATCCGCGCGGTGCTTGCCACTTTCGAGCCGCGCCTGAAGGAGAGCGCCACGACCGTCAACGTCACGCTCGGCGACAAGAACGTCGGCCTCAAGATCGAGATCGACGCGGTGTTGATCATGGCCCCGACACCGGAGCGCATGCGGCTGCGCACCACGATCAATCTCGACAACGGGCTGGCACGAACCGAATTCCGGGAGACCTGAGATGGATCGGGTCTTCGTGGAGTATTACGAAGAAGAACTGACCCATATCCGGGCGTTGGCCGCGGAATTCGCCGACATGCATCCGGCGGTCGCCCGTAATCTTTCCCTCGACACGGTCCCATGTCCCGACCCTTATGTGGAACGGCTGCTCGACGGCGTGGCCTTCCTGGCCGCCCGCACCCGTCTGAAGGTCGACGCGGAACGCTCGCGCTTCTCGCGCGCCGTTCTCGATGTGCTTTACCCGGATCTGGTGACGCCGGCGCCGGCGACGGCGATGGCCGTGCTGAAACCCGGCCAGCAGGTGCAGTCGATGATTGCTGGCCACGCCGTCCCGCGCGGCACACGACTTGTCTCCGGCCTCAATCCAGGGCTTTCGACGCGTTCGACCTTCACCACCGCGCAGGAGGTCACGCTCTGGCCGATCGCGATCACCTCGGTCAGCTATTTCCAGGATCGCAGCGCGCTCGCCGCCGCCGGAATCGCGCCGATCGGCGACGCGCGCGGCGAGGCGGCGTTTCGCGTCACCCTCGTCCGGACGGGAAAGGGCAAGCTCAGCGAACTGTCGCTTGACCGTCTCGACCTCTATTTCGCCGGGCGCGCCAGGGCGCCCTTGCTTTTCGATGCAATCTTCGGCGCTTGCTCGGGTCTCGGCGCGCGGGCGGAAGGCAAGACCAACCCGCTGACGGCGCTGCCTGAGCCCGAAATGATCGGCATCCGCGACGACGAAGCGCTGATGCCGCGCACCCGTCCGACCTTCGAGGGATACCGGCTGCTGCGCGAATATTTCATGATCCCGGAGCGCTTCCATTATGTGCGGGTCGCCGGCCTCCAGTCGGTGGTGCGCAAGTGCGATGGGGGGATCGAGATCATCTTCCTGTTCCGGCGTCCAGTGCCCGAGCTCGCCGATGTGACGGTTGCCGATTTCGAGCTGTTCGTGACACCGGTCATCAATCTCTTCGAACGCGAATGCAACGTCATCGAGATCGACCCGCGCAAAACGCGTCAGGTGCTGCACGCCGACCGCACCCGGGCGCGGGATTTCGAAATCTTCCGGGTCACCCGGGTCGAGGACGCCGACGCGGAGAGCGGCGAGGCGACAATTCCCGAATTGTTCAGCCTGGGGCAGAACCGCGGCAGCGGCTGGGTCTATTCGACGGAGCGACGTCCGCGCCGGGCCACCGAAGACGAGCGGCGCGAGGGCCTGACCCGCACCTCCTACACGGGCGACGATGTCTTTATCGCCGTCTCGCGGCCGGCAGGAAGCTCGCCAAACCGGCCACTCAAGCGTCTCGACATCACGGCGCTGTGCACCAACCGCGACCTGCCGATCCTGGACGACACGCCGACGCTGACGCTGGAGACGGCCGATCCGGTCGAAGCGGTGCGCTTGCTTGGAGCGCTGCGGGCGCCGCAGCCGGCAATCCCGGCGTCCCTCCCGGCCAGCGCCGCAGGCGAATCCCGCGCCGACAATCTTGCCTGGCGACTGGTGGCGCAGCTCTCTCTCAACTTCCTCAGCCTTGCCCAGGAAGGCCGTGGCGTGGATCCGCTGCATGCCTTGCTCGACCTCTATGCCGATCGCGGCGATCCCAGCCTTGCCCGCAATGTGCATTCGATCGTGCGTATCGATTCACGCCCGGTGATCGAGCGGCTCCAGATCGACGGGCCAATGTGTTTCGGACGCGGCACCGAGGTGACATTGCATGTCGACCAGTCCGTGCTGGCGGGTCAAAGTTCGCTGCTGCTTTCGGCCCTGCTTTCGCGGCTGTTCGCCCGCCATGCAGGGATAAACGGATTTGTCCGGACCCGTACGCGGTTGCTGCAGAAGCAGGAGGATGTGCCATGGCCGATGACGCCCGGCAATCGCTACCTGATCTAGCGGAGTCCGCAACGGTCGCGGCCGAACCGTTGCTGGAGAGCTTCGACTTTTTCGAGCTGTTGCGGCGCCTGGAGCAGCGCCGTGGATTGTTCGGCCATTCCGGAACGGCCGACCGCGAGCCGGCAAGACTTGGCCAGCATGTGCGCCTGAGCTTCTCGGCCCGCGACGTCATCAAGCTCCAGGACGCCGGGGAGAAGGCCCCCGCGCGGGTGACCGTCGCCAATCTCGGGCTGCTTGGGCCGGAAGGACCGATGCCATTGCACCTGACACGCTGGGTGCTCGACCGGCTGTCGCAGCGCTGGTTCACCGGGGCCGATGCCGAGCAGACCAGCGACACGACCTTCGTCGATTTCGTCAACATCCTGCAGCACCGCATGATGGCCCTTTACTATCGCGCCTGGGCTGACGCGCATCCGGCGGTGCAGGTCGAGCGGTCCGTCGGCGGGCGTGTTCGCGCCATGCTGGAGGCAATGTCCGGGATCGGTCTCCCCGGCACCCAGGATCCCGAACTCGACACTGTGCGACTGCGACAGGCTGGATCGCTCGCCAGCCAGATCGACGGCGCGGAGCGGCTGACGCAGTTTCTCGCCACCGCCTTCAAGGTGCCGGTGCAGATCAAGGAATTCGTCGCCGCTTGGATCAGCATTCCGGCGGCACTGCAGACGCGTCTCGGCAAGGCCCATGCCGGGCTCGGACGCGGCGCGACGATCGGGCCGCGGGTCTTCAGCCGCCAAAGCAGGATCGAACTGCGCGTCGGTCCGCTGAGCCTCGACGACTTCAGGTCGTTCTTGCCCGGCGAACGGCGTCTTGGCCTGTTCAAGAAGGCGGTGCGCGACATGATCGGCGAGACGCTCGACGTCGATTTGCGCATCGTGCTCGCGCGCGACGCCGTGCCGTCGCCACAGGTCGGGACCGTCCAGCTTGGCCGGACCGCCTGGCTGGCACGTCCCGCCGACAGGGGTGATGCCGACGATCTCAGATTGCACACCATCGTCGGCTGGCGGCCGCAAATGGCGGAGGCGGCCGCATGAGCCTGCTGCTGACGCTGGAACAAGGCCCCCGCTCGCAAGTGGTCAGGCAGACCCGGCTTGACGAGGGCGAATTGGTGATCGGGCGCAGCGCCGACGCCGGCTGGCAGATCGACGACCCGGACATGTTCGTCTCGCGCGCGCATTGCAAGATCCGCGGCGACCGGGATGGCTATTTCGTCACCGACACGTCGAGCAGCGGATTGTTCGTCGATGACTCCGACAGCCCCCTGGGTCCTGGCAGGTCGATGCGGCTGCAGAGCGGCATGCGGCTGCGCATGGGCGACTATATCTTCCACGTCGAGGTTCAATCCAAAGCGAACCGGACGTCGGTCGGCCCAGCCCCTGTCACCGGCCAACCCGCGCCTGCGTGGTCATCGCAGGGAGCGCGAACGCCTGCCAGCATCGGCGGTGACGACTTCTTCTCGGCCAAGGTCGAGGAAGAACCGCGCCCGCCACGCCCGTCGGACTTGCCGAACCCGTTCGAGCAGCCTGTTCCCGGGGCTTATGACCGCGCATCCAGCCAACGCAGTTCGCCCGCCTTTGACGACCCGTTCAGCCTCGACCCGGTGGCGACGTCGCCGTCAAGTGATCTCGCCGCTCCGGATCAGCCGGATCCGTTCGGCTTCGGCGAAATGCCTTCGCGCAACGATGCGTCCGGGCATGCGGCAAAGCCGGCCAGCTTCGATGACGATTTCAGCTTTGGGCCGGCCGCGACCCCGCCTCTCGCCAACGGCGCCGACCCGTCAGGACGTGTGCAGCATCAGGCTGAAAAGCCGCGCGCAGCACATCCCTGGGATGTGCCGGCTCAGGCAGCCGAGCCACCGCCGCCGCGACGCGCCGCTCCGACGCCCAGGCCGGCGCGCCCGGCGCAGTCCGCATCCGGCGATATGGCGCTGCGTGCCGCATTCTTGCGCGGCATGGGCGTCGAGGAGGCCGATTTCCCAGGCCGCGATCCGATCGCCGAAATGGAAAAATTCGGGCGTGAATACCGGCTGATGCTGGATGGCTTGATGCAACTCCTGCGCAAGCGCGCCGAGGAGAAGGGAAGCGCGCGCGTCGCCCAGACGGTGGTCGGTGCTTCCGAGGTCAACCCGCTCAAATTCCTGCCGACGGCCGAGGATGTCATCGTCACCATCATCTCGGAACGCAGTCCGGGCTTTCTCTCCGGCGAGGCGGCGATCAACGATGCGGTAAAGGACCTTGCACAGCATCACATACGCGCTTGGCGCGGCGTTCAGGCCGCGCTTCGGCGCATGATCGACCGTTTCGATCCGGCCGCGATCGAGGAAGAGCTCAAGTCCAATTCCGCCATCGGCAATCTGCTCTCCGGCGGGCGTAACGCCAAGCTGTGGGAGCTCTACCAGAAACGCCATCGCGACATCGCCCAGAGCGCGGAATCGAGCTTCCTGGGCGAGATCGGCGCAGACTTCAGGGACGCATATGAAGAGGAGGAGTAGGACATGATCGACAGACGCGAATTCGTCGTTGCCCTCGGCGCCACGGGGCTGCTTGCGGCTTGCCAGAGCGGCCCACCGAAACCATCGGTTATCTCGGTCAACGTGACCGGCGGCGCCGGCATGAATCCAGGACCGGGCGGCGGCGACAGGCCGGTGACGGTACTGGTGATGCGGCTTGCCAGCACCGGCAAGTTCAACTCGGCCGACTATTTCGCGCTGCAGGGCGATGCGGGCTCGGCGCTCGGTGCCGACCTCATCGGCTCCGACGCGATCTCGGTCGCGCCGGGCAAGACGGCGGCCAAGACCATCACGGTCGAGCCGAACGCCACGGCACTCGGCTTCGTGGCGCTGATCCGCGAGCCGGGCGGACGCAACTGGCGCACGACCAAGTCGGTATCGCCAGGGTCGAAATTCACCATCAATGTCAGCCTCGGCAAGGGCGGCATTTCCGCCTAGCGACAGGGGCCACGGATGGGCGTGTGCAGAAAGTAGTGGCATGAGCGATGCAAACAGGGTGCTGTGGTCGGAGGGCCTGTTTCTCAGGACCCAGCACTTCCAGCAGCAGGATCGGTTCTTCGAGGGCATGGTGCGCGGTGCATTGCAGGCCGGCCAGCTCCATACTTTCGGCTTCCAGCAACTGACCCTCGACCAGTCGCTGCTCGACGCCGGCCAGGTCTCGATCGTGTCCGCCCGGGGCATTTTCCCGGACGGCACGCCTTTCTCCATCCCGGAACTGATGGATGCGCCCAAGCCGCTGCCGGTCACGGCCGACACCGGCGCCGGTCCGGTGCTGGTCGCATTGCCGCTCGAGCCACCCGGTGGCGTCGGGTTCGATCCGGCGCATGCGGCATCGACGGGCGCGCGCTACCACGGCAAGATCGTTTCGGTGCGCGACGCCGTCCAGAGCGGCGCCGATCCGGAAGAGATCGAGATCGCCCGCCCGCAAGCCGCCCTGCTTGCGCCCGGCAAATCGGTCGGCGGTTATACGGCCTTGCCGATCGCCGACATAAAGGGTGTGCGCGCCGACGGCGGCATCTCGCTCGATGAGACGTTCCTGCCGCCGACGCTGATCACCGGCGCAGTCCACTGGTACCGGCAATTGTTGCAGGAGGTCGTCACCGGCCTCGACCAGATCGCCGAAGCGCATGGCAAGATGGTGATGGGCGGCGCCGGCCGCAGCGTCGAAGACCTTTTGATGCTGCACCTCGCCAATGCCGCTCGCCCGCGGCTTGCCCATATGCTCGCGCAGGATGTCTTTCATCCGGCCGAACTCTATCTCGAACTGGCCGGACTGGCCGGCGAGATGGCAACCTACGGCTCGAGCTCGCGGCGGCTCGGCGAATTGCCGGCCTACGATCACATGGCGCCCGGCCCCGCCTATATGGCGCTGGCCGATGCCTTGCGCTCGCTCATTCTCAGCCTGCGCTACATCGAGCCGAAATCGCGCGCGCTGCCGGTCATGCGGCACGCGACCAATGTCTGGAAAGTGCGCATCGACAACCCGAAGCTCTTGGTCGCCAGCCGCATCGTCATCCGCGTCGGATCGGAACTGTCGGAAGACGCGCTGCGCAAGATCTTCGTCAACCAGGCGACGGTCGGCGCCGCTGACCAGTTCGAAGGTCTTTGGAAGTCGCGCCTGCCGGGTATTCCGCTGAAACCGCTTCATTCGCAGCCACGCGAGATCCCCTACGATGGCGACCGGCTGTGCCTGGAGCTTGACCAGAAGAGCGAGCATTGGGCCTCGTTGCTCGACGCCCCCGGCTTCGTCATCGGCGTTTCAGGTGTCCTGCCGAGCGAGCCGCAGGTCGACTGCTACTCAGTGAACAGGTGAGGCCATGAGCCGGGATGATCCTTTCGGACTGTCGGAGGATCGCGAACGCACACGCATCAGGCTGGCGGGCGCCGCGCCACGGCCGATGGCGCCGCTGGCACCGGGCGCGCCGGTCAAAAGGGCGCGCGCCCATCCCAACACGCTCATCAATATCTTCGCGCCATTGCTCGAATTCGCGCCGGAGCTCGAAAGCGCGCTGGCGCCGGAGAACCCGGAAGCGATGCGCACGCGCCTGCTAGACGAGCTGGTTCAGGCGCGCGACGCCGCGATGGCGGCAGGCTCTTCGCTGGAGCGCGCCGACCAGGCGGCCTGGGCCGTGGCGGCGTTGCTCGACGACCTCGCGCTGAACACGCCATGGGGTGGCGCCAGCGCCTGGCCGCGCCAGCCGCTGGTGGTCATGCTGCGTGGCGATGTCGATGCCGGTACCCAGTTTTTCACCCGCCTTGACGAGCTGGAGCGCCATCCCAACCGCGACCGCGAGATGCTGGAGCTTCAGTATTACTGCCTGGCGCTCGGCTTCCGCGGCAAGTACCGGGTGCCCGGCCGCGCCGGCGACCGCTCGCTCAATGCCGTGCGTGTGGCAGCCGCGCGCTTCCTGCGCAATGCCGACGCCGAGGACGCGCCGCTGTCGCCGAACTGGAAAGGCGTGATCGCTTCCGACGAGCCGCAGCGCTTCATCGTTCCGATCTGGGTGATGGCACTTGCCGCGGTTGTCGTCGCCGCCGTCGCTTATATCGGTCTGTCGATGAGCTTGAGCAGCCAGGCGGTCGAACTCTCCGCCCTCGTGCGCACGCTGCCGCCGGCCTCGCGCGCCGACGTTGCCCGCGCCGCGCCCAAGCAGGATGCGCCCGCACCCGAACCGCCACAGCCGGTCGATTTCGCGCTGCTGCCCGCATTCAAGGCCGAAGCGCCGGCGAGCCTCAAGGACGCGCTCAGCGGCACTGAGAGCGTCTCGCTGGCCAAGCTGATCATCCAGTCCTCCAACCCCGAACTCTTCCAGTCTTCGCGGCCGACACTGTCGCAAGGCTATGAACCGCTGATCCAGTCGATCGCCAAGGTGATCCTCGCCAATCAGGAGCTGATCGGAAACATCACGATCGTCGGCCATACCGACAATGTGCGCCTGCAAAGGTCCAATCCGCTCGCGAGCAACCAGCGGCTCTCGGAGGCGCGTGCCCAAACCATAGCGGACCTCCTGGTGCAGGCTGGCGTGCCACAGGAGCGCATCCATTCCGAAGGCCGCGCCGACTCCGATCCGGTCGCCGACAACTCGACGCGCGAGGGCCGCGCGCTCAACCGGCGCGTCGAGGTCCTGGTCGAAAAGAGGCTCTGAGATGTTCATCCTGCGCTTCCTCTGGGCGGTCATCACTTCGCGCTTTCTCTGGACGCTGATCGGCATAGCGCTGCTTTCGCTTTTGATCTGGGTGTTCGGCCCGATCGTCCAGGTCGGCCAGTACGCGCCGTTCGAATCCGACAATGTGCGCATCGCCATCATCGCGGGGCTGATCATCCTGTGGCTGATCTGGCTGATCATCGCGCAACGGCGCGCGATCCGCGCCAACCGCATGTTCGTCGCCGAGATCGCGGCACCCGTGACCGAAAAGCAGCTGACCCCCGGCGAGGAGAGCGTTGCAGCCGTCGGTGCCAAGTTCGGCGAGGTCATGGCCGAGCTCAAGCGGCGCAAGCTCGGCGGACGGAAATTCCTGCGCGAGATGCCGTGGTATGTGATCGTCGGGCCTCCGGCCACCGGCAAGACCACGGCATTGCGCCAGTCGGGCCTCAATTTTCCAATCGATCTGACCGATGATCTGCAGGGTGTCGGCGGCACGCGCAACTGCGACTGGTTTTTCTCCGAGAACGCAGTGCTGATCGACACTGCGGGCCGCTACGTCCAGCAGGAGAGCCAGCCGGACGTCGACGCCGCAGAATGGCTGGGCTTCCTGGACCTTTTGAAGAAGCACCGGGGCCGGCGCGCGCTCAACGGCGTCATCGTCGCGCTGTCGATCGATGCGCTCTCGGAGGGCGACGAAGCGATCAAGGCGCACGGCCGCAAGATCCGCCGCCGACTGGCGGAGCTCAACGATCGCCTGGAGATTCGTCTGCCTGTCTACCTGATGCTGACGAAGGCCGACCTGATCAAAGGGTTCGAAGCCTTCTTCGGCGGCTTGTCGACAAGTGCGCGCGAGCAAGTGTGGGGAACCACCTTTCCGCTGGATGCCCGCGTCAACGCCGGCATGATCGAGGCGGAGCTGGCCAGGCTTGGCACCGAGCTGGAGCGAAGGTTGGTGCCGCGCCTTGAGGACGAAGACAAGCTTGCCTCGCGCGCCGAGATCTTTCGTTTTCCGGCGCAGTTGGCGAGCCTCCGCGGGCCGATCCAGGTGTTGATCGAGGCCATGTTCGGCGAAAGCCGCTACGAGGAAGCCGCATGGCTGCGTGGCCTTTATCTGACATCGGCGACACAGGAAGGAGCCCCCATCGACCGCCTGACCGCGGCGTTGTCATCGTCCTTCGGGCTGCCGCCGCGCCGCGCCATGCCGGCGGCGCGCGTCGAGAAGCGCAGCTTCTTCCTCAGGAACCTTCTCACCGAAGTGATCTTCAAGGAGGCGGGCCTTGGCACATTCGATCCGCTGGCGCAGCGCCGCCGCGCCTGGATCTGGCGCGGGGCCGCCGCCGCCTGTGCGCTCGCGGCCCTGCTGGCCGGCGGACTGTTCACCTGGTCCTACCTCGACAACCGCAATGCGATCACCGAACAGGCCGGCCAGTTCGAAGCCCTGCAGGGGCCGCTCACGCAAGTGGCCGCCACGCCGGCCGCGGTCGAGCAGCCGACCATGGATGGCGCGCTGGCGGCGATGGACGCGGTGGCGACCGCCCGAACGCCGCCACCAGACGCCGTCCATAATCTGCTCGGCCCGACCGCTTCGCCGGAGTTGGTGCGCGCGCAGACCGATACCTACGACCATGCGCTGCGCAACGTGCTCGAGCCGCATATGGTCGCCCTGCTCGAGGCCACGATGTGGCGGCAAATCCGCGATCCGGATTTCATGCTTGGCGCGCTGAAGACCTACCGGATGATGACCGGCCTGTCGCAGATGGACACCGATTTCGTCCAGAACTGGTGGGTGAACAGCCTGCCGCAATTCGCGCCGGCTCCGCCTTTCCCCACGGCCGACGCCGAAGAGCACCAAATCGCCGCCATCCGCCGCATGGCCGTCGACGACAGCTACATCGCCCCGGACAAGGCACTGGTCGCGGAGGCGCTGAAGACTGTATGCACGATCTCACTGCCGGAGCGCGCCTACAAGCAGCTCCTCGCCGACCCGGAAGTAGCCGCCCTCAAGGAATGGGTGCCGGCCAATTTCGCCGGGCCGAACGGCGCCAAGGTGTTCGCGCGCCGCTCCGACAAGACGTTGCGCGTCGGCGTTCCTGGCCCCTACACCTATGCCGGTTTCCACGACGCGATCCTCGACCGGGTCGAGGATGTAGCCGGACAGGCGGCCCTCGATCGCGCGGTGTTTGCCGGCGGCTGCTCGGAGAATTCGGAGACGTCGGTCTCGGCGCTCTCGCAAGACATCTTGAAGCTCTACTATGACGACTATATCGCCCAGTGGGACTCCTTCCTGCGTGACATGCGGCTTGCGCCGCTTACAGATCTCAACATCGCCAGTGAAAACCTCAAGGATCTTTCCAGCGCCGACTCCGCGCTGAAGCGCCTGTTGACGGCAGTGGTGCAGGAGACCGACCTCACCCGCTCCGACGATGCGCCGGCCGACGACAAAAGTGGCGCTGCCGCCAAGAGCGGCTCCAAGCTGCTCAGCAAACTCGGCAAGCTGGGCAAGGTGGTGACCTCGGGCGCCAAGCTCCTGCCGCGTGCCGGCTCCGCCAACCAGGTGGACATGACCGGCAGCTTGGTTGCTGATCATTTCAAGCCGCTCAAAGGCACCATCGCCCAGGTCGACGGCCAGCCGCCAGCGCTCGACGCCGCCGTCGTGGCGCTGACGGCGCTGTCGAATGTGTTGCAGACGGTGACCGCCAATCCCAACCCGCAGGATGCGATCAAGAAGCAGGGCGGCCTCGCCGAACTGACAGGCGCGGTCGCCAGGCAGGCGCAGATCCTGCCCTCGCCGATCAACGAGTGGCTGGGCGGCATTGCCGGCGACACCAGCGGCCTGTCGCAGAAGGCCGTCACCAACGAGCTCAACGCCATCTGGCGGGCTGACATCCTGCCCTTCTGCCAGGCGGCGCTCAACAACCGCTATCCGTTCAGCCCGGACAGCGCGGTCGATGTCAATGTGCGCGACTTCCAACGTCTGTTCGGACCGACCGGCCTGATCGATGCCTTCACCACCGACCATTTGATCAACTATGTCGACACCGCAAGCGAGCCGTGGAAATGGCGTGCCGATTTCGGCCTCGACCCGGCGGCGCTCGCAGCGTTCGAGCAGGCGAGGCATATTCGCGACGATCTGTTTCCGGGCGGCACCGGCCCGGTGATGAACTTCACGCTGGAGCCCAAGGACCTCTCCCCCAACGTGGCGCGGGTCACGCTTAACCTCGATGGCCAGAACCTCGTCTACTACAACAACGCCACCAGACCGCAACCGATGACGTGGCCCGGCAAGGATGGCACCGGGGTGATCTCGCTCGCCTTCCAGCCGGTCGACGGCTCGCCCGAAGTGATGCTCAACGAGACCGGCAGCTGGGCGTGGCTCAGAATGCTGCGCGGCGGCCGCTTCGCCGCGACCAAGCTCACCGACGTCTACAGCCTGCGGCTCGGCACGAAGGGGATGTGGGCCGATTTCGAACTCAAGGCCGCCAGCGTCGAGAACCCCTACACGCTCGAAATGTTCAAGAAGTTCACATGTCCGCCGCAGATCTGATCGTGCCCGGCTTCTATGGCAAGATGCCCGCCACCGGCGATTTCGTGACCCGGCGGCTGCCGGCGGATTTCGTGCGTGGATGGGACCGCTGGCTGGCGCGGCATATCGTGCCGCTGTTCGGACTCAAAACCTGGCCGCAGCACATTGCGCTGCGTTTCCTCAGCGGGCCTGGTTCCTTCGGCGCCTCGGCCGGCATTGTACTGCAAAGCGCCGACAGGGTCGGCCGGCAATTTCCATTGAGCGTCGTCGCAAGGCTGCCAAAGGCGCCCCTTAAGCTGGCTTTTTCGGACGCATGGTTCGAAAGCATCGAGACCCACGCCTTGGCTGCGCAGCGAGGCGAGTTGACGCCCGACGAACTCGACGCGGCACTGGCCGCCCTGCCCGTTCCGCTGATCGATGACGAGGGCGATCTCATCGACGAGTTCGTGGCGTGGACGGCGCATACGGATATTTTCGATGTCGATCAGCAAGCGCCGCAGCCGGTGCTGGAGCAGATCTTCGCCGCAAGCTGGGAGACCAGCTGATGCAGATCTGGAACCAGATGGGCTATCCGCATCAGTTCACCATGGGCATGGACAAGGCCGGCCACGAATGGATCGTGGTCGTGGTCAAGGGCACTTTCGATTTTCCGACGAACCCTGGCGGGCCGGTGCAGAAATCGGCTGAACAGGTTCCGCTGGTCATGGCCGACACGCAAACCGGTGTGCCTGGCTATTCGGCAACGTTGTGGGAGACGGATTTCGCTTTCCGCAAGCCGCGCTGCGACGTGATCGCCAATGGCTGCGCCTATGCGCCGGGCGGACGGCCGGCGGAGCGGGTGCCGGTCGGCATCAAGGTCGGCAACTGGTCAAAACTGTTCGAGGTGGTTGGCCACCGCGAATGGCGCTCCATCGGCCCCGTCTTTACCGCCACGTCGCCGCAACCCTTCCTGAAACTGCCGATCTCCTATGACGTTGCCTGGGGTGGCGTCGACAGGCTGGATCCAGAAGACAAGCTTCCCGCCAGCTATAAATACAACCCGGTCGGAACCGGATGGTCGCGCACCAAGAACCAGCGTCTCATTCCCGGCCTGCGGCTGCCGAACACGCAAGCGGTTAACGAAGAAATTCGTTCACCCTTCGGCGACTACAAGCCAATGAGTTTCGGACCGATGGGCCGTGGGTGGCCCGGCCGCATCGAGTATGGCGGCACCTACGACCAGAACTGGACTGATAACATCTTTCCCTTCCTACCCCCCGATTTCGATGAGCGCTATTTCCAGATGGCGCCACCGGACCAGCAGATCGACCATCCAAGGGGCGGCGAGGATGTGCAGCTGATCAATCTGACGCCGATGGGCAAGGAGGTTTTCCGCCTGCCGGCGACGGCGTTGCAGATGACCTTGTTCAAGGAGCAGGACAAGGTATTCGACGGTGAACGGTCTCCGGACACCATCCTGTTCGATCTAGAAAATCGACGATTCTCGCTGGTTTGGCGGTTGCAGCAGCGGCTCAAGCGCACGATCCTCGATTTTTCGGAATGCTGGATCGGGCCGCCGACGCAATCCATGCTGCGCGCACGAGCGACCGGGCGAACCTATGTCCGTGCAAATGGTGCTGACGCGGAAGAAGAAATCGAGGAGGCATGACACTCGAGCTCGACATCGTTTCGATCGGCATGGTGACCGCGGTCGGTCTCGACGCCCCCTCGGCATGCGCCGCGATGCGCGCCAAGCTCGATGGCTTCCAGGAAACCCGCTTCGTCGGCCCCGGCGGCGGCTGGCTGGTCGGCGCCCCGGTGCCGCTGCCGCGCAAGTTCACAGGAGAGAAACGGCTGGCCCACATGGCTGCGGCCGCCATCCTCGAGGCCTTCGAGCCCGTTCCTGACGCACATGGCACAGCAGCGCTCATCCTCTGCCTCGCCGAAGAAGACCGGCCCGGCCGGCTCGCCCCGGAAGCCGCACGCCTCGCTGCGCGCATCGCCGAGATCACCGGCATCGCCTCGCCGTACCGAACGCGAATCGTCGCCCACGGCCGGCCCTCCGGCCACGTCGCACTCGACCAGGCCCGTCGGCTGCTGGCCGACCGCAGCGTACCTTACGTAATGATCTGCGGCGTCGACAGCTATCTGGCGGGACTGACGATCGACCACTATCTGGCCGAACGACGCCTGCTAACCCCAGACAACCCTAATGGCTTCATCCCCGGCGAAGCTGCCGCTGCTATCCTCTGCACCCGCCCAGGCGGCGGCACCATGCGCCTCCTCGGCCTCGGCCTGGCCCGCGAGCCGGCCTATATCTACAACCATACCGATCTTCCTCTCCGCGGCGACGGCATGACCGCAGCCTACCGCATGGCTCTGGACGCCTCGGGGATGGAAATGCGCGATGTCGGTTACCGGATTTCGGATCTGATCGGCGAGAGCTATTTCTTCAAGCAGGCAGCGATTGCCTCGTTGCGGCTCGTCCGAGGCCATCATGGTTTCCAAGACTTCTGGAGCCCAGCTGAAAGTCTCGGCAATGTCGGAGCCGCTGTCGTGCCGATGACGGTTGGCATGGCCATAACCGCTGCCAAGAAAGGCTACGACCGAGGCGATCCGGTGCTGATCGAGTCTTCGGGCGACGACGGTGCCTGCGGTGCGATGCTGTTGACCGCGGGCCGAATGCCGCGGAGGCGGGTCGCCGCATGACCGTGTTCGCGAATGGGCTCGAGATCGCTTGCAAGGCGCAGACCAATCAGGTGATCGCGGCTTTTCCAGATGTCTGCTTCACGCCACCGCAGACGCCGGCCACGCCGCCCGGCGTGCCGATTCCCTACCCAAGCTTCGGCACGGATTCCGACACGGACAAAGGGACGAGCACAGTCAAGATCGGCGGCAAGACCGTCACGCAGAAGAACCAGTCCTACTACACCAAGACCATGGGGACCGAAGCGGGGTGTGCGCCGAAAAAGGGCGTCGTCAGCTCGCAAAACACCGGCAAGGAGTACGCCGAAGCTTGGTCCGGCAACGTCAAGATGGATGGAGAGCCGATCAGCCGGTTTACCGACATCTCAACGAATAACCATGCCTCGCCGGTCGGCAATGCACCGCCCTGGCCGAAGGTCGCGGCCGCCGACCTGAAACCCGGCCAGGACGCGGACTGCCTCGTCGGTTCCTATGATGACATCGCCGCTGCCTGCGCGAACGCGAAGCCTCCCGGCGAGGCGCATCATATCGTTCCGGACAAGGCCTACCGCACGGGCACGCGGGACCAGGCGATCGCCGCTGGGGCGGCTGGCGCCTCGACCATCACGCGGACCTTCGGCAGGCAGAAGCGGAACATCGGCGAGCGCGTGAAAAACGCGCCCTCGATCGGTGAAGGCGTCTGCATCTGTATCAGCAAGTCGGCGCACAAGAAGATCCACAAGAAGGAGCGGGCAGCGCTCAAGAAGCTCGGTCAAAAGGTACCGGCCAATCTGAAAGGCGCGGCCAAGAAGGCGCATATTGAGACTATGAAAAGCAACGGCACCTGGAACACCGCGAACCTCGGTGACATTATCGCTGAGTCGAAGAAGACGATAAGCGACATCAAGCAGGATAAGAACGGTAATCCAACGGCCGCGTGCATCGCGAAGGCAAAGGCCGCGGTAACCAGGCAGACGGCAAACATCGGGCCGAACCAGGTCGGCCGCACGTCAGGTACGCTTCCTAACAAGGCGGCAGCGAGCAAAATGCTGAACACGACAATATCATGAGCAACTACGATATCTGGGCGGCCTGTGCGCTGTCTGCCGACGGCTTCGCAATTTCGACCGGCCTGCTCGAGGACGGGCCGCAGTTCAGCAGGCTTACGCTACACCGAGCGCCGGGGATGCCTGAATGGAACTATGTGCATTTCGAATCGACGCTCGTGTGGCTGACGAGACTCGACGGCTGGCGTCACGGCGCGTTGCTCGCGGCCCTCGGCATCGACGGCGATGTCAGCTTCGTCGGCCAGCAATTTGCCAGCGAGCAGATTCCGGAGGCGGGCGCCGGCGACGACGAAGAGGGCCGTGGCTCGATGAGCCAAATTCGGCAATTGGGCGACGAACTGATTGCCTGCGGATATGGCTCGCAAGTCTATGTGCGCGACACACGGGACGCGTGGACAAGAATAGCCGACTCGGATGACGAGGCTTTGGGCGACAACGCATTCGAAGCCGTGGCGCGAAACGCGAATGGGGAGTGGGCGGCATGCGGCAACACCGCCGCAGCCTTCCGTGAGCCGACCGCCGCCGAGCAAGCCGAACTCGCCCGGATCGCAGAGACAGGCACGATGCCACAATACCTTGCCGCGAAGGAGCGCTTCGAGACCCAGGTGGCAGGCGAAATCGGCTGCCTGTACGTGCGGAATAAACGCCGCTGGACAGGCGTGGACTTACCCGGCAACACCTATCTTGAGGATGTTATCGTGCTACAGGACGGTCGCTTTCTAGCGGCGGGCGGCGGTGGTCTGATCGTCGCAGGTCGGGATCCCGATGGCTTCGAGGATTTCTCGCAGCCGGGCTTCGCCGAGAACTACCATTCCATCTGCCTAGTCGGTGGCCGGCCCCACCTTCTTGGCGATACGGTGATCCATGTCCTCGGCAAGGATTTGCAGTTGGAAGAGGAGATTGCCCTGCCGGACGAACTGCAAAGCCCGTTGCTCATTGATGTCGCGGATGGCGTGCTGTGGTATTTCGATCACAAGGGGGTCGCCAAACGGCGGCAAAACGCCTGGGTCATCACGGACCTGCCGGACGACGTATGGGAAGAAGTACGCCACGACGGATAAGCGGGCGCGGCAGCTTGCTTAGCGATCTATACCCCGTTCGCCCCGAGATATTCTCTGACCTTTTTGAGGTCCAGCTCTGTGATCGGGATCGGGCGCTTCGCCTCCAGCATGCGCATGACGAACAGCTCGCCCGCTTCGGGATATTCGGCGAACCGTTGCTGAGCGATCCGCTTGCCCTCCGGTCCCGCCACCCACAGCCCGTCCAAATGCGCCTCCAGCCGCTCGACCAGCCGCGCGAGCCGCTCAGCGTCCATGTCGGGATTCTCGTCCGGGTGCAGCAGGTGCCGGTCGTAGACTGTCCACAGGAACGCCGCCATCTCCGCGTGCTGGCGCACGATTTTCGGAAGGACGGGTGCGCGCGGCATCAGTTGAGGTTGACCGAGCCACCGCGGATACGATTTGCCGCACTGGCATGGCTGGTGACATATGTGCCGCGAATGGTGATATGACCGTCTTTTTCGAGGACGATGGTCGCTTTGCCGCAGCGGAGTTCGACGCGTTCCTCGCCATGGATCCGCACCTGGCGCCCGTCACTGAACGCCCGCGGCCGCGGGTCGCGGGTCGGATCGACAATGCGTCCGACGATCAGCGGAAGTAGTGGATCCCCCTCCTCGAACAACAGTGCCACTTCGGAGGCGATCGCGTCCGGACCCAGCGCGACGAGGCTCTTAGCCTTGAGGGCGGTCTCCTTTGGATTGCCTGCAAATACGACCAGCGGCGTGGCCTCCTCGAAGCCCAACAGAACCCCGATAACGACACCCTCGATCCGCGATTTCAACGCAACCATTTCGAACCTCAATTCTGCAGGATGTTGCTGCCCTTCATGACGATATCGCTCGAAGCGTCGACATTGATCTTTCCCGAACCTTTGACCGTAATGTCCTTTCCCTTGATGGTGATCGTTCCATCCTTCTTCATAAGGATCTCGGCACTACCGGTCTTGATCGTTATCGAGTCCTTGGCTTCGATGGTCAGGTTCTTGCCGACCACCATCCCCGCATCCTCGCCAACTTGGGTGAGGCTCTTCTTGCCGATCTTGAGTTCGTGCGCCCCGTCGATCTGGGTCGAGGCATCCTGGCCGACCTTGACGGTCCATGTCTTGCCGATCTCGGTGTTCTGCGCGCCGCCGATTTTGAGGCCCTGATCGGCGCCGATCTCGATGCTTTGGCTGGCCTCTACGTTCCAGCCATCATCCGCCCCAATATCGTGGCTCTGCCCCGCTCCCACCGTAACCGAACGTGAAGCCCCGATCGTATTCATCTGCGCCGCGCCGACGCTTCGTGTCTCAGTGGCGCCCACGGTATCGACGCGCGCCGCGCCGACCGTCACCGTCTGCACCAGCCCGACCGTCTGCGAGTGGCTGGCGTCGATGTTTTCCGTCGAATTGGCGACGACGTGGATCGTCTCGTTCGCCATCACCGTCAGCGAGCGGTTCGCACCCACCGTCTCCGTGTCGTTCGACCCGATGTTCGTCGTCTGGTCGACGCCGATCTTGACCGTCTTGTTGTTGCCGACGTCCTCATCGAGGTTATGGCCGACGGAGTGCTTGGCGTCATGGTCGATGCGGTCGGACTGGTCGTGCTGCACCGTCTTGTTGCGGTCGTGCTTGATCAGCAGATGGTGGTCCTTCTGCGCCTGGAAATTGACCAGTTCGGAACCGGCCTTGTCCTCGAACATGAGCTCGTTGTAACCGCCGCCGCCTTTCGAGGAATTGGACTTCCAGCCCGATTGCGTGGCGTTGCCCGGCAGCGCGTAAGGCGGCATCTCGGAGGCATTGTAGACGCGGCCGGTGATGATTGGCAGGTCCGGATCGCCCTCGATGAAATCGACGATGACCTCCTGGCCGATGCGCGGGATCTGGATGAAGCCCCAGCCGCTGCCGGCCCAGGTCTGAGACACACGCACGAAGCAGGACGAGTTCTGGTCCTTCTTGCCAAGGCGGTCCCAATGGAATTGCACCTTCACCCGCGCGTATTTGTCGGTGAATATCTCCTCGCCCGAAGGGCCGACCACCGTTGCCGTCTGCGGGCCGCGCATGATCGGTCTTGGCGTGATGCGCGGTGGCCGATAGGGCAATTTCGTGGGCGCTACGCCCAGCACCACCTTGAAATTCTCGCTGTGGGCTTCGTTCTGGGTCCGGTAGCCCGGATCGAACAGTCGGTATTCGGCACTCACAACCAGATATTCCGCATTCTGGTCGTCGCGCGGAAAGCTTTCGAGCGTGAACTTGCAGCCGGAAAAAAGGCCACGCACCGTACCCACGGCGGTATTGCGCTGATGCACTGCCTGAAGTTCCTCGCGGCGGATCCCGGCGATCGTATCGCCGCGCCCGACATCGAGATGCGCTCCGGGCTGGCGGTAGTTTTCGCCCGAAGCCTCCTTGTGGCTGAAAGACTGGGCGGACTTCGCCATCAGATCGGCGCCGGGCTTCTCGAAGTCATAGTCCGTGTGGGCGTAGGCGCCTGGCCGCACCGCACTGCCCGGAATCCATTCGGTGATGTATTCGACGTCGCGTCGCGAGCCATAGCCCTCGAAATTATAAAGCACCTTCTCGTAGCCTGGAGCCGGCTTCAGCTTGCTCATCGCATCGCACAGCACGAGCGTGTGCTTGTCCTCATCATGCTCGAAGAAATAGAAAATACCTTCGTGCTCGAACAACCGCTGCACGAAATCGAGATCACTCTCATCATACTGGACACAGTATTCGCGTGATGGATACGAGCCCTGCAGGCGCTTCTCGAATTTTGCGATACCGTATTTCGAAAAGATCTTTTCGACGATCTCCACAGCGGTCATGTTCTGGAAAATGCGGCAATCGGTGGTGTTGCCGAGGAACCAGAGCCACGGCCTGACGGTGGCCTCGTAGTAGGCCAGCCGATCCTCTATGCGTGTAAGCTTGAAATCCGACACCAGGCCGCTGAACCAGCGCTTTGGATCGGATTCACCTTCGACCGAAACGACGCCACCCAGCATCTTCAGCGGATCGACGTCACGGCTCTTGCTGACGAACCCGACAGTATAGGCAAAACTTCGGCTGATCTCATCACGACCGACGAGATGGGTGAAGGTCAGCACATCGGCGCCAACCGGCGTGTGTACAACCGTGGCACGTTCGTTCGGCATGGGGCGTGCCCCTCCTCGACGCGGCCGCCAGTGTGATGGATTGAAGCCCCCGCTCCGTAAACTGCGTCACGCTCGGGAGGTATTCGAATTCACCGCATCGGACCGCTGCAAGCCTAGCATATGTTTGATGGAGGCCAAACAGAAGCAATGGTTAAACCGTAGCGTGCATTCAAGTGAAGCGCACCTCTCCCACTACGCTGGCAAGATGCTAGAATGTCTAGGATTTCAGGTTTGCCAGTGGCGTCGAATGTTCATTACACTCCAGATCAGCAATGTTGACAGGCTGCCACCAGGCATCGCGGCGAGCTATGCCGCGCGCGACCGCAGCTTCGAAATCGGGCGCGAAAATTGTGACTGGACACTTTCCGATCCCGACAAGTTCATCTCGGGCCGGCACTGCGAAATCCGCTATCAGGCCGGCACGTTCTGGCTTCATGATGTCTCGCGCAACGGCACCTTCGTCAACGGCTCCAGCCAGCGCATGAATGCGCCGCATCGGCTAACCCAAGGCGACCGGCTGCTGATCGGCCGCTACGTCGTCGCCGTTTCGGTCGACGAAGAGCGCGTCGCCACCGGTCATCCGCAAGCCAGGACCGGTTCGACGCAACGCGAGTTGCCGCCCTCGACGGGGACACCGCTGAAACTCGGCAGCGCGTTATTCCACAATTTGGGGGAGCAGCGCCCGGCCGAGGTAACGCCGGTGCCGGCGTCTTCTGTGCTGCAGTCCAGCCCCGCTGTCCCGGCCAAGCAGCCAGGGGAAGCGGAGGGGATACTGCGCGATATCGCCAGGGCCGCCGGCTTATCGCCGGAGTTGTTGCAGTCGCGCGACCCGCATGACGTCGCTGCCGAGATCGGTGCGGTGTTGAGAACCACGGTCGAGCAACTGTCCTTGCTGCTCAAGGCGCGCGCCGCGGCCAAGGTGCTCGCCAAAAGCGCGCACCGCACCATGATCGGCGCCGAGGACAACAACCCGCTGAAATTTGTGCCGGGCACCGACGACATACTCGAGATCATGTTTGCCAAGCGCCGGGCCGGCTATCTCGATGCCAGACACAGCATCGAGGATGCGTTCCGAGACCTGAAGACCCACGAAATCGCTACCTACGCAGCCATGCAGGCCGCGCTCTCGAGGCTGCTCGACGACCTGTCGCCGGAGGCGATCGCCAAAAGAATCCCGCCTGCGTCCTTTTCGTCCAGGAAAAGCCAGGCCTGGGACGCGCTCGTCGCAACGTGGCGGACGATGGAGGACAAGCACGAAAACGGCATGCTGGATGTCTTCCTCGCTTATTTCGCCGAAGCCTACGCCAAGGCTGACAAGCAGAAATAGCCGCGCTCGGCAAATGTCGTCGGCAACGCTCCTACGGGCTGTGTGAGGGGCCTCGCAGAAGAAGCCGCTTCCTTGATCATCCTGCTTTCCGATTTCAATCGGCTTGCGGTGCGACTAGGATAGCGCATGGGTGCTTGCCTGGCTGGCAAAGCGGCGTGGCTTGGGGCGTGTGCAGGAATGTCATGTTTCGGCAGGATCAGTCTTTCCATCCGGCTCGCTGTTGATACCCAGCCTGGTAGGCGCCTCTCGACGGTGGCGCGCCGATGAGCTCGAAGGACGATCCCCCCGAGCCGCCGGACAAAACCGTCATCCGCGCGCCACGGCCAAGGCAAAAGCCGCGCGTGGCTCCCGATAGTTCCGGTGCGCCATCACCCTCCAGGGAATCGACGGTGTTCGACCCCGGGCTCGGCCGGCAAATGCCCCCCGGCTGGTCGTCCGAAACCATGGTCTTTCAGGAAGCCGGCCACGGAGCTGAGTCCGCGGCGGCGCCGGCGTTGCAGCAGGACGCCTTGCTCAATGCCACAGCTGGCGTGAAGTATGCCGCGGCAAATCCTATTCTTGCCGCCGCGGCCCCCTTGCTCATGCTGTTCGGTCAGCTACGGCTGATACCAGTCGAACGGCAAGCCGCAGCCTTGGCGGAGCATATCGCAGACGCCATCGAAACCTTCGACCACACTATCGCCAAAGCCGGTATTGGGGAAGAAGACGCACGGATCGCGAAATTTGCGCTTTGCGAAACCACCGACGATCTCGTCGGCAACCTGCCCTGGCCGAACAAGGAAACCTGGCTTCAGCACAGTCTGGTGGTGCAGTTCTTCCACACACGACCGACAGGCACCGGCTTCTATGAAGCGCTGAACAACATCCTCGCCAAGCCTGAAGCGCATTACGACCTGCTCGAATTGATGCATGCCTGCCTGTCGCTGGGGTTCGAGGGCCAGTATCGGGAATTGTCCGGCGAACGGAACACACTCGAGCGCGTCCGGCGCGACGTCTACGACACGCTGCGCTATTTCAGGCCGCGCGCCGCCGAGGACATTTCGCCCCGGTGGCAAGGCATGGCGGCGGCAATGGCCAGGCCAGGAGGGCGGCTGCCTCTATGGGCGATCGCAGCAGCCGCGGCGGCCCTGGTGACGGTGGCCTTTTTCGGGCTGCGGATATTGATCACCGATGAAGGCGATGCAACCGCCGGCGCGCTGCTGGCGCTCAATCCTTCCGCCCCGGTTACCATTGAACGCGCCAGCGTGGCGGCGCCCGCCGAACCGGTGCAAGCCAAGCCGCCGTCACCGATCCACCCGGACACCACGCAGATCGACCGCATCCGCGCGGCACTCGCCCAGCAGATCGCCGCCGGAGGGCTGGGCGTCGGCACGAAGGGCGACTTCATCGTTGTCGAGATCAGCAACCAGCTTCTGTTCGCATCCGGCCAGGCTGAGTTGAAGGCACAGTTCCAGCCGATCGCGGCCGATATCGCCAAGGCGCTCGACGCCGAAGCCGGACCGATCAAGATCGTCGGCCACACCGACAATGTGAAGCCGAAGAAGTCGAGCGCGTTCAAATCGAATTTCGATCTCTCGGTCGCCCGCGCGAAAGCCGTGCAGGCGATGATCGCCAGGCAATTGAAGGATCCATCGCGTCTGAGCGTAGACGGCAAGGGCGAAGACGAACCCATCGCCGACAACGCGACGGCGGACGGCCGCGCCAAGAACCGCCGCGTCGACGTGATGATCCCGAAACAGGAGACCTTGCAGGCCGGCTCGGCGGAGAACGGCAACTGATGCGCTGGATGCTGCGGATATTCAGCGTGCTTGCCTTGGCCGGCTTCTCGGCCGCCGTCTGGTATGCCGGACCGCTGCTCCGCTTCGCCGATACCCGCCCGCTCGGATCCGTGTGGCTCAGGGCGCTCATCATCGGACTGACGGTGGCGGTGCTGGCGTTGTTCTACGGCATCGGCTTCTGGCAAAGGCGCAAGGCGCAAAAGGCGCTCGAAGCGGCCATTGTGCGCAGCGACGAGCGCAACGACGATGCACAGGTGCTCGAAGCGCGCATGAGCGAGGCCATCGCGACGCTGAAGCGGACGAGCGGCAAGCGCAACTTCCTTTATGATATTCCCTGGTACATCATCATCGGCCCGCCAGGCGCCGGCAAGACGACGGCTCTGGTCAACTCCGGGCTGAAATTTCCGCTTGCGGGCTCCGGCAATGCCCAGCCGGTGGCCGGCGTCGGCGGCACGCGGTCATGCGACTGGTGGTTTACCGATGAGGCGGTGCTGATCGACACGGCCGGCCGCTACACCACGCAGGAATCGGACCGCGAGCGCGACAAGGCAAGCTGGCTTGCTTTCCTCGGATTGCTCAAGAAAAACCGCGTAAGGCAACCGATCAACGGCGTGATCCTGGCCATCAGCCTCGCCGATCTCATTGGCCTCGATGACCAGCATATCGAGGCGCATGTGACCGAGATAAGAAGCCGCCTGCGCGAACTGCACGAGACGCTGAAGATCCAGTTTCCCGTTTATCTGCTTTTCACCAAGGCCGATCTCGTCTCCGGCTTCATGGATTATTTCGGTCAATTCGACGAAGCACGCAGGCGCAAGGTGTGGGGCGCGACGTTCCAGACCGCCGATCGCACAAGGAACATGGCCGGCGAGGCGCCGGCCGAATTCGACGGGCTGGCGAAACGCTTGGCGGACGAAATTGCCGATCGCTTGCAGGAAGAGGCCGACCCGGTTGCGCGCATCGCCATCTTCGGCTTCCCGGCACAGTTCGGTGCCCTCAGGAACCGGATAGCGCATTTCATCGCCAGCTTGTTCGATGCCTCTCGATCGCAGGTCAATGTCAGCCTGCGGGGCCTCTACTTCTCCTCTGGTACTCAGGAAGGAACACCGTTCGACCAGGTGCTGGGCGCAATCGGCCGCAGCTTCGGCAGCACCTCGCAGGCGCATTTTTCCGGCACCGGCAAGAGCTTCTTCCTGCACGATCTGCTGACCAATGTGATCTTCCCGGAATCGGGCTGGGTATCCTTCGACCGAGCGGCCGAACGGCGCGCCAGGCTCGCGAGATTTGGCGGCCTCGCCGCTATTGCGCTGGCGGCCTCGGCGGCTCTCGGCGTGCTTGGCCTCAGCTTCTTCGCCAACAAATCGCTGATCACCTCCACCAGGCAGGCGATGGCACAGTATCGCGACAGCGCCGATTCGCTGCTCAAGAGCACGACAGTGACCGACGTCGACCTGGAAAACGTCATCGGCCCGCTCGACCAGCTGCGCAACCTGCCGGCCGGCTTCGAGAACGGCGACCAGGCAAAGCCGATCGAGGAGACGTTCGGGCTCAGCCAGCGCGAGAGGCTGCTGTCAGCCTCCAGGACCGCCTATCGGCAAGCGCTCGAGCGGACATTCCGCTCCCGGCTGCTGGTGCAGGCCGAGCGCACCATCCAGGCCAAGATGGCCGATCCCATCGCACTCTACGAACCGTTGAAGATCTACCTGATGCTTGGCGGCAAGGCTCCGAAGGTCGATGACGAGTTGATTGTTTCCTGGATGAGGCAGGATTGGGAAGAGAACCGCTATCCCGGCGAGAACAACCGCGAGGGCCGCGCGCAGCTCGAAAAACATCTGCGCGCCATGCTCGCGCTCGACGACGCCTACGATCCCGTCTTTGAGCTCAACCAGCCACTGATCGAGGCCGCGCAACGCTCGCTTGGGCGCATGAGCCTTGCCGACCGCGCTTCGGCGCTGATCAAGTCGGCGGTCTACGCCGCAAGGCTGGAGGACCTCTCCGTCGCCGCGAAAGCCGGCCCTGAGGCGCAGCTTCTGTTCGAACGCATGGATGGCAGCGACCTCGCCGATCTCAACGTTCCTGGACTTTACACGCGCGCCGGCTTCAACCGCTTCTTCCTGCCGCAGCTCTCGCGCATCGCGCAAATGCTCGTCAACGACCAGTGGGTGCTCGGCGGAGGCGGCGAACAGGGCGGCATCGACCAGGACCTGCCCAAGCTCGGCCCCGAACTGATCGATCGCTACGGCAAGGAATTCTCATCCGCATGGAACCGCGTGCTCGACCAGCTCAAGTTCAAGGCGTTGCTCAAGGACAGGCCGCAATATCTCGCGCTTTCCGCCCTCGCCGCGCCGGACTCGCCTCTCGATCAGCTGTTCACCGCGATCGCCGATGAGACTGCATTGACGAAGCAGAACACCACGGCCGACGGCGAGAGCAATGCGGCGCAGGAAGACCCCGCCAGCATGGCCAAAGGTCTGGCACGCATCGGCCTGCAGATCGCCGGCGGCAAGTCGCAGAGCCGAGCCGGATTGGGCTCGGCCGTAGCCCAGAATGCCGGTGCGAGCGTCGAGGCACAGTTTCGACCGTTCCAGGCCCTGGTCAGCGGCGTCAGTGGACGGCGGCCGCTCGATGCGTTGACGCGGAATTTCCGCGACATATTTCAAAGCCTCAAGCTTTCGGCAGATGTGCCTTCACAAACCGAACGCGTCAACGCCAACCTGCAGCTGCAGATCTCCACGCTGCGCGCCAATGCCTCACGCCTTCCGAAGCCGCTTGCGCGCATGGTCAACGCGGCAGCGGACGAGTTTGAAGGCAATGTCGCCGAAGCCTCGGTGGCCAACCTCAACCAGAACCTCGACCAGACGGTCACACGAGCCTGCGAGGAGGCGGTCAACGGTCGCTATCCCTTCGCCAGTGACGGCACCGAAGATATCTCGATAGCGGATTTCGCCAAGCTTTTCGCGCCGGGCGGGCTGATGGACCGCTTCTTCGCGCAGAACCTGGCGCCGCTGATCGACATGACCGGCCAGGAATGGACCTGGAGACAGGATGTCCGCTCCAGCCGCGACCTGGCGAAGTCGACCTTGAAATCATTTCAGTCGGCCGCCGAAATCCGCAGCGCCTTCTTCCCTTCCGGTGGCTCGGTGCCGTCGGTTTCGATTACCATCACGCCTTTTTCGCTGAACAGCGACGCCGACAACGCGGTTCTCAACATTGACGGCCAGACCGTCCAGAGCAGCCAGACGGGGAATGCGCCAAGCACAGTGACCTGGCCAAACGGCACTGCCTCTGGTTCCGCCAGCCTCAGCCTGATGCCGGAAATGCCAGGCCGCGACTCCGCTCTCAAATTCGAAGGACCGTGGGCCTTGAAGCGTCTGTTGGACAAGGCGACCATCACCGCCAATGGCGCCAACACCGAAGCCCGCTTCGTGATCGGCGGACGAGACGTCGCTTACACGATGCAGACCGGGCCGGGGACCAGTCCCTTCCTGCTGCCGGCCCTGTCCGGCTTCAGCTGTCCGAAGGCGTTCTGACATGGCTGTGTTCCAGCGCGCCGCCGGCCGCAGCCCTCATTTCGGTACTCTAACGTATTCGCTTGTGGCAAAGTGGCCTGGGCACCCTGCCCATGCTTGGTCACAGAGGACGCTCGCGAAGCGCTTGGTGGCAAATTGAGCTCTATCGCCCTTCCCATCGAAAGCTTCGGCGTGAGCCATAAGGGCTGCGTGCGCGACCACAATGAGGACAACTACCTGATAGAGCCGCAGACCGGCCTGTGGGTGGTGGCCGATGGCATGGGCGGGCACGAGGCCGGCGAGGTGGCGTCGGCCAGCATCGTCGATCATCTGGCGACGATCGGCATTGCGAGCTCGGCGCCGGACCTTCGCGCGCGCTTCGAAGACCGGCTGAGCCGCGCCAATTCAGAGATCCGCGACATCTCGCGATCCCGCGGCATCACCATCGGCTCCACCTTCGCGGCCTTGCTTGCAATGGACGGACGCTTCGCTTGCCTGTGGGCCGGCGACAGCCGCATCTATCTGGTCCGCAACGGCGTGATCTTTCAGGTCTCGAAGGATCACACCGAGGTTCAGGAACTGCTGGACCGCGGCATGATCAGCGCGGAGGAAGCGCTGACCTGGCCGCGCCGCCATGTCATCACCCATGCCGTCGGCGTCAGCGATGAGCTCGAGATCGATTTCCAGCAGGGCGAGTTGATGCCGGGCGATGTCTTCGTCCTGAGCACCGACGGCCTGACGGCGCATGTCAGCGACGCCGAGATCGAAGCAGCCGTGATATCCGCAACGCCGCAGGCGGCGTGCCGAAGCCTGCTGGAAACGGTGCTGGCGCGCGGCGGAACCGACAATGTGACCATCGTGCTCGTGAAGATCGGCGGCGGGCGCAACGGTGCGCTCCATTCGGATCGGTCCGGAGCGGAGAGCCTGGCGAGATGAGCGACGACGACAAGACCCGGATATCGACGAACGACATCTATACCGGCGTCGGCACGCAGCTCAGCGGCATTTACGAACTCGACGAGAGGATCGCCTCCGGCGGCATGGGAGAAGTCTATCGCGGCCACAACATCCAAACCGGCGACCATGTGGCGATCAAGATCGTACTGCCCGAATTCGCCCGCGATCAGACGATCCTGTCGCTGTTCCGCAAGGAAGCGTCGATCCTCAACCACCTGTCGCATGACGCGGTGGTGCGCTATCACGTCTTCACCATCGATCCGAGGATCGGCCGCCCCTATCTGGCGATGGAGTTCGTCGACGGCCAATCACTATTCGACGTGATGCGTCGCGGACCAATGCGGGGGGAAGAAGTGCGGCGGCTTTGCCACCGCCTGGCATCGGGGCTCGCCGCGGTGCACCAGGCGGGCGCGGTTCACCGCGACCTCTCGCCGGACAACATCATCCTGCCTGGCGGGCGGGTGGAAAGCGCCAAGATCATCGATTTCGGCATCGCCCGGTCGGCCGCCGTAGGCGGTGAAACGCTGATCGGCGGGAAGTTCGCTGGCAAATACAATTACGTCTCGCCCGAACAGCTCGGTCTCTATGGCGGTGAGGTCAGCGAGCAGTCCGATATCTATAGCCTCGGACTGGTGCTCGCCGCGGCATTGCGCGGAAAGCCGCTCGATATGAGCGGCTCGCAATACGAGGTGATCGAGAAACGCCGAACCGTGCCGGACCTGTCTGACATCGACCCCGATTTCCAAGAGCTCATTGCCGCGATGCTGCAGCCGGATCCGCGCGATCGGCCGGCCAGCATGGCCGAGATCGCCAGGGCAACGCGTGGCGAGGATGTCGACGCGACATTGCCGCCGGCATCATATGGTCCGCGTGACCGCTCGGGCTTGCCGCGCGCCGGCTGGACGGTGCTGGCCGAGTCCGGGCCGCAGCCTTCGACCTCCGCGGGCGAAAAACACTTTGTTGAACATGTGCGACCGGCGCATCTGTCACAGCCACGGCCTGCGCCAGCGCCCGCGCCGGCCAGCACGCCCATGCCGACTGCGCCGCGAAAATCGTCGCGGATGCCGGCTGTCGCTGGCGGCCTCGTGACGCTGGCGGTCCTTTTGGGGGGCGGCCTTTACTTCAGCGGCATCCTAGCGCCTCCGCCGGCCGAAGAGAAACTCAAACCGCTGACACCGAAGCCGGTGCCCAAACCCGTTGTTGAAGCCCCCAAGCCGGTGGCTGAGACGCCGCAGCCGGATGAATCGAACCCTCCGCCGCCGGTGCAGCCTCAGCCAGAGCCTTCAAAACCCGACAATGCCGCCACTATCGAGACGGTGAACCCACCTGCCCTACCGGATGCACAGGTGAAACCTCCGGTGCCGGCTGAGAACCAGGCGCCCGGGGTGCCGCCGGCAACAGAAGCGCGGCAACCCGCCGAGCAGGCGCCGGTAGCGCCGCCCGTCGGCAAGCCAGCGTCGCCTACGGTCCAGCCCGAAACCACGGCCAACAGTCAGGCGCAAGCGCCCCCGGTCGAGATCAAGCCTGCCCAAAACCCGACCGCGAACCCGCCGAAGACGTCCGCGCCAAGCCAGGCGGGGGCAGAGAGCAAGCCGGCGCAGCAGGCAAATCCGCCGGCGACAGAACCCAGTGCAACGGAGCTGGTCGAGATCCTTTCCAAGCTGGCCAGGCCGGAGGCTTCCCCGCCGCCGGCCTCGGAGAGCCGGTTGCCGGCGCAGCCAACCAGCCCGCCGGTCAAACCGGCGGCCCCGCCCCCGACGGCCAGCCAGCCGACACCACCAACTTCGCCATCAGAGCCGACGCAGACAGCGCAGCCGTCCCAACAACCGCAGGCGCCGGTAACCACACGGCCCGAAAATACCGAAGTCGCGATCAATGTGCCAAAGCCGGCGGTTCCGCCGGCGAAGCCGGTCGACGAGGCGGCGCAACGCGCCTCATGGGTGCGCGACTTCAGCGGCGGCGACTGTTTCTATGCGTCGCTGACATCACAAACCGCCAGTTCCGCCGCTATCGAAGGCCTCGCGACAGCCGTACAGCCCTTCGAGCAGATGCTCAACGATTTTCGCTCGAGGTTCCATCTCGAGCCGGACATCAATGTCCGTCTCATCGAGCAGCCTCAGTGTGAAGTGACCAACTTCCTGCGCGTCCTCGACCGGAACCGTGTGGAAAGTCCGCAGCTCGTTCTTGACCGGACATCGGTGCCGGATGGTGCGCCGATCGGCGGCACGCTGGTAACGCGCGGCGGCCTCATTTCCAACGTCATGCTGATCGACCACAGGGGCATCGCTTTCAACCTCGATGATCGCATCGTGGCGCAGACCGACAAGGCGACCTTCAACATCCCGATCGGTCTAGGCGCCGCCGACAAGGCGGCGGGCAAACCCCTACCGCAGATCATGCTGGTGATTACCGGACCGAAGGACATCCAGGCCGCGATGTTCTCGAGACCGACACCGGTCTCCGAGCTTTTGCCAAAGATCCTCGAGGAGATCGGCGCCGACGGCTCGCAGTTCTCCGCCACCGCCAAATATTTCCAGCTCGGCGGATAGATATGGACGCCGATGGACCTGTGCCCCTCGCATTCATTTTGCCGGCCTTCGTCACGCACAAAGCGTAGCTGGTTTCGCTTATTGGCGAACCTCTCCGGCCGCTTGGCATTTTCCGCGCTGTTCAGCGCGGCGCTGCTCGTTATCTTCTCGACCAAAAGCGCGCATGCCGAGTTCACCGTCTGCAACCAGACGCTCGACGTCGTCAACCTCGCGGTCGGACAGAAGGTCGACAATGCCGACCAGACCGACGGCTGGTGGACCATCGGCGCCAACCAGTGCGTGAACGTCATCCGCGAGGAACTGGCCAACCGCTACATCTACCTCTACGCGACCGACGTGTTCGGCCATGCAATCCTCAACGGATCGACCGAGATGTGCGTTGATCGGCGCCGCTTCTCCATCCGTGGCATCGAGGAGTGCTGGCAGCGCGGTCATATCGCGGCGCGTTTCGTCGAGGTCGATACGCTGGAGCAGGTGCGCTGGACCTATTTCCTGACCGGAAACAGCCCGTGACGCACAGCATCGACACGAGCTTCAAACAGAAGAAGCTGGCGCGCCTGGCCGAGCGCAGACGCAGACTCTGGCGCCGCGCTCTTGCAGGCGTTGCAACGCTCACCGTCATAGCGATCGCCACCGGCTTCTATCTTACCAAGGACAACTGGTCGTTCGGCGACGAGGATGAGGAACTGCATCCCGTCGAAGGCATGGAAGACGTGCCGCCCGACGCCTCGGTCTATGTGCCGGCCATCATCGACCTTGCCGGTGACCCGATGTGGATCACGCTTGCGCCCGATGCGGACACCGCCACGAAGGGCCACACGGTTGCGCGCCCAGCCGAACTCGACAGTTCCGGGGCCTCGCCACAGATCGAGATTCTGTCCGACGTGATGCTGAGCGCCAGCGAGAAGTTCATGACGACGATCCCGTCGACGCAGGAGGATTTTGCCTTCTTCAAGGCGCAGCGGCAGACTGCTGCGAAGCCTTCAACCGCTGCACCAGACGATCAGCAACCGACCTCGCCCGCACCTGCTCCCGCGGCGCCCAACGACCAGCCGGGCGATCTGGCGAACGACCTGCAGGCGCCGCCGGACGCGGGCGAAATCCCCGCCGGTTCGGCGCCTAAAGCCGACGCAGACGACCCCGAGGCCGGCTGGGGTGAGACCATCGACCAGGGCGAGGCAGCGCTCCCCGCCTTCAAGAAGACCGCGATCGAGAACAACACCACCGTCGCGACCGTCACCAGCGAATATCAGCGCTTCGCGGCGACGGAGGACACTTTCGTGAAGATCCTCAACGACCGCAGCCTGGATAGCGTGGCGCTCGACGCGCATTTCTCCGCGGACGACGCCAGGCTTGCGGGCGAGGCGCTGAAAGGGCTGTTCAAGCGCGATGGGCTCGAGGCCGGTTTCGTGGTCGCCATGCGCGGCTTCCGGCCGAACCGAGAGACGACGACGATGTCGCTGATGCAGGTCTCGGTCTACGCAAGGAACGTCTATGTCGGTACGCTGACGCGCAACGCAGCTGGCGCCTTCGTTTCGGGCGTCGACCCCTGGGTTCGCGAGGACCTCTTTAACTATTCCGGTGCCTCGGACCAGGGCGGGCCCAAGCGGCAGTACCGGCTGCTCGACGCAATCTACTCGACCGCGGCACGCAACAAGGTGCCGACCAGCGTGATCGGCGAAGCGATCATGTATCTGTCGAGGGGACAGGATCTCGACGCTTTCGCCAGCGAGGACCAGCGCCTGGTGATGATCTACTCGCAGACGCCGCGCGACCAGGGCGAGATCTCCGGACGGGTGCTTTACGTCGGCGTCCTGGGCAAGGACAAGAACCTCGACTGCTTCGTCTTCCAGCAAAGCGACGGCCAATACGCCTGCGTGACCGGCGATGATCAGGTTCGCTCGCTGAACGTCACCAACGGCATGGTCACGCCGGTCGCAGGCGTGATGACGTCGACCTTCGGCCCGCGCAAGCATCCGATCCTCGGCACGGTTCGGATCCACAAAGGCGTCGACTGGGCGGCTCCGGTCGGGACGCCGGTCATGGCCGCTTTCGACGGCGAGATTTCCTTCCAGGGCGATGGCGGCAGCTATGGCAATCTGGTGAAGATCACGCATGCCAACGGCCGCGAGACGCGCTACGCGCATATGCAGAAATTCGCCATCGCCAGCGGCATCGGTACCAAAGTGAAGGCCGGCGACGTCATTGGCTATATCGGCACCACGGGGCTTTCGACCGGCCCGCATCTGCATTTCGAGCTCTACGAGAACGGCGAGGCGATCGACCCGCTCGGGACAGTCACCACAGTCGCCACCGCCGTTTCCGTCAGTTCCGGCGGGGCCGGCGATTCCGCGGTCGAAACGCTGACCGACCGGATCGTCCATGTCGAAAGCGGCGGCAGCGCCCGCGCCAAGAACCCCAACTCGTCGGCAACCGGCGCCGGCCAGTTCATCACCAAGACCTGGATCCGGATGATGAACACCTATCGTCCCGACCTTGCCCGATCGCTTTCGACCGCCGACCTGCTCGCGCTTCGCTATGACGCGACGCTGTCGCGCGAAATGGTGCGCAACCTGGCGCGCGAAGGGGAAGCCTATCTGCGCGCCCGCGGCCACCAGATCACGGCAGGGCGCCTTTATCTCTGCCACTTCCTTGGCATGGAAGGAGCGCACCAGGTGCTGGCCGCGTCCGGCTCGTCGCAATTGAGCGCCGTTCTGGGCGCAGCCGTGATCCAGGCCAACCCGTTCCTGACCGGCAAGACCGTCGGCTACGTCATCGATTGGGCCGAGCGGAAAATGGGGCAGAAAGCGCCGCGCGTGGTGACCGATCAGAGCCAGCCGGTGACAACCACGACCGAGGTCCGGCAGACGTCGCCGGAGTTCGAGAAATACAAGCAGGCGATAACCGCACTGCTCAATTCAATCCAGGAGACGCTTGAGCCGGGCTGAGCAATTCCAGGAAAAGTGTGAACGGTTTTCCGGGGATAAGCGCGTAGCGCTTTCCCTTGGGAGTCGCGTCAAAACAAGAATTAGAACGGTGACCGTCCCGGCTCAAAGGCGGCACGATCGCCTGCTCGATCGGTTTTGACACTGGCATATCGGCAAATATTTGCAGAGGCCGGGTGCATCCGGTGAACCTAAGCTGTCGCCGGGGCTACACAAGCCTGAGAGCCATTTTTGGCCGAAGCGACTTTGTCGCTGACGAACTGAGCATGCGCAGAGATCAATAGCGCGCCCCGATGGGCCGGAGGGCTGATCCATGAAACTGTTTGCCATCCTTTTGAGCGGACTTGTCCTTTCCATCCTTGCCGCCTTCGGCGTCCAGGCCGCAACAACCGAGGGCAAGCGTGTCGCGCTGGTCATCGGCAACAGCAAATATGTCAACGCTGTTGCCTTGCCCAACCCGGCGAACGATGCCCACCTGATTGCGTCGACGCTGCGCAACGCCGGCTTCGATGTGATCGAAGGCGTCGACCAGGACAATGCCGGCATGCATGGCCTGATCAGCAAATTCACCGAAGAATCCTACAACGCCGACCTCGCGGTCATTTTCTACGCCGGCCACGGCATGCAGGTCGACGGCAAGAACTATCTCATACCGGTCGATGCCGATCTGACCTCGCCCGCCTATCTCAAGACCCGCACGGTTCAGATCGACGAATTCATGGCGGCGCTGCCTGCCGATCCCGCCGTCGGCGTCATCATTCTCGATGCCTGCCGCGACAATCCGCTGGGTCGTACCCTGGCCGCGGCGCTGCCCAAGAGCCGCTCGCTTGGCGCCGGCCTCGCGCCGGTGGATGCAAAGGCAGACGGCGTCGGCACCGGCGGTGTCTTAATCGCTTACGCAACGGATCCTGGCGCCATCGCTTTCGACGGCGACGGCGTCGACAGCCCCTACTCTCTGGCGTTGGCCAAGCACCTGACCGAACCCGGCGTCGAGATTCAGAGCGCGCTGACGCGCGTGCGCGGCGACGTGACGGACGCCACGCAGGGCCGGCAGCGCCCGTGGCACAACGCATCGCTTGGGCGCGAGGTTTTCCTCGGCAAGCCCGCGGCACAAACAGCCCCACCCGCCGTGGCGCCGGTGGCCGACGCCGCCAAGACGACCGCAGCGCCCGCCCCGGTCGCCAGCGAGCCGCCATCCTGGGAGGTCGAGCAGCGCCTTTGGGACGAGGCTTCGAAGAAGAGTGCCATTCCCTACTACGAGGCCTATCTCGACCAGTTCCCGAACGGCCGCTTCGCCACGATGGCAAGGCTCGACATCGGCCAGTTGAAGGACCCGACGGCGGGCAAGCAGGTCGCGGCGCTCGACACGAACGATGCGAACGCGAATCCCGGCCCGGCCGTTCGTACCTCGGCCGCCGACCAGGTCCGCACCGCACCACCGAAGAAACAGGTCGTGCAGAAGACCCGCACGCTGAAACCGGTGGCGCGGCGGAAACCGCGGAAACAGCAGATCGTCGAGCGCTGGCGCAACCGGGAGATTGTGATGCGCGACGAACCGCCACGGAGAGACAACAATGACTTCCTGACCAAGGCGCTGATTTTCGGCAGCGGCGTCGTGATCGGCGGCGCGATGAGATATTGATCACAGCCAGTCAAAGGGAACCCGCGTTGGACGAGTTCCCTTTTGCCACTATCGCTGTTGACGATCGGCCTGTCGGCGTTACTCGGTCCTGATGCGCATTTCCACGCGCCGGTTGACCGGATCGTAAGGATTGGCAACCCGCGGGTGCGACTTGCCAAGGCCGATCGCTTCGAGCCGCACCGATTCTACGCCGTTCGCTTCGAGGAAGGCCGCCACCGACTGGGCCCGCCGCTGCGACAGGTCCTGGTTGTAGCGATCCGGGCCGGTTGCATCGGTGTGGCCTTCAACGACAAAGCTGAATGTGCTCAACCGATTGTCTTTCAGCGCCTTGGCGAACTCGTCGAGTTCGGCGCGTGCCGTCTGGTCGAGTTGCGCGGAATCAAGGGCGAAATTGATCATCATGTCGAGACCGGTCTTTTGTGCAGCCGAGCCAGTCTTCTCGGCCTTGCTCTTGCACTCTTCCTCCGTGCCGACGCAGATGCCGCGCGCGGCACCCAGATTGCCGGTCTGGCCGGCGAAGAACTTCACGATGTCTTCGGATTTCTGAAGCGGATCGGCAAAGACGTGCGTTGCAAGAAGCATGGCCGCCAATGCCAAGGCTGAACTGCCCAATCGCATGACCGTCACTCCTGTCCAAGAGGATTTCGCTGGCGCGCATCATATCAAATCGGCAAGCGATTGTCTGTGAACAAACGCATGCCGCCCTGGTCGCCACCTGCCAACGACTGACGCTTGACCGGCGCTCAGCCACAGGCTTGAGTGCTGTTCTGGTGGTTCTTGGGGTGTGGCAGCCATGGCCAATGAACTCGGATACAGAACGGCACGGGATCTGTTTCTTGCTTGTCCCGCCATCGCCAGGGACATGAAATCGCTGGCCACCGGCCAGCCGCCGCTTGATTTTTGCCGAGCCTTGCTTGCCGGGCGCGTGCCGGAAGAAGCCGTCACGTTCTGTGCCTACCTCCTGCCCGAGCGAGCCGCCGTCTGGTGGGGACATGAGTGCCTGAGCAATCTCGCCGAGCTCCTCGCGGACCGGGATCTCGAATTGCTGGCGCTTGTCCATGACCGCGTCGGCGAACCTGACAATCCCCACCATCAAGCCGTCCTGAGCAATTCCCTGGACCTGCCGCCGGCGACACCGGCCGCCTGGATCGCTCTGGCAGCGGTATGGCGCGACCCGACCCTCGACATGGTGTCGACCGGATTTCCTGCCGCCCATGCCGTGAATGCCGGAATTCTGGCCGGGCTGGCCCGTGCCTCGCTGGCGGACCGGTTTTCCGTGCTTTCGGCCTTTGTCGAAATGGGCATCCAGATGGCGGAGATGGAGGCGTAACGGCATTCGCCGATCGCTACGCGCCATCCGTCATTGCTGGCCTCAGGCCGGCATTATTTGCAGCCGCCTTGCGCCCATCTGGCCAGCGCGACCTTGAAGCGGGTGCCGAGCGGATGCTGCAGGCGCAGGACCGAGACGTCGTTGGCGGCGAAATTCTTCGCCTGCTCGCAAAGGCGGACCTCATTCCACTCGTGGCAGTTGTCGCAGTGCTTGCCTTCCCAGACCGATTTGTCGAGTCCTTCCACCGGACTGAAAAGCGGTTCGCCCTTGATCAGTTGGGCGATGCTCTTGCCGTCGATCGCCGGGTCGCCGAACTTGACGGGACGATCGAAAAGGATAGGACCGTCGGTAGCCAGCTTCGGAATTTTCGCACGCAGGGTATCAAGCGCAAGCTGATCGGCATTCTGGCCTGGCGAAGCGCCGGTGTTGCGCGTGCCGGATCCGGCTTCAGCTTGCGGAGTGCTCGCCTCGCCGACGATCAGCGGCGCGTTGAGATCGACCTTGTGCAGGACAACCTCGGTGGTCAAGGAGACATTGATCCAGGGGCGTTGCTTGCCGGCGGTAGCCTTGAAGACGTCGCTGGTCACCCTGTTCATCGCTTCGGTGATGGAAACATTGGATTCCCCAATGTGCTGAAGCAATGCCGTCGTGAAGGGCGAGTGGTCGCTGGACCCGTCATAGGCGAGTTGGTTGGGACTGGCGGCAAAGGCGACGAGCGTTCCGGCGCCGCCATTCTCGATTGGAATTTCCGCAAGGCCGCTGCTGGCACCCTTGATGCCGGCGGTCTTAGCCAGCACATCGGCCAGAGGATTGTCCCGGCACGCGTCCAGAAACACCAGCCTTATGCTGGTCTCGCGAGACATCTGGCGCAAAATGAAATCGACCGACACGGCCTCAAAGTCGAGCGAGGTCTCGTCCTCGAGCGCGGCATCCACTGGAAGCAGATAGTTCTTGCCTGAAACCTGCAGGCCATGGCCGGCATAGAAGAAAAGCGCCACATCGGCGCCACGCACCTGCTTGGCGAACTGGGCGACCGTGACCTGTGTCTGCTGCTTGGTGAGGTCGAAGCCGGAGACCACCTCGAAACCAAGGTTCTGCAGGCGCTCGGCCATCGCCTGGGCATCGCGTGCAGGATTGGCGAGCGGCGCGGCGTGCTGATATTGCGAGTTGCCGAGCACCAGCGCGATACGGCGCTCGGCACTGGCGGCCGTCAAAGTCAAAAGCAGGACAAGCGCGACAAGGCCGGCGCCGCGAAGCAAGACGGCGCAAAACGCGAATGTGCGGGAACCCACCCCGACCTCAGTTCGCGAGCTTCGTGGCGGAGAATTCGATCCGCCGGTTGAGCGCCTTGTTCTTCGGCGTGTCATTGGCGGCAACCGGGTTCTCCTCGCCATGGCCGGCGGCACTGATCTGCTGCCGCGGCACGCCGCCGGCGACCAACGCTTCGGCAACCGCCTGCGCGCGCCGTTCGGAGAGCGCCTTGTTGGCCTCGGGCGAGCCGTCCGAGTCCGTGTAGCCGGAGACCTCCACCTTCAAGGTAGGGCATTTGCCGACGACACCTTCAACTTCGGTGAGCAGCGGACGGCTCTTGGCATCGAGCCGGGCGCTGGCCGGACGAAAGTAGATGGCGCCGGTGCGCGACAACACGGCAAACCGATTGAGGCACTCCTCGTCGCTGAAATTGGCCTTCGCCGCGTCAGTGGCCACGGGACCGACACCGGTGGTGCCGGCAGCGACTGTCTGCACCGCGGCCGGCTTGCTGCCGTCAGCGATAAAGACGAAGTCGAAGGACACCGAGGCGGTGGGCACGATGTTCGTCACATTGGCGGCCTGCTGCAGCTTGTCGACGTTCGGCAGCAGGCCGAAATCCTCGACATGCACCGCGACGGGGGCCTCCGACGCGACAGAGACCTGAGTGTCGCTGATCATGGTTACGACGACGCTCGCCTCCAGATCCTTATCGACGCCGTGCAGGCTCAGCCGGAACGGCAAGCTTGCCTTGATCCGGCGTTTGGCCGGCAAGTCGGCAAATGCGGCCGGGTCGACCTTCGCCGTCAGCTCGGCCGTCGGATACTTGAATGTTTCGAAGAACAGGAAACGCATGCGCACATTGCGCAGGTCGACGCCCGTGTCGACGGAATTGAGATCGAAGCTGACCTTGGCGTCACCGGCGGAACTCAGCGTGCCGGTGATATTCCTGATCTTGTTGGTCTCGACGATCGTGTTCTTCTTGACCGACTGATAGGTGAGCACCGAGGCGTCGGGATCGAGCGTCCAGTTCGGCGCGGCGTTGGCGGCGTGCGGTTGGAGCAACAGCAAGCCCAACAGCGCGGCCAGGACCAAACTAAAGGCTCCGGCCTTCGCGCGCACTTTTCGACAGAATGCGACGACTTCGAACATGGAACGCCCCCGCCAGGACAACCTATCTCGATACCGCAGGAGATGGGAGCATAGAGCACTTGCCCTCGCTTGGCGAGCGGTTACGGCAGGCCATGGTAGCCGCGACGCCAGGGTATGAAGTTACCTGTTGTTGATCGCCGGTCACCAGTTGCTACCAACGCCGGAACTGCCGCCCCCAAAGGAGCGACGACCGGCGGGGCCTCGGTTTGGGCCGGCTCGATCAATGTCGTGGCCGCCACCTTTTTGTGCTTGATGATCTTCGGTGCAGTCTTCGTGCGAACGGCCCTCGCCCGGTGTTGGTGTTTTGTCGTCGGGTCGGCTCGACCCTGGGCGTCGCCGTTGTGCACCCGCTAACAGCCAGAGCGCCGGATAGAATTGTCGCGACGATTGCCTGTTTTTTTGATGCCCAGCCCACCACACTGCCTCCTTGTTGATCAGGCCGCACGAAATCTGCCCCTGCCGTTGGAACATTAGAGATCGATGACGGTTCTTTCGCTTTATATGCCGCTGCGTGGTGTCGGCTGAAGGTCGCTTGAGCAACCCGAGCGGCTCGCGCCCATGATCTCTTGGTCGCGAGCTCTCGGACGTCGAGGTGAAGACCGTAGGTCGAAGATGACAGGCTGCGGACGCCGCTGAAAGCCAAGAACAAAGCTAAGAACAGGAGCTAGTCATGAAACATCAGACACTTGAGGAACTGCAGTCGATCGCCGACATCAATCAGATGGCGCCGGCTCTGCTTATGACCAGAGAGCAGCGGATCGAACGGTGGGCGGAACTGCTCGAAATGAATCCGTCGCGCTGCCTGACCGCGCTCACCGGTACCGAGCGTCTCAACTCCGGGCTCCGCGAAGAGGCACGGGCAACCGGGTCGCCGATCACGGTTGCCTTCGATGATTCATTGCTGCGTGCATCGGGCCTGAAATCGGACACTTACGGCGAAGCCAAACGCTTCTTCGAACTGTCAGACTGGCAGTTGCACGACATCGTCTGCAGTTGCCATGCCGGTGCCACGATGCGGGCCGACTGGGCGGCCGGCAGGGTGCGCAGGATGCTCGGAGGCAGCAAGGTTCTTGCATGGCTGAGAAGTATATTGGCGCACGGTTGAGTGCCAAACGTTAGGTCAGCGAAGACGCAGCGCCGCCGCCGCAGCTGCAAATTGCTACTGGCGAGGCGGCGCTCGCTGGCTTGCGGGTTTTTTTGGAGCAGGTCCTAGAGTGGGGCCGGTCAACAATATCGGCCTTGCTGCGTCATAGAAACAGGCTCTGGTGGAGTGCATCGATGGTCAGGCTCCTTCTCGTCGTGGCTACGGCGCTTGCCCTCACTTGCGGCGGAGCAGCGGCGGCCAAGCTGGACCTCGCCACTGTCAATCAAGCGCAATTCTCAGCCGAAAGATCGAAAGGCTTCAGCCCGGCTATCCTGAAAGCGCAGATACTTTTGGATCGCGCCCGCTTCTCGCCAGGCTTGGTCGAGGGCCGCTTCTCAGAGAACGTCGCAAAGGCCATCAGGGCCTTTCAGACCGCGAACGGATTGCCCTCCGATGGGACGCTCACGCGGGAAACCTGGGACTGGCTGACGGCAACCTCCACCAAACCAGTCTTGATTAGCTACGAACTGACGCGCAAGGATGTGAGCGGACCCTTCACGAAGCGCATTCCGGCGCGCATGGAGAGGATGGCCCGCCTGCAGAGGCTCGGCTATCACAACGTCACGGAGAAGCTGGCCGAGCGCTTCCACATAAGCGAGCAATTGCTCAGGAGGCTCAATCCGGGCATCGGCTTCAGGAAGGCCGGCACTAAGTTGCTGGTTCCGGATATTGACCGGGGGGATTCTCCTGCCACGATTGCCGGCATCGAGGTCGACAAGGGCGCACGCCTGGTGCGCGTTCTTGATCCATCCGGTAAATGGCTCGCGGTCTTTCCCGCTTCCATCGGCAGTGCCGAGAAGCCGGCGCCGGGCGGCGAGGCGGAGGTCAAACGCGTCGTGCGCAATCCCACCTATCACTACGATCCGCGCTTCGCTTTCAAGGGGGTCAAAGCCAAACGGCCGTTCACGATTGCGGCCGGACCGAACAATCCCGTGGGATCGGTCTGGATCGATCTGTCCATCGAGAGCTACGGTATTCACGGCACGCCCGAACCGGGCAAGATCGGCACGACCTTCTCGCATGGCTGCATCAGGTTGACCAACTGGGATGCCGAGGACCTCGCCTCCATGGTGCAAAAAGGTACAAAAGTCAGCTTCAAGGACGAGATGGCGAACGCGGGCGGCGAGTAGCTGGTCACTCCACCTCGCTCAGGGAAAGGCCTGCCGAAATCGATATCCAGAGGACCATTTCCGTCAAATGGTCCCCGACACCCTCGACGGCTCGTCAAACACGTGGAGTTCTGCGCCAGACCGGCCGGCATCAGCTGTCCTTATCGGCTTGGGGACGTCGAAGACCGAATACAAGAGCGGTCATCGTTGCGCTCGCGCACGCCACCGCCAACAGCGTGATCACGCCCGCGAAGGAGGAATTTTGCTCTCTGCCAAACGGCAAATGTTTTGCGGGTAAAGGATTTTGAGCCAGTGCTTCCAGATCCGACCTGCTGCCGTGTCGAATGGAATATGCGCGAGTGAATTCGGCGCCAAGGAGAAAAATTTCGGATGTATAGTAGACCCAAAGTAGGATGACGAGCAGTCCACCGGCAGCTCCATATGAGGAGGCGACCGCGCTGGTGCCGATATACCAGCCGATAAGCGATTTCCCCAGGGTGAACAGCAGTGCGGTCAGAACAGCACCAAGCCCGACATCCCCCCATGCAAGGGTCCGATCAGGCAAGACTTTGTAGATTGCGGCGAACATGACGGAGATCAGCGCGAACGAGACGACAGCGTTGATCATGCCGAGAACGATTGTGCCAAACGGCAGATGGGCGTTGATGGTGTTTCCCAGCGCGGAGATCGCTGCGCTCGCAACCAGAGACACGAGGAGTAGGAAACCGAGCGCTGCGACCAAACCCAGACTTGCCACACGAGCCCGGACCAGACGCGACAACGAACTGCCCTGAGGTTCAACCTTCCAGATCATGTTCAGCGATTGCTGCATTTCGCCAAAGACGCCCGATGCAGCCACCAGCAACGTGACGATCCCGATCGCAGCGGCCCAGGTTCCGGACAATCTGCTTGATGCGCTCTGAAGAGCGGTCTTGAGCAAATCTGCACTTTCTGGTCCCATCAGCCCTGAAATCTGGGCCGATAATGCCAATTCCGCGGCATCATGACCGAAAACGAGACCTGCAATAGCGACCACAATCAACAAAATCGGAGCCAAGGAGGTGGTGGCGTAAAAAGCCATCGCGGCCCCATGACTGAGAGCATTGTCGTTGATGAAGCCGACTATGCTTTCCCTCACCAAACCCCACACATCTCTGATCGAGGGTCGCATTTGCGTCCGTAAGCTTTTTGCAGTGGCGCCCTAGGAATGCGCCGGCCCCCCCAATGTTCCGATCGGTCCGCTCACATGGATTCGGGACCGGTGCTTCGGGGCCTGGCAGGGAATTTTCCCACGCCGTGGGTAGGCGCTTACCGATCGGAGAGCTTTTGCCAAAGCCTGGTGTAGCTCGCTGCCCGGCCTGCTATCGAAACAGCAGGAACGACTGGGCGAAAGCACCCGCGGCTAGACTCGACTTGACGCTATTCGATCCGCTTGATGCGGCCCTTGTCGAGGCGAAATATCCCGGTCTGACCACCTTGCTTCTCGAAGTCGGTCTGCAGTTCATCCCAAGTTCCCAGATACTCACCACAATCATCACAAAAAATCTGGGTCTGTGGACTCGCGTCGGCCGGAATTCTCAGCCTGATGGTAAGGCAGTATGGGCATTCCAGCTTATGATTGAGGTATTGCTTCGACATCGAGCCACACTTCACCCCGATCCAGGGTTTTTGCAGGCGCAATGGAGCCCAACACTTTGCAAAAAGGCAATCGGACCTAAGTCGGACCTCCGGCAGGGACTGTGGTCTCATCCCGGAACGATCACTTTCAACGCTCGTTTCGCCCCAGGTCCCAAAGGAGCGAAGGCAGTGGCAATGGATGATAGGAACAACAGCGTTCTCGAAGCCAGGTGGCTGCTTGCGGTCCCCGCCTCGCTAATCCTTACGGTCCTTTTGGCCGGTCTCTTGCTGACTTAGCCAGCCAAGTCGAAACCCAAATAGGGAGAAAAATATGAGAGTGCATCTTTCCGCCGCCGCAGCAGGCTTTTTGCTGCTCGCCGGGATGGGCGCGGCCGCAGCCGATACCGTGGTCATCCAGCCAGAGCAGGAAACGGTCATCAAGGAATACGTGAAGAAACAGCCACTGGCATCGGTGAAGCTTCCTGGCGTGGAGCTCAACGTCGGAACGGCACTTCCCAATACGGTCGAGCTTCATGAAGTTCCCAATGTGAAATACCGGTATACGGTCATCGACAACCGGACGGTCATCGTGGATCCAGGCACACACAAGGTCGTCAAAATCATCGAATGAGGTGAGGCGAAGCGAAGCGACACACCGTTGACCTGCCGCCTCAAGGCCCGTTCCAGTCCCTACTGGTGCGGGCTTTTCTTTATCGCCGGAATTCCTGGGTTGCCGCTTTTTTCAGGTGGCGATCACCCATGTTTTCGCAACCAGCCCCTTGCCGCTCGTTCATCTATGCTGGTTGATCCCAGCACTCGATAACTTTGGCAATGCGGGATCGCGTCGTGCTCATCATCCAATGCGCAAAAGTCCGACCCGTGTAACGTTTAGGCCTGGCGGTTTGCGCTTGGGCCGCGGTTGAAAAATCCACGATCGCTGTTTCGGAGGTGCCTCTCGAAAATCGCGAGCTTCTCCAGGTAGCCAATCCGCACCTATGCTCCGCAGCCATCGCTTTTGAAACTGCCAAGCGTTTTTGCCCTTCCTGTTCATTCCGATCTCGACGGCAGCATATCTTGGCCTGCCGCCTTCAAAAACCGACCAGGCTTCCGCCCTGATCAACCTCGCCCGCAACATTGGCGGCAGCATCGGCGTGTCGCTCACCAATACCGTGATCGCTCAGAACGCGCAGATGCATCAATCGAACCTCGTCGCCAACACCGTGCAGTCGTCATCGACCTATCAGCAGACCCTTGGCCAGGTCGGCGAATATTTCCCAGCGCAGGGCTCGCCGGCCGTTCAGGCAAAGGCGCAGGCGGTCGGCTGGGTCGCGCAGCTTGTCGGTCGCCAGGCGACGCTGCTCGCCTGTGTCGACGTCTTTCGCTATTCGGCGATCGCCACCGCGCTGCTTGTGCCACTGGCGCTCCTGCTGCGCTCGCCGAAGTCGACGCAAGCTAGGACGTAGCGCGGGCAAGCCTGCAGGCAAAGTACGCTTGAACACTGCGAAACGTGCTGGTTCTAGCCGAGAACGCCAATGAAGTGGTTTTTGAGGCCAACGAGCTTGACCTCTATGTCGTGCCACTCGGCACGCATCGATCCCGCGCTGAACGCGTTCCGATACCCTGATTTCTTCCATCGGCGCCTGCAATATCGCTTTAGACGCGAGACAAAAAGTTCGAAGGGCTTGCGCGTACCCGAAGCTGGCGCCGTAAACGAAACGCCATTTCAGGCGTCGGAAGGCATTAAACCACCGCTGGCGGCGCTCACGGGTGAATGAGCCGGCCGCATTTTCAGAATCATGATCAATCATCGAGGCGCGTCGGAACCTTTTGTCCGCGATGCACTTCATTTGCATGTCCCAGAAGGTTGAACCCCCAATCCTGCCAGAGGACAGCCCCGATCGGGAGGTCAACTGTGAGGTTGCATTGGAGCCTGCGTTCGAGGAACTGCTCGCATCGTCACAAGCTCGCGGATGGACAGCCCAAGAGACGGCGGTAACTCTCCTGAAAATCGCGAAAGCGCATGCGGCCCAGCTTGAGGCCGTCGTAGACACAGACGGTTTTTGGAGGCAGAGCAGGTCGATCTCGTTGGATGCCGCAGCAGACGTCTTTCGCGAGGCAATGCGGCAGACTCTCAAGCGGTACTCACTTTGGTATTTGGTAGAGGGCGTGCTGCTGGTCGCAGCCGGAGTTCTGGCAGTGACCTTTCCGATGATCTCGTCGATTGCTGTGGTGAGCTTGCTCGGGTGGGTGCTGATTGTCAGCGGAGGCCTACAAGGCATAAGCCTGATCGGCGCGGGCCACGTGCCTCATTTCTGGCTGCAACTCATCTCCGTCATCCTTGCTCTGCTGATTGGTCTTCTCTTTCTGCGCCATCCTGGAAACGGACTGCTGACCATCACCTTGCTGCTGATCGTGTTCTTCATGATCGAGGGTATCGCGAAGGTCGTTTTCGCCCTCACCATCCGCCCCTTCCCCAACTGGGGCTGGGTCTTGGGGAGTGGGCTGATCGGGATTCTTCTTTCCGTGACGCTGTGGGTCAGGATCCCCGTGACAGCCGTGTGCCTGATCGGACTGCTGTTGGGGATAGAGCTGATTAGCGTTGGCGCGGCGATTGCTTACCTGGCCTGGCATGTGCGGAAGAGTTGAACGCTTGCGGGCTTGAGCGCAACGCGGTTTCCCCGAGCAATCACATGCAAGGCGAGTCCGAAGTCGTGTACGATTTCCAATCGGCTGCGCTATCCTGTCTTGATTGCCTTCGCGCTGGCGTGGGCGATCACGTGGAAGATGCTCTCGATGAGATCCTTTTCGCGGAACGGCTTGTTAAGCAGCGGGACATCCGATGGTCGATCGGCAATCGAGTCCGCATCGGCGTATCCGGTTATGATTATCGCCGGCCAATCGGAACGGAGATTGCGCGCAAAGCGAATGACTTCCACCCCGGAAACGAGTGGCATGGCGAAGTCAGTGACAATCACGTCGAATTCATGTGGCGCCCGTTCGATTATTGCCAGCGCTTCGGCGCTCCCAGCTGCGCAGGTCACAACGAAACCACGTTGCTGGAGTGATTGCGCGGTCAGTTGCCGCAACACGCTGCTGTCGTCGATCAAAAGAATCGACGGGAGTTCCTTGCCCGCATCGATCGGCTCTGCCTCGCGTTCAGCGACATCGCCGGCCGCCCGCTGCTCGATCGAACGGGGCAACCACAATTCCATCGCAGTTCCGCGACCAACCGCACTGTCTATGCGCAGCGAGCCGCCGGACTGCTTTATGAACCCGTAGACCGTACTCAGGCCCAAGCCCGTACCCTTGCCGACGGGCTTTGTCGTGAAAAAGGGTTCGACCACCTTGGCCAGAATGTCCTGTGGGATGCCAGCACCGGTGTCTTTGACAGTGACAACCACATAGTCGCCCGGCGGCAGATCTTCGGATGCGATTTCAATCACCCGATTTTGCGCATGCACTGTAATTGTTCCGCCCGACGGCATGGCGTCACGTGCATTGAAGACCAAATTCATCAAAGCCAGTTCCAGTTGGCCGACATCGACGTGTGCGAGCCAAACGGAATTGTCGATTTTCCATTCAAAGCGGATCAGCCCTCCCAGCACCGGAGCCACCAACCCGTTCATCGTGTCGCCCAAGGTCGCGAGATGGACAGCTGCCGGCTTCAGATTCTGACGCCGCGAAAAGGCCAGCATGCGGCTGACGAGTTCCGCGCCTTGTTTCGCCGAGCGCCGGGTTAGGTCAACGACCTGTCTCGCCTGATCGTCGAGCGTTGCGTGCCGCTCAAGCAATCCCAGTCCACTGAGTATTGCGGCAAGCAGATTGTTGAAGTCATGCGCCAACCCTCCCGTGAGCTTGCCGATTGCGTCGAGGCGTTGCGATTGAAGAAGCTGATCTTCGAGTTCACGCCGCTCGGTCACGTCGAGCAACGTACCCAAGATTTCGGGTCGGCGACCGTCAACACTTTTCGACAGGATGCCCTGGTCCAGAAAGATGCGGTATTTGCCATCAGCGCATTGCCAGCGGAACTCGCACGTGTACGATCCTGTAGCCTTTGCGGCCAGCAATGCTTCCCGCACCCTTGGCAGGTCATCAGGATGGACACGGCTCAGGCCAAAGCGCGGATCGGACGTCAGTCGCTCCGGTGGAAATCCCGTCAAGCGTTCGACACCCTTGGTGACAAAGCGGGCCGCAAAGGGCGGCTCGGCTGCTCTGGCGTGAAAGCAGACGGGCAAGGAGCCAAGAATGGCTTCCTGACGTTCCTCCGCGCTGCGTAGCGACCGCTCGGCCTCGAGCTTTTCTTTCTCGGCCTGCAGGGCCTTTGCCAGCAACGCTTGCTCAGCAATCGCCTTGCGCTGGATTTCGAGCGTCTTTTCGTGAAGCTCGACGAATACAGCCACTTTGGAGCGCAGCATGACTGGGTCGAACGGCTTGAACACATAGTCCACCGCGCCCGCATCGTAGCCGCGCAGCATATGGGCATCTTCCTTGTTGATGGCCGTGAGGAAGATCAGAGGCGTGCGCTTCGACTGTTCGCGCTGGCGGATCAGTCCGGCCGTCTCGTAGCCGTCGAGGCCCGGCATCAACACGTCCAGCAAAATAACAGCGAAATCCTGCTTCAACAGGCAGCGCAGGGCCTCCTCGCCGGATCGCACGGCGACGATTTCCGCAATTGGGGCCAAGACCTCTTGAATCGCCAACAGATTGCGTTCGTCATCATCGACTGCGAGCACGCGAGCCTTTGCCGGGCCGTCGGCCAATTGAGCGATTTCCAATTTCTTCGAACGTATCCGCGATGGTCTTTGCATCGGACACCCTCAGTTTACTGACGAGAGCAGCTTTTCCGAAGTCTCGACCCTCGCCCGAGAGCGTCCGATCCAGACCCGAAGCAGCGCCAGCAAAAGATCGAGATCGACCGGCTTGGCGATGTAGTCGGAAGCACCGGCGTCCAGGCATTTCTGCCGGTCGCCTTTCATTGCCTTGGCGGTTACGGATATCAGCGGGATGTGGGCAATGGCAGGCGTGTTGCGGATCTGCCGCATTGTCTCATAGCCATCCATCTCCGGCATCATGATGTCGATTAAGGCCGCATCCACGTCCGGCACCTGTTCCAGCAATGCGATTCCTTCCCGGCCACGTTCGGCGTGCATGACTTCGATGTCGTAAGTCTCAAGGACGCTGGTCAGCGAGTAGATGTTGCGGATGTCGTCATCGACGATGAGAACCTTGGCGCCGGCAAGATTGGATTTGTCGGCTTCTCCAGTCTCTCTTCCACTGTCTTGGCGTGCTCCGCCGGGAAGCGTTGCGGAAATATGCAGAGCCAATTGAGCGAAATTCTCGGCCCGCGGGACATCCGCCCAGGCCGGATTCAATGTCAGCACTTGCTCGATTGCCTCCGAGTGTGGAGCAAAGAACAGAAGCGGCGGCAAAGCGCCCGCGGATTGACTGGCAAGTTCATCCAGCGCCTGCGCATTGTCCTTGGCCGACCTTCCGAAGCCGAGCACAACCGCATCATACGAGGCGAGCTCGATATCATCCGCGTTAGCCGCAACACGACCGATAGCAGTGACCGAGGTGACGCCATCACGGATCGCTTCGACCAAGGACAGGCGACGCTCCGGATCGGGGTCGGCGACCAGGACCCGACGCTGAATGCGAAGCTTCCTCGAATGGATGTCCTGAAACACGTTCATCAGTTCGTCGGACGACACGGGCTTGGTCGAGATGCTCGATGCGCCCTTGCTGGCCAGATCATCGATGTCTTCGGCACCGGAAATCACGTGAACCGGAATGCCGCTGGTCTTGGGATCATGGCGCAGCAGATCGAACAGCACCCAGCCGTCGATGTCGGAAAGCCCCAGGTCCAGGGTGATGGCGTCAGGCACCAGCTTGCGAGCCAAGGCCAAAGTACCGGAGCCCGCGGTCGACAGCACGCCCTTCAGCCCGGCCGATCGCGCCAGGCCAAGGAGCAGACCGCCAAAGGTCGGGTCGTCCTCGACAATCAGAACGACCCTGTCCTCCGGTGATATGGCATCGCGATCGTCCATCAATTCCGCTGACGGCAAACCGCTGGGCGATCCGGCCGTGCCGATTGCCTCCGCAGCCGGAAGCAACTCCGGCTGGGTCGTCATGGCGACCCTTGGACCATCCAGGGGAATCATGAGCGTAAATGTAGATCCTTTGCCTGGGGTGCTTTCGACCCTTAGCTCGCCACCCAGCAGGCGCGCGATCTCGCGACTGATCGAGAGGCCAAGTCCGGTGCCGCCATACTTGCGGCTGGTGGTGCCGTCGGCCTGCTGGAAGGCCTCGAAGATCAGCTTCTGCTTGTCCTCCGGAATGCCTATGCCTGTGTCGGTCACGGCAATGGCCAAGGCTCTCTTCGGCTGTCTCGCGCCGTTACGGCGCCCAGTCTTTTCGACCCGGAAATCCAGGCGGACTTCGCCCGCAGATGTGAACTTGAAGGCATTCGAAAGCAGATTGAGCACGATCTGCTGCAGGCGTTTCTCATCGGTGCGCACGGTCTCAGGCAGTTCGGGATCGACGTTGATGGTAAAGCCAAGCCCCTTGTCGGCAGCAAGCTGGCGGAACGTCCGGTCCATATGCTGTCTGAGATGCGCCACGGGCATATCGTTGATGTCGATCGAGACCGTACCGGATTCGATCTTCGACAAATCGAGAATATCGTTGATGAGGCTGAGAAGGTCCGTTCCAGCGGAATTGATGGTGCGCGCAAACTCGACCTGTTTTTCGTTGAGATTACCCTGTTGGTTGGCTGCAAGCAGGTTGGACAGGATGAGCAGCGAATTGAGCGGCGTCCGGAGCTCGTGGCTCATATTGGCGAGAAACTCGGATTTGTATTTAGAGGTAAGCGCCAGTTGCTCAGCCTTCTCCTCCAGTGCCCTTCGCGCCATCTCGATTTCCAGATTTTTGTTTTCAACCTGTTTCTTCTCGTTCTCGAGAAGCTGAGCCTTTTCCTGCAGCTCTTCGTTGGTGGCGTGCAGTTCTTCCTGCTTCTTGGTGAGCTCGGTCTGACGCGCCTGCAATTCGGACGTCAGCAGCTGCGACTGCTTGAGCAGGCCTTCGGTCCGCATCGTCGCCGCGATCGTGTTCAGAACGATGCCAACGGATTCCATCAGCTGATTGAGAAACGATTGGTGCGTGTCGCGAAACTCGCTGAACGATGCGAGCTCGATGACGGCCTTCACCTCGTCTTCGAACAGGGCGGGAAGAATGATGACGTTTGCCGGCGAGGCACCACCGAGACCCGACGTTATCCGCAGAAAGTCCGGCGGGACATCGTCAAGCATGATGGCCCGCTTGTCGGCGGCACTCTGGCCGACCAGGCCTTCGCGCAGATCGAGGCGTTGCTTTATGGCAGCCTTGCTCTCGGCGCCATAGGACGCCGCCAGCTCCAGATAGGACTCCTCCTCATCGCGGTTGGTCACGTAAAAGACCCCGTACTGCGCGTTCACCAGAGGAGCGAGCTCAGACATGATAAGACGCGACACCGTAGCCAGATCGCGCTCGCCCTGCAGCATACGCGAGAAGCGCGCGAGATTGGTCTTCAGCCAATCCTGCTCCGCGTTCTTAAGTGTCTGATCCTTGAGGTTGCGGATCATCTCGTTGATGTTGTCCTTCAGCGCGGCGACCTCACCGGAGGCCTCGACGCTGATCGAGCGCGTCAGATCGCCCTTCGTCACGGCGGTCGAGACTTCGGCGATTGCGCGCACCTGGGTCGTCAGATTGGCGGCCAGCTGATTGACGTTGTCCGTCAGGTCGCGCCAGAGACCGGCAGCACCGGGCACGCGTGCCTGGCCTCCTAGTTTGCCCTCTATGCCCACTTCGCGCGCAACGTTGGTCACCTGGTCAGCGAAGGTGGCGAGGGTTTCGATCATCCCATTGATGGTGTCGGCGAGAGACGCGATTTCGCCCTTTGCGTCCACCGTCAGCTTGCGCTTTAAATTGCCTTGCGCGACGGCGGTCACAACGTCGGCAATGCCCCGCACCTGATTGGTCAGATTGGTGGCCATCAGATTGACGTTGTCGGTCAAATCCTTCCACGTTCCGGCAACGCCGCGGACTTGCGCCTGCCCACCAAGCTTGCCCTCGGTGCCGACTTCACGCGCGACGCGTGTCACCTCGCCGGCGAATGAATTCAATTGGTCCACCATGGTATTGATGGTGGACTTGAGCTCCAGGATTTCGCCCTTCACGTCCACCGTGATCTTCTTCGAAAGATCACCACGCGCAACGGCGGTCGTCACCTCGGCAATGTTGCGAACCTGGCCTGTCAGGTTCTCGGCCATGGAATTCACATTGTCGGTCAGGTCCTTCCAGGTGCCGGCCACACCGCGGACCTGAGCCTGGCCGCCGAGCTTTCCCTCCGTTCCGACTTCGCGCGCGACACGCGTCACCTCGCCCGCAAAGGAATTCAACTGGTCGACCATGGTGTTGATGGTGGATTTGAGCTCGAGAATTTCACCCTTCACGTCCACGGTGATTTTCTTCGAAAGGTCACCCAGCGCGACGGCGGTGGTCACTTCCGCGATGTTTCGAACCTGACCCGTGAGGTTCGCCGCCATAGCGTTCACATTGTCAGTCAGGTCTTTCCAGGTGCCGGCCACACCGCGCACCTGAGCCTGGCCGCCGAGCTTGCCGTCGGAACCGACCTCGCGCGCCACACGCGTCACCTCCGAGGCAAAAGAGTTCAGCTGATCAACCATCGTGTTGATCACGTCCTTGATCTGCAAAATCTCGCCCAAAGCATCGACGGTGATCTTCTGGGTCAGATCGCCCGTCGCGATCGCCGTCGCCACTTTCGACACGTCACGCAACTGCACCGTCAAATTGCCAGCCATCGCGTTGACGTTGTCGGTGAGGTCTTTCCAAGTGCCGCCGACACCTTCCACATGTGCCTGTCCGCCAAGCTTGCCTTCCGAACCAACCTCACGCGCCACGCGTGTGACTTCGGAGGCGAAGGAGTTCAGCTGGTCGACCATCGTGTTGACGGTGTCCTTGAGTTCCAGGATTTCGCCTTTGACGTCGACGGTGATCTTTTTCGAAAGGTCGCCTCGGGCGACGGCCGTGGTCACCTCCGCGATGTTGCGGACCTGTCCGGTCAGGTTGGCCGCCATCAGATTGACGTTGTCCGTCAAGTCCTTCCAGGTGCCGCCGACACCTCTCACCTCTGCCTGGCCGCCAAGCTTGCCTTCCGTGCCGACCTCGCGCGCCACGCGCGTGACTTCTGAAGCGAACGAGTTCAGCTGATCCACCATCGTGTTGATGGTGTCCTTGAGCTCGAGAATTTCGCCTTGCACCGCAACCGTGATCTTCTTCGACAGATCGCCAGAGGCGACCGCAGTCGTCACCTCAGCAATGTTGCGAACCTGGCCCGTCAGGTTCTCCGCCATAGAGTTGACGTTGTCGGTCAAGTCTTTCCATGTTCCGGCAACGCCACGCACTTGAGCCTGACCGCCAAGCTTTCCCTCGGTGCCGACTTCGCGCGCCACACGCGTGACTTCCGAAGCGAAAGAATTCAGCTGATCGACCATTGTGTTGATGGTGTTCTTCAGCTCGAGGATTTCGCCCTTCACGTCGACGGTGATCTTCTTCGAAAGATCGCCCAACGCCACCGCAGTTGTCACCTCGGCGATGTTGCGGACCTGACCGGTCAGGTTTTCCGCCATCAGGTTCACGTTGTCGGTCAGATCCTTCCAGGTGCCGCCGACTCCCTCGACGCGCGCCTGGCCGCCGAGCTTGCCTTCAGTGCCGACCTCCCGTGCGACGCGTGTCACTTCCGATGCGAAAGAATTGAGCTGGTCGACCATCGTGTTGATGGTGTTCTTGAGTTCGAGGATCTCCCCCTTCACGTCGACCGTGATCTTCTTCGACAAGTCGCCGGAAGCGACCGCTGTGGTGACTTCGGCGATGTTGCGGACCTGGCCGGTCAGATTGGTGGCCATCGCATTGACGTTGTCGGTAAGGTCCTTCCAGGTGCCGGCGACGCCCTTCACTCGAGCCTGTCCGCCAAGTTTTCCTTCCGTGCCGACTTCGCGAGCGACACGTGTCACCTCCGACGCAAAGGAGGCCAATTGCCCGACCATGGTGTTGACGATCTTGCCGATGCGCAGAAACTCCCCGCGCAGCGGGCGGCCATCGATTTCAACCATCATGGTTTGGGAAAGATCCCCCTTGGCAACCGCGCCGATGACGCGGGCCACCTCGGCCGTCGGTTGGACCATGTCTTCGATAAGGTCGTTGACTGACCGGACGCTCGATTCCCAGCTGCCGGTAGCATTGCGGACGTGGCCGCGCTCACCGATCCTGCCATCTTTGCCGACCACCCTGCTCAGGCGTTCGAACTCGCGCGTCACCTGATCGTTCAATTCGACGATCTGATTGAAGGTGTCGGCGATGTCTGAATCAATTCCCTCGTAGACGTTGTCGATGCGAACGGAGAAGTCGCCTCGTCGGAAAGCCTTTAGTGAATTGAGAATTTGTCGAGGGTCTAATTGCGCTCTTGATGCCTGCACACTCACAGTGCCACTCCCAGCCTAGCGGTTTTGTGAAAGAACTGATTGCCTGATGAAATCCCCGGCCCCCTTGCGGCGACGTATACAATCCACCGCAAGGCTCAAAACGTGGAATTGGTCGATTGGTTCCGAGGCGGCGGCAGTGCCGCTCACATCCCATGCTGCAGCGTCACCGAGATCGAGGACCTGTTCTGATGGCGCGGCGGCCGGCTCACATTTACCGCGAATGTCGTCCTAAACGGGCGCCCGGTGGGCGTGGTGGGCAGGCAATCAGCCGGCGCCGTGCCCACAATAGGCCCAAAACGTTTTGGGCCGATGTCACTTTTCACAATAGAATCAATGGTTATGGTGGGGCCCGGAGGACATATTAAGATCATTGATTTTGTCGGCTTTTTCGTGGTCCAAAATCAGAAATCTTTCCGTATGGTTCCGAGTGGTTCCGCTGTCGACCTGCTCCTGTCCAATTTCACTGGCATATGCGCGCCCTAGGGAAGTCCTGAACTGAAAGTCAGAGACTGCGCCCAGAAACGGACAGCTTTTGATCAGCCCCGGCCAATGGCGAAAAATCGGATCTGGCCAGCACCCCAGCTATCCTGGCAAAGCTGACAAATGCCTGTCGCGCCTGTTCGGTTGTCATCTGCCCGGCGATTGCGGCGTTGCAGCTCCTCACCGCGCAGCTGTATACCGGTCCCCGACGGCCCTTCGGCCATTGATTCAAGAATACCAGCGCCTCCCGCACCGAGTTGATGTCGTGTCTCACGCCACTGGTCTTAACCTGCACAGGGGCAGGGAAAGCCAGACCGGTCATTTGTTACCTCCCTGGGGTTGCAAGGTTGATTCAGCATCCCATGACGGCTCTTTCGTTTGAGGCTGTTGGACGTCATTTGACCATCCTCGCTATCTGCGAGGGCCGGGGCTCGTCGAGCCCCGACCTTCCTTCGCGACCGTCATTTGTTGCCGTTGATTGCAATGCGCTTGGCGTTTGCCTGCGCCCTTTTGGTCTTCGGCAGCGTCACGGTGAGCACGCCGTTCTTGAACGTCGCCGCCACCTTGTCGTCTTCAACCTCACGACCGAGACCAAAGCGCCGCTCAAAACGCCCATAATAGCGTTCGCTGAACTGGCGGTCCTTGTCCTCGGTCTCAGCCTTCTTCTCGCCGCGAAGCGTCAGAACACCATCATCCAGCATGACCTCGACGTCGTTTTCATCGAGGCCAGGGATTTCGGCCGTCAGCCGGATTTCCTCATCGGTTTCCGAGAACTCCACGCCTGGCCAAGTGCCGTTGAGAGGGGCCATGCGGCCCAGCACCGAAGGCGTGTCAAAACCGCGGAACACCTCGTCGAATAGCCGGTTGACATTGCGGTGCAACGACAGGAACGGATCCATGTCGTCACCGCGATAAATGCTCGGTGCCGGGCCGCCGCCACGGCTCCAGGGAATCAAGTCACGTACGCTCATTTGTCCTTCTCCTTTCCGTGTTTTTGGGTCGCATCCGGTCCCCAGCCACGACAGGACGGGGTGCAGGCCGACCGCCAAAGATCAGGCCGCCGCGCTTTCAATGCGCTTGGACGCCGCCTTCTTGTCGTTCTCGACATTGATCGCGATGCGGCGCGGCTTCATCTCCTCGGGAATTTCTTTCCTGAGGTCGATAATCAGCAGACCGTTTTCGAGCTTTGCCCCGACAATGGTCACATGATCGGCTAGTTCGAAGCGGCGCGCGAACGACCTCAACGCCAGGCCATGATGGAGGTACTGAACCTCGTCGTTCTCTGTCTTGGCGCCCTCGATCACGAGCATATTTGGCTCCTGCGTGATCGTAAGCTCGTCTTCCCCGAAACCGGCGACCGCGAGGACAATGCGGTAGGTGTCTTCGCCGAGCTTGGCGATATCGTAGGGCGGCCAGTTGTCCGCGTTCTGTGGTGGGCTGGCGTTTTCGAGCAGGTTGAAGATGCGGTCAAAGCCGATGCTCGACCGATAGAAGGGGGAAAGGTCCAGGTTCGTTCTCATAACTACATCCTCCTTGGAGCAACATAGATACGAGGGAACGCCAAGAAGCATGGCGCTCCCTGACACATCGGCCCCTTATGCGGCGACCGACGAGAATGAGTTGGGAATTGACTTCCGCAGCGTCAAGAGGGACGCCAAGGCAGTTTCGCGACCGCCTTCGAATGGCTGGTGGCAAGCGCTCCATCGAATACCCATCTGCTTCGCTGATATTTCGAACGGAGGAAAAGGATGACTATGACACGCCAAGACGTTGTCTCGGTCCTTGGGCCTGTAGACGACGTGACGATTGCTGAGATCATCGCGTCCGGTGCCTCGCTCGAGGAATTGAGAGAGGCGTGGGCCTGGGCCTTTGGTGACGAGGCGCTGATGAGCCAGGGGCGACCGCTGCCGGGAACACGGGTAGCAGCGCTAATCGACCTGATCGAGCCCGATGACGAAGGCGACGTGGCAGATCCGGCCCGGGCGCATCCGGGCGTCGGTAGTTGATCAGAGATGCATGGATCGCCACGCTATTCCAACGATTCCAAGCGCGCCGTTTAAGGTCTTGAGGATGCTCGCAGATTTGGACGGCCTCGCCCGACAACGGTGTGTCGTTGGCATGACAGTTCGCGAGGCCGTCGCTGCAAGTGTCTTGCCAGCTTCGAGCCCTTATTCCTGAAAGACTGCGAAGACGACTATTGGCCGACAGTGTGGGCCGCCCAGGAGTAGGCCAGAGCGGCCATCCGTCGCCCTGCCGTGCTGTAGCAGTGGCCTGCCTCGATCCGGCTGGCACTTCAGCAGCAAGCACGATCGCAAGACCAGCTACTAATCCTTGGTCGGGGGCAGCTTTGGCACACAGTCAACCGCTTCGCCGCAGCGCGAGGTATCGGGCAACGATCTGAAATTTGCCTTCTCTGTCTGCCGGACCAGTTTCGCAAACAAGAGCGCGAAACATGCCATCATGACGACAATGATAATCAAGCGAATAAACGGCAAGCGCAGTCTCCGCTGGTCGAGCCTCGTCAACCGCCCCACGCTGCATCTGTCTCGGTCATCGCTGCAGTGTACAGTAGGCCATGGGCAAATTGCCAATGCGTTGGGTAGCTCGCTAAGCTGTCCTGCTTCCCATCGATATCGCAAAGATCGCAGGGGCCTGGTCGATTTCCTCCTCCCATGGCAGTGGTGACGCGTCGACCGATGCGGCGGCGGTACGATTGCCGCCGCAAGCGAAATCAACGGTCAATTTCTGTAGGATGGCCTGCACCGCCAATCTTGGGCCCTGTCATCCAAGGCGGCGCCGCGGGAACATCCTCAATGACACCGACCCTGCGTGCCCAAGTCGTAAATGTCTTGTGTGCCGCATCGACGGACTTTCGACCATCATATGCGGAGTAGCAAGTGTCACTCGCCGCTGCGTGAAGCAGGCCGCGCCTTTCGAGCGGCCATTCCTCAAGAAACTCTATCGCATCCATGACACAAGCTATCCTTCGGAGAGCGAAGCCATCATCTCGTACGAAGATCGCCTGTTTGAACATTCCATCTTCCATAGTGACCTCCCTTCAAACAGTGTGGCAACCGATCCTACCTCGCCTCTGCGTGGCAAGCATCTCAGTTCCGGCAAGTCGACGCGCTTGGACGCCATAGCAAACAAGACGGAATTCTGCCCGACATCCGCCAAGCTGCACTCGACATAGGAACAGATTGGAAAGACCTCCTTTGGGTTCAAGGGGTCGGCAACCGGACGGGTGGCGCTGGTCGCCACGATTGGGCGCCGGCTATTGAATGGTAAAAATGCCGTCTACCGCCTGCCATTCGGAAGGCCGGATCAAGTGGTGATGGGCGACGCGCACGGAATGCAGCGCGCCTTCCAGTTCGCGCTCCCAGTAATCCAGAAACCCCTTGAGGGTCGGGAATTCCGGTGCGAGATCGTATTCCTGCCAAACGTAGAGCTGCAAAAGGCTCGGATGATCGGGAAGGTGGTAGTGAATCTCCGCGGTTGTGAGACCGTAGCCCTCCATCTGCAGCCGGAATTCCCTGCTGACCATGCGTCTCTCCTATCGCGCGCGTTCAGGCATCAAGTCCTTGCGGGCGTTCTCTGGCCCGCCATTCCTCGAGGTCACAGCCTACCTCGGCGCGACTATCGTCCAGTCGGCGAAGTGCGTCCATGACGGCGTCAAACGTCACCGGGCTCGCAGCACCCGGTGGCTTTCGCAGCGCAGGCATGGAGTCGACGGCGCAAGCATCAGAAGCCCATGAGGCAAGAATGGCGCGCTTTTCCTGAGGGTCGAGCGTGCGGTCGCCCACCACCTCATCGGGGTGGCTAAAGTGCCGCGCCGGAAACAGCAGGCGGTCAAGCGAAGGATCAGAGGTTTCAGGGGCGATCGAGGGGATGTTTTTCGGGAAAGTTCGTTCCATCGACAGTCTCCGCTTCCTAACAATCTCCTTGGCATCGTTGTGGTGCAGAAGGCCCCCTACGGGACCCCAGCGCCAAAAAATTTCGTGGAGTTCGTATCGAATTTCAAGACCTGACAATCACGCGCCCTGGCGAAAATAGCTGCATGAATTCATGTCGCTAGCACTCTCGCACGCCGAGTGCCAAAATTTTTGCGGCGACCCCTTGAAACTCGAAAAATGCAAAACTAGGTCGTTATGCGCGCGATGCCTGAAAAAGGGTCGTGGCGCCCCGCACCGGCCTGATATTGCCGATCCGGTGTGGAGGAACCTCAAAAATCTGTTTGTCCCGAAGGAGAACGATATGACGTTCCGTCCATTGCATGACCGTATCCTGGTCCGCCGCATCGAAGCCGAGGAGAAGACGGCCGGCGGCATCATCATCCCCGATACCGCCAAGGAGAAGCCGCAGGAGGGCGAGGTGATTGCCATCGGCCCAGGCGCCCGTGACGAGAGCGGCAAGCTCACGCCTCTCGACGTCAAGGCGGGCGATCGCATCCTGTTCGGCAAGTGGTCCGGCACTGAGATCAAGCTCAACGGCGAGGATCTGCTGATCATGAAGGAGAGCGACGTGATGGGCGTGATCGAGCAGACCGCGACGGTCAAGAAAGCCGCCTGACCAAGGCTTTGATCCAACCGCATCCAATCAATGAAGCTGCCTGTTGAAGGAGTGATCCAATGGCTGCCAAGGAAGTGAAATTCCATTCCGACGCCCGTGAGAAGATGCTGCGCGGCGTCAACATCCTCGCCGACGCGGTGAAGGTGACGCTCGGCCCCAAGGGCCGCAACGTCGTCATCGACAAGTCGTTCGGCGCCCCGCGCATCACCAAGGACGGCGTCACCGTCGCCAAGGAAATCGAGCTCGAGGACAAGTTCGAGAACATGGGCGCCCAGATGGTCCGCGAGGTCGCCTCGAAGACCAGCGATCTGGCCGGCGACGGCACCACGACTGCAACGGTGCTTGCCCAGGCGATCGTCAAGGAAGGTGCGAAGGCCGTCGCCTCGGGGATGAACCCGATGGACCTGAAGCGCGGCATCGATAAGGCCGTCGAAGCGATTGTTCAGGAGTTGAAGACCAACGCCCGCAAGGTGACCAGGAATGACGAGATCGCCCAGGTCGGCACCATCTCGGCCAATGGCGACGCCGAGATCGGCCGCTTCCTGGCCGAGGCGATGCAGAAGGTCGGCAACGAAGGCGTCATCACCGTCGAGGAAGCCAAGACCGCCGAGACCGAACTCGAAGTCGTAGAGGGCATGCAATTCGATCGCGGCTATCTCAGCCCGTACTTCATCACCAATCAGGACAAGATGCGCGTCGAACTCGAAGAGCCCTATGTGCTGATCCACGAGAAGAAGCTGTCCAATCTGCAGGCGCTGCTTCCGGTGCTGGAGGCCGTGGTCCAGTCTTCCAAACCGCTGCTGATCATCGCCGAGGATGTCGAGGGCGAGGCCTTGGCCACCCTGGTCGTCAACAAGCTGCGCGGTGGCCTTAAGGTCGCTGCCGTCAAGGCGCCCGGCTTCGGCGACCGCCGCAAGGCGATGCTGGAAGACATCGCCATCCTGACCGGCGGCACGGCCATCAGCGAGGATCTCGGCATCAAGCTGGAGAACGTCACGCTGGAGATGCTGGGCCGCGCCAAGAAGGTGGTGATCGAGAAGGAGAACACCACCATCGTCGACGGCGCCGGTTCGAAGGACGAGATCCAGGGCCGCGTCAGTCAGATCAAGTCGCAGATCGAGGAGACTACCTCCGACTACGACAAGGAAAAGCTGCAGGAGCGGCTGGCCAAGCTCGCCGGCGGTGTCGCCGTCATCCGCGTCGGCGGCTCGACGGAGGTCGAGGTCAAGGAGCGCAAGGACCGTGTCGACGATGCCATGCATGCGACGCGCGCTGCGGTCGAGGAAGGCGTGTTGCCAGGTGGCGGCGTGGCGCTTCTGCGTGCCGCCAAGGCACTGGACAGCGTGCAGGCCGAGAATGAAGACCAGAAGCACGGTATCGAGATCGTGCGCCGCGCGATCGAAGCGCCCGTGCGCCAGATCGCCGAGAACGCCGGCGCGGAAGGCTCGATCATCGTCGGCAAGCTGCGTGAGAAACCGGAGTTCGGCTGGGGCTGGAACGCACAGACCAACGCGTTCGGCGACCTCTACAACGAGGGCGTCATCGACCCGGTGAAGGTGGTGCGGACCGCGCTCCAGGATGCGGCATCGGTTGCCGGCCTGCTGGTAACGACGGAAGCGATGGTTGCCGAGAAGCCGAAGAAGGAACCCGCCGTTCCGGCAATGCCGGCTGGTGGCATGGACTTCTGATGGTAACGGCTGTGTCCGCGCCCGGTGGGCGCGGACACCCTGACAAATGAGTAGAGCCATGAATGTGATGAACTTGAACGTAATCCCCCCGCCGGCGCGTGCGGCCACCGATCTGAACTACGAAGCAGACCTGAAGATTGCGCTTGACCCGATACTGGTCGAGTTGCTCGACAGAGCGGAGGCCGCGGGTTGGGACCGGCGCAAAGCAGCATACACGGTGATGTTTCTGGCTGCGCGGAATCTTACCGACAGCAAAGGCCCTCCTGGAAACGGGAGTTCGGCAGGCTAAGGCGCGACGCACGCAATCCATCGCGCACGCGCCGTGGGAAAGGCTTCCGATCGATTGAGCTAACCACGTTAAACGGAGGAAAACATGGAACACAATCAATTTCAGCATCCCGTGAGGGTGCTCGTGGGTCTTGGGTTTCCGACCGACATTCAAAGCGTAAAAGACGCCTTCGTCATGCTGGATGAATGGCCGCCATCGAAGCGAAACCCTGCTCATGGCGTCGCGCTCAATGCCTGTCGGGCAGCCCTCGCCGGCGAGGTGGATGCCGAAACCGCTCGCAGCACCTTTGTTGCGTTCGCCCGCCGCATGGATTTGCTTGTACAGGCCGCAGGCGACGTCGTCGCGGCCAAGGCAGTTGGCGCTTTCGGAGATGCTTCGAGAGGCCCCCATAACAAGTCGATGTAATCGGTCTGTGGGAGCGGAGAAAGCTATGAGGGATATTCGATTTCCCGAACCAGTGAGACTGCGCGTGAGACCCTCGAGGGAGCGGGTGGTTGCCAGCAGTTGGGAAGCACTTGAGTGCCTTCATGACCAATGGCCAGAATGGGCGAGAGGACCAAGCTATCGAGCTGCCTGCCGCACTTGTCGCGACTCCTTGGACGGATGGCGGGCTCCGCAACAAGCAAGAAGGGCATTTTTGAAAGCGGCCCGTCGTGCGGGTTTGGTCCAGGCCTCATAGTGAGTTCAGCGCCGAGCAAGTCTTTGCTTTGCAAACGACGCAATCTGAACGATTGCACGCCTCCTTCGGATCGGCAAGGAGCGGATATGACCCGGCGGCCGAAGTCGGAACCAGCCTAATTGCACGTCGTTGCCGCCGTTTACCGCAAGCATCGTTCCCAAGCCTTTCGAAACGGCGAGTCATGAGCTGCGAGTGACGAGCGCCATCAATGAGACGGACAAGACTGACGAAAAGGCCCAAAATCATTTCGCCTACAACTTACGCACTTACGCGACAGCGCTCAATTCAAACTCGAAGAATTGAGCACAGATCTTTGATTTGTAACAAGTTGGTGGGCCCGGAGGACGAGTTAAAATCATTGATTTAATTAGCTTTTTCGTGGGCCAAGATCAGAAGTCTTCCCGTATCGTTCCGCATGCACCCGCGTACCCGTACAGTCGACCTTAGCTAGGCCAATGCCTCCTCTGCGAACATAAGCTGCCCTTCAAACCAAGGTCTCGGAAAATCCTGATCGGGTGGGAGGATATCAGCACCCGGACCGCATAGAAGCCGGACATTCGCCCACCGCTGTCATTTCTTCGTGGCCTTGCGCTGCTCTGACTGCGATGAACCAAGCGCGCGCAGCACCGCCTCGACAGCCTGGCCTGTCAATTCGGGCCGGGCGCCTCGTTCGAGGATGCCGCGCGTCACCTGCAGCCATATGCCGATCACGATGTCGACTGCCAACTCTGCGTCCCGCAGGCTCAGCCGGCCCTGAACAATCGCTTCGGCAATATCCGCCTTGAGGTTATTCCGGATCCCTCGCGCAAATTCCGTCGGTGAGTGAGAACTCTGAACGACCAGCCTGGCCCAGTTGGAGTCCGAGATCGCCTTTTCCAAGAATCGCGTGAAGGCAAAGGTCAGGCGTTCGACTGGATCTTGTAGTTCCAGGCGCGCAGGCGTCAGCACGGCGTCAAAGCTCTCCCCGAGTTTCTCGCCGACTGCTGAGGCCAATTCATCGATGCTCTGGAAGTGATAATAGAACGTGCCCTTCGCGACACCTGCTGCCTCTACCACGGCATCCACAGTGAGGCCCTCGCGGGGCCGCTCCGCGAGCAGCATCGCCCCTGCCTCCACGATAAGTGTGCGTGTCCTTTCCCGCTTCTCGCGTCCGATCTCCGCCCTGCGCGCCAAATCAACCTTTGCCATCCGTCATACCTTTTTGCATTGCACCATTACGAAAATCTCATATTGACCATATAGTCGATTTGACCTAAAGATGCAAATTGAAATTGAGCCGGCGAATTCGACCGGCCTCACTCGGGCTCCCCTGCAGCCCCTACCGCTTTCAGATCAGAAGGAACAGCATCCCCATGAACGTACTGGCTTCGAAAGACTTCAGAACAGAAAAACGGCCTCTCCCGTTCGAATGCATTGCCCTGGTGTTGCAGGGTGGCGGCGCGCTCGGAGCCTATCAAGCCGGAGTCTACGAAGCTCTTGCCGAGGCCGATATCCATCCAGACTGGGTCGCCGGGGTCTCAATCGGTGCCATCAACTCAGCCATCATAGCCGGAAATGAACCCACTGAACGGGTTCCGAAGCTGCGGGCCTTCTGGCGCGAGATCAGCGCGAACCCCCTTCTCGACTGGGCTGCTGCCTCGCCGGCACTCGCTCCGACAGGGACCCTGCCCCGCTTGCTCTTCAATCAGTTCAGCGCGGCCTGTGCGCTCGTCGCCGGTGCCCCTGGCTTCTTCAGCCTTCGGCAGCCCGTTCCTTGGCTGCAAGCGGACGGCTCCCTCGAAGGAACGAGCTTCTACGAAACCAAACATCTGAAGAGCACACTGGAGCGGCTCGTCGACTTCGACCGGATCAACGCCGGCCGCATGCGCTTCAGCGTCGGTGCGGTGAACGTGCGCTCCGGAAATTTCGTCTATTTCGACAATGATCAGCATACAATCCGCCCCGAGCACGTGATGGCCAGCGGGTCGCTTCCGCCTGGCTTCCCCGCCGTCGAGATCGACGGTGAATTCTACTGGGACGGCGGCCTTATCTCGAACACGCCTCTGCAATGGGTGGTCGAACATGGGGCACGGCAGGACACCCTCGCTTTCCAGGTGGATCTCTGGAGCGCACGCGGCGAATTTCCGCGCAATCTGTCCGAGGTCGCGACGCGGCAGAAGGAGATACAGTATGCGAGCCGCTCACGCGCGCACACCGATCAGTTCAAGCAATATCAGCGTGCCCGACACACCCTCGCGAGCCTTCTTTCAAAACTGCCGCCCGAGTTGCTCGACAGCGAGGAAGCAACTGCACTGAGCTCGATCGCGGACCATAAGGTCTACAAACTCGTGCACCTGACATATCGCTCAAAACAACATGAGGGGCACTCGAAGGATCATGAGTTTTCGAGGCTGTCCATGGAGGAGCATTGGCGCGCCGGCTATTTCGACGCCGTGCGCACGTTACGCCATCCCGAGGCATTGCTACGGCCCGACAATCTGGAAGGGGTGAGCACCTACGATCTTGCCGAGGACGGGCGGGAGTAGGCGCGTGCAATGGTGCCTGACATGCTCCGTTCAATCGCAAGCCTATGCGGCTCCTCCTCAACGCGAGCCATCCACGTCAACAATTGAAGGAATTCTTCAGCCATGCATCAAGACACCGTCCGGGCAACGGCCTTCGCCATGCCCCTGACCAGCCCGGCCTATCCGGTCGGTCCGTACCGTTTCCGCAATCGCGAATACCTGATCATCACGTATCGGACAGATCCAAAGAAACTGCGCAGTCTCGTGCCGGAGCCGCTCGAACTATCCGAACCCCTCGTGAAGTTCGAGTTCATTCGCATGCCGGACTCGACGGGCTTCGGCAACTACACGGAGAGCGGACAGGTCATCCCTGTCACGTTCCGCGGCCGCAAAGGCAGCTACACCCACTGCATGTTTCTTAACGACCATCCACCGATTGCCGGAGGGCGCGAGCTTTGGGGTTTTCCCAAGAAGCTTGCCACTCCGACACTGCGCACCGAGACTGACACCTTGGTGGGTACTCTTGATTACGGCCCGGTCCGTGTTGCCACGGCCACCATGGGCTACAAGCACGAAGCAGCCGACCTCTCGGCAGTGAGGAGTTCCCTCGCGGAGCCGAACTTCCTCCTCAAGATCATTCCCCATGTGGACGGCACGCCGCGCATCTGCGAGCTCGTGGAATATCACCTGGAGGACGTCGATCTGAGAGGCGCCTGGGCCGGCCCGGCATCCCTGAACCTCTGGTCGCATGCGCTGGCCCCGGTCGCCGAGCTGCCGGTACTAGAGGTGGTTTCGGCGATGCACATCGTCGCCGATCTCACACTCGCACTCGGTAAGGTCGTTCATGACTATCTACCGAAATCCGAGCCTCGCGATCTGAAAGGAAGATCCCATGCGTTCGCAGAATGAAGCTCTTACTCACAATTGGACAGAGGACGGCGGCGGTCGGCTCATGGATAAGGTCGTGGTAGTCACCGGAGCCGCGAGTGGTATTGGCAAAGAGATAGCCCTTACCTTCGCCCGCAAGGGGGCAAAGGTTGTCATTGCGGATCTTGACCTAGACGCGGCCGAGGAGACGGCCCGTGAGATCGATCCGGCCGCTCTGCGCGCCCTCGGCGTTGGCATGGACGTTAGCAACGAGGATCAAGTCGAGAGCGGAATATCGCGGGTTGTCGAAACCTTCGGACGCATCGACGTCCTTGTCAGCAACGCTGGCGTCCAGACCGTCGCGCCGCTCGTCGAATTCGATTTCGACAAATGGAGGAAGTTGCTTTCGATCCACCTGGATGGAGCCTTCCTGACCACCCGTGCTGCCTTGCGGCAAATGTACCGACAGAACAGCGGCAGCATCATTTACATGGGATCCGTCCACTCCAAGGAGGCGTCTCCGTTCAAGGCTCCCTATGTCACCGCCAAGCACGGCTTGATTGGCCTGGCCAAGGTCGTGGCCAAGGAGGGCGCCGCCCATGGCGTCCGCGCCAACGTGATCTGCCCTGGATTCGTCCGCACGCCGCTGGTGGAAAAACAGATCCCGGAACAGGCGCGCGAGCTCGGAATCTCTCCCGAAGACGTGGTCAAGACAATGATGCTGAGGGAAACGGTCGACGGTGAATTCACGACCGTGCAGGACGTCGCGGAAACAGCGCTGTTCCTTGCGGCGTTCCCGTCGAACGCACTGACCGGCCAGTCGATCGTGGTGAGTCACGGGTGGTTCATGCAGTAGGCCCGTCAGAGAGGCGTGCCTACGCCCGTCTCTCTGGCTCCCTGCCCCTGCCTTCAGATCAATCTTTGCAATCCCCCTAACTTTTTGCACAGCACAAATGCGCAAATCTCATATTGACTATATCGTCGATTTGACTTAAAAGTTCAAAGTCAAAATTGAACAGCGGCCAGGTCGCCGCGCTCACAAAACCGCCGAACCTTTCAACCTCACCGTTCCAACGGAGGCTCTCATGCGCCTGCCATCAGGTCTGCTCCTTTCTGCCTGTATCGCCTGCCTTTGTCTTTCCGGCTGTTCTCAAGAAGAAACCGCCGCACCATCAGCGCCTCGGCCTGCACGGGTCGTCGTGGTAACGCCTCACAAGCTCGCGCTGGTGGCGCAGGGCGCCGGCCGCATCCGATCGCGTTATGTGAGCGCGGTCGGCTTCGAGGTCGGTGGTCGAATGCTCTCGCGACAGGTCGACATGGGCGCAATCGTCAAGAAAGGCCAGAAGCTCGCGGAGCTCAGCGCCGTCGACTACCAGAACAAGGTGACTGCGGCCGAGGCCGACGTCGATGCAGCAAAGGCAGCGCTCGCCCAAGCATCCGCACAGGAGGAGCGCTTCAGAATCCTGCTCGGCAAGGGCTTCGCCACACATTCCCAGTACGATGAAGCGCTCAAGTCGCTGCAGAGCGCACGAGCGCAGGTCCAGGCGACCGAAGCCAATCTGCGTATCGCGCGGAACCAACTAAGCTATACCCAGCTCACGGCGACCGACGACGGTGTGGTGACGGCGACCGGAGCCGACCCGGGTCAGGTCGTGGCTGCGGGCCAGATGGTCGTCGAGGTCTCCGGCAATGACGCACGCGAGGCGGTGTTCGCGGTGGCCACAAGTGATGTCACCCGGGCAAAGCTCGGCATGGCGGTGAACGTATCGCTGCAGGGCCGTCTCGACATCGCCGTCACCGGCACTATCCGTGAGATTTCGCCGGAGGCCGACAGCGCGACAGGCACCTATCAGGTGAAGGTGGCGCTGGCTTCGCCGCCGTCTGAGATGCGCCTCGGGGCCGTCGTTATCGGTCGCGTCGAAAGCGATGGCGGTCAGGAGGTTGCGACATTGCCGCCGAGCGCGCTGCTGCAGTCCGGAGACCGCCCGCAGGTTTGGGTGGTCGGCCAAGACGACAAGGTGCAGCGCCGTGAGGTCAAGCTTGTCGAATTCGATGCGAACTCGATTGTGGTGAGCCACGGACTGTCCGCTGGGGAGAAAGTGGTGACCGCCGGCGTCAATTCGCTCGCCGACGGTGACCTTGTGAACCCCGAGTCGGAGGTCAAGTGATGACACGCTTCAATCTCTCCGAATGGGCCGTCCACAACCGCGCCCTCGTCGTCTTCCTCATGCTCATCTGCGTCATTGGCGGAGTGAGCGCCTATGAGCGGCTCGGCCGCCAGGAAGATCCGGATTTCACCGTACAGACCATGGTGGTCCAGGCAAACTGGCCGGGGGCCACCACGGCTGACACGCTCAAGCAAGTGACGGACAGGATCGAAAAGAAGCTCGAGGAGACCCCGAACCTCGATTACATCAAGAGTTACACAAAGCCTGGTCAGGCAACAATCTTCGTCTACCTCAAAGAATCAACGCCCAAGCGCGACCTCAGCGACATCTGGTACCAAGTCCGCAAGAAGGTCAGCGACATAGGGCCGACGCTGCCGCAAGGCGTGGTCGGGCCCTTCTTCAACGACGAATTTGGCGACGTCTTCGGCACCGTCTACGGCATCACCTATGACGGCTTCTCCGCACGCGAAGCGCGCGACTTCGCTGAGACCGCGCGGGGCGAGTTCCTGCGTGCGCCCGACGTCGGTAAGGTCGACATCTATGGCGACCAGGATGAGAAGGTCTATCTGAACTTCTCGCCGCAAAAGCTCGCGAACCTCAAGCTCAACCTGGACGATGTGCTGGCGGCGATCGCCCGCCAGAATGCCGTGGCGCCCTCGGGCATCATCAACACGCCTCAGGAGAACATGCTCGTCGACGTCACAGGTTCCCTGCTGTCGTCGGACGGGATTGCCAACCTCAACCTCTGGATCGACGGGCGCTTCTACAAACTGACAGACATCGCCCAGGTTCAGCGCGGCTACAGCGACCCGCCCAGCAAGATGTTCCGCATCAACGGCAAGCCGGCGATCGGCATCGGTGTCAACATGCGAGAGGGCGGCAACAATCTCGACTTCGGCAAGGGCCTGCACGAGGCGGCCGAACGCCTGAAACAGCGCTTTCCGGTTGGCATTGAGCTCAACCTGGTGTCGGACCAGCCCGAGGTGGTGCACGAAGCGATCGGCGGCTTCACCGAAGCACTTGTAGAGGCGATCGTCATCGTTCTGGTGGTCAGTTTCCTCAGTCTCGGCTTCAGGGCCGGGCTTGTGGTCGCCCTCTCCATCCCCCTGGTGCTTGCCATCGTTTTTGTGGCCATGGATGCGCTGGGCATCAGCCTGCAGCGCATCTCCCTCGGCGCCCTGATCATCGCGCTCGGGCTTCTCGTCGATGACGCGATGATCACCATCGAGATGATGATCTCAAAGATCGAAGAAGGCATGGAGAAGATCAAGGCGGCAACCTTCGCCTACACCTCTACCGCCTTCCCGATGCTGACGGGAACGTTGATCACGATCCTCGGCTTCCTGCCGATCGGCTTCGCCAACAGCAATACGGGACAATACTGCTTCTCGCTGTTTGTCGTCATCGCGGTGGCGCTCGTTGCCTCATGGTTCGTGGCCGTGGTCTTCGCGCCGGTGATTGGTCTCTCCATTCTGCCGTCGCACACGAAGAAAGCGCAGGCAAACGCCGAGCCGGGCCGCTTCATGCGGGCTTTCGAACGCCTGCTTGGCTTCGCCATGCGGCACCGCTGGCCCACCATCGCCGCCGCGCTCATTCTCTTCAGCGCCTCGCTTTATGGCATGGGCTTCGTGCAGCAGCAGTTCTTCCCGACCTCCAACCGGCCCGAGCTCCTCGTAACGATGACCCTGCCGAAGAATGCCTCGATCGCTGCTACCCAAGCGCAGACGGAGCGGCTGGAGAAGGCGCTTGCCGGCGATCCCGACATCGCCCGCTTCTCTTCCTATGTCGGAGGCGGTGCCATTCGCTTCTACCTGCCTCTCGACGTGCAGCTGGACAACGACTTCATGGCCGAGACTGTGGTTGTCACCAAGGACCTCAAGGCGCGTGACCGGGTGCAGGCCAGGCTGGAGACCCTGTTCGCTGGCAGCTTTCCGGATGTGGCTGTTCGTATCTCGCGCCTTGAACTCGGACCGCCCGTCGGTTGGCCTGTGCAATATCGTGTGAGCGCCCCGACCACCGAGGAGGCGAGGCAGTATGCCGAGCAGGTCGCGCAAACTCTGCGAGCATCGGGCCTTGTGCGCAATGTCAACTACGACTGGGCAGAGAAGAACAAGGCGCTGCGCATTGTCGTCGACCAGGACCGGGTTCGGCAGGCAGGCCTGAGCTCCGAGGAGCTCGCCCAGGCGCTCAACCGCGTGATCAGCGGTTCGACCGTTACACAGATCCGTGACTCGATATACCTGGTCGACGTCGTGGCACGGGCCGAGAGCGACGAGCGGTCGAGCGTCGAAGCCTTGCGCAATCTGCAGATTACGACGCCCACCGGTGCCTCGGTTCCCCTGCGCGAGCTGGCGCAGTTCCAGTATGATCTCGATGACGGCTATGTCTGGCGCCGCGGCCGCCTACCCACCATCACCGTGCAGGCGGAGCCGCTGCCGGGGCTGCAACCAGCATCCGTTCACGGGCGGATCGCTGGTGCAATCGAGGGTCTGCGCAAGTCGATGCCGGCTGGCACGTTGCTTGAGACCGGCGGCACGGTCGAAAAGAGCGCGCAGAGCAACGCCGCTCTGCTGGCCCAGTTTCCGCTCATGATCACCCTCATGCTCACCGTGCTTATGGTGCAGCTCGGAAGCTTCCGCCAACTGGCGATGGTGATCAGTGTGGCGCCGCTCGGCCTCATCGGCGTCGCCGCTGCCTTGCTCACCACAAATACGCCAATGGGCTTCATCGCGACGCTCGGCATCATTGCGCTGGCCGGTATGATTATTCGCAACTCGGTGATCCTGGTCCACCAAATCGAGCACGAGCGGGCGCAGGGTATCGAACCCTGGAAGGCGGTGATCGACGCGACCACCCACAGGTTCCGGCCGATCATGCTGACGGCCGCCGCCGCGATCCTTGGCATGATCCCGATCATGCACGACGTGTTCTGGGGACCGATGGCTTTCGCCATCGTCGGAGGGCTCGCCGTCGCGACCGTGCTGACGCTGGTCTTCCTCCCGGCTCTTTATGTCGCTGTAAACGGCATACGGGAAAAGGACGAAACGACGACAGCAGTGCCTGACGTTCCGGCAATCCCCATTCTCGCACCCCAGTACTGAGAAAGGGACAGCCATGTGGGAAACGTCATCTCTCGTCGAGCGCTTTCTACAATCGGATGCCACCATGTTCCCGGACCAGATCACCCGCGACCATGTCGACAAGATGCTGCTCGCGGCGCTGCAGCAGGCGCAATCCGTGGCTCGCTCGTACGATACCAAGACGGTGGTTTGGGCAGGAAGCGTGCCACCGGCAGTGGCACGCCTGAACATTTCAAAATCGGCCAGAGTTTCGGCTTGGCGAAGATCCACTCCACCAAACCGGCGTCGACCGGAAACTTCAAGAGCAACTCCATGACTTTGGACCCTGCGACCATCTCAGCCCTATCGGCATTGGCCGGCTCGGCCATCGGTGCTTTGTCATCCGTGGCCACGACCTGGCTCACCCAGTATCAAAAGGACCATATGCAGCGGCTGGAACAGAAAGGCGCGCATCGCGAGCGGCTGTTCGGCGAGTTGATCGACCAGGCATCCAAAACCTATGCAGATGGCATCGTCCAGGAACGCCTGGATGACCCAGCCAAGCTTGTTCCCATGTATGCCACCATCAACAAGCTACGCCTCTTCGCCACGCCCAACACGATCGGTGCCGCCGAAGCGGTACTCGAACGCATCATAGACACGTACGAGTCGCCTTCGACTGCCCCGGAGGCGCGGAACACGCATGTCGCCGCCCATGACATCCTGCGCGCATTTGCGGAGTGCTGCCGGGTGGAGCTGGCTCACCTACGATGACATTCGGAGGAACTTTCCATGCCATTTACCTGTGAGGGCCCGCGCGTGCGCTACGTTGGATTGGCAGCCATCCCATGCATTCTGCGGCGAGCGAGCGAGGCAGTGCGCAGCTCCAGGACCGCGGAAGCTATGCTGAGGTTCACCCTCCTTGGGCTGTGTGTAACCCAGCTTGCAGGCTGCATTGCAGCCTATCCACGCGACGGCGTGCCTACAGAGCACATGGCGACAGCCGAAGTGAATGGCTTCCCGGGCGACATACGTGCCTGGGGCGATTCCTATGCAAGTGTCCCGCCCGATCGGCTCGTCTTATTTCGAAACGAGCGGTTGGAGGCGGCCAAGACCGACCCATCCATAAAACCGCGAGAGCTCAATGTGCTGACGCTTTCCGGCGGTGGCAGCAGCGGCGCCTTCGGAGCAGGAATTCTCACCGGATGGACCAAGGCCGGGACCAGGCCCAAGTTCGACATTGTCACCGGCATCAGTACTGGATCTTTGATCGCTCCATTTGCGTTCCTAGGGCCTGCTTATGACGATCAACTCAAGCAATCCTTCGCCACAATCAAGGATGCCAACATCTATACCAGGCATAGCTTCCTCGGCGTGCTGTCGAGCGCCTCCTTCACAAGCAATGCGCCGCTCGCCAAGATGCTCGACAAATACATAACCCAGGACATGCTCGATCAGATCGCAGGGGAGTCAGCTAAGGGACGGCGACTCTTCATCGGAACCACCAACCTCGACGCGGACCGGGCGGTAATCTGGGACATGGGTGCTATTGCTGCGAGCAATCGGCCGGACCGGTTGAAGCTCTTCAAGCAGGTCATCCTGGCTTCCACATCCATTCCCGGCATTTTTCCGCCGGTCGAACTGGAAGTGACTGCGGCGGGCAAGACCTATCACGAAATGCATGTCGACGGGGGCACAAGCAACGAGGTCTTTCTGATGCCGGCAGGGCTCAGCCTGCGCGAGCTCGACAAGACGTTCCACGCTCGGGTCGAGGCGCGGCTTTATATTATCCGCAACGGCCGGACGACGCCGGAACCGAGCATCGTCAAGGCCACACTGCCTGACATTGCCGAAAAGGCGGTCTCTTCTCTCATCAAGACGCAAGGGATTGGCGATCTCTACCGGCTTTACGCCGTCGCCAAGCGCGACGGCATCAAATACAGCTACATAGATATTCCGAGCGACTTCACGGTCGAAGCAAAAAGCCCGTTCGACAACAAGTTCATGCGGGCGCTGTACGAAAAAGGCTACAAAATGGGCCGCGACGGCGTACCGTGGAAAACGGTGCCACCCGGATTTTCGAAATGAGCAGATTCAAGCCGGCAGGCAATATCGAATCTGGCCCACCTGACGGAACCGATGAGCAATTACGGCCGACAGCGGTCATCGGAAGGATTGAATTTGGCCCACTCGCGGCCCGCCAACTTGGTCGCCGGAGATGTCTGGTTTTGGGCAACCCCCAAATTGATCTCAACGGCCGAGATTGAGGCGCAAAGCTGACGTTCAGAGCGATCAGGGAAATCTGTGCGCCTGGCCAATAGGCGACACGGCTATGTCCGGCAGCCGACCGTTTTCAGGACACGACCAATCTGACATCCACCTCGAAATGCGAAGGCGGGTTTTTTGGAACTTGTGTTCGGATTTCTAATGTTCGCAAAACCTGCAATCGCACAGGTTCGTCAACGCGCTGCACACGACCTCAACAAACGATCAGATTTGGGTCGGTTGTCTGACCTGCGACCAATGAGTGGTAGGTGAGACATAGGGGGTTCGAGTCCACGTCGTGGGCCCCTTCCGAAAATTTCATAAAAATCAGCCACTTAAGCGGTCGTTTTGGTGGGCCCGGAGGGACTCGAACCCCCAACCAAGCGGTTATGAGCCGCCGGCTCTAACCATTGAGCTACAGGCCCCACGTGGGCTGGATTAATGTTTTTCGCTTTCCGGCACAAGGCTTTCCCGACGGGCTTTCGCGGAACGCCCAAATCAACCCATAATCGCGCTCTACGCGACCTCTGCGACTGGATCGCAGACCAAGGAGATTTTCATGACCAGACATCTTTTCCCCCTCGCACTCGCCGCTGCAATCGCTTTTCCGGCGATGGCTGGAGCCGCCGATTCGCCGACGCCCGCCCGCATCATTGTTTCGGGTGAAGGCGAAGCGACCACCCCTCCCGACCTGGCTTTGCTGTCGCTCAGCGTGATGCGCGAAGCCAAGACGGCGCGGGCCGCACTTGACGCCAACAACGACGCCATGGCCGCCGTGATCGCGGCGATGAAGGCGGCGGGCATCAAGGACCGCGACCTGCAGACCGCGGGCATCCAGATCAACCCGCGCTACAACTACACCAACAAGCCCGATGGCAGCCAGGAAGGCGAGCTCGTCGCCTACCAGGTGACCAACACGCTTTCGGTCCGCGTGCGCGACATCGACAAGACGGGAGAGATCCTCGACAAGGCTGTTTCGCTCGGTGTCAACCAGGGCGGCGGCATCGCCTTCACCAATGACGATCCAGCGGCCACCGTCACCGAGGCGCGCAAGAAAGCGGTGGCCGACGCCATGGCCAAGGCCAAGACGCTTGCCGCGGCGGCCGGCGTCAGCCTCGGCAAGGTGCTCGAGATCACGGATCAGAACATCAGGCCGGCACCGATGCCGATCAACGCCAAGGCTTTCGACGCCGCGGCAGGCGCCGCGCCGGTGCAGGCCGGCGAGAACGCCTATAACGTCCAGGTGACCGTAACCTTCGAACTGAAGTAACCAGCTTCGACAACCCAAGGCCGGGCTCTTCGCCCAGCCATGGGATTGTCCGCCGGCGCATGCATGAAAAACCCCGCGGGATCGCTCCCGCGGGGTTTTTTCGAGCCGCACCCGCCGAAGGACAGGGGCTCCGCTAGTCCAGGCATCATCTTCGAAGAAGATGATGCCTCCAGACCGACCTTCGCAGAAGGTCGCGTCTCCAGACGGACCCTCGTAGGGGTCGTGTCTCCCGGCTAACCCTCGCAGGGGGTTATGCCGCAGCCTCAGCGATAGATAACCGGGCAACCGCGCTCGTTGGCGAACACGATGACGACGCGGTCGCCATCCTGGCGGCCCACGACCTTCACCACCCGACGGTTGGCGTCGACGATGCGGGCGCGGTAGAGGCCCATGCGCTCAGCCTTGTCGAGAGCGCGATCGGGCGAACAGCCGCGGCGCCAGCCGTCGCGGCGCCAATCGTCACCGCGCCAGTCGTCACGGCGCTCATCGCGGCGATGCCGATAGCCGTCGTCGCCGGTATAGACCCCGAAGCGCGGATCCTGGTTGTTGCCGAAGCCGAGATAGAGGCTATCGGCATGGGCAGGAACGGCCGTCAGCGCGCCGAGGCCGATCAGGGCCGAGAGGGCTGCCGTTTTCACCGTATTGAACATGGTCTTCTCTCCTTGTTGCGGGCTTGCGCCCATCCTCTTGAAAGCGATGATGGGAGAATGCGCCAGCCTGCCTGAACTGTTTACGAACCCGCCGTTCATCTGCGGTTCATGTGGCGGAAAAACGAAATCTTGGCCAGGTTTCGAACAATGCGCGCCCAAAAAATTCTTGCTCGTTCCTTGTTCGGAGCCGTGCGGAGGCGGACCTCAAGGCTCGTCGTCGAGCATATAGTCAAAATAATCTTCCGGCTCGGCCAGATCGGTCTCGCTCGCCTTGACCCGGCCGCGCATCGAGATGCCGGCCTCGTGCACGGTCTCGGCACTGCCCGACACCAGCCGGTGCCACCAGTAGAGGTCGCGGCCCTCGGCCACCAGGCGATAGGCGCAGGTGCTTGGCAGCCAGCTGATGGTGCGCACATTCTGCGGCGTCAGCCCGACGCAATCGGGAACGCGCGCCAGCCGGTTGGCGTAGTCTGAACAGCGGCAGGTCTGCGCGTCGAACAGCCGACAGCCGACACTGGTCCAGTAAATCTCGCCGGTATCCTCGTCCTCGAGCTTCGACAGGCAGCATTTGCCGCAGCCATCGCACAGCGATTCCCACTCGGCCGGGCTCATCTGCTCCAGCGTCTTCGTTTTCCAGAACGGCGTCTCCATTTTGGGGATGTGGCCCCAGCCGCCGCCAAGGTCAAGCGCGACAACGGTTGAAATGCGGCCCCAAGCCGGCCGAATGACACGAAGTTGCCTTCAAAAGGCCGGCCAATCGCCCTGTACGGCATCTATCCCCACGAAACTGGAACCAATCGGCCTAAGATCGGTTTCGACAAGGATGGGACCCCACAAGGAGAGTTTTCGATGAAACGCCAACCACGGATTCTGGCAGGCACCGCACTTGGCCTGTTGATGGCATCCGCGCCGTTGGGCGCGTTCCCGCTTCAGGGAAGTGCCGCGTTCGGCCCCATGCAAGGCGGTGGAACGCCGCTGATCCTGGCACAGGAGGCACCTGCCGACCAGGCACAGCCGACCGACCAGGAACAGCCGCGCAAGAAGAAGCGCGAACAGCAGGCCCAACAGGCGCCAGCCGAGCAGGCAGCTCCGGCCGCCGAACAGCCTGCTCCACCCGCCGAAGAGCAGCAGCCACGCAAGAAGAAGCGCGAACAGCAGCAGCAGACCGAGCAGGCGCCGGCCGAACAGGCGGCCCCCGCCGAAGAACAGCAGCCGCGCAGGAAGAAGCGCGAACAGCAGCAGCAGACCGAGCAGGCGCCGGCCGAACAGGCGGCCCCCGCCGAAGCGCAGCAACCGCGCAAGAAGAAGAACGATCAGCAGCAGCAGACCGAGCAGGCGCCGGCCGAACAGGCGGCACCCGCCGAAGCGCAACAGCCGCGCAAGAAGAAGCGCGATCAGCAGCAGCAGACCGAGCAGGCGCCGGCCGAACAGGCGGCACCCGCCGAAGCGCAGCAACCGCGCAAAAAGAAGAGCGATCAGCAGCAACAGACCGAGCAGGCGCCTGCCGCGCAGGCTCCGGCCGGTGAGACACAGCCCGCCAACGACAACCAGCCAGTCAAGCCCGGCAGGAAACACAAGCAGGACCAGCAGAAAGAGGCGCCTGCTGCCCCGGCGGTGACGCCGGAAGCCGCCCCTACGCCGAAAGAAGCTCCGGCCGGCCAAGCAACGACGCCGAAAGTAGAACCGGCACCTGCCGGCGAACAGCCCGCGACCCAGGGCGAGCAGCCCCAGGATAAGACAAAGAAGCACGGCAGGAAGCCGGCGGGCGAACAGCCCGCCAACGGCGAGCAGCCGGCGACCGGCGAACAGCAGCAGACCGGCAAGCAGCCCGCGACGGGCGAGCAACCGGCCAATGGCGTGAAGCCGGCAACCGGTGAACAGCCCGCCAATGGCAACACGGCCGCGCCTGTCCAGGGCGAAAATCCCGTACAGGGCGAAGCACCGGCCGACAAGAACGCTGCCCCCCTCCTCGACAGCCAGAAGGATGCCGAACGCAAGGCTGGTGGCCGCAAGCAGGGCGACAAGGCCGGCCAGAACGGCCAGCTGCAGAATGGTGGCCAGAACGCCCAGCAAGGCGGCGACCAGGGCCAGAAGCCGGTGGTTGCTCCTGTCGACCAGGGTCCACCTCCAACCGACGACAAGGCAGCCCAGCAGGCGATCAAGCCTGAAAAGCTCGTCCCGGTAACGGAGGAGAAGGGCAAGCGCCTCGACCGGGCGCCCGACGAGAACATCCGCGACCGCCGTCGTCCCAAGGGCGTCGACGTGCTGAAGGAGATCGGCGACCGGGTCATCATCCAGCTCGGCGGCCAGACGATCGTGCAGAGCAATGAGGGCTCGCGGATGAACCGCGGCGCCAAGGACGTCTATTACGAGGATTTGTCGCAAGGCCGTACACGCGAGACGGTCCAGCGCGACAATGGCGTCCAGATCGTCACCATCCGCAACCGTTACGGCGATGTCATCCAGCGTTCGCGCATCACACCGGACGGCCGCGAATATGTGCTGAGCTATGTCGACGAGCGGGACTATCAGGATGAGGGCGACTGGCGCGATCCCGGCGACGACCTGCCGCCGATGCGGCTGACCATCCCACGCCGTGATTACATCCTGGATTCGGAGGATGTACAGAGCCCCGACGACTACTACACCTTCCTCGACCAGCCGCCGGTGGAGAGGGTCCAGCGCCTCTATTCGATCGACGAGGTCAAGCGTTCGGCCCGCGTGCGCGACATCGCACGCCGCGTCGATCTCGACACGCTGAACTTCGAATTCGGCTCCTCCTCGATCTCCGACACCGAGGTGCAGAAGCTCGAGGGCGTCGCTAGCGCCATGGAGAAACTGCTGAAGAAGAACCCGGCCGAGACCTTCCTGATCGAGGGCCACACCGACGCCGTCGGCACGCCGGAGGCGAACCTTGCACTGTCGGACCGCCGCGCCGAAGCGGTTGCCGAAGCACTGACCAATGCCTTCGGCATCCCGCCGGAGAACCTGACCACGCAGGGCTATGGCGAGCAGTATCTGAAGGTCAACACCCAGGCGCCCAACCGCGAGAACCGGCGTGTCGCCATCCGCCGCATCACCTCGCTGGTGGCACCGGTCGCCAGCAACAATTAGGTCATGATTTCAAAACCATGACCTGGTTTGTAGACTCAAGGTGAGAAGCTCCCATCCCCGGCCCGACCGGGGATGGGGAAGCGTTGGATCCGGGCCTCAGGCTTAGGAAGATTTGTACCGGCACCGGAGCCGGCTCATTGAATCACAGGCTTGCTCACCCCAGATTCAAGGCTGGGCGTTCCCTGCCCCGTCCCGACTCCAGCGGGACGCATTGAGCCCCGCCGGCCCTCTCCGGCGGGGTTTTTTGCTCCTAGCCTTCGTCGTCTCCGCGCTGATGCTGGCCTATATCGACCAGCTGATGGGTTTGAGCAGAGGCAAGAAGGAAGAGGTGTCAGGCAGCTTGCCTTCTCCCCGTCACTATACGGGGAGGTGAGACGTGGTCCGCGTTGCGGACAAAGAGCCAAGTACTTGGCTCTTTGAAAGACGAACGCCGGTAGGCGGATGAGGGGCAGCGCGGGGCGGCGTCAGTAGATACTCTTGATCTTGCTGCCCGTGCGCGCGAACACCTCGTCCGGCACGAAAAAGTCGCCGGCCAGCGGCCCGGTCGCGCCGGGCGCATAGGCTGAGAAATCCGTGACCCCCTCGGCGCGCAGCACCTCTTCGTCGATGTAGAAATTGCCTGATGCCTCGCGCGACGGCCGCATGAAGATGGCATGCGCGGCGTCGGCCATGATGTCGGGCGACCGGCTCATCGCCGCAACCGTCGCGCCGCCGAGCAGGTTGCGCACCGCCGCCGTGTCGATGGTCGAGATCGGCCACAGCGAATTGACGGCGATGCCGTCCTTGGCGAACTCGGCGCTCATCCCCAGCGTGCACATCGACATGCCGAACTTGGCCATGGTGTAGGCGACATGGTTCTTGAACCACTTGGCCTTCATGTCGAGCGGCGGCGCCAGATTCAGGATGTGAGGATTATCGGCTAACTTGAGGTGTGGAATACACATTTTGGAGACCAGGAAGGTGCCGCGCGTGTTGATCTGATGCATCAGGTCGTAGCGCTTCATGTCGGTCTGCAGCGTGCCGGTGAGCTGGATGGCGCTGGCATTGTTGACGCAGATATCGATGCCGCCGAATTTCTCCACCGTCTTTGCAACCGCCTCGGCCACCTGCGCCTCCTCGCGGATGTCGCACAGCACAGGCAGTGCCTTGCCGCCGGCCTGCTCGATCTCCTGCGCCGCACTGTAGATCGTTCCCGGCAGCTTCGGATGCGGCTCGGCGGTCTTGGCGGCGATCGTCACATTGGCGCCGTCGCGCGCCGCCCGCAGCGCGATCGCCAGCCCGATGCCGCGCGACCCGCCGGAGATGAACAGCGTCTTTCCCTTGAGCGACATTTTTCCTCCGCCTGCGTTGTCTTGTTGCGCGATCCTTGCGCGCGCCGCAGCGGGATACAAGAGCTTGCGGCGGGAAGCCATGGTGACGCTGCGGAGGGTCCCCCAAGAACTTGGGTTCCTCGCCCCCACGCATGTGAGGGAGAGGTGGCTCGGCAAAGCCGAGACGGAGAGGGGGATTACACGCGACCCTCTCCATTGCCTCAATGTACTTGGAAGGCAGCCAATTTCGCGCGCTGGCGCTGCCCCCTCTCCGTCCGCTTCGCGGCCACCTCTCCCCCGCTTTGCGGGGGCGAGGAACCCGAGCCTTCCTAAACCAGCACCAGCCCCTGCCGCATCGCAATCGCGATGGCATCGGTACGGTTGGCCGCCCCCAGCTTGATCAGGATCGCGGCGACATGGAACTTCGCCGTGTGCACGGAAATGTTGAGCCGCCGCGCGATCACCTTGTTGGGCGCGCCTTCGGCCAGCAGCGCCAGCACTTCCGCCTCGCGCGGCGACAGTGCTGGCCGGGCGGCATGCTCGTCCAGGACGTCATCCTCGAAAGGCTCGCTTTCGCCCGTATGGAAATCCTCATGGTGCCCGCTTCTGCCCTCGCTGGCGACGCGATAGCCGGCCGCCGCCAGCCGCGCCGCCGCGGCTATCAGCAGATCGTCCGCGCCCACGGGCATGACCGCAAACACCTCGCCGGCGGGCCGCTCGCCGCCGGTGCGTCCCGACAGCAGCACGCGCGGTGTGGCGGCCGGCACGGCATCTCCGCTCCTGTCATCGATGACGGCGACATCGGCCCTGCCGCCGCCGGCCACCACCGGCAGCAGGTCATCGCTGGCGGCAAGCGTGGCGGCCAGGCGCTCGGCGCGCGCGGCATCGCCAAGCGCAATCAGCACCACCAGTTGCCGCGAAGCGGCACTGTTGCTCACTATCCGGTCGCCGGCGAGCGTTTCCATCGATCCTCTCAGCTCAGCGGCTTTTCGCCGATGGTCAATGTCACGTCGCGCTGTTCACCGCCACGCACCACGCCAAGCGTCACGGAAGCACCGGCGCTGTCAGGGCCGAGCCTGCGGATCAGGTCGCGCGGGCCGTGCACGGCCTCGCCGTTCCACGCCACGATGATGTCGCCCAGCGACAGGCCGGCGGCCTTGGCCGGACCGGCGTCGTCGAGGCTCATCACCATCGCGCCATGGGCGTCGCGGTCGCGCACCGGATGCAGGCCAGCGCCGAGATAGCCGCGCGCCACATGGCCCTTTTCACGCAATGTCGCCACCGCCCGCTCGATCGTCTCATAGGGCATGACCAGCGCACGGCCGCGCGGCCCGAACAACAGCATGCCGATCAGCGCGCCCTTGGCGTCGAGCACCGGGCCGCCCTCGAAGCGGCCGCCGGCGCCGACGGCCAGATGGATGCGCCTGTCGATCGTGCCGCCGCGCATCGAGCGCCAGGCCGGGCCGACTTCGCCGACCGAGCCCGATACCGCCAGCGCCGAGCCCTGGCTGTTGCCGATGGCGATGGCGATGTTTCCCGGCCGAACGGTGTCGGCCCTGGCAAGGACAGGCACGCCGGCGGCCGCATCCGCGGGCTTCAACAAGGCAACGCCCGTCGACGGATCGCGGCCGACCAGTTCGGCTTTCACCGTCACGCCCGAAGCCAGCGTCAGCTCGATCTCCTCGCCGGCCTCGACAGCCTCCTCGGCGGTGACGAAATAGCCGTCGCTCCAGTGGAAGGCGCTTGCCGTGCGATGGTGGTGGGTGGCGAAGCTCGCCATTGCCGGCGCCGCCTTCGCGGCAAGGTCGGCAACGGCTTGCGAAAACGCATTCAGATTGAAATCACTCATGGCTGTCTCCTGGGGTTCGTCATGTCCCAGATATCGCCCGACGGCGCCCCTGGAGGTACTCGCCTGACGGCTAGTTGGCGGTTTGACTGGCCATCTGGTCAGGTCGCGGCCGTTCCAGCCGCTCCGCACATATAGTGCGTGCCGCCCAAAAGTGCTCAGCGGTTTTGGGATAACGGCACGAACAGGAAAAAATCACGATCAAGCCTGAAAACACGGAGCCCATCCATGGCCCTCGCTGCCGCCAAATTCCAATCTGACGAGACGTTGCTCGACGCCTATTCGACCACGGTCGCCGACGCGGTCGACCGCATCGGTCCGGCCGTCTGCCGCATCGAGCGCATTGGCGGCCAGGGCGGCCATGGCTCGGGCTTCGTGATTGCGCCGGACGGGCTGGTCGTCACCAATTTCCATGTCGTCGGCGATGCCAGGACGGTGCGCGTGTCGATGCCGGACGGCGCCTCAAGCGAGGGCCGCGTGCTCGGCCGCGATCCCGACACCGACATCGCGCTGGTGCGCGCCGATGGCAGCTTCACCGACGTGGCGCCGCTCGGCGATTCCAAGCGGCTGCGGCGCGGCCAGATCGCCATCGCCATCGGCAATCCGCTTGGCTTCGAATGGACGGTCACATCGGGTGTCGTCTCGGCGCTTGGCCGCTCGATGCGCGCTTCGACCGGACGGCTGATCGACGATGTCATCCAGACCGATGCGGCACTCAACCCCGGCAATTCCGGCGGGCCGCTGGTGTCGTCGGCCGGCGAGGTCATCGGCGTCAACACCGCCATGATCCACGGCGCGCAAGGCATTGCCTTCGCGGTCGCCTCCAACACCGCCAATTTCGTCATCTCGGAGATCATCCGCTTCGGCCGCGTCCGCCGAGCCTTCATCGGCGTCTCGGCCGACACCACCAATCTGCCGCGCCGCGCGGCGCTGTTGTCGCAAGTGTCGACCAGCACGGCCGTGCGGCTGCGCAGCGTCGAGAAGAACGGCCCGGCGGCCAAGGCCGGCCTGAAGGAGGGTGACATCATCGCCGCCATCGATGGCCGCCCGGTCACCGGCGTCGACGACCTCGTGCGCATGCTCGACGCCGAGCGCATCGGCCGCGAGACGCTGTGCACGGTGGTGCGCCGCACCGGCGTCAGCCAGGTGACGGTGACGCCAGTGGCAAGGGCGGGCTGAGGGTCAAGCCCCTGCCGCACCCTCCGCGTACTGAGCCAGAAATTCCTCGCTGGGCGGGATCGGCTTGATGACGTCGATCAGCACGCCGTTGGGATCCCTGGTGATGAAATGGCGCTGGCCGAAGGGCTCGTCGCGCAGCGTTCGCAGGATCGGCAGGCCGGCAGCGAGGATCCGCTCATAGACCGCATCAGGGTCGCGGACCTCGAAATTGATCAACAGGCCCGAGCTGCGCCCCCGGCCCTCTTGCGGGATTGTCTCGTGGTCGCCCTGGACGATGCCGAGATTGACGCGTTTATTATCCACCGATTGCAGGTGCACATACCAGTCGCTTTCGAACAGCGGCCGGAAGCCGAAATGCTCGATATAGAAGGCGGCCGTCCCGGCGACGTCGCCGGTCATCAGCACGGGGTAATAGCTCCTGGTCTTCATCTTTCCTTCTCCCTGGACATAACATACAGTCTGTATGTAAATCGAATTAAACATACAGGCTGCATGTATGCAACAGGAATCCGCGCGCCGCTCCAACCGCGACCGCACCGAGGCGACGCGCGCCGATTTGATCGCGGCGGCGCGAAAGCTGTTTACGGAAAAATCCTATGCCGAGACCGGCACGCCGGAGATCGTCACCGCGGCCGGCGTGACGCGCGGCGCGCTCTACCATCACTTCGCCGACAAGCAGGCGCTGTTTGCCGCCGTGGTCGAGCAGGAGGCGCAGGCGGTGGCGCAAGAAATCGAACGCGCTTCACCATCCTCGCTCGAAGCCCGCGATGCGCTCATCGCCGGATCCGACGCCTATCTCGACGCCATGCGCGCGCCCGGCCGCACGCGGCTGCTGCTGCTTGATGGCCCCGCCGTGCTTGGCCGTGCCGCCATGGATGCAATCGACAACCGCCACGGCAACCGCTCGCTGCGCGAGGGCCTGGTCGCGGCGATGCGGGCCAACACGATGACGAGATTGCCGGTGGATGCACTGACCGCGCTGCTCGCCTCCGCCTTCGACCGCGCCGCACTTGCCATCGAGGCCGGCGCTTCGGCGCAGGATTACCGCGCCGTGCTCATGGCGCTGATTGACGGATTGTCTCCGGCTCGTCCTCAGGCACCTCGCCCGGCTCGAACTCGTTGAAGCAGCCAAGCCCGCGCTTGAACCGTTCGATCAGCCAAGCCGCCGCGGGCTTGGGGCTGCTGTCATTACGATGCATGGCAAACATCGGCGACTTCACCTCGCTAAAGGGTTCTAGGTCGAGTTCCACCAGCCGGCCGTTTACCAGGTCGTCGGCGATCAGCCACCGCGGCAGGCCGCCCCAGCCCAGCCCTTCGCGCATCAGCATATGTTTGGTGCGCATATCCGTGAGGCGCCAGGTGCGGTAGGCGAAGACACCGAAGTCGCGTCCCTTGGTCCGTTCGGACTGGTCGGTGACGACAAGCTGGGTGTGCTCGCGCACATCCTCGATCGCCAATGGTTTTGGCAGCAGCGCCAGCGGGTGGCTGGGCGCCGCGGCCAGTACGATCGACATGAAACCGATGCGCACGAGATGCACGTCGACATCGCCCAGCAGGCCGCCAATGCCGAGATCGGCCTGTCCGCTGACGACATGGTCCGGGATCAATCCAAGCGAGCCTATATGCAGGCGCAGCATCACGGTCGGAAACTGCGCCTCGAACGCCTTCAGCACCCGCACCAGCACCGGCGAAGGCAACGCCGCATCGACCGACAGCGCCACTTCGGCCTCCAGTCCATGATGATGGCCATCGACGCGCGAGCGCATACGCTGCAGCACCCCGATCATGCGCCTTGCATCCTCAAGCATCGACCGGCCGATCTCGGTCAGTTGCGGCTCGCGCGTGCCCTCGCGTTCGAACAGCTTCAGCCCAAGCTGCGCCTCGAGATTGGCGATGCCATAACTGATGACGGATTGCGCCCGGTTGAGTTTGCGGCCGGCGGCCGAGAAACTCCCGCTATCGGCGACGGCAACGAATATCTGAAGCTGGTCGAGTGTCGGATTGGGCTGCATCGCTGTATCTATTTTGTGGATGGATCGTATATAAAATATACCAGTTTATCTGATGGATGGATATCCCATATCTAGCGGGACAATTCATTCCACTGGAGAAACCCGCTATGTCCATTCTTCTCGTTACCTCGAGCCCGCGCGGCGCTGCCTCGCACTCGACCCGCATCGCCACCGAATTCGCCGAAAAGCTCCTCGCCGCCGATCCGTCGAACACGCTTGTCGTGCGCGATCTCGTCGCCAACCCGCTGCCGCATATCGATGCCGACTACGCGACCGGCATCTACACGCCGGTTGAAGCGCGCACCCCGCGCCAGGCTGAAGTCGTCGGCGTCTCCGATGTCGTGCTCGACGAGCTGTTCGCCGCCGACACGGTGATCCTCGCCACCGGCTTCATCAACTTCAACATCTCCTCGACGCTGAAGTCCTGGGTCGACCACATCGCCCGCTCCGGCCGCAGCTTTGCCTATGGCGAGAATGGCCCCAAGGGCCTCGTCACCGGCAAGAAGGTCTATATCGTGCTGGCCTCGGGCGGCATCTACTCGGAAGGTGCGGCCGTGCAGTTCGATCACGCCATTCCCTATCTGCGCGGCGTGCTCGGCTTCCTGGGTATGACCGATGTCGACGTCATCCGCATCGAAGGCGTCGGCATGGGCCCTGACGCGGTCACCGCCGCGCTCGCCAAGGCGACCGCCAAGGTCGACGCCGTGGTCGCCAGCCAGCAGGCCGCTGCTGCCGCGTAAGGCGCTTCGATCATCTGAACTTGAAAGGCAGGCGCCCGCGCCTGCCTTTTTCTTGCCGTCCCATGAAACGTGTGGACAGTCCCTCGCCCTTTGCCCCCTGATACGGCAACCTTGACGATTCACTTTGGTTCACCAATAATCACAATGAACCAAGGTGAATCATGGCCATGACCGCTTTTACCGTACGCCTTTCCGACGACACGACAGATAGGCTCGACCAGCTTGCCGAAAAGCTCGATCGCTCGCGCTCCTATGTGGCCGCCCAAGCCATTGAGGACTTTGTAACCCGCCAGGAATGGCAGCTCGCGGAGATAGAGGCGGGATTGGCCGAGGCCGAGCGCGGCGAATTCGCCAATGAGCAAGAGTTGGCCGCCGTGATTGCCAAATATATCAAGCCCGCCGGCTGATTGTGAGCCACAAGACAATCCGCTGGACCAAGCGGGCATTGCGCCGGCTTGACGAAATCGGCGCGCATATCGAGAAAGACAGTCCTGAAGCGGCCAGCCGTGTCATTGCGCGCATCTTGTCCGCTGCCGAACTGCTCACACAGCAGCCGGCCATGGGTCGCGTTGGACGTATCAAAGCGACGCGAGAGCTCGTCTTGGTCGATATCCCCTATATCGTCCCCTATCGCGTCAGCGGGAATACCGTCGAAATACTCACCGTCATACACGCCGCCCAACAGTGGCCGCGGACCTTGTGATCTCGACTTGCTGCTGCTTTTTCTAGCCGACGAAATGCCTGAGCAGGCCCGCCGAAGCGACGCCGATCAGCACGGTCGGCAGCATGGAAAGCCGCGTCGCCACGACGAAGGTGATAGCCAGCGCCAGAAGGTCGGCGGGATTGCGCGACACGAAGGCCGGCGCGATGACCGAGATCAGCACGCAACCGGGTGCCGCCTCCATCACCGCGGTCGCACGCGCGCTGAGCACGCGGTTGCGCAGCATCACATATCCGCCGATCCGGGTGAGATAGGTGACGCCGGCCATCAGCACGATGGTGAGAAGGGTCGCCGTGTCGATCATGCATCACCTGCCATCAGCCAGGCGGCAAGCAGCCCCGACACCGCGCCCGCCGCGACATACCAGGCGCCGGGAATGAAGAGATAGACAAGGGCGGCAACGACCAGGCTGACCAGCCAGGGCCGCGCCGCCGCCACGCTTTTCCACATGCCGCGCATCAGCACCAGGAAGACGGCCGGAAACGCCATGTCGAAACCATAGGTCTCGACATGGCCGAGCATCGGGCCGAGCAAGGCGCCGAGCGTGGTGAAGGAAGCCCAGGTCAGGTACATCGCCAGGGCCGCGCCCATATAGTAACGCGGGCTGAAGGCCGGCGTGATGCCAGCCGCGGCACGCTGCTTGGCGTCGGCCAGGCCCAGCGCCCAGCTTTCGTCGCACAGGAAGAACAGCGCCGGAAACGCCTTGCGCCGCGGCAGGTCGCGCAGGAACGGCGCAAGCGCTGCTCCCATCAGCAGATGGCGGCTGTTGACCAGGAAGGTGATGGCGACGATGAGCAGGATATGCGGCGGCGACGTCCACAACTGGATCGCCGCGAATTCCGAGCCGCCGGCGAAGTTCAGCCCCGTCATCATGGACAGTTCGAGCGTGCTCAACCCTTTTTGCGTCGCCTGGGCGCCAAGCACCAACGCATAGGGGATGGTGCCCAACAGCACCGGCGCGCAGGATGCCACGCCTCGGCGGAACTCGGATCCCGAGCCATCGCCCGCCGCTTCGACTGCCTGTGAAATGCTCATGCTCTGCCGCCGGCCGGCCTCGCGGCCACCGCTTCCCTGCGTTTGAACTCTCATGATACCGGCGGCAAACATACCCCCGGCCCTCCGCAATTTGCTTGCGAAGATTGTTGCATTTTCTCTTTTCTTGGCACTGAATGTCTTAAATGCCGATGAAAATGGAATCTGGAGCCATGAAGCTCGATGACATCGACAAGCGCATCCTGCGGGCGCTGCAACGCAACGGCCGCATGGCCAACAACGATCTGGCCAGCGAGGTCGGCCTTTCGCCCTCGCCTTGCCTGCGGCGTGTGAAGCTGCTGGAGGAGGCCGGCGTCATCGACCGCTATGTCGCCGTGCTCAACCCGGCCAGCATCGACAAGGGTCTAACCTTCTTCACCCGCATCTGGCTGAAGACGCAGGACGAGGACACGGTCCAGCACTTCGCCACCGAAGTGGCCAAGCTGGCGCAGGTCATGGAATGCTATCTGATGCTCGGCGACTGCGATGCCCTGGTGCGCGTGGTGGCGGCCGACGTAAACGACTATCGCCGCTTCCAGTCGGAGCATCTGAGCCGCATCAAGGGCGTCCAGAACGTCAAGACCGACGTTCCCAGTTGGACGATCAAATACACCTCGGAACTGCCGATCTGACTGGTGCCACAGAGCGGCCCGCATGCCTGGAGCAGCGTTTCGGACTGGATAAAAAATGCAACCGGATTGTAGGATCGGTTTCGGTGCCATCGTCCTTCGGACGCAAGCAGCGCGCAGCGCTGCCCTCTGGCATGGGAGATTTGCATGAACCTTTCCTATCGTTGGGTCATCGTCGCCACTGGTGCGCTGATGTCCTGTGTCGCCATCGGCACGATGTTTTCGCTGGCGATTTTCCTTGAACCGATGGCGCTCGACACGCAGTGGTCGCGCGCCGGTATTTCGAGCGCCATGACGCTCAACTTCCTGGTGATGGGCCTCGGCGGCTTTGCCTGGGGCGCGCTGTCCGACCGCTTCGGCGCCCGCATCGTCGTGGCGATCGGTGCCGTGCTGCTCGGCCTGGCACTCGTGGTGGCGAGCCGCGCCGGCTCGCTGCTGACTTTCCAGATCAGCTATGGCGTGCTCGTCGGGCTCGCCGCCAGCGCCTTCTTCGCGCCGATGATCGCGCTGACCACCGCCTGGTTCGACACCAACCGCAGCCTTGCGGTTTCGCTGGTCTCGGCCGGCATGGGCGTCGCCCCGATGACGATCTCGCCCTTCGCCCGCTGGCTGATCTCGGCCTATGAATGGCGCACCGCCATGTTCGATATCGGCATCATGGCCTGGGTGCTGCTGCTGCCGGCGGTGCTTCTGGTGCGCCAGCCGCCAAAGCCCGCCGTGGCGGCCGGGGCTTCCGCACCGGTTGCCGAAGGCGCCGGCATGAGCGTGGCCCAGGCGCTGCGTTCGCCGCAGTTCATCGTGCTGGGGCTGACCTTTTTCACCTGCTGCGCTGCCCATTCCGGGCCGATCTTCCATATGGTCAGCTACGCCATGCTGTGCGGTGTCGCCCCCATGGCGGCGGTGACGATCTACAGCGTCGAGGGTCTCGCAGGCTTGGGCGGCAGGCTTCTCTACGGCGTGCTGGCCGACCGGCTCGGCGTCAAGCCGGTGCTGATCACGGGCCTGGTGATCCAGGCGGTCGTCATTGCCGCCTATCTCTCGGTCAGCCAGCTCGACCAGTTCTATGTGCTGGCCGTCATCTTCGGCGCCACCTATGGCGGCGTCATGCCGCTCTACGCGGTGCTCGCGCGCGAATATTTCGGCCAGCGCATCCTCGGTACCGTTTTCGGCGCCGCCACCATGCTGTCCAGCCTCGGCATGGCGCTCGGCCCGCTCGCCGGCGGCATGGTGTTCGACGCCTATGCCAGCTACCACTGGCTGTTCATCGGCTCGGCCCTCATCGGCCTGGGCGCCGCAGGCATAGCGATCGCCTTCCCGCCCCTGCCACGCAGGGAATTGCAGATGGCCTAAAGCGGATGGACGGGCGCGGGTGACAATTCATCGGCGCCCACCTTTGTCGAAGCTCAATGCCCGAACCAGCGGGCTTTGCGGCTGGAGCCGAAATTCACCTTGTCGACCCGCAAAGCCTCCGACGGTTCATAGAAAGCACCGGTGGGTTTTGGACCGGAGAAGAAATCCACATCCACCCTGGCGATACGGTTGGCGCCGAATTCAATGTAGCAGGATCCCGCCCCCGGGTTCCTTGCCGTCGGTTCCTCATGACGGAGCCTGGCGACCAGGTTCGCCGCAACGGTGCGTGCGGCGCCCTCGGCAAAGACCCCCGCCTTCGGCGCGCCCGTATTGGCCAGATCCCCCAGCGCGTAGACGCCGGGAAAGCGGGTTTCGAGTGTACGCGGATCGATTGTGACCCAGCCGCCCTCGGTGATGCCGGCCTCGACGACGACATCGGGCGCGCGGTTCCGGGGCACGCCCAGGAACAGATCGCAGGGCAGTTCGCCGCCATTGTCGAGCGTCACAACCTTGCGGCCCTCGTCCACGGAAACCACGCGGGTGCTGGGGATGAAGGTGATGCCGCGCTCGGCGAAGGCGGCCAGAAGCGCCTTCGACGTTTCGGGAGAAGGCGGCACCGGGCTCGACATTGAGTTCACATAGGTGATCTGGCAGTCGCCCCGGACGCCCCTCTCGGTCAAGTGGTCATGCAACATCAAGGCGCATTCGCTGGGCGCGGGCGGGCATTTGTAAGGCGCGCCGCAGACGCCGATCACGGCATGACCGTGGGTGAAGCCGGGCAGCACCTTGGCCATGTGGGCGGCGCCCGCAACCGAGTAGAATTCGTTGCGGCCGAGCGTGATGCCGGGTGTAGCCGAGACGTCATAGTCGGCGCCGAGAGCGATCACCAATATGTCCGCCTCGTGCACAGCTTTATCCGTCGTCACGCGCCGCCGTTCCGGGTCGATGGCGGTGACGGTCTCGCGCTTCATCGTGACGCCGGCCTTGGCATAGTCGGCGTAGGGCAGCCGCACGGCCGCTTCGGTTGCGCGGCCGAACATCAGATCAAGCTTGGCAAAGCCGAACACGAAGGAATCCGACTTGTCGATGAGGGTGACAGCAATGCTGTCACCCAAAGCTTCGGACAAGGACGTGCTGAGCTCGAGCCCGCCGAAACCGGCGCCGAGGATAAGGATACGGGTTTTCATACTGTCACCTCCTGTTGCCTGATGTCTTTGAGAAGGCTCAGGCGTTGCTGTGAGGCTGCGGCACGATGCGGATATACGGCTTGGGCTGCTTCCAGCCATCGGGGTAGAGCACCTTGGCTTCGTCGTTCGAAACCGAACCCGCGATGATCACGTCGTCGCCCGGCCGCCAGTTCACCGGCGTGGCGACGCGATGCTTGGCGGTCAGTTGCATGGAGTCCACCACACGCAGGATCTCGTCGAAGTTCCGGCCGGTGGTCATCGGATAGGCGATCATCAGCTTGATCTTCTTGTCGGGTCCGATGACGTAGACATGGCGCACCGTCTGGTTGTCTGCCGCCGTGCGCCCCTCGGCGCTGTCGCCGGCCGTGGCGGGCAGCATATCGTAGAGCTTGGCAATGGCCAGCATCGGGTCGCCGATCATCGGGAAATTCGGCGCCTGTCCCTGGGTCTCGGCAATGTCATCAGCCCATCCGGCATGACGCTCGACCGGATCGACGGAAAGCCCGATGATCTTGACGTTACGCTTGTCGAACTCGGGCTTCAGCTTGGCCATGTAACCGAGTTCAGTGGTGCAGACGGGGGTAAAATCCTTGGGATGAGAAAACAGGATGCCCCATGAATTGCCCAGCCAATCGTGGAAGCTGATTGGGCCGTGGGTGGTTTCGGCGGCGAAATCGGGCGCGGTGTCGGCGATACGAAGAGACATTTGATCCTCCTGTGAGAGACGGTTGGAATTGACTACGGGTGCAGACTAGGCAACCTATGTTCCGCCAGCGTTCCCCGCCCCACAGGCGCTTGTGACGGCGATTTCGGGCATGCGGGTCTCGCATGCTGAAAGGGCCTTTCGATTGCGTGTCCGAATTCAATTGCTTGGCGGCTTCAGCGTCAGTCTGGACGATCAGATCGTACCGGTCGCGGCGTGGCGCCGGGATCGTGGCGCCGCACTGGTGAAGCTGCTGGCCGTCGCCCGCTCCCACCGCATCCACCGCGAACAGGTGATGGAGGCCTTCTGGCCCGATCTCGATCCGGAGGCCGCCGGCGCCAATTTGCGCAAGGCCGTCCACTTTGCCCGCCGCGCGCTGGGCGCCCATGACCTCATCGAACAAGCGGCCGAAATTATCGCCCTCGCCCCGGCCGCCGACCTCGAGATCGACGTCGAAACCTTCGAGGCCGCCGCCAGGCTTGCCTTGCACTCCAAGGAAATCGCCGCCTGCGAAGCGGCCGCCGATCTCTACACGGGAGACCTGCTGCCGGACGACCCCTATGTCGACTGGTTCGAAACGCCCCGCCAGGCCCTGCGCCAGCGCTATGCCGAGGTGCTGCGGGCCGGCAAGCTATGGCAGCGCCTGATCGCGCTGGACCCGGCCGACGAGCAGGCACAATGCGCCCTGATGCAATCGGCGCTCGACGCCGGCAACCGCGCCGAGGCGATCCGGCTGTTCAATCAGCTGAGCGAATGCCTGCGGATCGACCTCGGCGTCGGCCCCGGCGCGGAAACCGTGAAGCTCTACGAAAAGGCGCTGGCCGTGCCCTCTATCGACCCCGTCGGCTTGAGCGACCGCATCCGCGCCTCGCTGGCCTGGGGCCTGCTGCACCTGCAAAGCGGCGACTTCGCCAAGGCCGGCCAGGTTGGCCGGGAAACCCGCGAACTGGCCATGGGCGCGGGGTTGGCCCGCGAGGTTGGCGAGGCCAGCGCCCTGATCGGCCTGGTGGCCCACATGCAGGGCCAGTGGCGCGAACTGTTCAGGGCGGAGTTCATCGAATGGGTCCGCTCCAAGCCGGCCTTCGTCTCCAACGTTTTTGACGGGCATCTGTGCCTGGCCGAATTCTGCCTCTGCAGTGCCAAGGGCCACCACGACATCGCTGCCTCCGCACGAGAGCTCCTGTCGGTGGCCGAGGGCGCCGGCTCGGTCGCCGGGCGCGGCCTGGCCTCGCTCGTGCTGGGTGAAGCAGCCCTGTTCTCGGGCCAGTTGGCCGAGGCCGAACGCATGTTGACCGAGGCCGAAAGACTCTACGCGCAGGTGGGAACCGTGGCCGGCCGCGTACTGGCGCTGCAGCGTCTGACGGAACTCGCGCTTGCCCGCCACCAGAAATGGCAGGCGGGACGATTGATCCACCGCGCCACCACCCTTGCCCGTTCTTCCTGGCTGGCGCCGCACCTGCTGATCAGCCTGAAAGGGCTTGAGGTGCGCGCCGCCGCCACCTCCGAGAGGATCGCCGAGACCATTCGCGAAGGTGACCGCATGCTGTCATCGGGCTGCAATTGCCAGCCTTGCTCGATGACCTTCCGTACGGCGGCTGCCGTTGCCCTGGCCGAGGCGGGCGAGATCGAACAGGTCAACCGCCGGCTCGACGAGGCTGAACGGGTCGCCGGCATGTGGAACGGCGGCCCCTGGGTGGCGGCCGTGTGGGAAGCGCGCGGCGTGCAGCGCCGGGCCGAGCATAACGAAACCCGGGCCATCGCGGCGTTCGAGGAAGCAGCCACGCGCTTTGCCGCGCTTGGCAGGCCGATCGACGAGGTGCGGTGTCGGGCGCGGATGGCAGATCTGGACTAGCACTGCCCGCCAGCACAGGCCTGGCTTAAAAAGCAAATAATCTCAGTTTCTTACCTTGGATTGTTCATTCGCGAAAATGGCTTTGCAGCGCGGTGCGAAACTTCTGCATCGTCTTTTCGGTCGTCTGCGCATCGGCCGCCGCAAAGCCCATGACGAGGCCGTTCTGCTGCGTGCCGTGGCGGTACTGGATCGACAGCGCCGAAACGTTGATGCCTTGCTGCAGCGCCGCCTCGGCAACCGCCCTGTCGCTGCATCCGTCGCGGAAAATGCCGACGACCTGGATGCCGGATTCGGTCGCGTGGAAATCCAGCCATTCCCCGAGATGCCGTTGCGCGCTTTCCAGGAAGAACTGCCGTCTCTCCGCGTAGAGCCGCCGCATGCGCCTGAGATGGCGGGTGAAATGCCCCTCATTCATGAAGTCCGCCAGCGCAGCCTGGGTCAGCAAGGGGGCGAACTGGCCGCTCACGCTCAGCGCCGAGACGATCGTATGGTCGATCGCCTTGGGCGCCACCATGAAGCCGAGACGCATGGCCGGGAAAAGGATCTTGGCGAAAGTGCCGACATAGACCACGCGGTTCGACGCGCCTATGCCTTGCAGCGCCGGGATGGGCTGGCCCTGGAAACGGTATTCGCCGTCATAGTCGTCCTCGATGATCCACGAGCGCCAGGTCTCGGCCATGTGCAGCAGGTTGAGCCGCTGTTCCATCGGCATGGTTATGCCGAGCGGGTGATGGCAGGAGGGCGTCACGAAGATCATGCGGGGCACGACATCAGGCGGATCGAGATCCCAGCCGGCATTGCTGACGCGCAGCGGCGCCAGTTTCGCCCCGGCCGAGACGAAGGCCGAGCCGGCGCCGTAATAGCCAGGCTCCTCCATCCACACCGTGTCGCCGTCATCGATCAGCAGCCGGGCCAGGAGATCGAACGCCGACTGCGCGCCATTGGTCACCACGATCTGCTCGGCTGTGCACTTCACGCCGCGCGAGGCGGTGAGGTAGCGCGCTATGGCCTCGCAAAGCGGCGGATAGCCCTTGACGTGATAGGTGCCGAAAAGATCGATATGGGCGAACTTGGCGCGGCGGCCGAGCAGCTTCGACCAGGTGTTGAACGGAAAATTGTCCGGATCCGGCATGCCGGGATGGAAGGCAAGCATGCCCGGCCGGCCATGATGATAGGGTTGGGCAAGCATGGTCTGGCCGCGCCGCGACAGCGGATTGGCGTCCTCGACCGACATTTGTTCGGCAACTGCCGAACGCGTCGGCAGGTCCATCACCACTGACGGCCTGCGCGGACGTATCGCCAGATAGCCCTCCAGCGCCAGCTGGTCGCAAGCGGCAATCACCGTGTTGCGCCCGACATTCAGATCCCGCGCCATGACCCGTGTCGAGGGCAGTGCGTGGCCGCTCGGCAGCACGCGCCGTTCGATCAGGCCGCGCAACTGGACATAGAGCTGCCGGTGCAGATTGGCGGGGCTGTCGCGATCCAGGGCGATGCCGTCGACGGGAAAGCTGGTCTTCATCTGGTTCCCAAAAATCAATAGAATCTGGTTCTAACAATGGAACCAAAGGAGGCCTACCCTCAAGAAAAAAGCGTTCGGGTTCAGATGGGGCTGGCCGATGCAGTGCATAAGGGTGGGAGTGATCGGGGCTGGCGGCGTCGCCCAGGTCGAGCACATTCCGAACCTGCTCAAGCTGCACCGGCAGTTCAAGATCCTTGGCGTCTACGATCCGTCGCGAAAAGTCCGCGCTTTCGTCGGCGAGGAATTCGGCCTCGAAACATTTTCCGATCTCGACGCACTGCTCGCCATGCCGCTTGACGCCGTGGTCATCGCTTCGCCGGATGCGCTGCACCGAGAACAGAGCCTCGCCGCCTTTGCCAGGGGCCTGCACGTCTTCTGCGAAAAGCCGCTTTGCTACGGCGCGCAGGACATCGACCAACTGATCGCCGCCAGGGATCGCGCCGGAAAAGTGCTCCAGGTCGGCTACATGAAGCGTTTCGACCCGAGCTACGAGGCAGCTCTGAACATGCTGCCCGGCACGGCGCGGACGCTTCGCTCCGTTTCGGTCGAGGTCAACGATCCCGACGCCTGGCCGTTCATCCGGCACGCCTCCACTTGCCGGGGCGACGACGTCGCGGCGGAATTGATTGCCTCGACCGAAGCCAGGCAGCGCGAGCAGGTCGACCGCGCGGTGCCCGGGCTCGACGATCCCCACGCCTTTCGCGGCTTTGTCGGCGCCTATTCCTCGTCGATCGTGCACGACGTCAACGCCGTCCATGGCTTGCTCGATGCGCTCGGCGTCGCCGATGGTGAAATCGTCGGTGCCTCGCTCTTCGCCAAAGGCGAAGCCGGCCAGGGCACTGTCCGGCTGCTTGACGGGCAGGCATTGTGGACCATGGCTCACATCGCCACTCCGGGCCTGCCCGATTACCGTGAGCGCATCACGCTCCATTTCGACGACGCCTCGCTCGAGCTGGAATTTCCCTCGCCCTATCTCAACCACCAGCCGACGCGGCTGACCATCCGCACCGGCGACGGCCACACGCTTTCCAGCCGCGACATCCGCAGCGGTTATGAAGAGGCTTTCGTCGAGGAGCTGAAGGGCTTCTGGTCGGCGATCGTCGAGGGCACGGCGGTGCGCAACACGGCCGAGCATGCGCGCCGCGACATGACGCTGCTGGCTGGACTGACCCGCCACCACCTCGACCAATCGAAGCAATCAGGAGTTCGCCCGTGACGGTTCGCATCGGCATCAATCCGATCACCTGGACCAATGATGACGTGCCGGAACTCGGCGGCGATACGCCGCTCGAAGTGTGTCTGAGCGAAACCAGACAAGCCGGCTATGCCGGCACCGAACTCGGCGGCAAGTTTCCGCGCTGCTCGGCCGAACTGAAGCCGATCATGAACCGCTATGGCCTTGCGGTGATTTCCGGCTGGTATGATGGCCGCTGCGACGAGAAGGATGTCGGCGCCGAAATGGATGCGATCAGGCCGCATCTCCAGCTCTTGAAGGATATGGGCTCCACCCATGTCGTCTATGCCGACACCTCGCGCGGGCGCCACAACGCCATCTGGGGACCGATCTCGCAACGCCCGGCCTTGAGCCCGGAAGAATGGCCGGCCTATGGCCGCAAGCTGACCGCACTCGCTGAAAGGATGGCGGATTTCGGCGTGCGCATGGCCTTTCACCACCACATGGGAACCATCGTCGAGACCGATGCCGAGGTCGGCCTGCTGATGCGGCACACCGGCGAGGCGGTCGGCCTGCTCTACGACACCGGCCATTCGATCTTCTCGGGCGGCGACCCGCTCGCCTTGATCAAGGCGCAGGTCAAACGGGTCGTGCATGTGCATTGCAAGGACGCGCGCAAACCCGTGCTCGAGCGCGCGCGCGCCGAGGACATGAGTTTCATGGGTGCCGTCATGGACGGGATCTTCACCGTGCCCGGCGACGGCGTCATCGACTATCCCGCCATTTTGCGCGTGCTGGCCGACAATGGTTACAGCGGCTGGCTGGTCGTCGAGGCCGAGCAGGATCCCAACAAGGCCAACCCGCTGACCTATGCGACGATGGGATTTAAGAACCTATCGCGCATGGCGAGGCAAGCCGGATTTACCGTCATGGAATGATCGAGGCCGCCACGCGGCCTCCAGGGAACCAGTGCTGAGGAATGAAACTGGAAAAGGTGTGTTGAGATTCAGGTCAGGCCGAGCCGAAAATGACGGCTTTCGAGAACCGGAGCGGAGCGGACATTAGGTCCGTGAGCACCGGAAGCGCAGAAAGCTGTCATTTGCAGGCCGGCATCACCTGAACATCAACACAGCTTAAAGGGGCAACTGGACTGCCGACCGTAATTGCGGCGGCGGAAAACAAACAGGAGGTTGTTATGTTTTCGCTTGCGAAATTAATAAAGCCTGCGCTCGGCCTTCTGGCCGTCCTCACGATGATGGCGGCGGCCACGACCCTTGCGGCCGCCGACCAAACGCGGGTGGTGTTCGTCACCCACGGCCAGAGCGGCGACCCCTACTGGTCGGTGGTCAAGAACGGCATGGACGATGCCGCCAAGACGCTCGGCGTCAAGGCAGAATATCTGGCACCAGAGACCTTCGACATGGCCAAGATGGGGCAGATGATCGACGCCATCGCGGCCTCGAAGCCCGACGGCATGGTTGTTTCGATCCCCGATGCGGCCGCTCTTACAACTCCGGTCAAGAACGCCGTCGCCGCCGGCATCCCGGTGATCGTCATCGATTCCGGCGGTTCGAAACTTACCCACGACCTTGGCGGCCTGCTGTTCATGGGGCAGGATGAATTCCAGGCGGGCGTCATGGCCGGCGAGCGCATCAAGGCGCTCGGCCTCACCAAGGCGGTCTGCGCCAACCACGAGGTCGGCAATTCGAGCCTCGACGACCGCTGCGCCGGCTTTGCCAAGGGTCTGGGCGTCGACGTTCCGGTGATGAACGGCGTCATCGACCCGACCGAAATGAAGAACCGCGTGATCGCCTATATGACCGCTCATGCCGATACACAGTTCATCCTCGCCGTCGGCGCCAGCGGCGCCGAACCGACGCTGGCCGCGCTTGATGAATTGGGCCTGTCGGGCAAGGTGAAGACCGGCACGTTCGATCTTTCGCCCACGATCCTGCAGGCCGTGGTCGGCGGCAAGATGGAATGGGGCATCGACGCCCAGCAATATGCCATGGGCTATATCCCGGTCGCGATGTTCGACCTCTGGAAGAAGTACAAGATCATGCCGATCGCTGACTATCCGACCGGCCCCGGCTTCGTCACCAAGGACACCGCCGCATCGGTCATCGAGCTGTCGAAACAAGGCAAGCGCTAACACTGGCGGCCGGGGTCCCGCCCCGGCCGCTTCATTTTGAGGTAACGCAGCCATGGTTTCAGAGATTCGCGACGAGCGGGTCCGGTCCGTTTCACGCCTGAGCCGCCTGCTAAGCAGGCCGGAGCTTGGCGCGGCCGCCGGTACCGTGCTGGTCTTCGTGTTCTTCGCCATCACGGCGGGAAGCACGGGGCTGTTCAGTGCCAAGGGCATCGTCAATTTCCTCGAAGTCTCGGCCCAGCTTGGCATTCTCGCCGCTCCCGTGGCCCTGCTGATGATCGCCGGCGAGTTTGATCTGTCGGTCGGCTCGATGATCGGCTTTGCCGGCATCCTCATCGCCATCCCTGCCGTATTCTGGGGCTGGCCGATCTGGCTTTCGCTGCTGTTCACCTTCGCCGTCTGCGGCGGCATCGGCGCGCTGAACGGGCTCGCCGTCGTCAGGACCGGCCTGCCCTCCTTCATCGTGACGCTCGGCAGCCTCTTCATGTTGCGCGGCCTCACGCTTGGCCTCACGCGCGGCATTTCAGGGCGGACCCAGGTGTCGGGCGTGCACGAGCTGGCGCAGAACGATCCCCTCAACAGCCTGTTCTCTGGCCAGGTGTTCACCGGCCTGATCGCCTGGCTTGCCGACCTCGGCCTGATCGGCAAGCGGGCGGACGGAATGCCGTCGATATCAGGCATTCCGGTGTCGATCGTGTGGTGGATCGTGCTGACACTGGCCTGCACCTGGCTCTTGACGCGCAGCCGCTTCGGCAACTGGATCTTCGCCGCCGGGGGCGAAGCCAATGCCGCGCGCAATCTCGGCGTGCCGGTGGCGCGCACCAAGATCACGCTGTTCGTCATGACGGCGCTCGCGGCGGCCCTGTTCGCGGCGATCCAGGTGCTGGTCACCGGCTCCGCCGACACGCTGCGCGGCACGCAGAAGGAATTCGAGGCCATCATCGCCGTCGTCATCGGCGGCACGCTGCTGACCGGCGGCTATGGATCGGCCATCGGCGCCATGTTCGGCGCCCTGATCTTCGGCGTGGTGCAGATGGGCATCTTCTACACCGGCATCGACACCGACTGGTTCAAGCTGTTCATGGGCGCCATGATGGTCATCGCGGTGCTGTTCAACAGCTATGTGCGCAACCGCGCCATGAGGAGTCGGTAATGGCCGAGCCCTATGTCGAACTGAAGTCGGTCAGCAAATATTTCGGCTCGGTCGTAGCGCTGAAGGACGTGTCCTTCGATGTCTGCCCTGGCGAGGTGCATTGCCTGCTCGGCGACAATGGCGCCGGCAAGTCGACGTTGATCAAGACGCTGTCCGGTGTCTACGCGCCGGACGAGGGCGAAATCCGCGTGCAGGGCAAGCCGACACGGTTTGCCTCGCCCGCCGATACGCGCGACAGCGGCATCGCGACCGTCTACCAGGACCTGGCGCTGGTGCCGCTGATGAGCGTGGCGCGCAACTTCTTCCTCGGCCGCGAGCCGATGCGCAAGTTCGGGCCGATCAGCCAGTTCGACGCCGACTTCGCCAACCGCACCGCCTATGACGAAATGTCGGCCATGGGCATCCAGCTGCGCGACCCCGAACAGCCGGTCGGCACGTTGTCGGGTGGTGAACGGCAATGCCTGGCCATAGCGCGCGCCGTCTATTTCGGCGCCAAGGTGCTGATCCTCGACGAGCCGACCTCGGCGCTGGGTGTCCACCAGGCATCCGTGGTGCTGAAGCTGATTGTCCAGTCCAAGGCGCGCGGCATCGGCGTCATCTTCATCTCCCACAACGTTCACCACGCCTATGTCGTCGGCGACCGCTTCACGCTCCTGAAGCGCGGCAGAAGCACCGGCACCTACGCCAAGGGCGAAATCACCCGCGACCAGCTGCTCAACCTGATGGCGGGCGGCAAGGAACTGGTGGATCTGGAGCAGGAACTGGCCAAATCGGCCAGGAGCAGCCCGGCCTAGGGCGCTGCGCCGATCGGATCCCTATGGCTGACCAGTCTGGCCGCTACGCATCGGTATCGGCGGCGCCGCGAATCTGTGCTAAGCCGCCGCCCAATCAACCAGAGGACGACAGCTGTGAGCGAACTGACCGTGGCCGAGGCGACCGAAAATATCTATGCATCGCTTCGGGCGGACAATGCCGACATCGATGCACATATCGCGACGCTCAAGGCAGCGCTGACACGCGCGGGGATGAAAGAGGCGGTGTTCGATCCTGCCAAGTTGGCGCAGAGCAACCGCTCGGGCCGCAAATTGATGCAGGCTTATTTTCGCCAGCGCGGCGTGAGCGTGAAGTTTTCGGACCAGTAGGAATCGGGACGCCTCGAACGGAGCATTCGCCTCTCGCCTACCCCTGCGTAAGCTTGTTATTGTGCAGTGCAGCAACGATGTTGCTGGAAGTGCATTGTGCTCGGGCTTCCGCCACTCCGGCGGCTAGGATTTCGATTTGCGGAATATCTCAGATACGATCGCTCGCCTTTCGGCCATGCGAGGCCGGACGGCATTTTCCCAACAAGGCCATGCCGACAGTCTGTCCGACCTCGCCGAGTTCGGATCCAATCCGGGCGCCTTGCGGGCGCGTTTCTACGCACCCGAGGACTTGCCGAAGGGAGCAGCCTTGGTTGTCGTCCTGCACGGCTGCACGCAGACCGCGGCGGGCTACGATCACGGCGCTGGCTGGTCGCGCCTGGCGGCGGAGGAAGGGTTTGCTGTATTGTTCCCGGAACAGCAGCGAGCCAACAATGCCAATCTCTGCTTCAACTGGTTCGTGCCCGAAGATGTAACCCGCGATCGCGGTGAAGCGCTCTCCATCCGCCGGATGATCGAAGCCATGGTGACGAAGCATGGCCTGGACCGAGAGCGCATTTTCATCACCGGTCTTTCCGCAGGCGGCGCCATGGCAGCGGCAATGCTGGCAACTTATCCGGACGTGTTTGCGGGTGGCGCGATCATTGCGGGCCTTGCCTATGGCAGCGCATCGACGATCCCCGAAGCGTTCGATCGCATGCGTGGGCATGGTGGCCCAACCCCGGCGGAGCTCCACCGACGCCTGGCGCAGGCTTCGCCCCATCAGGGAAGCTGGCCGAGGATTTCGATCTGGCAGGGCACGGCCGATCACACGGTGGCGCCGTCCAACGCCGACTCACTTGTCGCCCAATGGCAAAGCGTTCACCGCGTCGGGACAGGCCCTGATCGAGCAGAGACGGTCGATCGACAAACGCGGCAGGTCTGGTGCGACGCCGATGGCAATGAAGTGATCGAAAAATACACCATTGCCGGCATGGGCCATGGCACTCCCTTGAAGACGGGGGGCGAGGACGGCCTTGGCAATGCCGCGCCGTTCATGCTGGATGTCGGGATATCGTCGACGCGCCGGATGGTGGCCTTCTGGAAGCTCGCACGCCGGGATGCTCGAGGGGAGGCCCAGCCTGCTACCGGCTCGGCCCATCCTGCCGAGGGCACAGCTTTGCGCACATACATTGCGCCCGAAAAATCGAGGCCAGCTGCCGAACAACCGCGTCCAGATGGCTCACGTGCTTCTCCTACAGCCATTGGCAAGGTGATCGAGGATGCGCTTCGCGCAGCCGGCTTGATGCGTTAGAGCGTTTCACCGTTTCATGGAAACGGCGAATCCTCTAACTCTTTGTTTAGACGCAATTCCCAAGGGAAGCGCTACGCGCTTTTCCCGGGAAAACCGCTTACACTTTTCCTAGAATTGCTCTAGCCAAAGGCTGTTCGGCAAAATGGCCCCGCCGCCTTTCGGCGGCGAGGCCTGTCTATCAAACTCGGTTCACGTCGCGAGCGCCGTCGCGGCCGATTTCATTCGAGCGGTAGTTCTCCGCGTCCGGATCGAAGCCGGTCCAACCGTCGGCCTGGTATTCGCCACGCCGTTCCTGCAGGTTGACAGAATTAGCCTGGCCCAGGATCCTTTCGGCCGCCGGCACCAACTGATCATCGACCTTGGCCGTGACCAGCGTGCCGCCGCGACGCACGCCCTCGGCGTAGACATGGGCATCATGTTCCGGGACACCGGAATCGGTGAGCGCCCCGACGATGCCGCCAGCCGCACCGCCAACAACGGCACCGCCAACGGCACCGACCGCAGTGGCAGCCAGCCAGCCGGCGGCCACCACCGGACCGACGCCGGGAATAGCCATCAGGCCAAGTCCGGCGAGCAGCCCACCGGCACCGCCGATCGCTGCTCCCAGACCTGCGCCGCCGGCGGCGTCGTCCGCGACCTTGGAGCCGTCATTGTTGTGCTGATTGTCGGCATTGCCGGAAACAATGCTGATGTCGTCGTGCGGCACACCGCTAGCTTCCAATTCACCGACGGCGTCGGAAGCATCGTCATAATTGTCGAACAGTCCGGTTACGGTCTTCATGATTTCGATCTCCTGGATCTCAGTTTCAGTTGGTGCCGGCAACGACGTTGCCCTTGTAGTCCAGCGCCACGGTGGTGTTCTTGCCATCCTTGTTGGCCTGGCCACGCCAGATACCCTGGTCGTCCTTGGTCAGCTTCGACACATCGGCGAAACCGGCATCCTGGATGCGGCCTTTCGCCTGGTCTTCGGTGAAGCTGTTTGCACCGGGAAGCGGAGGAGCTTGCTCGGGCTTGTCACCGACCGTGACCTTGGGCGTCTGCGAACTTGACGACTGGGTGCCCATGGTCGCCGCGATCTTTTCGATCATCTCCTGATGCATCTTCAGGGTCGGCACCGTCTGCTGGGCGAACGTCTTCAGCTCGGCGTTGTCGCCGTCCTTGGCGTAGCTCTCGAACAGCTTCACGGCATCGATATGCGCGTCGCGCTGCATCTGGACGTAGGGGCCGTCGATCGGATCCTTGCCGTTCTGCAGAGTGTCGACGTCAGCCTTGTGCTTGGCATCCAGCTCCTTCGGAACCGTCAGCTTCTGCTCGCCGGCGATTGTCTCCAGCTTTGCGTTGGCAGCGCCGTGATCGTCGATCATCTTGTGGGCGAAATCCTTGACGCTCTGATCCTGCACCTTGCTTTCGGCAAGCTTGCTGGAATCGACCTCGAACATGCCGCCCGCAGCGGCCTTGTTGACGAAGTCCTGTGCGCTGTCGGCGGCAAGTGCGGGCAAGGTAAAAGCCATGGCTGTAGCTGTGGCCAGTGAGGCCAGAAGTAGGCGCGTTTTCATGGGAAAGGTCCTTTTCATGCACACATGTGCTGGGACCTAACCTGCGCCAGTCAGCTTTGTTCCGGACGGTCGGAGATTATCCGGCAGTGACCGGCTTTGGTTTTATCTAGCGAGAGCACGGGACCGCTGAAATGGTGAATTGGGGGGATATTGACGGTCCCGAAATCTCGATTTGGACGCTCTACCCATCGCGGCGGCTGCTCAGCGCGCGAGTGTCGGCGTTCTTGGACTTTCTAAAACAGGCTTTCCCAAATGGGACGCCGGACGTACTGGCCGCCTACATTGGCAAGTGATGACCGAAGCCGCTTTCGGGCGCCGACAGTCCTATGCAAAAAACAACTGAAGCTGGAAGCGTGCCCCCGACACCTTCGCTCACGTCTGCTGCGCGTTACATCCGCGCCCTGGCCGAAGAGGGATCATAGGGTGAATCCGCGATGACCTCGGCGGTCTTCCATTCTCCCAGGATCGCGACGTCAAGCTTCGTGCCGGGCGTGCCGAGACGTTCCGGCAACAGCGCCAGCGCCACATCATGGCCGAGCGTGTAGCCATAGCCGCCCGATGTGATGCGCCCGACCAGCTCGCCGCCGATGTACAGACCTTCGGAAGCGAGCGTGCTGGCGCCGTCGGTCTCTATTCTGAGCGTCACCGATCGGCGCTGGTCGTTCCTCGCCTTGTATTTCAGGACCGCGTCGCGGCCGACGAAATCGCCCTTGTCGAGGCGGATGAAGCGTTCGAGCCCGCTCTCCAGCGCGTTGAGCTCTGGATTCATGTCGCGGTACATGGCGCGGTAGGATTTTTCGAGCCGCAGCGATTCCAGCGCATGCAGCCCGACGAGCCGCATGCCGTGCTTCTCGCCCTCTCCCAGGATCGCGTCGAGCAATTGCCGCTGGTAGGCCATGGGATGATAGAGTTCCCAGCCGAGCTCGCCCTCGTAGTTCACGCGCAGCAGCCGCACGTCGCTGGCAAGCGCCACGCTGCCGGTCTTCACCCCGAACCAGGGAAAGCCGGCATTCGACAGGTCGATCTCGGTGAGTGGTTGCAGCACGTCCCGCGCCTTCGGCCCGACAATCGTGAAGCAGCCGCGCTCGTTGGTGACGTTCTTCAGGCTGACGCTGCCGTCGGCGGGAAGCAGCTTTGAGAGATCATCGAAATTCCAGCGCTCGGCGCGTGGCGTCGAAACGAGATAGAAACTGTCTTCGCCAAGCCCCGCCACCATGTATTCCGCTTGCACGCCGCCGCCCGCCGTCAGGTGATGCGCCAGCGTCGCTTTGCCGACCGCGGGAAGCCGGTTGGCGAGGATCCTGTCGAGCCAGGCGGCCGCGTTCGGCCCCGACACTTCGAACTTGGTCATCGGCGTCATCTCGACCAGGCCGACGGCGTTGCGCACGGCCTCCACCTCCTCGCCAACGAACACGCCCTTTTCGGTCCAGCGCCAGCTGTACTGGTCCTTGGCCTCGACGCCCTTGGGCGCGAACCAGTTCGGCATTTCCCAGCCGTTGAGCACGCCCCAGACCGCACCCAGTTCGGTCAGCCGCGCATAGGATGGCGCGGTCTTCTGCGGCCGGGCGGCGGGCATGTCCTGTCCCGGGTACTTTTGCTCCGCATGCGTGCCCCAGGCCTCGCGGACCTTCTCGCGCGTCCAGGCCTTGTTGGCGTAGTCGCCGAAGCGGCGCGGATCGAGATCGGAGGTGTCGAGGCTGTTGCCGCCTTCGACGATCCGCTCCGACAGGTAGTAGCCGATCGTGCCGCCCCACAATATGCCGCCCGGCACGCCCTCGGCCAGCCACACATTGGGCAGGCCCCAGGCCGGTCCCATCAGCGGAAGCTCGTCCGCCGTCATCTGGAAGGGACCCCGCACATTGGCCTTGATCCCGGCGCGTCCCAGCGCCGGCACGAGCTGTGTTGCCTGTTCCCAGTTCCACGACACCGCCTCGAAATCCTCTTCGACGAGATCGGCGCCGAACCAGGCGGGAACGCCGTCCTCGGCGAACAGTTTGAGGTGTTCGGTGCGCTCGTAGGGCCCGAACATGAAGCCGTCGCCCTCCTCGCGCAGATAGCCCTCAAAACCCTCGTCGCGCAGGATCGGCATCTCGGCGCGTCCCTGCTTCTTGCGCTCTACGATCTCCGGCACCGGCTCGGTGATCCAGTACTGGTGCAGGATCGGGATGGCGGGGATGTCGAGGCCGAGCAGCGCGCCGGTCTGGCGGGCGTAATTGCCGGTCGCGCAGACCACATGCTCGCAGATGATGTCGCCCTTGTTCGTCTGGACCCGCCATTCGCCGCCAGCGGTCCGCTGAAAGCCGGTCACCTCGGTGTTCAGGTAAATCTTGGCGCCCAGATCCCGCGCACCCTTGGCCATGGCATGGGTCACGTCGGCTGGCGCGATATGGCCGTCATCGGGATGATAGAGCGCACCCAGCATATGCTTGTTATCGAGAAGCGGGCAAAGCGCCCTCGCCTCCGTCGGCGACAGCAAATGCGCCCGCATGCCCTGAACGTCGGCGACGCTCATATAGCTCTTGTATTCGTCGAGCCGGTCCCTGGAATTGGCGATGCGCAGCTGGCCGCATTTGTGCCAGCCGACCGGCTGCCCGGTCTCGGCCTCCAGCCCTTCATAGATCTCGATGGTCTTGTTGATCATCCGGCCGATATTGATGTTGCGGGCATAGGACGGGACGAGGCCCGCCGCGTGCCAGGTCGAGCCGGCGGTCAACTGCGTGCGTTCGAGCAGCGCGACGTCGGCCCAGCCGCGCTTGGCCAGACCGTAGAGGATGCCCGCGCCGACGCACCCGCCACCAACAACCACCACCCGCGCATGCGTCTGCATCGACCCACCAAATCCCCAGTCATTTCCAATGTGTAGAGTCGAAGCTACAGATGGCGAAAGACCCTGTAACGTCTTCAAAAACTAGGGGTGATGATAAGCTGGATTTATGCAGCCGGGTACGTGGCCGAGCCCTACCCGAAAATCCGCTCGCCCTGTTCATCGACCAGCTGGATGCCCTTCTTGATCGAGATGTCGACGGCGTCGTCGAGGCCGGCGAAGCGGTCGGCGCGGATGAATTTGTGCTCCTTCACCACGCCGTCGATCTCCTTGGAGACGATGCCGCAGGTCTGGTACTGGCCGTCGCTCTTGTAGGGCGTGGCGCTGATCAGGAAACCCTTGTGTTCGACCTGCTTGGCGGGTGCGGCACTCTTGGGCTCGGCCGCTTCACCGCCGCCACCACCGAAAAGACGTTTCAGAAAAGACATCGCTCAAATCTCCTTGTTCGTCCTGCAATCGCGGCCTGCCCTGTTCGCGATTCACGACGCTGTTGTCCCAGCATGCGCGAATGTGCGGCCGCGTTCCAGCCCCTCGCCCGTTCCGCCTCTGTCCTGGCGACCAGGTCTGCGTTGCGCGAGGCGCATGGGAATTCAATCGCGATCGGCAATATACCGCTGCCTGCCATGAATGTCCTTGAACTTGGAGGGCGATATTTCGTACCAGTAAGATGTTCATGGCCAACACGTTTCTTCGGCAAGCATCTTCTGCACCGCCAACCGGCCCAATCACGCTTTGTCGCTGGCGGCATACCGGATAATTGGGTTTGACGTCGGCTTGTAGGACAACCGTATGATTGAACGTCTTGCCACCGGAAGTGCATTGCTTGGCGCAGCGCTTGCGAGGATTCAAGACGGCACGATGCGCTACACGTACAAGGGCGTGCCCACCTACAAAAATCCATTCGATCTGGCGCTGTACCAAATGCTGCTTTGGCAGCAAAAGCCCCGGACATTGATCGAGATCGGCTCCAAATGGGGCGGCAGCGCGCTCTGGTTTGCCGATATGATGTGCAGCTTCGGCGTCGACTGCGTCATTCACTCGATCGACATCACGCCGCCCTCGATCAGCGTACCGGGCGTGACGTTTCATCGTGGCGACGGTCGCGACCTGGCGGCAACCCTACCGGCGGATCTGATGGAGAGCCTCCCCAGGCCGATTTTCGTCATCGAGGACGCGGACCATCATTGCGAGACGACGCTCGCCGTGCTGCGCTTCTTCGATCGTTGGCTGGTTGCCGGAGAGTATATTGCCGTCGAGGACGGTATTGTAGACGATCTTTATGGTCCAGAATTTGTCGCCAGGCTGATGGGCGGCCCGCGTCGTGCGGTCGAGCTGTTCTTGCGCGATCGTGGGCAGAACTATGAAATCGATACCGGCCTTTGCGACCACTTCGGCACCAATGTGACGTGGAACGTCAACGGCTATCTCCGTCGCGTTCGCTAACAACGCTCATTCCTTGCGCCACCAGGATCCGGTCCAGTCGACCTCTTGCATCGGCGCCGTGATGCCGTGTTTATCGCGAAAATCGATCACCGCGCGCCGGCATGGATCGAGGGCGCGATCGTCGATGATGACGACACCGCCCCGGGACAATTTGGGGTAAAGGGAATTCAGCGCCACAATGGTCGACTCGTACAGGTCGCCGTCGAGCCGCAGCAGCGCGAACGGCCCGGCGGACAGCGACGGCAGCGTGTCGCTGAACATCCCTTCCACGAACACGACCTGCTCGTCGAGCAGCCCATAGCGTGAGAAATTGTCCTTGACCGTCTGCAGCGAGACGGCCAGTTCCTTGAACTCATGCAGGTCCCATCCGGTATCCCGGGGATAGAGCTCCACGTTTGGCGCCGGCAGGCCGGCAAACGAGTCAGCGACATAGACCTTGCGGTCATGGATCTGGTTCGCGGCAAGAACGCCGCGCATCAGGATGCAGCAGCCACCGCGCCAGACGCCCGTTTCGATGAAGTCGCCAACGATGCCGTCGTCCAGCACCTGTTGCGACAGCTGGCGCAAGTTCTCGAGGCGCGCCTGGCCGACCATCGTGTGAGCCTGCGTTGGCCAATCCTTGCCGATCGCGCGGGTTTTCGGGTTGAACGGCTCGACCACCATCGGCCGAACCCCCGGGTTGATGGCGGGATCCTGGTAAATGGTGTTGAGCAATATCCTGACCAGGAGATCAAGATACAATTCCCGCGCTGCTGGGGTTGAATCTTTGACTGTCGTCATCATCCGGCTCTTCATTGCCCCGATCTGCCACGTTCGCGAATCCGCGCGACGCGTCAACCTTCAACGTCAAGCCACTACGCTGTTGTCCCAGCATGCGCGAATGCGCCGCCGCGTTCCAGCCCCCTGATGAAGACGGCGACCAGCAGCTCGATCTGCTGGTCGATCTCGCCGGCCTGCCGGCGCACGGACCTGCCGGCGTAACCGCTGGTGACGATGCCATGCACGCTTGACCACAATGTGCGCGCGGCGATCCGGCGCGTGTCGTCGTCGAGGTCGAAATCGCCGCCGGCAAGCACGCCGGCAATGATCTCGAACAGCTGGTCGAGCCGCGCTTCGTAGGCGTCCGGCTCGGCCAGCGTCGGGCGGCGCCTGTTGAAGGCAAGCAGCGCCGGCCAGCTGCCGGGATGCCCCTCGACGAAGTTCACATAGGCGCCGGCCAGTGCCAGCAGGCGCTGACGCACATCGGTGATGCCGCGCTGGGAAAGATCCGCCATCGCCGCGGCCCCTGCGGCCCCCAGCCGGTCGAGCAGCCGCATGTTGACGGCACGATGCACCCCGTCGAGATCAGAAAACAGATTGTAGACCGAGCCGACCGAGATGCCCGCCTGCTCGGCGATGGTCCTGGCCTTCAGATTGTCCATGCCGCCCTCGTTGAGCAGCACTTCGGCAATGGCCAATACACGCTCGCCCGTTTCTTCCTTGTCCAGTGCCATATCAATCCTTGTGCATGCGCCTGCCTTGCGCGGCACGCTGCTTCGAACCGCGAATTCCCCCCAATTTATCACATCCGGGATTTCGTGAACAGCGTTCAAAAGTCGCTTGAACAATGTTCATTTTCTGTTATGTTGACTTCGTGAACATCGTTCACGCGACAAGGGAGAAGAACCATGCTTAGCCTAATCAGAACATTGCTCGACGGCGCCGGCGCGCGGGCCGAGGACGGCTTGAAGGATCGCTTCGCCATCGACCTTCTGGCGCAGCGCATCCGCGACGCCGAGGCGGGTCTTGCCGCCGCCAAGCAGACACTTGCCTCACTCATCGTTCGCCAGCGCGCCGAGCAGGCCGGTCTCGACCAGCTCCAACGCCGCCACGCGGATCTGGAAAGCCGCACGCTCAGCGCGCTCGCCGCCGGCAACAACGGCCTGGCCGAAAGTGGCGCTGCTGCCATCGCCGAACTGGAGAATGAGCGCGAAGTCCGCCGCGCCACGGTGCAAAGCCTTGGCGAAAAGACGTTGCGGATGCGCGTTTCGGTGGAACGGGCGCATCGCCGCATCATCGACTTGAACCAGGGCATGATCTCGGCCCGCGCCATCGATGCCGAGCGCAAGGCGCAGTCACGCCTTGTCAGGTCGATCGGCCATTCGGCGAGCCTCAACGATGCCGAGGAGCTTTTGGCCCACATCACGGGAGCCAGCGACCCGTTCGAGGAGGCCGGCATCCTCGACGAGATCGACGGCGAACTGCGTCACGAAGCGATCCGCGACCGCCTCGCCAATGCCGGACACGGCCCGGCGGTGAAGGTGCGCGCCAAGGACGTGCTCGAGCGTCTGAAAGCCGTCAACTGAAACCAGTCTTTGCAGACCTGATTTCCATCAACCCAACCATCGCCAGATCAACGGAAAACTCCAATGAACGCCAATCAGACCTACATCATGTTCAACACCGCCTCGGTCGGTGCCGCCTATTTCATGCTCGGCCTGTCGCTGTGGCTGGCGCCGGTCGACCTGTCGACCAAGGGCTACTGGGCCATGGGTATCCTGCTGCTCACGGGCAGCCTGGTGAACCTGGTCAAATACCGCACCGATGAGCGCCTGTCGGCCGAGATGAGCGCCAAGATCGAAAAGGCCCGCAACGAAAAGCTGATCAGCGAATATGTCGGCAAGGAATGATCCACATCGCCCTGACGAAAAAAGCCCGGGTCGCCCCGGGCTTTTTTCTGCGTTTATAGCGCCTGGCTCAACGGTGCGTCAGCGCTTCCAGCGCTTCGGCAGCGGCTTCGAGGACGGCGATCGCCTCGGCCTGCTTTTCGGCCGGGGCATCGACGATCTCGCCGAGCGCCGCGCGCAGGCGGTGGCGGATGGCGCGGAATTCGTCGCGCGTTTCCGAACGCTCGCCGCGGCCGCCCCGGCCACCGCGACGGTCCTCGTCATCGTCGTTCCAGCCGAACCAGTCGCGTGCCTTGGCCATCTTGCGGCCAAAGCGTTCGAGGTGGTCGAGGACGCCGTCGATCATCTCGCGATTGTCGGCAAGATGCGCCTGCCCGGCCTCGGTGATGGAAAACACCTTCTTGTTGCCTTCGCTCGACGAGACGGCATAGCCGGCCTCTTCCAGGAAAGTCAGCGTCGGGTAGACCACGCCCGGGCTCGGGCTGTAGATGCCGCTGGTGCGCTCTTCCAGCGCCTTGATGATGTCGTAGCCATGGCGCGGCGCCTCGGCCAGCAGCGACAGCGTGATCAGCTTGAGGTCGCCGTCGGCCAGCATGCGGCCGGCGCGGAACATGTCGCCCGGGCCGCCGCGTCCGCCACCACGACCGCCATGGCCGAACGGGCCAAAGCCGCCGCCCCCTCTGCCACCGAACTTGCCGGCCATGTGCATGAACATGCGCTCGCCGAAATGGCCGCGCCCGAAATGATGACTATCCTTGTGCATTGATTGCTCCTTGCGTTCTATCTTACGATATATCTTAATTAGGCGCGTGTTCTCGTAGAGTCAAGATATATCTTACGATGTATCTGAATGCGGCGCCAGCCCGATCGACCTGCCGGTCCGGGGTCTTGTCGTTGCAGACGATGGAATTGGATGGGTTCGGCTACCAGCGGCCCTTGCGCCGGTTCCAGGCGTAGAGCAGGTCGGCGAAGCGATCATAGGCAAAGCGCGTCAGCGGCAAGGCCATCGGATTGCCGAAAAGCGTGGCCAGCCAGCCCTCGCCTTGTGTCGCCTGCCATATGGCAATCGCGACATCGGCGCCGACCAGCAGCCGGCCGGCCGCGTCGGTGGCGTGCAGCCGGCGGCGGATGTCTTCCAGCGACGCGCCAAAACGGCCAAGTGCGGCCGGCTCCAGATTGATGTCGCGAAACTCGATCCGCCCTGCCTGGACCGCTTCGATCAGCCGCCGCTTTTGCCAGCTGATGCCCGCATCGCAGACAGGGCAACGCGTGTTGTACCAGACGGTCAGTTCAGGCTTGGGCGTTTGCTTGAGCATGATCTTGGCGTGCTCAGCCGTGGCTATGCCGATGATGCAGGTCTGGATAGTGCGGATGCCGGTGGCGCATCGGCGCATGACGGTGCCAATGCGAATGCGGCTCGCTCACCGGCCCGTCATGATCGTGCTGGTGGTGCTCGTCATGCACATGGCTGTGCTCATGTTCCAGCGCCTCATGGTCGTGCTCGTGCTCATGGCGTTCCGACAGATGCAGCCACAGGCCGACGCCCATCAGAAGCCCCGCGACCACCAGTTTGAAGGTGACGGCATCGCCCAGCATGACGATGGCCAGCAGCGCGCCGATGAACGGAGCGAGCGAATAATAGGCGCCTGTGCGCGCCGTCCCGAGATGGCGCAGCGCCAGGATGAACATCGCCAGGCTGACGCCGATGCCGAGGAAGCCGACCGCGGCCGTGGCCGCGACAATCGACATCGCGGGAAACGACGCCCCGGCGGCAAGCGCCAACCCGACATTGGCCGCACCCGCCACCAGGCCTTTCAGCATGGCGATCACCACGGGGTCGGTGGCCGAGATCCTGCGCGTGAAATTGTTGTCCAGCCCCCAGGCCACGCAAGCCCCCGCCACCAGCAGGGCGCCCGGGTTGAAAGCAATGCCGCCGCCGTCCCACGACAACAGCACCGCGCCCGCGAGAATGGCGAAGGCGCCAAAAAGCAGGCGCCGGTCGACATTCTCGCGATAGACGAGCCAGGCGATCGCCATCGTCGCCAGCCCTTCCAGGTTGAGCAGCAGCGCTGAACTGGATGCCGTGTTGCGGCTGAGGCCGAACATCAACAGCACCGGCGCGAGGATGCCACCCATGCCGATTGCCAGGGCCAGCCAGGGGATATCCCGGGCGGCCAGTTGCGCTTCACCAGCCGCCGCCTGCTTGCCGCCAAGCAAGCGATAGAGAGCGAGGCCGAGACCGGCGCCGAGATAGAGCAGTCCGGCCAGCATGAAGGGGTTCACGGCATCGAGCAGCAGCTTGGAAAGCGGCGGGGTCGCGCCGAACAGAGCGGCCGAGCCAAGGGCGAGCGGTACGCCGGGCCAAAGATGCGAATGTGTTTCGGACATCATCTCACCCTATGACAGCGCGCATGTCATTTGCCGCGCATGGCCGCCTTTGGCCCGACGCATTTGTTGTCGCGAAACAGCGCCCATTCTTCGCACAGGCGCCCTTTGGGCAACCGGCAAAATCCGTATTCGTTGCCAGCCCTGTCCTTCCTGATCACCAGGCGCCCGCCGATCTCGCCGCAATGGACGGATGCCGGATTGGCAATGCCGACTGGTTTTTGCGCGGCGGCGCCGGCGGCGAACGGCATCGACGACATCAAGGCAAGGCCGGCAGCCAATATCGAGAATTTCTTCATCGCGATCCCACTGGCCGCAGTCTATCACGGCGAAGCGCCCTGTCCTGCGGCAAAGCGCCGTCAGGTCGGGTACCCAGGTTATCGCCTTCGAACCTGCCGCTTGCTATCCAAGCGACGAGATGATCTCGCGGTAGGCGAATTCGGGGAAGGCTTTCAGTGTCCGCGTCCTGACATTGCCGGCCGCCGCCAGCATCAGCGAGAAACGCGCCAAGACCGCATCGTCGGGTGCTTCGACCACCGCCACCATGTCGTATTCACCCATCGTCAGGTAGAACGCCTTGAACGAACCGCCCATGTCGCCCAGTTGCTTCCTGGCGGCATCGAGCCGCTTCGGCGAATCACGCACACTTTTGGCGCCCTGCTCCGTCCAGTTCATCAGCACGATGTAGGTTGTCATGCACACCTCCCTCCGGGGCCACGGAGCACGGCGGTAGGGAGTGACCTCCGCCGGGGCGGGCATCCGGCTTATCGCCCTGAAAACGCATCCGACTTGGAAAGTATCCTCCCGAAGGGAGTGAGCCGCAAGAGCGCGTGCCACAAACGAAAAAGGGCGCCAGTGGCGCCCTTGTTGGTCTTGCTGTCGGTATGTCTCAGCTGTCGAGGAAGCTGCGCAGCTTGCGCGATCTGCTCGGGTGCTTGAGCTTGCGCAGCGCCTTGGCTTCGATCTGGCGGATACGCTCGCGGGTGACCGAGAACTGCTGGCCGACTTCTTCCAGCGTGTGGTCGGTGTTCATGCCGATGCCGAAGCGCATGCGCAGCACACGCTCCTCGCGCGGCGTCAGCGAGGCGAGAACCCGCGTCGTGGTCTCGCGCAGATTGGCCTGGATCGCCGCGTCGATCGGCAGGATCGCCATCTTGTCCTCGATGAAATCGCCCAGATGCGAATCCTCCTCGTCGCCGACCGGCGTTTCGAGCGAGATCGGCTCCTTGGCGATCTTCAAGACCTTGCGCACTTTTTCGAGCGGCATGGCGAGCTTTTCGGCCAGTTCTTCCGGCGTCGGCTCGCGGCCGATCTCGTGCAGCATCTGGCGCGAGGTGCGCACGATCTTGTTGATCGTCTCGATCATGTGCACCGGAATGCGGATGGTGCGCGCCTGGTCGGCGATCGAACGCGTGATCGCCTGCCGGATCCACCATGTCGCGTAGGTCGAGAACTTGTAGCCGCGGCGGTATTCGAACTTATCGACCGCCTTCATCAGGCCGATATTGCCTTCCTGGATCAGGTCGAGGAACTGCAAGCCGCGATTGGTGTATTTCTTGGCGATGGAGATGACGAGGCGCAGATTGGCCTCGACCATTTCCTTCTTGGCGATCGCGGCTTCGCGCTCGCCCTTCTGCACCTGGTTGACGATCTTGCGGAATTCCAGGATCGAGATCGCCGTTTCGGTGGCCAGGTGCTGAATCTCGGCGCGCAGGTCCTTGATCGCGTCCTTCTCGTTCTTGGTGAATTCCTTCCAGCCGCGCGAGGTCAGGTTGCCGATCGCACGCGTCCAGTTGGGGTCGAGTTCGGAACCCTGATATTCCTTCAGGAACTCCTCGCGGCGCACGCCATAGCTTTCGGCGAGGCGCAACAGCTTGCCCTCGTTCTGCACCAGGCGCTTGTTGATGTCGTAAAGCTGCTCGACCAGCGCCTCGATGCGCGCCGTGTTGAGCGACAGCGACTTCACCGCCTTGATCAGCTGGTCCTTCAGCTCCTTCAGCCGGCGGTCCTGGCTGGGCGACAGCGTGCCGGCGGCGGCCAGACGGTTCTCGACCTGCTGGTCCTGCAGCTTGCGCAGCTTCTTGTAGGTGTCGGCGATGACGTCGAGCGTCTCCATCACCTGCGGGCGCAGTTCGGCTTCCATCGCCGCCAGCGACAGGCTCGCCTCGTCCTCGTCTTCCTCGTCGTCGTCCCCGATGCCGCGCGTATCGGCGCCGACATTGGTGACGTCGTCTTCATCGTCGCGCCCGCGCCGCGGCTTTTCCTCGGCCTTGGGCGCTTCCTCGATGCGCTCGACCACTGGCGCCTGCTTGGCTTCCGGGCCGGCATAGGTGGCTTCGAGGTCGATGATCTCGCGCAGCAGGATCTTGGATTCGTTGAGCTCGTCGCGCCAGATGATGATGGCCTGGAAGGTAAGCGGGCTTTCGCATAGGCCCGCGATCATCGTCTCGCGGCCGGCCTCGATGCGCTTGGCAATGGCGATTTCGCCCTCGCGCGACAGAAGCTCCACCGAGCCCATCTCGCGCAGATACATGCGCACCGGATCGTCGGTGCGGTCAGTCGGCTCTTTCTTGGTGGTGGTGGCGGCGACCGCCGTGCCGGTCTGTTCGGCCAGCTCGTTGGCGTCTTCCTCGGCGTCGGCCGCGGTGTCGCCAGCCTCGGCCTCTTCGCCCTGCTCGTCATCCTCGACGACGTTGATGCCCATGTCGGACAGCATCGCCATCGTGTCCTCGATCTGCTCGGAGGTCACTTCCTCGGAAGGCAGTACCGAATTCAGCTCGTCCATCGTGACATAGCCGCGCTTCTTGGCGGCCTTGATCATCTTCTTGACAGCATCATCGGAAAGGTCGAGCAGAGGGCCATCGGTGGCGCCTTCGCGTTCGGTCTCGACCTCTTCCTTTTCCTTAGTCGCCATAATTTTTATCTTCTCCTAGCGGCCAAGCTTTGGGGCCGCGTAAGCTGTCGGACCAGTCAAATCGGATACGCTCGTTTTTTAAACGCGCCTCACCGGGCCACTAACCGCATCATCTCTTTTGTTTGGTGCATGCCGTCATCCCAAAACCGGTCCCACTCTTGGGCGACATGCATTAAGTCCAGATTAACCCTGATATCTGTGGCAGGCTGCCTGCCTGTCCAGTGACCAGTACCTCACATCGCTCATTTCCCGTCGGCGCGGGTGCGGGTTAACGTTTCGAATCGTCCTGATTCCGCCATTCTGTCGGAAGGTCAAGCGCCTCTGGCATGATTCGCATGAAAAAAGCGAATCAATTACCCGACTTAGCGCGCCTTGCTTCCCTGGGAAGCCTGGCCACGCTCTCATTCCTGTACTCAGCTGCACTTAGGCTCGCCCAGCCCTGCCCGACGAAACGCCGAATCCTTCGATCAGCGCTTCCGTCGCCTGTACATCCTGAAATTGCGCCTGAATTTCGATCAGATGGCGGAAGTTTTCGTCCGAGGGATCTGCTTCGAGCGCCGCTTCCGCCTGTTTCAGTTCCTTATGTAAGGTGCGCGCGCTGCGCTGCAAGTGCAGCGCCTGGTTCAGGGCGTCGCGGGCGTCGTCGAGTGCCGCCGTCTCCAGCGCGGGCCATTGCCGCGCCCGCCGGATCAGGCCGACGGCGCGCTCCCAGATCTCGGCGCAGCCGGCACGCTCGATCGTCGCCACCACGGCGTGGCGGTCATTGGCCATGTCATGCGCCATCGCGTCGAGGATGGCGGCGTGCAGCCGCTGCAATTCGGAATTGGCGAGGTCGAGAAATTCGACATGGGCGAAATTCTCGTCGATCAGCGGCGGATGGTTGACCAGCGCCACGAGGATCGTCGCCTCGCGCACCGACATGCCCTCGCTGCCGCGCTTGACCAACGCCGACTGGCCAAGGCTTTCGGTGATCGCCATGCGGCCGCCGCCAGGCTTGGCGAATTGGCCACCGGGTGCGGCTGCCTTGCCCTGTCCTGGTTTCCAGTCCTGGCGCCCTTGCCGCGCATCGCGCTGCGAGCCGAAGAAGCTCTTTTCGCGCTCACGCATTTCCTGCTGGTAGTGATAGCGCGTGCTTTCGTCGCGGATGCGGCTGGCGAGTTCCCGCAGCGTCTTTCCCAGTTCCGCCCGTCGCTCAGGCGTGTCGAAGACACCGCCCGCCGTCTCGCGCATCCACAACAGGTCGACCAGCGGCCGCGCATCGGCAAGCACCGCGCGGAAAGCGTCCGGCCCCTCGGCCTTGACGAGGTCGTCGGGATCCTTGCCTTCCGGCAGCAGCGCGAAGCGCGCCGAGCGCCCGGCCTGCACCGATGGCAGTGCCAGATCGGCTGCACGCCATGCCGCTTTCAGCCCGGCCTTGTCGCCGTCGAAACACAGCATCGGTTCGGGCGCCATACGCCAAAGCAATTCCAGCTGGTTTTCGGTGAGCGCCGTGCCGAGCGGCGCCACAACATTCTCGAAGCCGGCCTGCGCCAGCGCGATCACGTCCATATAACCTTCGACGGCAATGACCGTGCCGTCCTTGGCGAGTGCCTTGCGGGCGCGGGCGAAATTGTAGAGCACATTGCCCTTGTGGAAGAGCTCGGTGTCGGGCGAGTTCATGTATTTGGCCAGCGCATCGGGCGCCAGCGCCCGGCCCCCAAAAGCGATGATCTTGCCGCGCGAATCCGGAATCGGGAACATGATGCGGTCGCGGAACCAGTCATAGGAGACCGGAATGTCGTCGCCGTGTCGTACCAGCCCGCAGGCTTCGATATCGGCCTTCGGCACGCCTTTTGCCGCGAGATGCTCCTTGAGCGCATTGCGGCTGTCCGGCGCGTAGCCCAGCCGGAACGACTGCTGCGTTGCCGGCGTCAATCCACGGTCGCGCAGATAGGCGCGGGCCTTTGCGCCCTCAGGCCCCTGCAGCCGTTCCTGGAAAAAGGCGGTCGCCATCTCCATGACGTCGGTCAGGCTCGCGCGTTCCTTCTCGCGCCGTTCCTCCTGGGCGTCGCGCACCGGCATCGGCACGCCGGCCATGTCGGCGATCTTCTCGACCGCTTCAGGGAAACTCATTCCGTCGAGTTCGGTCAGGAATTTGAAATGATCGCCCGAGACCGAGCAGCCGAAACAATGGTAGCGGCCCTTCTTGTCCTCGCAATGGAAGGACGGGCTCTTCTCGCCATGGAACGGGCAGCAGGCCCAAAAATCGCCACGCGACGCATTGGTCTTCCTGCGATCCCACGCGACGCGCTGGCCGATGACCTGTGAAATCGGCACGCGGTCGCGGATCTCGTCGAGAAAGGCGGGTGGAAAGCGCATTGAGGGAACTCGTTTCCCCACCATATAATCATGCCAGCTAAATCCGACGACCCCCAATGCTGGCCATACCCGGTTTCCACAGGGCAAAAAGACGGCGGCCATACGGACCGCCCTCCTTTCCAGGCTAGCGCTGGACGCTTACTGCGCGGCAAGCGCGCCGAAGATGACGCCCGAGAGGATGCCGACCAGCACATAGTCGTTGCCGACGCGGATCCATTCCTGGCCGCGGCCGGGACGATGCAGGCCGTAGCGGCCATAGTCGCGGATCGGCTGGTGCTGCCTCCAGCCGGAATATTTCTGGCCGTTGCGCCAGTGGTTCCGCTTCACGACGACCTTCTTCTTGAAGACGCGCTTCCTCACATCATTGTGGTGGCCCGGCTTCTGCCAGTCGACCTTGGTGTAATTCGACTGCGGCGCGACCGGCGCGTTCGTCGGCGCGGCCTGGCCGGCAAGTGACGTGGCGGCCATCATCGAGACGGCGAGGACAGAAAGAACGATGCGCTTCATCAGAGATCTCCTTGGTTGTCGATGCCCGAGGAATAGCGACCGGAGGATGAACTGAAACTGAACACAGGCATTACAATTGTGTAATGAAATCTTCGTCTTATTGCCGATATTTGAACATCACCGCAAAGACAACATCGACCCCCGGCAAGAGCGGCCGTTCGCCAGACCGGCCAGGGCGTGGCCGTGCGACCATTTGCGTACCCATCCATTCCCGACACGGCCTGTCGCGCCACGACGGCCCCTTGAAATCGACAAAGTTTTATTATCCGGCTAAAATATTCCGGCTATTATCCACAGTGCCATGACCATGATTCGAACCCTTGTTTTTCCGCCTGTTCGCCGCGCCGTCCGCACCGCGTGCCCTGTCCGCATGCAGGCGCCGACATGAGCGGTTCCGTCGTCCTTCTGCATCTGGCCGGCGCCGTGGCGCTGATGCTGTTTGCCACCCGCATGGTGAAGACCGGCGTCGAACGCGCCTATGGCGATGTGCTGCGCCACAGGCTGCGCGCCACCATGCGCAATCCGATCATGGCGGTGCTGGCCGGCACCGGCCTTGCGATCGCGCTGCAGAGTTCGACCGCGGTCACCCTGCTGGTCGGCTCCTTCGCCGGTTCCGGCATCGTCTCGGGTGCGGCCGGCCAATTGGCGGTGCGCGGCGCCGAGATCGGCTCGGCGCTTGTGGTCAAGCTGCTGACTTTCGACCTCACGCTGCTGGTGCCGCTCTGCCTAATCACCGGCACGGTGATGTTCATGGCCACCGAGCGGCGCGACTGGCGCCAGACCGGCCGCATCCTGGTCGGCATCGGCCTCTTGATCCTGTCGCTGGAGATGATCGGCCAGGCATCCGAGCCGCTGCGCAACAGCCAGCTGATGCCGGTCATCATCAACTACTTCTCCAGCGATTCCATCACCGCCTATCTCCTGGCGGCGCTGATCACATGGCTGTTCCAGTCGAGCATCGCCGCGGTGCTTTTGATGGCGACGCTGGCTGGCCGCGGCCTGATCAGCCCGGAACTCGGCGTCGTGCTCATCCTCGGCGTCAATCTTGGCTCCTCGATCATCGCGCCGATGCTGACCCGCTCGGCCGGGCCGGCCGTGCGCGTCGTGCCGATCGGCAATCTCCTGATGCGCGGGCTTGGCTCTCTGGTCATGCTGGTCCTGTTCATGATCTTCCGGCCGCAGGTCGGCTTCCTCGGCGCGAAGGCGGCCGACCAGATCGTCAACGCCCACATCCTGTTCAACGTCATCGTCCTGCTCGCCGGCCTGCCGCTGGCCGGCTTCGTCTACCGCGCTTCGGAGAGGATTGTCGCGCTCGGTACCAAGCCGACGCCGGCTGCTTCGCTCGACGTCATCGAACTGTCCGCGCTCAACGAAAGCGCGCTCGACGTGCCGAGCCAGGCGCTGGCCAATGCCACGCGCGAGGTGGTGCGGGTGTGCGAGACGGTCGAGATCATGCTGAAGCGTATCATCGAGCTCTATGAGAGCGCCGACGCCGACAAGATCAAGGCGCTGGCCGCCCTCGACGACCGCGTCGACCGCAAGCATGCGGCGATAAAACTCTACCTCGCCAAGGTCACCAAGAACCCGCTGACCGAGGACGAGGCGCTGCGCTGCCAGGAGCTGATCGGCGCCTGCGTCAAGCTCGAGCAGGTCGGCGACATCATCGTGCGCAACATGCTGGTGCATGTGAAGAAGAAGGTCGATCGCGGGCTGGAATTCACCGACGAGGGCTGGAGCGAATTGTGTGCCTTCCACGGCTCGGTGCTGGCCAATGCAAGGCTTGCCTTCAACGTGCTGGTCTCGCGCGACCCCGAAACGGCGCGTCAACTGGTGCTGGAGAAGGACCAGCTGCGCGACCGCGAGAAGGAAACCAGCGCCAGCCATTTCCTGCGGCTGCGCGAAGGCACCGCCAAAAGCGTCGAGACAAGCTCGATCCATCTCGACACCATCCGCGACCTGAAGCAGATCAATTCACTGCTGGCCTCGATGGCCTATCCGGTGCTCGAAGAGCGCGGCCTGCTGACCGGGTCGAGGCTGAAGGCGGGTTGAGAAGTTGCTGATCTCCCCCACAAGGGAGGTGAGAAGTGGTCCGCGTAGCGGACGAAAAGCCAATTGCTTGGCTTTTCGAGCTTCGAACGCCCTGAGCCTGCGAAGGGCCGAGTGGCGCCTCCCCGCCGGGTCCCGCTTCTTTCGCAGCGTCCCGGCGTTCGCCGGCCTTTCATCGTGCCACTGGCACGATGAATTCGCTTCGCGAACCGGCTGCTCACCCTCACTCAAGAAAAGCTAAAGTCGCGACAAAAATTTCTGGATTGCCCGCGCCGCCCATCCGTGGTTTGAGGCCGTTGCAGCCAAGGCATTCCCATGTCGCTTCCGCTCATTGCCCTGTTCATCGCCGCTTTCGCTTTCGGCACCACCGAATTCGTCATTGCTGGCGTGCTGCCGCAGGTGGCGGAGGGGCTTGGCGTTTCGGTTCCCTCCGCCGGCTATCTCGTCTCCGGCTATGCCTGCGGCATCGCCATCGGCGGCCCGCTGCTGGCGCTGGTCACCAAATCCCTGCCGCGCAAGACCTTGCTGCTCGGCCTCGCCATCGCCTTCACCATCGGCCAGGCAGCCTGTGCGCTGGCGCCCGACTTTACCTCGATGCTGCTGCTGCGCATTGCCGTTGCCGTCGCGCACGGCGCCTATTTCGGCGTCGCCATGGTGGTCGCCGTCGGCCTCGTTCCCGAGGACAAGCGCGGCATGGCGGTCGCCGTCATCCTGTCCGGCCTCACCGTCTCCAATGTCATCGGCGTGCCGGCGGGCACCGCCATCGGCAATATCTGGGGCTGGCGCGCAACCTTCTGGGTGATGTGTGCGCTGGGCGTGGCGGCGACTTGCGCCATGGCGGCCCTTCTGCCGCGCACCGCCGGATATCAGGCCGAGCCCGCCGGCCTGGCGCGTGAGGTCCGCGTGCTGGCGCGCCAGCAGGTCTGGACCTCGCTGATCCTGATGCTCATGCTGATGCTCGGCCAGTTCTGCCTGTTCACCTACATCACGCCGACCTTGCTTGAGGTCACCGGGCTCGACGAAGGCCTGGTGCCCTGGGTGCTGCTGCTCAACGGCGTCGGCGCCACACTTGGCGTCTTCCTCGGCGGCAAGCTGTCGGACTGGAAGCTGATGCCGTCGCTCATCACCATGCTGGCCCTGCAGGCGGTGACGCTGGCGGTCATCTATGCCGTCAGCCCCTACCCCGTGCCGATGATCGTGGCGATCGTCGTCTGGGGTGGCCTCAACTTCGCCATCGGCACGCCGATCCAGACCCGCATCCTGGCCTGGACGGCGGATGCCTCCAATCTTGCCTCATCACTGATTCCGTCCGGCTTCAATGTCGGCATCGCGCTGGCCGCGTCGCTGGGCGCCGCCATGCTCAATGCCGGCTACGGCTACCGCAGCCTGCCTGTGGTGGGCGCGGCCGCCATGCTGGTCGCCGTGGTGGTGGCAGTCGTCTCCCAGGTCTGGGAAGGGCGCAGCAACGCCACGCCGCCGCTGACGGCCCCGGCGGAGTAACGGCCTCACCCCTTCGTCTCCTTCAGCACGTCGATGAAGGCGCGCAGCGCCGGTGGCACCAGCCGGTGGCCTGGATAGTAGAGGAACAGGCCGGGAATGGGCGGACACCAATCCTCCAGCACACCGACAAGCGCTCCCCGGTCGAGGTAAGGCTTGGCGGATTTGTCCGAGATATAAGCGATCCCCATACCGCCGGCAGCTGCCTCGGCCATCAACTCCATATTGTCCAGCGTCAGCGCGCCAGGGACATCGATGGCAATCTCCTGGCCGTGTTTCTCGAACTCCCATCGGTAGGGTTTGCCGCTCGGCAACCGAAACCGAATGCAGGCTTGATCCCTGAGATCATCCGGCACTCTCGGAACCGTGCGGCCGGCCAGATAGGCCGGCGATGCAACGGCAATGAAGCGTGTCGGCCCGCCGAAGCGCACCGCAACCATATCCTGCGGCACGGCCTCGCCCAGGCGGATACCGGCATCGAAGCCTTCGGCAACGATATCGACCAGTCTTCCCTCGGTGACGAGATCGAGCGCAACCTGAGGGTAGCGCTGAAGAAAGGCCGGCACCACCGATCCAAGCAACAATCGGGCGCCGATCTCGCTGGTGTTGATCCGCAGCGTCCCCGATGCAAGACCACGGAAGTCGTCGACCTCGGCCAATGCGGCGTCGATATCCGACAAAAGCGGCCGCAGGCGCGAGACGAGCCGCTCGCCCGCCTCGGTCGGCGCAACGCTGCGCGTGGTGCGGTTGAGCAGGCGCACACCCATACGCCGCTCCAGCGTCCGCATCATGTGGCTCAGCGTCGAAGGCGAAAGGCCGAGATCGTCGGCCGCCTTGCGGAAGCCGCGATGCGAGACAATCGCGGCGAGCGCGGTCAATTCCGGAAGTCCGGGCTTGCCATTCATGGAAAATCTTCATCAAGCCATGTGAAATTGAACGGATAGTATCATGAGTTGGATGGCGTAGTCTTGGCCGAAGTCAGCAATGAAAGGACATTTCCCATGACCAGGACATGGTTCATCACCGGTACTTCATCGGGCTTCGGACGGCTTTTGACGGACAGGCTTCTGGCCCGTGGCGACCGGGTCGCCGCGACAGTGCGGAGACCGCAGGCTCTCGCGGACCTGAAGGCGCTGCATGGCGATCGCCTCTGGATCGCTTCCCTTGAAATGACCGACAGCGATGCCATCCGGGCAACGGTCGACAAGGCCTTTGGCGAGTTGGGGCGCATCGATGTCATCGTCAGCAACGCCGGCTATGGCCTGTTCGGCGCCGCCGAGGAGCTGGAAGACAGCCAGATCCGCGACCTGATCGACACAAATCTCATCGGCTCCATACAGTTGATCCGGGTGGCACTGCCGCATCTGCGCAAACAGCGCGGCGGCCGCATCCTGCAAGTCTCCTCGGAGGGCGGGCAGATGGCCTATCCCGGCTTCAGCCTCTATCACGCCAGCAAATGGGGCATTGAAGGCTTTGTCGAATCCGTTCGCCAGGAGGTCGCGTCGTTCGGCATCGGGCTGACGCTGGTCGAGCCAGGCCCGACACGGACGAATTTCGGCGCCAGCCTGGTCACTTCGGGGTCCACGGATGCCTATGCGAACACGCCGGTTGGCGACCTGCACCGGGCTTTTTCCGAGGGTTCGTTCGACATCAAGGGCGATCCCGGCAAGATGGTCGAGGCGATGATCGCCTCGGTGGAACAGGATCCCGCGCCTCGACGATTGACCTTCGGCGCCGCAGCCTACGCTTCGATCCGCAGCGCGCTCCAGGGCAGGCTCGCGGAACTGGAGAACCGGAAGGAGGCGGCACTCGCCATGGATATCGACCCCTGACGGCTTGCCGGTCGAACGGCGTCGGCCGCAGCCCTCACCCGCGCCAGCGCAACAGGCGCATGGCGTTGGCGGTGACCAGCACGGTGGCGCCGGTGTCGGCCAGGATCGCCGGCCACAGGCCGGTGATGCCTGAAATGGTGGTGACCAGGAACACTGCCTTCAGCCCCAGCGCCACGGTGATGTTCTGGCTGATATTGGCCATCACGGCCCGCGACAGCCGCACCATGCGGGCAACGTCCAGGACGCGGCCATGCAGGATCGCCGCATCCGCCGTCTCCAGCGCCACATCGGTGCCGCCGCCCATGGCGATGCCGATATCGGCGGCGGCGAGCGCCGGCGCGTCATTGATGCCGTCGCCGACCTTGGCCACTGTCAGCCCCTCGCCCTGCAATTCGCCGACGATGCGCTGCTTGTCCTGCGGCAGTAATTCCGCCCGCGCCTCGATGCCGAGCGAAGCGGCTATTGCCTCAGCAGTGCGGCGGTTGTCGCCGGTCAGCATCACCGCGCGGATGCCTTCTGCCTTGAGGGCCGCGATGCCGGCCGCCGCATCCGGCCGTGGCTCGTCGCGCATGGCGATCAGCCCGGCCACCACGCCATCGGCGACCAGCACCGACACGGTCTTGCCCTGGCCGTTGAGGCTGTCGACGGCCAGGCGCTGCGCTTGCGTTATGTCGGCGCGTTCGCCCGCCGCCGGGCCGGAGCCGAGGAAGACGGCCACGCCGCCGACGCTGCCCTCGACACCCCTGCCCGAGATCGCCTTGGCGGCAAAAGCCGGCGGCACCGGCGCCTTGTCGGCTCTCGCCCTGTCCAGGATCGCCACCGCCAGCGGATGGCTGGAGCCCTGTTCGAGCGCCGCCGCCAACGCCAGCACACTGCGCTCGTCGCGGCCAAAGGCGACGATGTCGGTGACGACTGGCTTGCCCACGGTCAGCGTGCCGGTCTTGTCGAAGGCGACCGCCGTGATCCGGCGAAAGCCTTCCAGCACCGCGCCGCCCTTCATCAGCAGGCCGCGCCGTGCACCGGTCGCGAGACCGGCGGCGATCGCGGCGGGCGTCGAGATGACCAGCGCGCAGGGGCAGCCGATCAAAAGAATCGCCAGGCCCTTGTAGATCCATTCGTTCCAGTCGCCGCCGGCGACGAGCGGCGGCAGCACGGCCACCAGCGCGCCGACTGCCAGCACGCCCGGCGTGTAGATGCGCGAGAAGCGGTCGATGAAGCGCTCGGTCGGCGCCTTGGCCTCCTGCGCCTCCTCCACCAGCCGCACGACGCGAGCGATGGTGTTGTCGGAAGCGGCCGCCGTCACCCGCGCCTTGAGCACGCCATCGCTGTTGATCGTGCCGGCGAAGACGGGTTCCGCGACACCCTTGCGCTTCGGCGTGCTTTCGCCGGTCACCGGCGCCTCGCCGATGTCACTCGAGCCTTCCACAATCTCGCCATCGGCCGGGATGCGGTCGCCTGGCCGCACAACGATGACGGCGCCGACGGCAAGCTGTTCGGCGGGAACTTCGACCGTGCCGCCGCCCCGCTCGACCAGCGCCGTCTTCGGCACCAGGTCGGCCAGGCCCTGGATGCTGGCCCGCGCCCGGCCCGCGGCGACCCCTTCCAGAAGCTCGCCGATCAGGAACAGCACAACCACGGCGGCGGCTTCTTCCGTCGCGCCGATCATCACGGCGCCAGCGGCGGCGATGGTCATCAGCATCTCGATCGAGAACGGCGTGCCGGCCAGCGCCGCCATCAGCGCGCGCCGCGCGATCGGCACGAGACCGACCAGCAATGCAGCCAGGAAAACCCAGCGCTCAGCCGAAGGAAACAGATGACAGATGCTATAGGCGGCGAGAAGCGCTACCGCACAAGCCAGCGTCATCGCCGCGCGGCGGCTGCGCCACCACACCTGCCCGGGTTCGGCGTGGCTATGCAGATGGGATGCCCCAGCGGCCTCTTTGGTGATTTCTTGGCCGCCGCCATGGTCATGGCCTTCATGGTCGTGACCTTGATGGTCATGGCCTTCGTGATCGTGAGCGGCATGGTCATGCGCCTTGGCCGCCGGCCCATCGGTCCTGGCCTCCGCCTTGACGATGCCGTAGCCCAGCCACGCCACCTGCCGCAGCACCTTGTCGTCATTGAGCGGACCGCCATGGCTGACCGTCATGCTGGCGCCGGTCACCGAAACCGAGACATCCGCGACACCGTCAAGACGGCGCACCGCCGTGGCGATCTTGGCCGCGCAGGAAGCGCAGTCCATGCCGCCGATCTTGAACCGTGTCTGCCTCAGAGGAGAAGTCATTCCATCACCTGTCTGCTTCCTGACCCGCGCGGCGTGCCGCTGCACGGGTCTTGAACCCTGATGTCAGGCACTGTAATTGCTCTAGTCACTAGAGCTTCAAGAGGCAAAATGCATGTTTTCGATCGGTGATCTCTCCCGCCGCACCGGGGTCAAGGTGCCGACCATCCGCTATTACGAGCAGATGGGCCTGGTCGCGGCGCCCGAGCGCTCGGAAGGCAACCAGCGCCGCTATTCCAGGCAAGAGCTGGAACGGCTGGCCTTCATCCGCCACGCCCGCGACCTTGGCTTTGCCGTCGAGGACATCCGCGCCCTGATCGATCTCAGCGGCCATCCCGAGCAGCCCTGCAGCCATGCCGACCAGATCGCGCAGGAGCAACTGATTTCCGTGCGCGAAAAAATCGCCCAGCTGAAGCGGCTGGAAACCGAGCTGGAACGCATCGCTTCCTGCCGCGACGGCAAGACGGTCGGCGACTGCTATGTCATCCGCGCGCTGTCCGACCACGCGCTGTGTGCGGACGAGCACGTCCGATAGCGAAATCCGGTCCGGCGCGGATCTCGGCTTGGGCGCGTGCCGCTCGTAAGACCAGGAGCAGACATGGCGAGCACTGTCAGCGATTTCGGCTTGAGCTGCGGCATCTTGCCGGCGGGCGCGCACAATGCGATCACCGATGTGCCCGGTGTACGCGTCGGCCATTGCACGCTGCGCAATGGCGACATCAACACCGGCGTGACCGCGATCCTGCCGCATGGCGGAAATCTGTTTCGCAAGAAGGTGACGGCGGCAAGCCATGTCATCAACGGCTTCGGCAAGACCATCGGCCTGACGCAGGTGCAGGAACTCGGCAGCATCGAAACGCCTGTTCTCTTGACCAACACGCTCTCGGTCGGCACCTGCGCCACGACGCTGATCCGCGACGCCATCCGCCAGAACCCGGATATCGGCCGCACCACCGGAACCGTCAATCCGCTGGTCGGCGAATGCAATGATGGCCCGCTGAACGACATCCAGGCCCTGGCGATATCAGAGGAGCACGCCCTCGCCGCGCTGGCGGACGCGCATGAGGGTGAGGTCGAACAAGGCAATGTCGGCGCCGGAACGGGAATGACTTGCTTCGGCTTCAAAGGCGGTATCGGTTCGGCGTCCAGAAGAATAGCGCTCGGTGGCGGCCATCACCTCGGCGTTCTCGTTCTGTCGAATTTCGGCAGACCCGGAGACCTCGTTCTGCCCGATGGGCGCCGGCCGACCTCCGGACAACCGGCCGGGGACGAGCGCGGCTCGGTCATGATCGTGCTGGCAACCGATTTGCCGCTCGAACACCGCCAGCTTGAAAGGGTAGCGCGCCGCGCCGGAGCCGGCATCGCCAGACTCGGTTCCTTCTGGGGCCATGGCAGTGGTGACATCGCCATCGCCTTCAGCACCGGCAATCTGGTCGACCACGATGAAAGCCGCGACCTGGTGCCCCTGCTCGCGCTCAACGAGGCGCGCATCGACATCCTGTTTCGCGCGGCGGCGGAAGCGACGCAGGAGGCGGTGTTGAACTCCATGCTGTCCGCCGAGGCCTTCACCGGCAGGGCCGGCAAGCATCGCGCATCGCTGGCCGACTGGCTACGCGATCAGCAACGTTAAGGCATGTCACCGAAAAGTGACCTCGGTTTGGGGGGCGACATGCATAAAAACAAAGACCTGAAGCGCGTCGCATGAAGCCATTTCGATGCGACACGCTTTAAAGCGTTCTACAACTCGATCTGGAACCGCAAACTCTCCACCCCGCCATAGGCGGCATCCTCGAAGAAGCGTTCGACCAGCCTGCCGCCATTGGCCAGGATCACCTTGTGCGAGGCCGGATTGCCAGGCTTGGCGGTGACCTCGACATAGGGCAGCCCGACCGCCCTCGCCTCGTCCAGCATCAGCCGCAAGGCCTGCGTGGCATAGCCGCGCCGTCGCTTCCATGGCACCACCGCATAGCCGATATGGCCAAGCACATGCGAGGGCAGTTCCGCCGTGCCCTTCTGCCAGCGAAAGCCGATAGACCCCGACGCCTCGCCATCCCAGATCCAGCGGCGGAAGCCCGGCAAGCGCGCCACTTGCGTGCCGTCGGGCAAGGTGATCGGGCCACCCCTGGCCTCGGGGTCATCGAGGCTGGCCAGGAAGGCGACCGGATCCTGCTCTATCGCCGCCAACTGCTCGCGCGTCGCCTCCTGGAGCCGGACATTGTCCGGCGACCAGCCGCGTTCGAGCGCGGCCTTGTAGGATGGCAGATGTTCAAGCGCGGGTTTGACGATCTCGACCATGATCCATGCATAACTATGGCCAGCGCGGCGCTCAAGCCACCTGGAAGCGGATCTCGCCTCGTTCGGAGACATCGGCCGCAAGCCTTGGACCAGCATCCCGGTCTATGGGCGGTGCGCGCGCCGGCCCCGGTTCTTCGTGCGGATTTGCGGGCGCGCTAAACAAGATGTGTTTCGCCGATTGCCGCGAGACATTTTATGATTGATTGCGGATATAACACCGCAACGATTCGCATGGCTTCGGCAGGAGAATTGAACAGGTGCGGTTGAGATTTTTCCCTCTGGGTATAGTCGTCACCCTCAGCCTTCTTGTCATCGTCATTGCGTTGACCGCGACGGTCCGGTCCAATGCCGCGCCCTCGGCCATCCCGGCCTGGCTGCAGGCGCATGTCGGCGACAGCGACGGCCAGATCTCGACCGTGGTGCTGGAGCGGGCGCGGGGGCTCTACCTGAAAAAGGTGGCGCAAGGCGCGGTCAGGAACCCCTGCTATTTCGCCATGGATGCGACGCGTCCCGGCGACATGGGCAACGGCGTGCTCGGGCGCCGGTACTACGTCATCTGCGAGGCCAGCCAATCGTTTCGCGCCATCTCGTCGGGTCACGGCGGCGGCCGGAATCTCAAAGGCACGGTCGATTTTTCAAACGGCAGGCGGTGCTCCAAGAACTTCGGCAATGCCATGGATTCGGAACTGACAGCCGGCGGCGCCTACATGACCAGCGAGGCGAAAACATCCTTCAAGGGTTTTTATCGCACCGGTGCGAAACGGGACGTGGCTTTCCAGCGCACCTTCATCCAGTTTGACGGCGAAGGCGAAGCCGCCAATGCCAGGCAGCGGGTGATCGGCGGCCATGCGGCGCAGGTGCTGCGCGGCATGTGCATGCGCAAAAGCCCCAACAGCTCGTACGCCGACCATGATGGCCTGGTGCCGTTCGGCAAGCTTGTCGACTATGCCGGCGGCCGCAGCAATGGCTGCACCAGCTGGTCGCCAACGGATGCGCAGCAGATCATCGCGATGGTGAAGGACGATCCGACGACGCTCTACATCTATCCGGAATCGCGCGACATCGCCGCCGTCGCGCAGGCGGCAAAAAGCCATTCGCCATCGGGCGAAGCACCCTATTGGAACGCATCGTGCCTGAAGGAAATCGGCGCGCCGAAATTCTGGCCGCGCAAAACCCTCGAACCGATCATAGCGCAATACAAGCAGGACCACCCGGCACCGCCACCGCAGCCAATGCCGATGTGCAAGGGGCCGTGAGGTCCGCTCCACAGCAGACCCCACGGGAGCAAACCTTCGGTCAGCGCAAGAAATCGAGCACGGCCTCCATGAACTCCGCCGGATACTCCACGTTCGACAGGTGGACCGCGGGCAGGACAACCAGCTTCGCGCCGGCCACGGCTGCCGCGATCAGTTCGCTGTGGCTGGCCGCCGTCACCGTGTCATGCTCGCCGGCGATCACCAATGTCGGCCGGTTGATCAGTGCGACAGTGCGGCGAAGATCGGCATCGCGAACGGCGGCGAACAGGCCAGCCAAGCCTTGCCGGTCGATAGCGAGCAGCATCATGCGAAATTCCTCGATGACCGGTTCGTTGGCCGCCACCATCCGCGCGGGGAACCAGTTGTTGAGGAAGATTTCGGCGGTTTCAGCCATGTCCGGCGCCTGCCGGACAACGGCAATCCGCTCGTCGAAATAGCTTGCCGGCGCCAGATGAGACGAGGTGTTGCTCAGGATCAGCCGGTCGATCCGCTCCGGCGCGTGGATGCCGAGCCATTGCCCGACGAAGCCGCCCAGCGACAGGCCAAGGAAATGCACGCGCCCAAGACCGAGTGCATCGAGCAGCTCGATCACATCGCGGCCAAGCCGGTCGAGCGAATAGGCACCGACCGGGGCGCTTGACCCGCCATGGCCGCGAAAGTCGTAGCGCAGGACGCGGAAATGCCTGGACAACTCGTCGGCCTGCCCGTCCCACATGTGCAGCGTGGTGCCGATGGAGTTCGATAGCACCAGCACCGGCTTTGCGGCATCGCCATCGAAACGGTAGGCGATGCGCGTGCCGTCGCCGACAGTCACGAAATTCAGCTCACTCATGATGAAAGTCCTTCTGGAACGTTGAATGAGGCGGAACGTAGTCGCGACGAGCTTTTGTTGATATTACAAAGATAGGACAAACTCAGTAGTCAAAGCTGACATGGCCGAATTCACCTTGCACGATTTGCAGTGCTTCGATGCGGTGATCCGCACCGGCGGCTTTCAGCCGGCGGCGGCGCTGCTGCACCGCTCGCACCCGGCGGTGTTCGCCGCCGTCGCCAAGCTCGAACGACAGCTCGATCTCGTTCTCCTGGATCGCAGCGGCTATCGTGTGCGCCCGACCGAGGCGGGGCTATCGTTCCACCGCCGGGCGCAATCGCTGCTGCGCGAACTGGACGGCCTGCGCGTCCATGCCGCCCAGCTCTCGATGGGCGAGGAAAGCGAAATCCACGTCGTGATCGGCGACCTCTGCCCACGGCCGCAGGCGCTGGGCATGCTCGGACGGTTCTTCGCCCAATGCCCGGGCACGCGCCTGCATCTGCATTTCGAAGCCGTCGGCGGCCCTCGGGAGCGGCTTTTCGATGACGAGGCCGACCTGATCCTGCACTGGATCGACAAGGGCGATGCGCGGGTGGAATGGATCGATCTGTGCAAGGTGCCGTTCATTCCCGTGGCGGCGCCAGGCTTTTTGCCCGAGCGCCTCACGCAGCCGATCACGCTGGACCAGATGCAGGCGCTCACCCAATGCGTCATGCGCGACACCGCCCGCCATTCGCCTCGGCAGGACTACTTCATGGTCGAAGGCGCGCCGCAATGCCTGGTGCCCGACCAGGGCATGAAGAAGGAGATCATCCTGCAAGGTCTCGGCTGGGGCCACCTGCCCCACTTCCTGATCGAGGAAGAATTGCACGATGGACGCCTGCGCTCCATCGCCGGCCGCCACATGCCTGGCCGCACCGACGAGCTGGTGGTGGCGCGCCGCCGCGACCGGCCGCATGGGCCGATCGCCAACCGGCTATGGGATCACATCCAGCAGGAGGCGCCGGCCTTGCGCCTCGCATTGGAGCCTCGGAAAATCGCCTGAGAGGTAGCGAGCGCGCACTGGAGCGGACTGGCAAGCCCTAAAGCCTGTCACGATCCGGCCTTTCGACGGTTGCAGGCCGCCGGCTACGGCACCTGCGTGATGCTGCCGCTGCCTCTGACCTGCGACCGCCGCATGGTCGGGTGCCCATAGAGATCGACGTCACCGCTGCCGGAAATCGACACATCCGCATCCGCCTGTGCGGTAACCTCCGCGTCGCCGCTGCCGCGGATCTCGACCTGCGCGGATTGGGCGATCAGGTCTTTGAGCCGCCCCGAGCCCGAACCGGAGATCTCCAGATCGACCGTTTGGGTCGTTCCGGTGGCGACCACGCTGCCGCTGCCGCGAATGTTCAGCCGTAGCTCGCGCTGGTTGACCTGCGGCAGGGCAAGCTCGCCACTGCCGACCAGTCTCCAGTCCGAAATCACCGGCCCCGACACGGTGACGTCGAGCCGGGGCGAGAACCAGCCCGTCTCACAATCCAGGCTGAGTTGGCTGCCCTCCATGCGCACATGATCGATCAGCGTGGAATCGCCGCTGACGACAGCTTCGGCCTTGTCGCCCGGCTGGTAACGGACCGAAGCCGGCAAAGCGATGGTGAAGCTGTCATTGGCGCTGAACGGCAGCGTTACTTCCTTTCTGACGGATGTGATCGCGCCGCAGGTGGATTGGCCGCTGATCCACGAGCCCCCCGCATTGACCCAATCCGGCCCGGCAAGCCCGATGCCAACGGCCAAAAACAGGGCAGCGCCGACCAACCCGGCTGTCGCGACAAATGCCAGTTTTCCAGTCATGATCCGTTTCCTTCAACGTGATGACGAATTGCAAGCGCTTGGCAGCGCTCAATCGGAGCTGCGGTCGGCTTGCGCGATACGGGAATGCAGTCGGGCATAGCGCCCGACAACCCGTATGCCCGCGCCCATGCCCAGCAACAGCAAGGCGCCGCCGCCAAGGAAGCCGCTCACCAGTCCGGCGCCGATGAAGAGGCGTCCCAGCGTGAGCGAGAAGGCAGTGCCCGGCTCGAACAGCAGCGTGGTGAGAATGGTCTTGATGCCGAGCACGCCGATGGCGACGAGCGTGATGCCAAGCCCGAGCGCAAGCACGACCGCCGTGATGAGCAGCGGCAACAGGAAGACGATGTCGACGAAGGCAAGGCCGGCCAGGGCGATCGTCGCCGCCAGCATGTTCGACACGCTCCAATGCGCTTCGAAACGGCGCAGACCCGCCTCGGCGCGCAACTCGCGGGCGATCCTTGTCGGATCACCGAGCGCCGCCGCGACCTCCGCTTCGCCGCGGCCCGAGGCATCGGCGAAATGGGCGGCATAGTCGCCAACAATATCCTCGATCTCCCGCGGCGGCAGGCCGGCAAGTCCCTGTCTCAGCGTGCGCAAGAAGGCGTCCCTGGTCATGGCAAATCCTCGAGAAGTCTATCGACGGCCCCCGCGAAGGAGCGCCAGTCGCGGCGATGGGCTTCGAAAGCCTGCTGGCCGAGCGGCGTGAGCCGGTAATATTTGCGCGGCGGCCCGCTGCTCGACTCGACGAGGCGGGTGGCCACCAACCCGTCATTCTGCATCCGGCGCATCAGGGGATAGATCGTGCCCTCCCCCATGTTGACCGCGGCGACCAGCGTGCTGGCGATCTCATAGCCATAGCTCTCACCCCGCGACAGCACGGCCAGAACGCACAGATCAAGCGCGCCTTTTCGCAACTGGACGAGGATGGAATCGGTCATGGCAGGCCTCGACTTCGAGACCTGTATATAGCATGCTACCTGTTTATGCAAGGTAGTGAGTTGGAGCGACCTCCGCCATCGTGCTCATGCCGATTCCGCGCGGAGCTGGATGGTGCGGAAATCCCGATTGGGACGAGAAACTCGCTAACTCATTGCCAGGATGACGGTGGCGGGAAAAGCCCTACTGCAGCAGCCCTTTGACGATCCCGCTGGCCTTGCCGAAATCCATCTGGCCGGCATATTTCTGCTTCAGCGCAGCGATCACCTTGCCCATGTCCTTCTGGCTGGCCGCACCCGTCGCCGCGATCGCCTCGCGGGCTGCCGCCGTGATCGCCGCATCGTCGAGCTGCGTCGGCAGGAAGCCGCGGATGATCTCCATCTCGCCACGCTCCTGTGCGGCCAGTTCCGGGCGCTTGCCGTCTTCGAAGGCCTTGGCCGATTCCTCGCGCTGCTTCACCATCTTGGCCAGGATCTGCAGGATCTCCTCGTCGCTGGCGGGGTCCTTGCCGGCACCGCGATTGGCGATGTCGCGGTCATGGATGGCGGCCTGGATCAGCCGCAGTGTCGGCAGCCGGTGCTTGTCCTGCGCCTTCATCGCGCTCTTCAGGGATTCGGCGATTTTTCCGCGCATCGTGCTCTTCTCCTACAAACGGCGCGGACCATAACCTCGCCGGGAGCACAAGGCAAATCTCGAGCTGACCGACAAACCACTGATATTGTTCGACGAAATAAATCAATGCGGGGCCTTGGCTGCATCATTGACCCTTCTGGCACCTTCCCCTATGTACTCGGCCTTGCATAAGACAATGAATTGACGTGCTGAGGCTCGAGAAATCGCTGCCACGCCGTTTGCTGCGCGGATGGTCCATCATCGAAGCGCATAGCCTGATAGGAGTGCCGCCATGGCCGAGATGACGCCCGCCTGGGCCACCGAAAAGCCGACCGCCCTTCTGGTGCTGGCCGACGGCACCGTCATCGAGGGTCGGGGCCTCGGCGCCACCGGTTCCGCCGTCGCCGAAGTCTGCTTCAACACCGCGCTCACCGGCTACCAGGAGATCCTCACCGACCCGTCCTATGCCGGCCAGATCGTCACCTTCACCTTCCCGCATATCGGCAATATCGGCACCAATGGCGAGGACATCGAGGACCTCAATCCGGCCGCCCGCGCCGGCGCTGTCGGCGCCGTGTTCAAGGCCGATGTCACCAACCCGTCCAACTACCGCGCCGCCGGCCACCTCGACCAGTGGCTGAAGAAGCGCGGCATCGTCGCACTCTCGGGCATCGACACCCGCGCGCTGACCGCGCTGATCCGCGAAAAGGGCATGCCCAATGCCGTCATCGCGCATGCGCCGGACGGTGTCTTCGACCTCGACGATCTGAAGCAACGCGCCGCCGCATGGTCGGGCCTGATCGGGCTCGACCTCGCCAAGGAAGTCACGTCGGGCCAGTCCTCGGTCTGGCGCGAGACGCCTTGGGTGTGGAACGAAGGTTTTGGCGAGCAGGCCGAGCCGTCGCTGCACGTCGTGGCCATCGACTACGGCGTCAAGCGCAACATATTGCGCCTGCTTGCCGGCCTCGGCGCCAAGGTGACTGTCGTTCCGGCAAACACCGGTTCGGAAGAAATCCTCGCCATGCAGCCCGACGGCATCTTCCTCTCCAACGGCCCCGGCGACCCGGAAGCCACCGGCGACTATGCCGTGCCGGTCATCCAGGATCTGCTGAAGACCGACATTCCGGTGTTCGGCATCTGCCTCGGCCACCAGATGCTGGCGCTGGCGCTGGGCGGCAGGACCGCCAAGATGCACCAGGGCCATCACGGCGCCAACCATCCGGTCAAGGACCACACCACCGGCAAGGTCGAGATCGTCTCGATGAACCACGGCTTTGCCGTCGACGCCGACTCGCTGCCAGAGGGCGTCGAGGAAACCCATGTCTCGCTGTTCGACGGCTCGAACTGCGGCATCGCGCTCACCGGCCGTCCGGTGTTCTCGGTCCAGCATCACCCCGAAGCCTCGCCCGGCCCACAGGATTCCCACTATCTGTTCCGCCGCTTCGTCAACCTGATCCGCGAGAAGCGCGGCGAGGAACAGCTGGCCGAGCGGGTCTGACCTTACGCCACTGGCCGGCCTTCACTCGCCTCCAGTATGGCGAACCATTGCTGGCGGTCGAGACTGATCTCCAGCGCCTTGACCATGGCCGCCAGCCGTTCCGGCTTCATCGACCCCAGCACCGGCACCAGCCGGGCCGGATGCCGCAACAGCCAGGCGATGGCAACAGTGGCGAGATCGCCGGCGCCGACCTCGGCGGCCACCGCCGCGAGCGCTGCCCGCACCCGTGCTTCCCGGCCTTCCTTGCCGGTGAACAGCGAGCCGCCGCCGAGCGGCGACCAGATCATCGGCGCGTAGGCCAGACGCTGCGCGTGGTCGAGACTGCCGTCGGTCAATGCGGACGTCTTCAGCACCGACATTTCGATCTGGTTGGTGGCGAGCGCGAACGGCAGCCGCGAGGCCAGGAGATCGAATTGCGACGGCGTGAAATTGGAAACGCCGACCGCCCTCGCCTTGCCCGCGTTGACCAGCCCGGCCAGTGCCGCCGCCGTCTCGTCGGCGTCCATCAGCGGGTCCGGCCGGTGCAGCAGCAACAGGTCGAGATAGTCGGTGCCGAGATTGGCGAGCGAGCGGTCGACCGATGCGGTTATGTGGGCGGCGCTGGTGTCGTAATGCTTCAGCCGGTTTTGCGGCCGGTTGGCCGAGGGCAGCATGATGTCGCATTTCGAGACCAGCTCGATCTGATCGCGCTTGCCCCTCCAGCGCGACAGCCCGGCGCCGAACGCCGCTTCCACCTCGTAATTCCCATAGATGTCGGCATGGTCGAAACTGGTCAGCCCGAGATCGACGGCGGTGCCAATCAGCCGCGCGACCTGATCGGCATCCGGGCGGACACCGCCGTCGAGCAGGCGCCAGGCGCCGAAGACCAGCCGCGACAGCGATACCCCGTCCCTGGTCAGCGCGATGCGGCCGTCATGGCTCATGCCTGCGCTCCATCTTCCGCGACGACGGTCGTGGCGTTTGTCATCGTCGCCGGCCGCGCCACCTTGGTAACGAAGACGATCAGCGCGAGCACCAGGAAGCACGCACCGACTAGATAGGGCGCGCCGCCGAAGGTCACGGGCGCGCTTGGCCCGGTGAACCAGGAGAAGATCGCCGTGTAGAGCAGCGGCGTGATGATCGAGGTGATCGAGAAGAGCGAGGTCATCGCGCCCTGCAACTCGCCTTGTGCAGAAGGGGGAACCTTGGCGGCGGCGAGGCTTCTCAGCGGCGGGTCGGCCAGCGCTTCCAGGCAACCGACGACGATCACCGCATAAATCATCCATCCCTGCGAAGCGAAGGCATAGCCGAAGGCGCTCACCGCCGTGAAGGTCAGGCCGATGACCGCCGTCTTCCATTCGCCGAGCCAGGGGATCACACGCGGCAACACGACAGCCATGACGATCGCGCCGCACAGGCCGAAGGCGCCGAGCGAAAAGCCGATCTGCTGCTCGCTCCAGCCGTAGCGGTAGCTGGAGACGAACGACCACACCGCCGGATACATCATGTGCCCGAGCGTCATCAGGAAGAAGACCAGGCCGATCCAGCCGATGCCTTTGTATTGGCGCATCTGCAGCAGCGTGCCGACCGGGTTGGCGCGTTTCCACTCGAAGCGGCGGCGATGCTTTTCATCCAGCGTTTCGGGCAGGAAGACCATCGCGATCAGGAAGTTCACCAAGGCGAGCCCGGCGGCGAAAAAGAACGGCACGCGCGGCCCGAACGTGCCGAGCAGCCCGCCCAGCACCGGGCCGATGACGAAGCCGACGCCAAAGGCGATGCCGAGCAGGCCGAAATTCTTCGCCCGGTTCTCGTCGTTCGAGATGTCGGCGATGAAGGCCGACGTCGTCGAATAGCTGGCGCCCGAAATGCCGGCCAGCACACGGCCGATGAACAGCATCGGAAAGGACCATGCGATGGCGCAGATCAGATTGTCGATGGAGAAAGTCAGCACCGAGGCAAGCAGGATCGGCCGCCGCCCGAAGCGGTCGCTCAACCCGCCCATGATCGGCGCGAAGAAGAACTGCATGGCCGCGTAGACGAAGAACAGCCAGCCGCCCTCGATCGCCGCCTCGCTGACGCCGACCCCGGTCAATTCCTGCAAATAGGCCGGGAGTACCGGCATGATGATGCCGAAGCCGATGATGTCGAGCAGCAGCGTGGTGAAAACCAGCGCGAGGCCCCGCCTGGCGGTTTTAGGGTCGATCATGATGGGTCAGGCTCCTCTGATCGCCCGGGGCGCAGGCGGACGAACCTTATAGGCGAGCGCGCAAAAAGGAACAATACGGGAACAGCCAGGAATCGTTGATCCTGACTCCCCCTGACGGCAACTTCGCCGTCAGGCTGCTAGCGTGGGACAAGTGCTTAAAGCGGGCCGCTCATCGTGTTGCAGTCCGAAAGCTTGCCGCTCTTGTAGCCGCGCGCCAGCCAGGTCTGCCGCTGCTGCGAAGTGCCGTGGTTGAAGCTTTCCGGCACGACATAGCCCTGCGTCCTCTTCTGCAGCGTGTCGTCGCCGATTTGCTTGGCCGCGTTCAGGGCGCTTTCGATGTCGCCTTGCTCCAATATGCCCTTCTGCGCGGTGTAATGCGCCCACACGCCGGCGAAGCAGTCGGCCTGCAGCTCGATGCGCACCGACAGCTGGTTGGCATCGGCCTCGCTCATGCCCTGCCGCATCTGGTTGAACTTGGACATGATGCCGGTGAGGTTCTGCACGTGGTGACCGACCTCATGCGCGACGACATAGGCTCTGGCGAACTCGCCCGAGGCGCCGAACTGCTGGTCGAGCTGCTGGAAGAAGGTCATGTCGAGATAGACCTTGTGGTCGCCCGGACAATAGAACGGTCCGGCTGCCGCCGAGGCAAAGCCGCAGGCCGAGCGGACCTGGCCGGAAAACAGCACTAGCTTGGGGTCCTCATAGGTCAGGCCTTGCGACTTGAAGATGCCGGTCCAGGTGTCCTCTGTTTCGGCCAGAACGGTCGCGACGAACTGCTTCATCTCGTCATTGGCAGGTGCCGTGCCGCTGCCCTGGCCGCCGCCATTGTCCGATATCTGGCCACCGCCACCCGGCAGCAAGCCGCCATCGCCACCGCCCAGGATCGCCGAGGGATCGAAGCCGAAATACCATCCCGCGATCACCACCAGGATGACGAGGAGGATGCTGCCGCCGCCACCGGTCCGGCCGCCGATAGGAATTTGGAACCCGCCGCCGCCGCCGATCCCACCGCCGCCGCTGTCGCTGCGGTCGTCCTCGATATTGTCACTCTGACGACGGCCTCTCCAGAGCATGGCAACTCCCCGTGATAAACTTCCTCGTTGCTCCGGCAAGGCCGGCTCAACCCAACAAACAATTATCCCAATGGTTGCGCCAAGTCACAGTGTTTTTCGATGGCCAGGGCGATGCCGGCATGACCTCTCGCCGCTCTGGCCGGAACCTTGGAAGGCTTGTAGCATCGCCCGTGACGGAGGAAGCGAGGGGCGGTTGCGAACGATCGGTCAAATATTGTTGGTGTTGGCATTGAGCTGCCTGGGCTTGCGGGGTGCCAACGCTGTAACGCTCGACTCCAGCGTCGCCGTCACCGATCCCGCCACATTGCAGGCGCTGGAGCGCGGCGGCCTGTCGATCAGCCGCCTGCTCGGACCCGCGCTCGGCCTCACCCGCGATGTCGACAATCGCGGCCTGTTTTCCGTGCCGGCGCTGGCCACGGTGCGCGACACGGTCAAGCAGGAGATATCGGACGAGCCGAAGACCAGCCCCGACCCCTATGTCGCCGCCATGGCCAAATCGAACGACGCCAGCCAGAAATTCAATCCGAAATACATCGACGATGACGGCTCGACGCTGGACCTGACCGGCGTCGTCAACCGCATGGATCGCGGCTATCTCGGCCACACCGAATGCGGCGAGATCAGGCTGATCTACCGCTTCCACTATTCGGTCACCGAAAAGCCGGCCAAGGGCAAGGTGGCGCAGCGCATCTCCTCGCGCCTGCCGCTGACCATGAGCCTGGTCTTCAATGCCAAGCCGACGCGGGTGCAGGCGCGTGCCTCGAAGGATCTGCCTGCTGCCACTGACGTGTCCTGCGCCGACGTCGCCCAACGCTGGCTCGCCGCCGGCCAGAAAGAACTGCCGCCCGAGCAATTGGCCGCCTGGCTGCGCTCCGACGAAGGCCCGCTGTCCGGCGCAATGCTCAATTCCTCGCAGATCATGCGGCTTGAGCTCAACATGCAGGTGCTGCGCCTGTCGGCCTCGACGCGGCGCGACTTCGGCGGCCATGCCGAATATCTCCTGAAGATCTTCAAATGGGATCCGGCGACCGCGAGCTTCCATGAATCGAAAATGGAGAACCAGATCGACCGGGCGACGGTGCTGGCCGACAAGCCGTCCTTCGCCAAATGGCTGCTCACCGACCGCAACATCTACGATCTCGACCATGGCCGGCTGGTCATCGACGAAAAGTTCCTCGCCAAAAGTGCCGTTTCCGTCGCGCCCGGCGGCCTGAGCCGCTCGCAGAACAACATCGCCTATGGGCTGGTCGACGATGCCGATATCGACAAGGCGCTGAAGGATTACGTCGCCAGGGGCAACACGCTCGCCACCATCAGGTCGGTTGCCGGTTTCAATTTGCGGCTGAACGAAATGAGCTGCACCGGCTGCCATCAGACCCGTGGCATTGCCGGCTTCCACTACACCGGCGCCGACCCGGCCAGCGAACCGCGCCGCAACGCCGTCTTCGTGCCGGGCTCGGCGGTGTTCTTCGCCGACCTGCCGCGCCGCCGCGCCATCGTCGAGCAGTTCGCCGCCGGCGGCCATCCGGATTTCACCAGAGGGTTCGCCGCCCGCCCGGACCAGAAATACGCCGAAGCGCTGAACGGCACCGATCTCTACAATGGCTGGGGCTCGATCTGTTATCGCGGTGACGACGCAAGCTTCAAGGACTGGACATGCGGCTCGGGCCTGCGCTGCGCCGGCGTCCACGAAAGCGCCATCCATCCGGGATTCGGCACCTGCGTCAGCGACAAGGGCACCGCGGTCGGCGACCCCGTCGAGTTCGGCGAGATCAAAATGTCGACATGGGGCAACGACCAGTATTGCCGCCTGTCGCCGGCCACCGCAAAGGCCTGCGCCATTGACCCCGCGCGCGACAAGAAGCCGGTGGTGAAACTCGCCGGCTATGGCGCGGCACGCCAGCGCTACGACAATCCCGAGCAGAAGACCGGCGGCTTTCCCGGCGGCATGCTGCGCAAGGCAAGCTGCGACAAGCTTCCCGACGAGGCGACATGCGGCCGTCTCGCCAAGACCGGCTTCAACGACTGCATCGCGTCGGGCAAGGACCACAAATTCTGCACCAGGGAGTTCACCAAGACCGCGGGCCTGCGCGCCTGCGACAAGGCGCATCCCTGCCGCGAGGACTATATCTGCACCGCCGGCTATGACGATTTACCCCAGGCCAAGCCTGGCGAAGGCACCTGCATCCCGCCCTATTTCATCTTCCAGTTCCGCGTCGACGGCCACCCTAGAAGCTGGGTGCAGGATGTCCGCGAGTGAGGGAACGGTTTGCCGCAGGCAAATTGAAAGGTCCACTGGACCTTTCAAAGGGCTAGAGCATCCGGAGCCGTAGCGGAGGGCAACCGGCCGCTGAACAGACAGCGTCCGCCTGCCGCTGACGTCGGTCCGCCTCAGCTTTTCTGCTTGGCGCCGGCGCTCTTGCCGTCGGAGCTTTTCGAGCGCTCCTCGAAACGCGCCGCACCCTTCTTCAGGGGATGGCCGGTCTCGGCCTCGGTCTTGCGCTCGTCCTTTGCCGCCGCCTGCTTCAATCCCTTGGCGGCCTGCTTGCCCTTCGCGGTCGGGGCCTGTTCGACGCCCATTGCTTCCTCCCTTGGCGCGATATCGCGCTGTGTGAGGAGCAACGTGCGTAAGGGGCTGCGGTTCCGGCGGCCTCTCCAAGAACGGCTGAGCGCCGTCAAAGCCATTCCAGAAAGTGTAAAAAACGCCGCTCCAACAAATCTAAGCCGGAGCGGCCGCTCGTCGCCGTCGCGTTCGTAGCAGCTGTGGCTGCAAGGGCTGCAAGAGCCAAGAAATAATATCCTCCGATCGCAATGGGCGAGGACGATTCGACGTCTGGCAGGCCGCCATGAGCTTTGTGCTGCACCTGGTTGAACATTCCCTGGAGGTTTTTTCAGAACGTCGGCGCGTGAACCACATGCCCCAACTGCGAAAGATATCCGCATTTCAGATAGGTCCGCTGGAACAAGAATGCCCAGCGGAACGTTTATACTGCATCACGTCACAGGCATTAGGCCCTGCCCAGGGCAAGAGCGGCGAACGGCGAACATAGCCGGGAGCGCTCATTGGAGGCGCATATGGATATCACCACGATTCTGGTCATCGTTCTTATTGTTTTGCTGCTAGGCGGCGGCGGTTTCTACGGCCGCGGGCGCTGGTACTAAACTGTGAGGATCGTCGTCGAGTCAATCGGAGCCTCTTGGTCCCGCTTTCCGACATAGAAATAGATACCTGGAGGCATGAGCCATTGAACATTCGGCGCAATAGCGTTTCGGAGGTTCGTTGACTTCTTGCCGTACCCTTTTGCTTATCAATACCGTTTTGGCGGGTTTCGTCCTTGACTGAATCAACCAGTCGACGGCGCTCGTGCTCCGTGTTGAACGAGGCGGGATCGGTCAGGCAATCCTCGTAGTCGCAAACAGAAGACCAAAACGACATCCTCGGCTCGATCGTTGAGCGAGACCCATCACACCATCAAGGCTCCTGTAAGCCGGGCTCTTCCTCGCGCCAAGAAACGTCCGACGTTCGCTCTCAGCTCCCGCTGCGTCCCCCCGGGGGTACATCATCCAGCTGATCAAACGCCAGGAGCAATGAGGCGACGCGATTTGTCGGAGAAAGACAATCTGCCAAGCCCGTGTAATTGTCGACAAGCCAGTTGAGAGCCACCTGCACGATGACGAAGGCCGCCGTGACCTGGGCAACTTCTCCAAGCGACATCGTTCCGATCAGTATTTCGGCGCGCAGAGAACCCAGGCGATAGCGGGGATGGAGGATCGGCTATGGAGTTAGCGCGCTAATTTACGGGCACCAATCACACAGCAAAGAAAGGGAGCCCGGGAGGATCACCATGCATCTGTCGAACGAGAGCATCATTGTCATATTGGTTGTCGGCCTTGTTGCCGGATGGTTGGCCGGGAAGATCGTGCGGGGGGCTGGCTTTGGCCTAATCGGGGACATAGCAATCGGGATCATCGGCGCGTTCATCGGTGACTGGCTACTGCCTCGCCTAGGCATCCATCTTGGGAGCGGAACGATCAGCTTGATCGTCAACGCCACCGTCGGTGCGATCGTACTTCTCCTCATCATCCGGTTGGTTGCCGGTGGCGGTCGCTTCGGCGGCGGATGGGGTGGTCGTCGGTGGCGCTAGCCCGCGGTTGCGAACCCATCGTCCCCAACGACGGGCGCAATCGCGTTTTCGCACAACCTCGTTCGAACGGTCATTAGAACGATTGGGTCTGACCCTAGCGCGGCGCCGTCATCGCCTTGCGAAAAGCCTCCAGCGTCTCGGCGCTGACATGATGCTCGATGCCCTCGGCATCGATGCGCGCGGTTTCGGCGCTGACGCCGAGCGAGCGCAGGAAGGCTTCCACCGTCTGGTGGCGGATGCGGCTTTCCTCCGCGACCTTGCGGCCGGCTTCGGTCAGGAACACGCCGCGATAGGGTTTTCTCGACACCAGCCCGTCGGCGCAAAGGCGCGTCAGCATCTTGGCCACTGTCGGCTGCGCGACGCCGAGACGAGCGGCAATGTCGACCTGGCGCGCCTCGTTGCCGTCCTCGATCAAATCGGCGATCAGCTCGACATAATCTTCGACCAGCGCGCTGCGGCGCGCTTGGCGCTGCTGCCGGAAGCCTTCCGAATGGACATCGGCGTCGGGCAATGGCTCACGCGGGACAGATCTGTTCTTCAGCGCCAATGCGCGCTCCTCCTCGGGAGTTTAGCCGTTCCTGCTTTATAGCACGGGCTCTGATTCTTCAGGCCGTTTATTTGCATTCCCCCACAGGTGCAACCGGCGTTTCCGATCGCCGCTTCGCAAACCCGGGCGAACGCCGGCAAAAAGCACAAACAATGAAATATAGCCTATTGCATAATGTTGAGCCATGGCATAGCTTATGGACGTCCCCGGAAGTCTCGGAAAGCCCTTTCATGTCAGACGCAGAAGCCACAGCCCCTCGATCCTCATGGCGGTTCGCCGGACGGGACGAGGACGACCAGCCCAGCCTGCGCGAAGTCAATTCCACCATCGCGGTGCCGAGCTCGGGCGTCTGGTTCCGCCGGCTGTTCGCCTTCATGGGGCCGGGCTATATGGTTTCGGTCGGCTATATGGATCCGGGCAACTGGGCGACCGACCTCGCCGGCGGCGCCCAGTTCGGCTACACGCTGCTGTTCGTCATCATGCTGTCCAACCTGATGGCGATCCTGTTGCAGGCGCTGGCCGCGCGGCTTGGCATCGCCACCGGCCGCGATCTCGCTCAGGCCTGCCGCGCCTATTATCCCCGCCCGGTCAATTTCGTGCTGTGGATCGCCTGCGAACTCGCCATCATCGCCTGTGACCTCGCCGAAGTCATCGGCACCGCGATCGCATTGAAGCTTCTGTTCGGCATTCCGCTGATCGGCGGCGCGATCCTCACCGCGCTCGACGCCTTCCTCGTGCTGCTGCTGATGAACAAGGGGTTCCGCTATCTCGAAGCCTTCGTCATCGCGCTTTTGATCATCATCTTCAGCTGCTTTGCCATCCAGATCTTCGTCGCCGCTCCACCGGCCGGCACGATCCTGCATTCGATGTTCGTGCCGTCCTCGGAGATCGTCACCAATCCGGCGATGCTCTACATCGCCATCGGCATCATCGGCGCCACGGTCATGCCGCACAATCTCTATCTGCACTCCTCGATCGTGCAGACCCGTGCCTATGAGCGCACCGAAAAGGGCAAGCGCGACGCCATCAAATGGGCGACGACGGACTCCACCATCGCCCTGATGCTGGCTCTGTTCGTCAACGCCGCCATCCTGATCGTCTCGGCCGTCGCCTTCCACAACACCGGCCACCAGGATGTCGCCGAGATCGACCAGGCTTTCGAGCTGCTGTCACCGCTGCTCGGCCTCGGCATCGCCTCGATCCTGTTCGCCGTGGCGCTGCTCGCCTCCGGCCTGAATTCGACGGTGACGGCGACGCTTGCCGGCCAGATCATCATGGAAGGCTTTCTGCGCCTGCGCATCCCCAACTGGGCGCGCCGGCTTCTGACGCGCGGCCTCGCCATCGTTCCCGTGGTGGTCGTCACCGCGCTCTATGGCGAGAAAGGCACCGGCCAGCTGCTGGTGTTCAGCCAGGTGATCCTGTCGATGCAACTGCCCTTCGCGGTGGTGCCGCTGGTGCAGTTCGTTTCCGACAAGAAGAAGATGGGCAACCTCGCCATTCCGCGCGGCGTCGCAGCCCTCGCCTGGGTGGTTGCCGCCATCATCCTCGTGCTCAATTTCAAGCTGCTCTACGACACCCTGTTCGGGGTTGGCTGAGTCTGGCGCGAATCCGGAGACAAACCGCAAGATCGCGCTATCTTTCCCGGTGCCATGAGCAAAATTGAAGACATCAGGAAATTCTACGCCCGGCTGATGGCGGCCAATGCCGCCTCATCGGATCCACGCCTGGAGCAGGTCTTCGCCACTGTTCCGCGCGAAGCCTTTCTCGGCCCGGGGCCGTGGACGATCGTCGCCGGCAGCGGCAGGGTTACCACGCCGAGCGCCGACCCGGCCCATATCTACCAGAACGTGCTGGTGGCGCTCGATGCCGACAAGGGCATCAACAATGGCGAGCCGTTCCTGCACGCCATGTGGATCGGAAAATTGGCGCCGAAACCCGGCGAGGCCGTCACGCATGTCGGCGCCGGCACCGGCTACTACTCCGCCGTGCTGGCCAGGCTGGTGTCACCTGGCGGCACCGTCACCGCCTTCGAGCTCGAAGGCAGGCTGGCCGATCTGGCGCGCAAAAATCTCGAAATCTACGGCAATGCGACGGTCATCCATGGCGACGCCGTGACCAGGCCCTTGCCGCCATCCGACATCATCTATGTCAACGCCGGCGTCGTCGCCCCGCCGGTCGGATGGCTTAAGGCGTTGCGCCCCGGCGGCCGCATGATCTTCCCCTGGCGCCCATCCGAACGCGTCCCGCTGGCGGTGATGGTGACCCGCACCGAAAAGGGCTTTGCCTGCGATCCCTTCATGCGCTCCTGGTTCATCCCCTGCATCGGTGCTTCGGTTGCGGATCTTGCGGCGAAGATCCCGACACCCGAGCAAGCGACGCGCAGCCGGTCGATATGGCTGACGCAGCACAAGGCGCCGGATCGCACCGCTACGGCGATCTTCGGCGACGTCTGGTTCTCGACGAAAGACGTCCGTGCCAAACCCGGCAGCTGAGGCATCGATGCGCGGATTTGGCCAAAATTTCTCAGGCCCTGTCGGGGCGGGTGCGGGCCAGCCGTCCTTGGGCCACAATCCGCCCGCGACGGCGTGGATGGAACAAGGGAGAGACCCATGAGAAAGATCATCGCCGCCACCTTCGTCAGCCTCGACGGTGTCATGCAGGCCCCCGGCGGACCGGAAGAGGATCCGGTCGGCGGCTTCAAGTTCGGCGGCTGGACCTTCCATTACTTTGACGAGGTGGGCGGCGCGGCAATGGATGAACTCTTCTCCAAACCCTTCACCTTGCTGCTCGGCCGCAGAACCTACGACATCTTTACCGCCTACTGGCCGTATCAGAAAGATCCGATCGCCGATGCCTTCAACCCCGCGACCAAATATGTGGCGACGCATCGGCCTGACACACTCACCTGGCAGAACACGCAATGGCTCGGGGAAGATATCGTTGCGGCGCTACGCCGCCTCAGCAAGCAGGATGGACCCGACCTGCTCATCCAGCGATCGGCCGACCTGATCCAGACCTTGCTCGCCAACGGGCTGATCGACGAAATCCGGCTGATGATCTTCCCGCTGTTGCTGGGCAAGGGCAAGCGTCTGTTCGGCGATGGCGCAATGCCGGCCGCGTTCAAGCTTGTGAAGTCGCAGACGTCCAGCACCGGCGTCATCATCGCGACTTACGAACGATCAGGCGAAATCGAGGTCGGCTCCTTTGTCATGGGCGAACCGTCCGTCGCCGAGCTGGAGCGGCGCAGGAACTGGAAGTAGCGGACGGCCTTGGTTACCTTTCCTCTCCCTCCGGAGGGAGGAACCCAAGTTCCGCTTGGTCTCAAGCCGCCGCCGGTCGCCGCGCCAGCCCATCCCTGATATGCCGCGCGAATTCCTGCGCGGCCGGGCCGACGCCGTGCCGCGGCAGATGCAGATTGATGGCAAAATTCGGCAGTGGCGGCAGACCGACATCGAACGGCAAGATGTCGAGATCGGCCGGCACGGTGGAGGCCAGCCAGGTGGTGACGGCGAGGTCGGAGCGCACGGTCGCCGTCGTGGCGTCGATGTTGCCGTTCTCGAACACGGTGCGCCACTCCAGCCCATGCTCGTTGAGCGCCGCAAGCACGACAGGGCGAAAGGCGCAGGTGTCGGCGACGATCGACACCGGCAGCGGCCGCTTGGCGCGGGCAACGCCGCCTCTGGCGCCGACCCAGACCAGCCGGTCGATGGCCAGGCATTCGCCCGATGTCGGGCCGACCCGTTCCTCGATCACCGCGAGGTCGATGGTTCCGGCCGCTAGTGCTGACGCCAGTTCCGGCGATGACGCGCAGACCAGCGAGATCTCGACCTGCGGATAGGTCTCGGCATAGGCCTTGAGCACCGGCGCCAGCAGCGTGCCGACCAGATCATAGGGCACGCCGAGCCGCACCTGGCCGGCGACGGCCGAGCCCGCCATCTCGGCCCAGATCTCGTCATTGAGGCTGAGCAGGCGCTTGGCCTTGTCGAACAGCCGCTCGCCGGATCGCGTCAGGCGCAGGCCGCGCCGGTCGCGCTCGAACAGGACGCAGCCGAGCGTCTGTTCCAGCCGCTTGACCTGCTGGCTGACGGCGCCTTGGGTCAGGTGCAGCGCATTGGCCGCCGCCGTCATGCTGGCCTTGTCGGCGACCATGACGAAGGTGCGCATCAGCGCCGTATCGAGATTGCGGATCATGTCGCCATTATAGATGCTAATGCCAAGCATCGCAAACATTGCATTTACTGATGCCAGGTCAAGCCTACTATGGAGCCTTCGACGTAGGACGCCCGATGCTCCAGCCTATCCTGCCGCTCATCCTGTTTGCCTTCGTGGCCACCGCCACGCCCGGCATCGCGACGACCTTGTCGACCGCCTCGGGCGCGCAGTTCGGCTTTCGCCGTTCGGTCCCGCTGATGATCGGCAGCGCCGCCGGCCTCGCCACGGTGACGGGGGCTGCCGCCGCCGGGCTCGCGGGCCTGCTGTTTGCGGTGCCTTCGCTGCAAATGGCGATAAAGGTGATCGGCTCGCTCTATCTCCTGTGGCTGGCGCTCAAGATCGGCCGCGCCGGACCGCCCAATCTCGATGTGACCATGGCGAAACCGAACAGCTTCCTTGGCGGCGCCGGCATCCAGTGGATGAATCCCAAGGGCTGGGCGATGGGGCTTGGTGCGGCGGCCTCGTTCGCCGCACTGGCCGATGGACCAGGACACCTCGCTCTGCTGCTCGGCTCGACCTTCGGCCTCGCCGCCGCCGTTTCGCTGTCCGTCTGGTGCATGGCCGGCATGGTGCTGGCCCGGCTGCTCAAGACCGAATGGCAATGGCGCGCGCTCAACATCGTGCTGGCGCTGGTGCTGGCCGCGTCGATCATCCCGATGTGGCGGTCGGCTTAGGACACTCAAGCTAAGTCTGCGCCAGCACCCCCACCCGGACCTTCGGTCCGACCTCCCCACGAGGGGGAGGTCGGGAGCGCACCTTTTGCGGCGTTTCCATAAGAGTATTGTCGCATGGGCGGACAAGGCGCTTCCTCACCCTCCCCTTGTGGAGGGTCGGGGTGGGGGTGCTGGTCGCAACGCGAACCAGCCCTTGACCCTCAAGCCGCGTAACGCGCCGCCGGCTTGTCGGCGTGCAGGCTGCCGTAAAAGGCCTGGCGGGCGCCGAGGAAGGTGTCCAGCTTGGCGGCATCGGCAAGTGCCGGCACGGTGACGGCTTCGCCCCTGGCCAGGCCGACAAGCGCGGCATCGACCATATCGTCGGCGGACATGATGATTTCCTTCGGAAGCTGGTCGATATCGCTGCCGGCCAGTTCCCAGAAATCGGTCCGGGTCGCGCCGGGAAGCACCACCTGCACCTTCACGCCAGTACCCGCCACCTCGCGGTGCAGCGCCTCGGTGAAGTTGACGACATAGGCCTTGGTGCCGCTGTAGATGCCGCCGAACGAGGTTTCATAGGCGAGCACCGAGGCGATGTTGACGATGGCGCCGCGGTTGCGCGCCAGAAGACCCGGCAGCACCGCACGGGTCAAACGGGTCAAGGCGATGACATTGACCTTGATCATGCGTTCGGCCGCGTCGGCGTCGGCCGTTGCCACCACCTGCTGGCCGCCAAGGCCGGCATTGTTGACCAGCAGCGTCACGCTGTCGTCGGCCGATATCGCCTGCTCGACGCGGCGCACATCATCGTCGTCGGAGAGATCGGCGCTGATCACGCTGACCTTGCGGTCGTAGGCGTAACGCAGCTTCTCGGCCAGTTCCTCGAGCCGGTCGGCGCGCCGCGCTACCAGCACGAGATCATAGCCCTGCCCTGCCAGCCTGTCCGCATAGATCGCGCCGATGCCAGACGACGCGCCGGTGACGACCGCCGTGCCCTTGTTTGCCTGTCCACTCATTGTCCTGTTCCTTCTGTCTCTGTTCGCTTCGAACTGGCAGCCGTCGCCGCAGGCATTCGCCTCGGCTCGCCGGCGCGCCGCCTGATTGAGTTAGTGGCATATGCCACTTTCGACGAAGTAGGCATATGCCACTATCTTGTCAATAAGTGTGTTCGGGATTATTTGTCGGGCAGCGGCCGGACAGAATTTTCACCGGTGCCGAGGAACCACCATGCCGAAAGACACGCTGCCCGGGCTGACAGCCTGCAACTACGCCTTGCTGCGGCGCGCGACGCGCAAGCTCGGCCAGTTCTATGACGACGTGCAGGCCCCGTCCGGCCTCAAGGCCACGCAGCAAGGCCTGCTCTACCAGATCCACATCGGCGACGAACCGGCCATGGGCGCCATTGCCGCTGCCCTGGTCATGGACCTTTCGGCGCTCGGCCACACGCTGAAGCCGCTGATCCGCGACGGTTTTGTCGAGACCTTCGCCGATCCGGACGACCGCCGCATCAAGCGGGTACGGCTGACCCAGCAAGGGCTGGTCAAGCTCGATGAGGCGATGAAGCTGTGGCAGGTCGCCCAGCAACGCTTCGAAGAAGTGGCGGGTAAGGAAAAGGCGGAACGCCTGCGCGCCGTGCTGGATGACATCAGCGCGCTGGACTTTGATTTGCCGCCGGCTACCTAAGCAATGCCAGGAAAAGTGTGAAACGGTTTTCCGTCGGGAATTGCGTCAAAATGGATTGGCAGCCGACGGCTTTCGAAGAGACTATTCGGCCGGCATCGCGACCGGCCGTGCCGCCCAGCGGCCGGCCAGCACGATGCCCAGCCCGATCAACGGGAAGGCAGCCGCGACCAAACCGAGATCGACCGGCGCGCCGTAGCGCAGCACACCACCGCCGACCACCGCGCCAAGCGCCACCCCGAGATAGAGCGCCGACCCGTTGAGCGACAGCACGATCGGCGCGGCATCAGGCGCCAGCTTGATGATGCGGCTGGCCTGCGCCGGCGGGAACGCCCAGCCGACGATGCCCCACGGCACCATCATTGCCATCAGCGCCGGCCCGGCAATGTGCTGCGGCAGGAAGGCCGGCACGACCGACAGCATCACCAGCATGGCCGCACTCAGCGTCAGCGACCAGCCGACGGTGCGGGTGGCACCGAAACGATCGGCCGCCTGGCCGCCGGCAATGTTGCCGATGACGGCGCCGACGCCGAAGGCGAGCAGCATGCCGGGCAGCGCGATCTGGCTGAGCCCGGCGCCCTCGATGGCGAGCGGCGCGACATAGGCAAAGACGGTGAAGGCGCCGGTCAGCGCCAGCAATGTCGTCACCAGGATCGGCATCACCCCGGGCCGCATGGCGGCCGCCAGCCGGCGCTTCAGCGGCAGCCTGGTGCCGACGATGCCGCGCGGCAGCCGGTACCACAGGATGGCGCCGGCAAGCGCGCCGAGCCCGGCAATGGCATAGAAGGTGCCGCGCCAGCCGGCGATCGTCGCGACCAGCGCGCCGAGCGGCGCACCGACGGCGACGGCCACTGTGGTGCCGCCGACGACAACGGCGATGGCGCGTGCCCGGTGATGATCATCGACCAGCGCCACCGCCGTACCCTGCGCGGTCGCGGCGAACAGGCCCGACGACAGCGCCATGATGACGCGCGCGATCAACAGCACTTCGAAGGAGGAACTCAAGGCGGCGGCAATGTTGCCGATGACGAAGAACACCAGCGTCCACAGGATGACGCGGCGCCGGTCCCATTCGCCTGTCAGCGTCGCCAGGATCGGCGTGCCGATGGCGTAGGCGAGCGCGAAGGCGGTGATCAGCGTGCCGGCGAGCGGAATGGAAATGCCGGCATCCCTGGCAATGTCGGGCAGAAGGCTGGAGATGACGAAGCCCTCGGTCGAGATCGTGAACGATCCGAGCGCAAGCCAGAAGAGGCGCTTGTCCATGGCAGGGTCCTTAGTTCAAAAGTTATTGAACAATTGGACATAACAGGGCATGATGTCAATGAAGCCAGGGCAAAATAGCTGAACCATCCTGACAGCCCTGTGTCAGCACGATCGTTCGGTACGGATAGAAACGGGAGAAACAGTGTGTACGGGCTGGCGAGGACGGATGCGTTGAAATCGGCCCGAACTGCGCTTAGGTTCCAGCCATGACGTTACCTCATCCCAATACGGACCAGATCAGCCTGCCGATCGTGCTTGGCGTGCTCGGCGACCCGACGCGGCTGGCCATCGTGCGCTATCTCGCCAGCAAGGAAGGCGTGGCGCTGAACTGCAGCCAGTTCCTCGATCTCGGTTCCAAGACCAATCTCAGCTACCACCTTGCCAAGCTGCGCGAGGCCGGCGTCACCCGCGCCGAAGTGGTCGGCACAAACCGCATGATCACGCTGCGCCGCGCCGACCTCGACGCCCGCTTCCCCGGCCTGCTCGACAGCGTCATCGCCGCCGCCGTCGATGACCCCGCTCTGCCGGCGGTCGGCGGCCACGATATTGAGATGCCGGCCTAAGTCTGCAGGTTCTGGGCTAAATTTCTGTCGCCGCTAGCGCTGCCAGAAACCGATATGAGGGGCGAGAAGCTCCTCCTCCATCTCGGGGATGGGGCCGTGGACCTCGACCGGCTTCTGCCCGGAGTCGAGGACCGTGCGCGAGGAGAGGTTCATCGTCGGATTCTCGGCATGGTCGCCAGTCAGCGTGAGAAGCTTGGTCTCCTCGAAGCCGTAGACCAGCCGGCCGATATTTGCCCAATAGAGCGTTCCTGTGCACATCGCACAGGGCTCGCCGGTCGAGACCAGCGTGCAGGACCACAGGAATTCCGGCGGATAGGCGTCCGCGGCACGCCGGCCGAGTTCGGTTTCGGCGTGGCGCACGGTGTTGATGTTGCCTTGCCGCATCAGGATGTGATCATCGGGGCCGACGAGTACACAGCCGAAAGGATGGTGCCCATGCGCGGCAGCCTCGCGCGCGACGTCATTGGCGGCGCGCAGGTGGGCGAACATCTGGTCGCGGGTCATCGCTTGGTGCCTTCCGGGCCTGTCTCAGCGGATATCCCACATCAACTCCGGGACGGCATGGATGGTAGCAGATGGAATGCTGCCTCGCGATAGCCATGGGCGGGCTGCGCGGTGGTTCCGGCTGCCCCAAAAGGTGGGGACTTGATTAGAAAGGCGGCGGCTTGATAACGAAGACGGGCCGGAGTCCCGATGGGGCCGCACCATGGGAGCCCGCCGCATGCGCATAGCCGTCCTCGCCGATATCCACGGCAACGTCCTGGCGCTCGATGCGGTGCTGGAGGATTTGGCGCGTCGCGGCGGCGCTGAGCTCACCGTCAATCTCGGCGACAGCGTTTCCGGGCCGCTCTGGCCGCGCGAGACGTTTGAGCGCCTGGAAGCGCTGAACCTGCCGACGGTGCGCGGCAACCATGACCGCCGCGTCGCGATCGATCCGGCCGATGAGACCATGTGGGCGTCCGACGTCTATGCGCAGGAGCGCCTGACGCAGGCGCAGCGCCAGGTGCTGTCCGCCCAGCCGCTGACGCTGGAGATCGCGCCCGGCATCGTCGCCTTCCATGCCCGACCCGACCATGACGAGAAATACCTGCTCGACGCGATCGTCGATGGCCAGCTGGTGCGCGCGCCGCTGGCGGCGATCAGGCGCCGGCTGAAGGCGCTCGATCCAGCCTGCCGCATCGCGCTGTGCGGCCACAGCCACCGCCCGGAACTGATCCGCATCCCCGACGGTCCCGTCATCTTCAATCCGGGCAGCATCGGCTGCCCCGCCTATGACGATTCCACCCCGCCGGCACATGTTTCCGAACAGGGCTCGCCGCATGCGCGCTACGGCATCGTCACCTTGGGCGGCGCCGGTCGGCCCGATCGTTTCGAGACGATCGCCGTCGACTACGATCACGAAGCGGCGGCACGACAGGCCGAACAGGCGGGAAGGCCGGAATGGGCTCACGGGCTCAAGACCGGCTTCATGCCGGGCTGAAGCTTGCTTCATGCCGGGCTGAAGCTTGCTTCATGCCGGGCTGAACGAAGCTCGTGCCCCAAGCGGAATGCCTTGCATGCAGCTCCCCGGCTGAGGGCCGGCTGAAACGCCTTCGCGGCCACACTCAAGGCGTAGACATCTCGCTTGTAGACACGGCGGCGCAGCGTCGCTTATAAAACCGGCTTCGCGTGCGGCAGCGTTTTGGGTTCGGGCGGTGCCTTTGGGAATGCAATTGATCGCCGACATGACGAGGCGCCGAATTACGCTGCGGACAACGCTCTTGGCGCTGATGGCCGCTCCGTCGCTGCTGACGGCGCTTGTTGCCGTTGTCCCGGCCCATGCCGAAGAGACGCCCTTCATCTCCGTCGTCACCGGTCTCGCGCCTGACGACCTGCTCAATATCCGCGCCAAGCCATCGGCGATGGGCAAGACCGAGGCGCGTCTGGCCGCCGGCGCCAGCGTCAGGAACCTCGGCTGCAACGACATTGACGGACACCCCTGGTGCAAGGTCGAGTCTGACAATCCCAAAGCCAGCGGCTGGGCCCCGGCGCGCTACCTCGTTCCCTTCAACCCGGCGACGGTGCCCCTCGACCAGGCGGCGGACGCAGGCGCGGCGCCCGATGCGGCAACGCCGCCGCCGGCGGCACAGCCCGACCTGACGGCGCGGCTCGGCGGCGCGGCCCATCCCGTCACGCCGGAAGCCCCGGTCAAGTCAACCGCCGAAATCGCCATGCAGGACGCTTACGGCCTGGCGCTGGCGGCGAACGAAACCCCGTCGACTGGAGAAATCCCCGCCCTCGCCCAGGATGCGGCCGCCGATAGCGGCTCGGCGGCGGGATCGCTTCCCGTTCCCACGCCGCGTCCTGACGGCGCTGCGCCCGCCGTCGACACGCAGACCGTTGCCGAACTGCCGCTGCAGCCGACCTCCCTTGCCCAGGGCGGTGGCGTCGAAATCCCCTGCGCCCGCTATGTCGGCCAGCCGATGCAGCGTTGCGCGGCAGCCATCGTGCACAAGGGCGCCGACAAGGCCGATATCACCGTGACCTGGCCCGACGGCGGCACGCGCCTCATCTCCTTCTATGCCGGCCTGCCGGCCGGCTCGGACGGCGAGAGCGATTTCCGCTTCACCCGCGAGGGCAGCCTGAGCATGATCCGCATCGGCGTCTCCGAACGCTTCGAGATCACCGACACGGTGGCGTTTGGACGTTAGGGATTGGGCAGTAGGGAATAGGCAGTAGGGGCGTACGTCCAAGGCGCTTGAAAAGCCCTACTGCCTACTGCCCAATCCCTACTGCCTATTTCCTACTCCCCAATCCCGCATTTTCGGGGTTACATCCGCCAAAACTCTTCCCTATAAGGCCCACCTAGCCTGATACCAGAATCGCGAGCACAACCGGCCGGGTCTTCCCGTCCCGGTTTTTTGTGCAAGCCGCCCGCCGAACGGACCTATGACATGCCAAGACGCACCGACATCAAGTCGATCCTGATCATCGGGGCCGGCCCCATCGTCATTGGCCAGGCCTGCGAGTTCGACTATTCCGGAACCCAGGCCTGCAAGGCGCTGAAGGAGGAAGGCTTCCGCGTCATCCTGGTCAATTCCAACCCGGCCACCATCATGACCGACCCGGAACTGGCCGACGCCACCTATATCGAACCGATCACGCCGGAGGTGGTCGCCAAGATCATCGCCAAGGAGCGGCCGGACGCGCTGCTGCCGACCATGGGCGGCCAGACCGCGCTCAACACCGCTTTGTCGCTGCGCCGCATGGGCGTGCTCGACCGCTACAATGTCGAGATGATCGGCGCCGACGCCACGGCCATCGACAAGGCCGAGGACCGCGCGCTGTTCCGCGAGGCGATGAGCAAGATCGGGCTGGAAACGCCGAAGTCGATGCTGGCCAACGCCACCGACGTCAAGAACGCCGACCGCAAGACGCACGAGGCGGAGCGCGCCGCACTCAAGGCCGAGAAGCCTGACAATCTCGACGCCGAACTCGACGCGCTGGAAACCCGCTGGAACCTCGGCGAAGGCGACCGCAAGCAGCGCTATATCAGCCATGCCATGGCGATCGCCGCCCAGGCGCTCGACCATGTCGGCCTGCCCGCCATCATCCGCCCCTCCTTCACCATGGGCGGCACAGGCGGCGGCATCGCCTACAACAGGGCCGAATTCTACGACATCGTCCAGTCCGGCCTCGACGCCTCGCCGACCACCGAAGTGCTGATCGAGGAGAGCGTGCTCGGCTGGAAGGAGTATGAGATGGAGGTCGTCCGCGACAAGGCGGACAATTGCATCATCGTCTGCTCGATCGAAAACATCGACCCGATGGGCGTGCATACGGGTGACTCGATCACCGTCGCCCCGGCGCTGACCCTCACGGACAAAGAATACCAGATGATGCGCAACGCCTCGATCGCGGTGCTGCGTGAGATCGGCGTCGAGACCGGCGGCTCCAACGTGCAGTTCGCCGTCAACCCGGCCGATGGCCGCCTCGTCGTCATCGAGATGAACCCGCGCGTCTCGCGCTCCTCCGCACTCGCCTCCAAGGCGACCGGCTTCCCCATCGCCAAGATCGCCGCCAAGCTTGCCGTCGGCTACACGCTGGACGAGTTGGAGAACGACATCACCGGCGGCGCGACGCCCGCCTCGTTCGAGCCGTCGATCGACTACGTCGTCACCAAAATCCCGCGCTTTGCCTTCGAAAAATTCCCCGGCGCCGAGCCGGTGCTGACGACAGCCATGAAGTCGGTCGGCGAAGTCATGGCCATCGGCCGCACTTTCCAGGAATCGCTGCAGAAGGCGCTGCGTGGCCTGGAAACCGGCCTCACCGGCCTCGACGAGATCGAAATCCCCGGCCTCGGCCACGGGGCGACGGTTGCCAACCACGCCGACGACCGCAACGCCATCCGTGCCGCGCTCGGCACGCCGACGCCCGACAGGCTGCGCATGGTGGCGCAGGCGATCCGCATGGGCACCTCGCTGGAAGACGTGCACGCAATGTGCAAGATCGACCCGTGGTTCCTCGAACAGATCGCCGGCATCCTGGCCATGGAAGCCCGCATCCGCGAGCACGGCATTCCGCAGGATGCCGTCAATCTGCGCATGCTGAAGGCCATGGGTTTCTCCGACGCCCGCCTGGCGTCGCTGACCAGGACCGACGCCGAAGTGGTCACGAAGATCCGCGAAAAACTCGACGTTCATCCCGTCTACAAGCGCATCGACACGTGTGCCGCCGAGTTCGCCTCGCCCACCGCCTACATGTACTCGACCTATGAAGTGCCGTTTGCCGGTGCGCTCGCCAACGAGGCACAGGTCTCGTCGCGCAAGAAGGTCGTCATCCTCGGCGGCGGCCCGAACCGCATCGGCCAGGGCATCGAGTTCGACTATTGCTGCTGCCATGCTGCCTTCGCACTGCGCGATGCCGGCTATGAAGCGATCATGATCAACTGCAACCCGGAGACGGTCTCGACCGACTACGACACGTCGGACCGGCTCTATTTCGATCCGCTGACGGCGGAGGACGTGCTGGAGATCCTGCGCGCCGAGCAGGCCTCGGGCGAACTGTTGGGCGTCATCGTCCAGTTCGGCGGCCAGACGCCGCTGAAGCTGGCCGACGCGCTGGAGAAGGCCGGCATCCCGATCCTCGGCACCTCGCCCGACATGATCGATCTGGCCGAAGACCGCGACCGCTTCCAGAAGCTCCTGCACAAGCTCGGCCTCAGCCAGCCGAAGAACGGCATCGCCTATTCGGTCGAGCAGGCCCGCCTCGTCGCCGGCGAGCTCGGCTTCCCGCTGGTGGTGCGCCCGTCCTATGTGCTGGGCGGCCGCGCCATGCAGATCATCCATGACGAGAGCATGCTGCAGAGCTACCTGCTCGACACCGTGCCCGGCCTGGTGCCGGAGGACATCAAGCAGAAATACCCCAACGACAAGACCGGCCAGATCAACACGCTGTTGGGCAAGAACCCGCTGCTGTTCGACACCTATCTCTCGGGCGCCATCGAGGTCGATGTCGACTGCCTCTGCGACGGCAAGGCGACCTTCGTCTCCGGCATTCTCGAGCACATCGAGGAGGCCGGCATCCATTCGGGCGACAGCGCGTGCTCGCTGCCCGTGCACTCGCTGCCTTCGGAGCTGGTCGACGAGCTGGAGCGCCAGACGGCGGCCCTCGCCCGCGCGCTCAATGTCGGCGGCTTGATGAACGTGCAGTACGCGATCAAGGACGGCACGGTCTATGTGCTGGAGGTCAACCCGCGCGCGTCACGCACGGTCCCCTTCGTCGCCAAGACCATCGGTCGTCCCATCGCGAAAATCGCCGCCCGCATCATGGCCGGCGAGACGCTGGAAGACGCCTTCGCCCATTACGGCGCCATGCCCGACCCCAGAAATCCCGGCCACATCGCGGTCAAGGAAGCCGTCTTCCCCTTCGCCCGCTTCCCCGGCGTCGACATATTGCTCGGACCGGAAATGCGCTCGACCGGCGAGGTCATGGGCCTTGACCGCGATTTTGCGCTCGCCTTCGCCAAGAGCCAGCTCGGCGCCGGCGTCGACCTGCCGCGCTCCGGCACGCTGTTCGTCTCGGTGCGCGACGAGGACAAGAAAGGCATATTGCCGGCGGTCAAGCGCCTGGCCGGCCTCGGCTTCAAGGTGCTGGCGACCTCAGGCACGCAGCGCTTTCTCGCCGAAAACGGCGTGGTGGCCGAAAAGATCAACAAGGTCCTCGAAGGCCGCCCCCACATCGAAGACGCCATCCGCAACCGCCAGGTCCAGATCGTCTTCAACACCACGGACGGCCAGAAGGCGGTGTCGGACTCGAAGTCACTGCGCCGGGCGACGCTGATGCAGAAGGTGCCGTATTACACGACACTGTCGGGTGCAGCCGCGGTGGCCGAGGCGATCGCGGCGCTGAAGGCGGGCAGCCTGGAAGTCAGGCCGCTGCAGGAGTATTTTGCTTAAGATCCCTCACCTTCTCTCTTTGCAGTGAAGGTGGACCGACGCCAAGACGGATGACGGGCGCTTCAGCTTGGCGTCAACTCATCATTGAAACGAAGCTGACAGCACTCTAGTTTCAAGCCATCTTTGACATCAATTTTGGGTCATCAATCTTACGATTTTCGGCAGCCCATTCTATACAATGGATCAGGCATAGACGCGCCAACTGTTCGGCGCGGGCAGAATTGTTGCTCCAATCTGTTCCAATTCTCTCATTGTTACCGTGAATCGTGCGGCTTCGTCCGTAACCATAAATAACCGATACTGCGCTCTTCAATGTCGTTCCATCCGAGAATACACGAGCATCACCCTTCAAACCAAGGCGAGCATCGAACAAGCTCAGAATCCCATTCTCCTTCCCCCCACAGGCAAGAGCATCCATCGTCGCTGCGAATTTTACAATAGCAATTAGTGGAGAGCGATCCCGACATCCTTCATGAAACCAAAGTAGGGCGTGGAACAGCGTACGCATGAGATTTGTACGTGATACTTCCGCGAACGACAGGCTGTAGTCAGTTATCTCTGTAACAATCGAAAAATAGTTCTTGCTCTCGGAAATTAGTGCATCCCATTTTTCTCCGTTGAAATCACCATCAACCGTCAGGTGGATCTTCGTCCGGCTTGTAAGGATATTTCTTTCATGGAACGTCATCGCAACTTGGAATTGAACTTCACGATCATAGGCTAAATTAAAGCCGTCAAGTCTTCTCGAGGGTGTTTGCCACAGAAGCGCAATCGAAGTGAGAGCCAGTCGGGCAGCGATAAGTGCCTTCTCGCGCCCTAGTCCCAAGGCGTAGCCGTCCGTTGTGACGCTGCATACATACGGACAATCACCAACGGCATCAATGATATCCTGCTCACCCATGCTTTCAAAACTGGGTTTTCGAGCTCTCATGTTACTTCCGGACCAAATCTTTTCGATACGCCGATAAGTAACCAAGCTTATGTCACCTTCGACCATCTTTCTCTTTAGCCATTCTCTACGCGCCTCGAAGCGGACGGAACCTATCACAAAGGCAGAGAAGGATAACCTGTTGAACAGCGTGCAGCCAAAGCAATGCTCCTGTCGTAATTTTCCACGATCGATAGACTGCTCAATGAACGTCCGAACGCTGGAAAGCGTAATGTCGGCGTTTTCAGCAATATCGTGATCCAGATCGATCGCTGCCAAGGCAGGTCCGAACGCCCTTCGAACGATCGAACGCAGCTCGTCAGTTCCTACACGCTTGCCCAGTTCGTGTTCACTTGCATGTATTTGGAGAGACACTAGGTCGATCAGATTATCTATCTTTCTCGAGACGTAAAGAGTCCGTTCTCCATCTACGGCAATCATTCGAGGAAACGGAAAATCATCATCATCCCTCCAAGGAGGCAGAACTGCGCCTTGAAGCCGTGTCAACTCTACAATGATATCAGAAATCATCTGCCTTAGTTTCATGACAACCCGTGTGTAGTTCCGATATGACACCCTCGTAGAAGGGGCGAGTGAAGTGGGGGCGGCGTGGTGCCTACAAAGTGGGACGCTGGCGATCCATCCAATGTCCCTTCGCCATCAGTTCGGTAACACCTTTTTCCACCAGAGAACGAAGAGTCTCCTCACCCCACCGCCACGCACTCAATCTCGATATCGAACTCCATCGGCCAAGACGCCACCGGCACAAACGTCCGCGATGGCGCGTTTTCGGGGAAATACCTGGCATAGACCCGGTTGATGGCGGCGTAGAAGCCGGAATTGACGGCGTAGATGCGCACCATCACCACATTGTCCAGCGAGGTGCCGGCCGCTTCCAGGCAGTGTTTCAACGCCTTCAGCGACGCCTCGGTCTGTACCTCGATGTCGCCCTTGACCAGCTTGCCGGTCAAAAGATCGAGCGGTGGCATGCCGGAGACGAAGACCAGCCCGGCGGCCCTGGTCACCAGCGACAACGGCACGCCGAGAGCGCGCACCGCCGCCGACAGCACCGGCACTTCGACGATTTCCTTGGTCATGACGATCTCCCTGTTGTTGCCGCGAGCTTATCGCGCTCCAGGCTGAACGCCAGCGCTCGGCATTGTCGTCCGGAAGTCGCCGCTCAATGGAAACCACGCGTCAGCATGAAGCGGCGTTTTTTGCAGACCAAAATTTCAGGAAACAACCAGCATGGATGCCGGTTCGCGGAGGTAGACTCACGCCACCGCGACACACTCGATCTCGATATCAAATTCCATCGGCCATGACGCCACCGGCACGAAACTCCGCGCCGGCGGGTTGGTCGAAAAAAACCGCGCGTAGACCCGGTTGATGGCGTTGTAGAAGCCGGAATTGACGGCGTAGATGCGCACCATCACCACATTGTCCAGCGAGGTGCCGGCCGCCTCCAGGCAGTGTTTGAGCGCCTTCAGCGATGCCTCGGTCTGCGTTTCGATGTCGCCGCGCACCATCTCGCCGGTCACCATGTCCACCGGCGGCGTCGCCGAGATGAAGACGAAGCCATTGGCCTTCACCGCCGTCGAACAGGGCAGGCCGAGTGAGCGGACCTTGTCCGACATGACAGGCACTTCGATGACTTGTTTCTTCATGGTGATGCTCCCTTGGCTGGCAGGGAGCTTATCCGGCCGGCCGGCGAACGCCAGCGCTGTTCTTCCTTCTCCCCTTGTGGGGTGAGCAGCCGGTTCGCGAAGCGATTCATCGTGCCAGTGGCACGATGAAAGGCCGGCGAACGCCGGGACGCTGCGAAGCAGCGGGGACCCGGCAGGTGGATCGGCCACCCCCGGCCCTTCGCATGGCTCCCAGCCCTTCGGGCGTTCGACCCCTTTAAAAGGTCCACTGGACCTTTTAATCCGCCCGAAGGCGGACCGGGTTCTCACCGTTCGAAGCTCGAAAAGCCAAGCAATTGGCTTTTCGTCCGCTACGCGGACCGCTTCTCACCCCGCAAGGGGAGAAGGGTGAGCCAGCGCTCACCCCTGCCCCGGATACGGCGTGCCGTCCTTGTGCAGAAACCGGCCATCCGAACTCGGGCTCATCATGTCGATGTCGGAGCAGGTGATGACATCATCGGGATTGCGCGAGCCGACTTCGAGATAGCGCGCCGTGACCGACGAGCGGTTGATCATGTGATGGCCGTTGCCGCTGTTCTTGGCGAAGGCAGCACTATCGCCCGCCTTGAGCAGCGTCTCGCCGCCATCCTCGACCAGCACGAGCTCGCCCTCCAGCACATAGACGAGTTCGTCCTCATGGCTGTGCCAGTGGCGCTGGCTCGACCAGCCGCCGGGCGGCAGCGTCATCAGGTTGACGCCGAAATCGCCGAGCCCGCCGGCGTCACCCAGGCGCCGGCGCGTGCGGGTGGCGCAAGGTGCGTCGAAGGGCGCGGGATAGCCGGAGCCTTTGCGGACGGGCACGGCGGAGAGGTCGATCCTGGGCATGGGCGCTTCCTCGATTGGGTGGCTTACGTTGCGCTCTACGGCGCCCCCCTCTGTCCTGCCGGACATCTCCCCCACAAGAGGGGAGATTGGCAGCTTTGGCGCCGGCTCTCTTCTTTGCAACGATGAAAACTGGCGAAGGCCGCGAATGACGGCCGATCTCCCCCCTCGTAGGGGAGATGTCCGGCAGGACAGAGGGGGGCGCCGTAGGGCGCTGGGTTTGAACCGTTCGCATCCTCTGGCGGGTCCCCTCAATGGCAACACCCATATTGCAGCTGCTCATGCCAATCCGGCCTGCCCTGCGGCGTGAAATCCATCAGGTTCCACAGGATCTCGCAGGTGCCGATGGCGCGCGGGTCCTGGCCGGACTCCGGCGGCGCGAAGCCGAGCTCGGACGACCAGAAATGCCTGATGCCGTCGCCGTCGCGGTGAAACACCGACAAAAGCGGGATCTGCGCGCCGTCTGCCGTCTCGGCATTGTAGTCGCGCTTGAAGCTGTTGGCGGCCGACGACACCAGCCGCATGTTCTTCCAGCCGCGATCGCGGCCGAGCGTGACCAGGTTTTCCAAAGGGGTTTTCGCCACCACCGCAAAGTTGAAGCCGGCGGCTTCGAGATGGCCGACGGCGCCGTCCCACTGGTCGAGCAGCGCCGTGCAGGACGGGCATGGCTGATCCGGCCGGGCGAGCCTGGCCGTGCCGCCCGATGTCGCCACGTCGCGTGTTTCCTGCGGATGGCGCGGAAACATCATCTGGTAGAGGATGAGACTATCCTTGCCCGGCGCGAACAGTTCCGACAATTTTGTCTTGGCCGGCCTGCCGTCGGCATCGAGCGCATCGAAGACATAATCCTGGCGGATCAGCCCGCCCGGCGGCAGCGCGCGCCGCGCCTCGGCCACGGCTTCCATGGCGCGGCGCAGCTCGATTTCCTTCTTCAGCAGCTTTTCGCGGGCGGTGCGGTATCTGGCGGATTCGTTGGGAAAGGTGATCATGATCGGCTCCCTGGGTTCGCGCCGGCGTCCCGGCGCTGTTGTTCTGCGACCCAAGGACGTTTGGCGACGACCGGTTCCCGACATTTCTTCGGATGGCGCGCGACGATTGATTGCAAAGGAACCTCCCCGGCTTCCCGGCATTCTCACGGCAAGGTAAAGCGAGCCTTGGGGGACGAAATGCACGAAGCAGACGAGATCGACCTGCGCTGCCCGCAAGTGGTGGCCGACAATGCCGCCAAGGGCTTGCGGCTGCGCGAGCAATTCGGCCGTGGCGGCACAGAGATCGGTGTCGCGCGGGCAACCGAACTGAAGAACCGCGAAAAGCTCGCGCCGTCAACCATCCGCCGCATGGTCAGCTACTTCGCCCGCCACGAGGTCGACAAGCGCGGCAGGAATTACGGCAATGAGGCAAACCCGTCGGCCGGCCATATCGCCTGGCTGCTGTGGGGCGGCGATGAAGGCCGCGCCTGGGCGCTGGAGATCAAGCAGAAGATCGGCAACGCGCCGGATATCTGACGCCGGGGCGCGCGGTCACCCTTCAACTATACCAATCGACCTCGAACATGCCGAGCCGTTCGTAGAGCCTGATGGCGGCAGCGTTTTCGACCGTGTTGGTTTTCAGGTCGACATGGACCGCACCGCGGTCGCGAAAGGTGGCGAAGGCTTGCCACATCAGCGCCTCGCCGATGCCCTTGCCGCGCGCCTCGGGGTGAACAGCGAGATCCTTGACGAAAGCAGACGTCCAGCACAGCGCCGCTGCCGCCAGCCGGCCCTTGGCGTCGATGACGAGGAAGCACAGCGCCGGGTCGAATTCGGAATCGTCCGATATGCGTGGCCACCATTCGTCGAACGGGCCGTCGGTGCCGTCGTCGAAGACCTCGCTCAGCAGCGCATGAAGGGGTCGTGCGTCGCCTGGCTCGAAGCAACGCATGGCAAAACCATCGGGCCAGTGCGGTGCAACGAGCGTCTCGTCGAGAAGCTTGCGCAGCCGGATGTCGTTGAGGGCCGGCGGGCGCGGTTCAGGCATCGCGCTCAGGCGTCGGGCTGCGGATGCCGCTTGCGGTCGACACCGAGGCCGGTGGCCTCGAGCAGGCCCTTGCGCTTGGCGTCGAAATAATAGCCGGTCTGGTAGAGCCAGTCGGCCTTCTTGGCGTTGCCGCCCGCCACCAGCCAGGCGCCACGCAGATATTTGACCGCGTATTTCAGATTGGTTTCGGCGTCGAACAGGCCCTTGGCCGGCCCGTCATAGCCCATGCCGCGCGCCGTCGCGTGCTTGATCTGCATCAGCCCCCAATGGCCATTGTTGTAGGCCTTGGGGTTGAAGGTGCTCTCGCGGTTGACGACATGGCGCACCAGATCGACCGGCACCTGGTAGAGGGCCGCGTATTTGTCGATCAGCCGGTCGACGTCACCGCGCACGCCCGTGTGCTCTTCCTGCACCGGACCGACCGGCGCCGAGGGAAACTGCACCAGGGAAGCCGGGTTCTGCGGCACGACATAGGCGACCTGCTGCACCCCTGGCAGTTTCCGGCCGCTGCCGGCGACCGCCGGCACGATGAGCCCGGCGGTGGTGTAGGTCTGGGCCGCCTGAGCCGCCTTGACCGGTTGGCCCGCTCTGGCCGGTGGCGGCGCCTGCCAGGCATTGGCGGTCATGACGGCGGGCACGGCGGGTGCGGCCGGCGTCGAGCCGGCAAAGGCGGCGGTCGCCGCGGCCGGTGGGGCGGCGGCATCAAGCGCCGGCGCGGTCGCAGGCGTCAATTCGGCGGTCTGGATGGGGGCGATGCCCGAGGATTGCGGCAGCACCGAAACCGTCTCCGGCAGCGGTATGGTGAAGCCGGCATCGCTGCCGGCAACGGTCGCGGTTTCGGTCAGGGACGGCGCAGGCTTCATCTGCGAGGTCGAGGTGCAGCCGCTGATGCCGGCTGCCGCCACGATCACGCCAATCGCGATAAGGGTTTGTTTTGCTGGCAAGCCGCGTTCGGGTCCGGTTCGTCGGGGTGTTAACAAATCCCTTACACCAGCGATTCCAGGGTAGCAATCGGGGCCATCTGGTGGTTTTCGGGTGGCGAGACGCGGGCGGTGATGCCATATTGTTCCTGATATGTACTGGCAGGAATCCCGGATTTCGCCGCTTTGCGGAAAGGAGCGCATCATGGAAACGACACCGTCGATCACAGCCGGCCACGCAGTGTTAGAAACAGTGATCGGTTTCATGGGCATCGCCTGGAGCGAAAAGGGCCTGATCCGGCTCTGCCTGCCCGAACGCAGCCGTGAATCAGTGGAGCGGCGGCTGATGCGCCATGCCGGCGTTTCCGCCTCCACCGCGCAGCCGCCATGGGTGGTCGAGCTGATTGCCTCGATCAAGGCTTACGCCGCGGGCGAGGACGTCGATTTCTCCAATGTGCCGGTCGATCTCGACGGCGTCGACGATTTCCGCCTGGCCATCTATGACGCGGCACGCAAACTCAGCTATGGCGAGACAACCACCTATGGCGAACTCGCCAAGCGCGCCGGCCATGCCGGCCTGCCGCGCGAGACGGGAGCGGCCCTTGGCGCCAACCCCGTGCCGCTGGTCATCCCCTGCCACCGCATCCTGGCGGCCGGCGGCAAGATCGGCGGCTTCTCGGCGCCCGGCGGCTCCGTCACCAAGGAAAAGATGCTGGCCATGGAAGGCGTGCGCGTCGGCCCGCCGCCGCCGGCGCAGGTGTCCTTCGGCTTCTGAACCGTGGTGCGGACGCGCTGCCCCTAGTTGTTGTGGAAGAACCGCCGGCGGAAATGCCGGTCATTGTCCGGCCGCTTGCAGTTGTAGACCGGACAGGACTTGGTGTCGGCGCTCGGCACATAGGCGCGCGTCCTCATCTCGCCCATGGTGCAGAATTGCTGGCTCTGCACATAGCGGTCGTAGAGTGGCAGTCCCGGCACCCGCTTCGACTGGTAGCGCAGGATGACCGCGCCTTGCCTGGCGATCGTCGACTGCACCTTGGCGCAGCTCATATGCGTCGGGTCATAACGCGAGATCGCTTGCGCCTTGGCGGCCACCAGCGTCAGACAAGCGGCAAGCACTATGGTTTTCATGGTCTCCTCCCCTGATCCGCCGCCCAGGGACGGCGCGATCTGCCGTAACGGTTCCACCAGATTGGGGCGGCCGTTGGGCAGTTCTCGATCACGGCTTTCTCACGCAGTCTTGTTTTTGGAACGAAAGCAGCCTATATCAGCCCCATTGATATTTCGGCCGATCGATCCGGGCCTCGCGATCTTCGCGTTTGCTGACGTCTATCTCCAAAATCTCGATGCACACCGGCTGGACTTCGGTCCGGTCAAACCAAAGCAAATGCAAGGACTATTTTTATGGCAACTGGAACGGTCAAGTGGTTCAACGCCACCAAGGGCTTCGGCTTCATCCAGCCTGACGCGGGCGGCGCGGACGTTTTCGTCCACATCTCCGCTGTCGAGCGCGCTGGACTGTCGACCCTGGTCGAAGGCCAGAAGATCAACTTCGAGATCGAGCAGGACCGCCGCACTGGCAAGTCGTCCGCTGGGTCTCTGAGCAAGGCAGCCTGATTTTGCGAATGGCGCGCGCCGGGCGAGAGCCCGGGGCGTGCGGCAAGTCACGGATGTACTGACGGTCGCGCGAGAAGCGCGCCCGGAGCGGAAAGACCCGACACGCTGGAACAGCAGATAGCTGCCAGCCCGGACCGGACGCTCCCGATCAGGCTACCAAGCATGGGAAGGCGGGATTTGTCCCGCCTTTTTGTTTGTCTGGGGTTAGCTATTTAACTTTGCAACCTCGATGATGTTACTATCCAATTCATGACTAAGCTCGAACAGATCGAAAGATCCATAGCAGCCTTGAGCCCCAAAGAGCTGAATGCCTTTGCCAAATGGTTCGAGGCGTTCCAGGCAGATGTATGGGACAAGCAGATCGAGGCCGATGCAAAGGCAGGTCGACTGGACGGGTTTGCCAAAAAGGCGTTGGCCGAAATTCGAGCCATCATGGGCAGTGGCAAGCGCTTCTATCATGCGGCCCCAAACACCGGCCCGCCGCCACCTAACGAAGCGGTTGTAGCAAGTGGTGTATGGGCCAAACGCCGTTGGCAGATCACGCCAGGGTGCTCCTGATCGGAGGACCCAGAAGATGCCATTCAGGACCCGTCTGTCGTTCACCCGAGGAACGCCACGCGGCTTGTTCGGCAGCATCGGCTTGATGGCGGTCCATTCATGGTCGGTGAGTTCGTAGCGCATGATTCGAGCCTCCAGTTCGGAAGTTTGAATCACGGCAGTCCGGCCAAACGCAACGCTCCTGGCCCGCTCTTGGCACGGCGCTTACGGACAGGAGCGGACATCAACCAGTCCCCAATCTCTGCCAAGTGCGCCGAAAATGACCCATAACGGACGTTGAATTTACAGCGGTCGAATGTCCGTTACTGGCGCTTCCGAAGCTATGGACGGCGTCAGGGTAATGCTGGTCCACTTTGCCGCCGCGCGAAGTCGACGAACGCCTTGAACGCGGCGGTCGGGTTGCGTCGGCTCGGATAGTAGAGGCTCAAGGGCGAGAGCGTTGGCGTCCAATCCTCAAGCACGCGCACAAGGCGGCCTGCCTCGATGTCGTCTCGTACGTCGGACTCCATCGCTAGGGTGAGACCGACGGAAGCGAGGGCCGCGGTGCGTGCGAGGCTCGCTTCGTCGAGGGTGACGGCGCCCTCAACGTCGATATGGACCGATTGTCCGTCCTTCTCGAACGGCCAGCGGTAGATTGCGCCATTGGGAAGCCGGACGCGGAGACAGGAATGCTCGGCGAGATCCTGCGGGATCACGGGCGTCCCGTGCGCTTTCAAATAGCTTGGTGTGCCCACCACAACATTGCGCCGCGCGACCCCCAATGGGAGTGCGATCATGTCGACTGGGACAAGATCTGAGCTACGGACGCCCAGGTCGAATCCGCCGGCCACAATGTCCACCAGGCGACCCTCCGTAACGATGTCGATATGGACCTGAGGGTGCACTTGGAGAAACGGTAGGACGAGCCAAGAGAAAATCTCCCGCGCGGCAGTCGGAAAGGCGTTGATGCGCAGTGTGCCCGAAGGCGTGGCCTGTCGAGACCGCGCAACCTCCATCGCCTCATGAATGTCACGCACGGCGGGAGCGACTTGCGCGACGAATTGCTGGCCTGCCTCCGTTAGGGAGACGCTTCGCGTCGTCCGGTTGAATAGCCGTACGCCCAGCGTGCGCTCCAGCTTTCCGACCGCATTGCTGAGCGCGGTGGTTGAAACCCCGAGCTCAAGGGCAGCCGTGCGGAACTTTCCCCGCCGGGCGACCATTAGAACGGCGTCCAATTCCGTCAGGCTGCTCTGCACCATAATCCCTGCTTTCGTGATGAAGCATCCCGAATTGTCCTGATTATCGCGCCAGATGTCCATCGCTATCTTGCCTGGAAACCGCGCTTCAGCCGCTCCAGCTGCGCCGCCACTGAAAAGGACAAAAACAATGACGCTCGAACTTCCATCCCCGATTGCCGCATATGTGGCCGCGAACGCCCGTCTCGATGTAGACGGAATGTTGAGCCCCTTCACGCGCGACGCGGTCCTTTTTGCTGATGGAGGCCGTCACGAGGGCTACGCCGGAATGCGGGCCTTGTTCGAAGAAGCGGTGATCCCGGTCAAGGCGATCTTCGCGCCGGATGCCGTTCGCCACGAGGACGATCAGGTCGTCGTCGAAGGGCCGGCCCATGGCGACTTCAAGGGTAGCCCGATCCGCTTCACCTACCGCTTCACGCTCGAAAATGACGCCATCAAAGCTCTGGAGATCACGGCATGACCATCAAAGCTGATCCGATCGAGTTCGCGGGAAAGCGTGTGCTCATCAGCGGCGGCACCAAGGGTCTGGGCCGCGCCACCGTTGACCGCTTCCTTGCCGGCGGCGCCCGAGTGATCACCTCCGCCCGCGGAGCCCTAGATCCCGTTGATGGTGTCGAGTTCGTCCAGGCGGACCTGACGACGGCCGAGGGCGGCGAAGCCCTGGCCAAGGCGGCGCTCGATCGTCTGGGGGGCGTCGACATTCTCGCCCATGTGCTCGGCGGCTCGACCACGCCAGGCGGCGGCTTCGTCGCCTTGACCGACGACTACTGGCTATCCGAACTGAACTTAAACCTGCTGGCCACGGTTCGTCTTGATCGTCTCCTGATCCCGCAGATGATCGCGCGGGGCGCCGGCGCGGTGGTGCATGTCACCTCCATCCAGTCCGTCCTGCCGCTTCCCGAGGCAACCACTGCGTACGCCGCCGCCAAGGCCGCACTCCGGACCTACAGCAAGTCGATTTCCAAGGAACTGGGGCCGAAGGGCGTGCGGGTCAACGCCGTGTCCCCCGGTTGGATCATGACCGAGGGGACCGAGGTGTTTTTGGAACGTATCCAAGCCGCCAACGGCGGCACGCTAGAGGACGCGCGCCAGCTCGTCCTGGACGGCCTTGGCGGCATTGCCATCGGACGCGGAGCCGAACCATTCGAGGTCGCCGAAGCCATCGCCTTCCTGGCCTCGGATCGCGCCTCTTCGATCCATGGTTCGGAACTCGTCGTCGACGGCGGCACGGTCCCGACTGTCTGATCGCACGGACATGTCCACGCTTGGCCGGTCCTGCCATGCGTGGCCAGACGCATACCATGGCCGGATTGTCCCAACGTCTGCTCGGCGGCCTTGGAGCGAATGTCCGCGGCTCTGGCCCATCGCGACATACTGCGCGACCGCCCGAAGTCGTCGCTATAGGGGCAGAGCAGACATTTGCTTTGGTCGCATCACGCCGCCGGGTTTATGGGTACACGGCCTAGGTGGCCGCCGGAGTAGAATTATTGAGAAGGTCTCAACCCACCCACTCGATCGGCACATGCCCCGGATCCGCCTCGACGCGGCCAAGCCAGGCCACGACGGCCGGATAGGCGTCGAGCTGGAAGCCGCCTTGCTCGGCCGTATGCGTGTAGGCATAGAGCGCGATGTCGGCGACGCTGAAGGCGTTCCCGGCGAAGAAGGCGTTGTTCTCCAGATATCTGTTCATCACGCCGAGCGCCTTGTGGCCGCGCTCCAGCGTCATCGCCAGCCGTTCGGGCGTCGCATCCCTGGCGCGTTCGGGGAAGGTCAGCAGCGCCTTGCGCACGGCGATATAAGGCTCGTGGCTGTACTGCTCGAAGAACAGCCATTGATAGGCAAGCCCGCGCTCATATTTGTCCGCCGGCAGGAAGCGTGTGCCTTCGGCGAGATAGAGCAGGATGGCGTTGGATTCGGCCAGCCGGCGGCCGTCGTCGAGTTCGAGCAGCGGCACCATGGCGTTCGGGTTCTTGGCGACGAAGTCGGCCTTGCGCGTCTCGCCTGTATGCGAACTCACCTCGATCGTGGTGAAGGCCAGGCCAAGCTTGGCCATCAGCAGGCGCGGCTTGTAGCAATTGCCGCTGTCGATCATGCTGTAGAGTATCATGGACGGTCCCCCGGTGCTTCCTTGAGGCGATTATCGCAGCGGACCTGCCTTCAACCAATGATTTGTTTTGGCGAGACCATCAGCGGCGCTGATAAGTGAAAGCGCTCGCTCAACGGCATGTCGAGATTCAGGTCAGGCCGGCATCACCTGAATATCGGCATGCCCTAGCCGAACAGCGGCACGACATTGTTTTCCCTGCCCAGCAGCGCATCGACTGACAGCGGCTCTTCGTCGAAGATGGTGCCGGCCAGCGCCGGGCGGGCGAGAAGATAGCCCTGCAGCAGGTCGACGCCGCCGTCGAGCGCGACGCGCAGATGGACGGGCTGCTCGATGCCTTCGACCAGCACCCTGGCGCCGCGGTCGTGCAGGCTGGAGACCAGCGGGCGGAAGAAGCGTTCGGCGGGGGCGTGGCGGCAGAACTCCGCGAACCAGCCGCCATCGATCTTGACGATGTCGGGCTGAACCAGGCTCACCCGCTCCTCGGTCGAATGGCCGGTGCCGAAATCGTCGATGGCGATGCGGATGCCGTCGCGCCGCATTTCGCGCACCAGCCGCGCCAGAAGCGCGTCGTCCGCCGCCTGTTCGGTGATTTCGCAGACCAGCATGCCCGGAGCGAGGCCAAGCTCGCCGAGATGCCGGCTCATCAGCCGGATTTCGGCAAGCGCCCGCCCCGGATGGTCGTTGACCATCGGGTTGTAGTTGAAGAACAGATCGAGCCCGTCGACGCCGATATTGTGGAAATTCCTGAGATGCAGCACCCGGCACATGGTCTCGACAAACAGCCGGTCCGCCGCGGCAACGCTTTCGAAGAATGCCCGCGCCGACCCTGCCCTGCCGGCGCGGTGCGGCTCGATCAGGCCCTCGACCGCCACCGCGTGCAGCGAACGCCCAAGCGGCGCGAAGATCGGCTGGTAGGCGCTGCGCAGCCGGAACTCGCCAAAGACACCGTATTCGATGCCGATCTCGTCGGCGAAGATCGCGTCGCCGACAGTGCGCCGCCGCTCGAGCCTCATGGCGCGACCCTGCGCCCGAAGGCTTTTGCCGGCCGCGCCGTACGCGGAGCGGCGGCGGGGGCAGTGGACCCATCGCTTGCGGCGGCAACCGGGTCCGGAGTTTTCCCGAAAACACGGAAACTCGTCGGCGCCAGCTCCGGCCGCGCCAGCACGAAACCCTGGACCATCGAAGCGCCGGACTTTTCGGCGAGCTCCAGTTGCCACCCTTCCTCGATGCCCTCGAACACTGTGCGGATGCCTTGTTCCTCGAAGCTCTTCACCATCGTCGTCAGCAGCGCGAAGCCGGCGCCGGATTCCATCAGCTGCGTGATCCAGGCGGCGTCGAACTTGACGATGTCGGGCCGCAATTCCTTGATGCGGTTGATGTCGGAATCGTCGGCGCCATAGTCATCGACGGCGATGCGAAAGCCGTTGCCCCTGAGCGCGGCGACGAAACTGTGCAAGGTCTCCTGTGATGCCGATCTCTGCTCGGTCACCTCGCACACGACACGGCCCGGATCGATGCCGGCCTCGTGCAGCACCAGCCGCATTTCGCGCAAGGCATTGTCGGCGATCGACCGCTCGGTGAACACCGACGGGTCGAAATTGACGAAGATCGACGCCTCCTGCGGCAGGCAGGCGCCGGCATTGAGCAGATGCAATGTCCTGGTCAGCGCCTCGACATGCAGGCGGTCGGCGGCCGGACAGGTCGAGAAGAAGGCCATCGGCGATTGCGGCTCGCCGTCGCGAAATGGCCGGATCAGCCCTTCGAAGGCGGCCACCGACAGTTTGCCTTCCTTGAAGGCGAAAATCGGCTGGAAGGCGCTCTGCAGCGTGTAGATGCCCCAGACACCTGACGAGGTGCCGTCATCATGACGGATGATATGGGCAAGCCCGATGCTGCGTGACAAGGGTCCCTCGCTCCGCGAAATGGCGGAATGGATTGCGATCCTGCCACTCAAGCCCTTACCGCTCGTTAATGAATTTTTTGTTGCCGCTCACAGGCTGCAATCACGGCTCGTTGACGCCTGGATCAGCCGACAATGCTTGCACTGAGCGAAATCATGCGACATGAGAAGCGCCGCGGCCGCTCCTGGCCGCGCCGATCTTCTCAAGGAGAGATATTTGGTCATGGCCTTTCTTGCCGACACCCTTTCCCGCGTAAAGCCTTCCGCCACCATCGCGGTGACGCAGAAAGCGCGCGAGCTGAAAAATGCCGGCCGTGACATTATCGGCCTCGGCGCCGGCGAACCGGATTTCGACACGCCCGACAACATCAAGAATGCGGCGATCGAAGCCATCCGCCGTGGCGAAACCAAGTACCCGCCGGTTTCGGGCATCGTGCCGCTGCGCGAGGCGATCGCAAAAAAATTCAAGCGTGAGAACAATCTCGACTACAAGCCCGAGCAGACCATTGTCGGCACCGGCGGCAAGCAGATCCTGTTCAATGCCTTCATGGCGACGCTGAACCCCGGCGACGAGGTCATCATCCCCCGCCCCTACTGGGTCAGCTACCCCGAAATGGTGGCGATCTGCGGCGGCACGTCGGTGTTCGCCGACACCTCGATCGAGAATGGCTTCAAGCTGACGGCCGAAGTGCTGGAAAAGGCGATCACGCCGAAGACCAAATGGCTGCTGATGAACTCGCCGTCCAACCCGTCGGGCGCGGCCTACACGCAAGCCGAACTGCGCGCGCTGGCCGACGTGCTGTTGAAGCATCCGCATGTCTGGACGCTGACCGACGACATGTACGAGCACCTGACCTATGGCGACTTCGCCTTCAAGACCATCGCCGAGGTCGAGCCGAAGCTCTATGAGCGCACGCTGACCATGAACGGCGTGTCGAAAGCCTATGCCATGACCGGCTGGCGCATCGGCTATGCCGCGGGTCCCGTCCAGCTGATCAAGGCGATGGACATGATCCAGGGCCAGCAGACCTCGGGCGCCTGCACCATCGCGCAATGGGCTTCCGTCGAGGCGCTCAACGGCCCGCAGGATTTCATCGCCAGGAACAAGGCGATCTTCCAGGGCCGGCGCGACCTCGTCGTCTCGATGCTCAACCAGGCGCGCGGCATCACGTGCCCGTCGCCGGAAGGCGCCTTCTATGTCTATCCGTCCTGCGCCCAGCTGATCGGCAAGAAGACCAAGGCCGGCAAGGTGATCGACACCGACGAGGCCTTCTGTTCGGAACTGCTCGAGGCGGAAGGTGTGGCGGTGGTGTTCGGCTCTGCCTTCGGCCTCGGCCCCAACTTCCGCATCTCCTATGCCACGTCGGATGCACTGCTGGAGGAAGCCTGCACGCGCATCCAGCGCTTCACGGCATCGCTGACCTGACCGGATCGATCTGACGACAACAGAAACCCGGCGCAGTCATCGCCGGGTTTTTTGTTGGAGGCGGGGCACCTTACGCCTGCTGCCTTGCTTGCCTGGCCGAACGCGCCTCGGCAGGCGCCAGGACCATGATCAGCAGAGTGGCGGTGAGGAACGCGGCAATCGCCGCCGTCAGCATGGCGGCGTGGAAGCCGCCGGCATAGGCGGTGGCGAACAGCCGATGCACGCCATCCTCGCCGATTGCCGCGTCGGTTGCGAAATCATGCCGTGATATGGCGGCACGAGCCACCGCTTCGGCATTGGCGACACCGGCATCGCGGAGATATCCGGTCAAGAGGCTCGTCGCCCGCATGCTCATCAGCGCGCCAAGCAGCGCGATGCCGATGGCCAGCCCGCTCTGGCGGGTGGCGTTGATGACGGCCGACACCATACCGGAGCGCTCGCGTGGCGCGTAGGACATGGCAGCGGCACTGCCGGTCGGGATCGCCAGCGAATTGCCGAGACCGTTGATGGTGAACAGGACGCAGAGCAGCGCGTATGGCGTCGACGGCCCGGCCCAGCACATGCCGAGCATCGAAAGCCCGATCAGCACATAGCCCGCCGTCATCAAAAGCGAATGCCCATAGCGGGCGCTCAGTCGGCCGATCCAGGGCGACACGACAATCTGGACAAGGAAGGCCGGCGCCATGCGCAGGCCGGTCTGCGTCGGCGACCAGCCCTGCACCTGCTGCAGGAACATCGAGAAGAAGAACACGCAGCTATAGGAGGTGAAGCCGAGCGCGA